>CAXBCP010000030.1:0-54098 GCA_963974055.1 uncultured Rhodospirillaceae bacterium
CGGCAGCGCCTGTCGCTTCCCCGCCCCCGGCCGAACCGGCCCCGGCAAAACAGAGTGGCGGGCTGAGCCCGGCCGTCTGGGTCGGCGGACTGATCGTCGCCGCAATTGTCGTCCTGGTCCTGCTGACCTGACGGAAGATTCTCATCCACCCGGACGAAGAGCCTAAAAGCGGGCTCTGGCCGCTTGACCTTGCTCTTCACGGGCGGTTTACTGCGACTTAGAAGAACGTTCGTAATGAACTCGGGATTTTCGCAGTGCATGGTCGACAGACCGTCGCATTGCAATTGAAACGGTCGGACACATCACGTTTCCGGCAAAATATGGAGGCTCCTATGGCGACAAACACTGTCTCGATGACGGTGAACGGCAAAAAGGTATCGGCGGATGTCGAAAACCGTACGCTCCTGGTTCAGTATCTGCGCGAACACCTCGGCATGACCGGAACGCATGTCGGCTGCGACACCACCCAGTGCGGTGCCTGCACAGTTCATATCGGCGGCCTTCCGATCAAGTCCTGCACGATCCTCGCCCGTCAGCTCGAAGGCGCCGACGTCACGACGATCGAAGGCCTCGCCGACGGCGACAAACTGCATCCCATGCAGGAAGCGTTTCGTGAAAACCATGCCCTGCAATGCGGTTTCTGCACCCCCGGCATGGTGATGAGCGCCATCGGTATCGTCGAGCGCAACAAGGACAGTCTCGACGAGAAAACGGTCCGCGAAGAACTTGAAGGCAATTTCTGCCGCTGCACGGGCTATCACAACATCGTAAAGGCGATTCTCGCCGCGCATAAGGAAATGACTGCCTAACTGCTGCCGAAGAACCGGGAAAACGGCCCGCAGCCTCGACCATAATCAGGGAGGCACCAATGCCAGACGGAGCAATCGGTACACCGATCCGACGCCGGGAAGACCAACGTTTTCTGACCGGCGCCGGCCAATACGTCGACGATTTCAATCGTCCCGGCCAGACATACGCTTGGATGGTAAGGTCGTCAGTGGCCCACGCGGCAATCAAAAGCGTCGATATATCGAAAGCGGAGGCCGCCCCCGGCGTAGTGAAAATTCTCACCGGCGCCGACTGGGCCGCCGACGGGGTCGGCGGGCTTCCCTGCGGCTGGCAGGTAATCGGCAAAAACGATGTGGCAATGCACGAACCGCCCCATCCGGCCCTGGTCGCCGACAAGGTGCGCCATGTCGGCGACAATCTGGCGATCGTTATCGCGGAAACCAAAGATCAGGCACGCGACGCGGCAGAACTGATCGAAATCGACCTCGAAGAACGGCCCGCCGTCGTCTCGATGTCGGCCGCCGCCGCGGACGGCGCCCCCCTTGTACACGACGATGTGCCGAACAACCTGTGCTACGACTGGGAAATCGGGGTCCGGGAAGACGCCGACGCGGTATTCGACAAGGCCGATCACGTCACCAGGCTGGAACTTGTCAATAACCGGCTTGTCGCCAATCCGATCGAACCGCGTGCCGCACTGGCCGAATACGATCCGGCCGGCGATCATTACACGCTGTACACGACCAGCCAGAACCCGCACGTGATCCGCCTGCTCATGGGTGCGTTCGTGCTGTCGATTCCGGAACACAAGCTGCGAATCGTCGCCCCCGATGTCGGCGGCGGCTTCGGCGCAAAAATCTATCATTACGCCGAAGAAGCGATCCTCACCTGGGCATCGAAGAAAGTTCGCCGCCCGATCAAGTGGACAGCGGACCGTTCCGACAGTTTCATGACCGATGCGCAGGGCCGCGACCATGTCACGACGGGCGAACTCGCCCTCGACAAGGACGGCAAATTTCTCGCGCTCCGCGTTCAGACCAATGCCAATATGGGCGGCTACCTGTCGACCTTCGCGCCGGCGATCCCGACCTATCTCTATGCCACCCTCCTCGCCGGGCTGTACCGGACCCCGGTGATTTACTGCAACGTGAAGGCCTATTTCACCAACACCGTGCCCGTGGACGCCTATCGCGGCGCCGGAAGGCCCGAAGCCTGCTATCTGATCGAACGTCTGGTCGAACAGGCGGCGCGGGAAACCGGAATCGATAAAGTCGAAATTCGCCGCCGGAATTTCATCTCCGCGGCCGAAATGCCGTATCAGACGCCGGTGGCACTGGAATACGATTCGGGCGACTTTATCCGGAACCTCGAAGACGGCCTGAAATCGGCCGAATACGATGGTTTCGCCGCCCGCCGCGCCGCATCCGAAAAAAACGGCAAGCTGCGCGGTGTCGGTCTTGCCACCTATATCGAGGCCTGCGGCATCGCCCCGTCGGCGGTCGCCGGCGCACTCGGCGCCCGCGCCGGGTTGTTCGAATCCGCGGAAGTACGCGTGCATCCCACCGGTTCGGTGACGGTATTCACCGGCGCCCATCAGCACGGCCAGGGACATGAAACGACATTCGCCCAGCTCGTCGCCGACGGGCTCGGCGTTGCCGTCGAGAATGTCGAAGTCGTCCACGGCGATACCGACCGGATCCAGTTCGGTATGGGCACATACGGTTCGCGTTCGCTCGCGGTCGGCGGTTCTGCTATCGTGAAGGCGATGGACAAGGTGGTCGAAAAGGGCAAGAAAATCGCGGCGCATCTGCTCGAGGCCTCAGTCGACGACATCGAATTCGACGCCGGCACGTTCCGCGTATCCGGCACCGACAGGGAACTCGGCATCGGCGACATCGCCCTGACCGCCTACGTTCCGCACAATTACCCGATCGAAGAGCTCGAACCCGGGCTCGACGAAACGGCGTTTTATGACCCGAAGAACTTTACCTACCCCAATGGGTGCCATATCGCCGAGGTCGAAATCGACCCGACAACCGGCCAGGTTACCCTGTGCAGCTTCAATGCCGTCGACGATTTCGGCAAGATTATCAATCCGATGATCGTAGAAGGACAGGTGCATGGCGGGCTGGTGCAGGGTATCGGACAGGCGCTGATGGAAAACTGCATCTATGACGATCAGGGCCAACTGGTCACCGGGTCGTTCAACGATTACTGTCTGCCGCGCGCAGACGATGTACCGAGCTTTACGGTCGGCACCAACGAAGGCGCGCCCTGCACGCATAATCCGCTGGGCGTCAAAGGATGTGGCGAGGCCGGCACGATCGGCGCCGGCGCCGCTGTAACGAACGCCGTGCTTGACGCGCTCGGCACAAAGGGTATTCACAACATAGACATGCCGGCGACACCCCACCGGGTATGGCAGGCACTACAACAATCTAACGGCTAACTGGAAAGGTCGAGACATGTACGATTTCAATTACAAACGCGCCACCTCGGTAGACGACGCGGCTGCCGCCATCAACAGTGCGGATGACGGCAAGATTGTCGCCGGCGGGATGACGCTGCTGCCGACGCTGAAACAGCGCCTGGCGATGCCGTCCGATCTTGTCGATCTCGCAGACCTGAGCGATCTGGTCGGCATTACCGTCGACGGCAGTTCGGTCACGATCGGCGCCATGACGCCCCATGCCGTCGTGCATGCGTCGGCGGACGTCCAGAAGGCGATCCCCGCCCTGTCCAAGCTGGCCGGTCTGATCGGCGATCCGATGGTCCGCAACCGCGGCACCATCGGCGGCTCGATCTCGAATAACGACCCCGCCGCCGACTACCCGTCCGCCGTTGTCGGACTTGGCGCGACCGTCCATACCAGCAAACGCGAAATCGCCGGGGACGACTTCTTCACCGGCATGTTTGAAACAGCGCTCGAAGAAGACGAAATCGTGACCAAGGTCGTCTTCCCGATCCCCGAAAAAGCGGCCTATATGAAGTTCCCGAACCCGGCATCCCGCTATGCCGTTGTCGGCACCTTTGTCAGCAAGGGCCCCCAGGGCACCCGCGTCGCGGTTACCGGCGCCGGCCCGTGCGTTTTCCGCCAGTCAGACATGGAAGCCGCGCTTGAAAGCAATTTCACGCCGGAAGCCGTCGAAAACATCAAGCAGGACGATGGCGATCTGAATACGGATATCCACGCGAGCGCCGAATACCGCGCCCATCTGGTGACCGTTATGGCAAAACGCGCAGTTGCGGAAGCCAACGGCTGACGGCAGCGGAACCGCATACAGCAAACGTTCCAGGAAAAACCAGGATGATCCTCCACAATAGCAGGCGGACCATCCTGGTTTCCTGTATCTGCCTGGCGGCGATAGTGCCGCTATCCCCGCAAAAAGCCGCAGCCCAGGGCGCCGGTAATTCCGCAACGGCCGGCGGAACCCCGAACGCGTTTTTCCGCGCCCTTCAGACAATCGATGCCCAGCAGAATGCGGTTGCCGCCACGCGCAGCTATGCCCGCCCCCTTCCCGGCGCCCGCCCGACGGCCTACAGGACCGGTGCGTTCCGGGCGCCCTTGCAGCCGTCCCCCGCCGTCGCCCCGGTGACGGCGTCGGGTCAGACACCGTCTTCGTTTTACAGTGCCGTCCGCGCGATCGACAGCCAGCAGAACGCGCCCTACGCCGCACCGGCCTTCGCCCCTACGGCGACGACAGCGCCGCTCCCCGGGGCCACGGTCGCGCCGTCGCGGTGGTTGGCACAACAGCCGGTTTACGACTACCGTACGGCGACGGCGCCTCAGCCGGTGGAAACGACGATCGTGGAGGGAACCGCGAACGCGCCGATGAATGTGTCCATCCTGAGCACCGACTACCTGCTCAGCTATCCGCAGAACGCCTGGCGCATCATTTCTGCGCCCTATAATTTCGACACCAGGGACTGGCTGACCGCCGGGGGTATCGCCGCGACAACCGGCCTTCTGCTGCTCGCCGACAAGGAACTCAACGATACCTGGCGCGACGATATCCGGTCGGACACGCTTGACGATTTTCTCGACGTCATGGAAAATTTCGGCGATTCCAAAATCATCATTTTCGGCGCGCTCGGCGGATACGCGATGGGGGAGCTGATCGGCACCGACCGGGACCAGGAAGCCGCCCTCCTCGTCGCCCAGAGTTTCGTGCTGTCCGCCGGGCTTACCCAGGGGTTGAAATTCGCCTTTCGCCGCGACCGGCCGGATGACAGCCGGGACGACCAGTATTCCTTTTTCTCGTCGGATGCGAGCAAGACGAACTCGTCCTTTCCGTCCGGGCACGCAACAAACGCGTTCTCGATGGCGGCGGTCCTGACCAATGTTTACGATGAAAGCGCGCCGTGGCTCGGCTGGGTTCTTTACCCGATTGCGGGTGCTACGGCCCTTGCCCGCGTAAACAACGAACGCCATTGGGGGTCCGACGTCTTTCTGGGCTCGGCCCTGGGGTATTTCATCGGCCGGATGGTCGTCCGCTACAGCCCGTTCCGGAACAAGCAGACCGTCAGCATTGAGCCGATTTCCGACGGCGACCTGAATGGGCTGCGGATCGTCCACAAACTCTAGACCGCCGGGAATAGCTCCTTCTCTTGAGAACAGCCCCGCAATGCTGTAGGTGCATTAGGTATGACTGATAATCTCCCCTCCTCCGTTGATGCCGTTGTCGATATGCTGCGCGGCGGAAACTATGTCGGCGACCGCTCGCTTTCTACGGCGCTCTATCTTGCGCTCAAGCTGGGTCGCCCCCTGTTCCTCGAAGGCGAAGCCGGCGTCGGCAAGACCGAGATCGGCAAGGTCCTTTCCGAAGCCCTGGGCCGCCGCCTCATCCGGCTCCAGTGCTACGAGGGCCTCGATGTGTCCTCGGCGGTATACGAGTGGAACTACTCGATGCAGATGATCGATATCCGCATCGCCGAAGCCGCCGGCCAGCAGGACCGCGAACGTATCGAAGACGACATATTTTCCGAACGGTTTCTCATCAAACGCCCCCTGTTGCAGGCGCTCGAAGCAGACGATTCAGGGCAACCGCCGGTCCTGCTGATCGACGAACTGGACCGCACGGACGAGCCCTTCGAAGCCTTCCTGCTTGAAATTCTCTCGGATTTCCAGGTCACGATCCCCGAAATAGGCACCGTGAAGGCGGCCAAGCCGCCGATCGTGATCATCACCTCCAACCGGACACGGGAAATTCACGATGCGATCAAGCGCCGCTGCTTCTATTTCTGGGTCGATTACCCCAACGCCAGGCGCGAACTCGAAATCCTCAAGGTCAAGGTGCCCGACGCACCCGAAAAACTGACGCGGCAGGTTGTCGAATTCGTCCAGCACCTGCGCAACCGCGATCTGTTCAAGCTGCCGGGCGTCGCCGAGACGATCGACTGGACCAATGCGCTGATCCAGCTCGACAAAATCGACCTCGATCCCGAAACGGTGAATTCTTCCCTCGGCGTCCTACTGAAATACCAGGACGATATCGAAAAAATCCAGGGCTCGGAGGCCGCTAATATCCTGGACGAGGTAAAGGCAGGCATCGCGGCGGGCGCCTGATGGCCGATACGCCAGCAGATCCCCCGCCCGATTCCCCGGCGAACACCGACCTGACGCCGGGAATGCAGCTGCTCGACCGGCTGGATGACAACAAGCTTGCGCCCAATATCATGCATTTCGGGCGTGTGCTGCGGGCAGCGGGCCTGCCCATCGGCCCCGGCAAGATTATCGATGCGACGCAGGCCGTCATGGAAGTCGGCATCCAGAGCCGGTCCGATTTTTACTGGGCGCTGCACGCAGTTTTCGTCAACCGGCGCGATCAGCATGAACTGTTCGACCAGGCATTCCACATATTCTGGAAAGACCCCAAGCTCCTGGAACGGATGATGGGCATCCTGCTGCCGCAGATCGACAGCGGCGAGGCGCCCCCGCCCGAAGAACAACCGCTCCGCCGCCTCCAGGAAGCGCTGAGCCAGCCGCAGGACGACAAGCCCGAATCCGAACAGGAAGAGGAGCAGGAAGAGGAAATCGAACTCGACGCGGCGATGACCGTGTCCGAGCGCGAGCTTCTGCAGACCATGGATTTCGAGGAAATGTCCGCCGACGAAATCGAGGCCGCAAAACGCGCGATCGCGCAGATGCGCCTGCCGATAACCGAAATCCCGACCCGCCGCTATCAGGTCAGCCCGCGCCAGGCACGGGTCGATATGCGCGCCACCATGCGTGCCGCCCTGCGATCCGGCGGGGATTCGATCCCGCTGAAGTTCCGCAAACGGCGTACCCGCCCGCCGCCGCTGGTGATTCTGTGCGATATTTCGGGCTCCATGAGCCGATACACGCGCATGTTCCTGCATTTCATGCATGCGGTCACCAACGACCGCGACCGTGTACATACCTTTCTGTTCGGCACCCGCCTGACCAACGTGACGCGCTACCTGCGGAACAAGGACATCGATATCGCCATCGAACAGGTCACCGATGCCGTCGAGGACTGGTCCGGCGGCACGCGGATCGGAGAAAGTCTGAGCGATTTCAACAGGTTCTGGTCACGCCGCGTGCTCGGTCAGGGCGCCATCGTAATCCTGATCTCGGACGGGCTCGACCGCGATGCGGGCCGTGGCCTGCACATGGAGATCGAACGGCTGCATAAATCCTGCCGGCGCCTGATCTGGCTGAACCCGCTCCTGCGGTTCGACGGCTTCCAGCCGAAAAGCCAGGGTATTCAGGCAATCCTGCCATCCGTTGACGAATTCCGTCCGGTGCACAATCTTAACAGTCTGGAAGAGCTGATCGGCGCGCTGAATCGCCCCGGCGGCCCGCGCAAGCAAGGAGTACAGGAATGGCTGACGGAAATGTAACGACGGGCCTGTCGATGGACGACGACGTCCTGACCGAGGCCGCGAAATGGCGCAAGGAAGGCCGCAATGTCGCGCTGGCGACCGTGGTGTCCACGTGGGGATCGTCCCCCCGCCCGACCGGCAGCCACCTCGCGATTGACGAGGACGGCAAGATCGTCGGATCGGTCTCCGGCGGCTGTATCGAGGGCGCCGTGGTCAGCGAATCCATGGAAGTGATGCAAACCGGCAAGCCGAAGGTCCTGGAATACGGCGTCACCAACGAACTGGCCTGGGAAGTCGGCCTCGCCTGCGGCGGCTCCATCCACGTCTATGTAGAGAAAGTCGAATGAAACAGGAAACCCTGACCCAGCTGCTGGACGACCAGACAGCCAAACGGGCCGTCGCGCTCGCAACCGATATGGAGTCCGGCGACCAGACGCTGATCTACACCGATTCCGCCAACGGCCCGGATTCCGATAACGCCGAAGTTCTGGCCGCAGCCCGCCAGGCCATCCAGGACGACCGCAGCAAGGTCTACGAGCTGAGCGGGCGGCGCATCTTCGTCGAGACCTTCAACCCGCCGCTTCGGATGCTGATTGTCGGCGCCGTTCATATTGCGCAGCCGCTGTCGCGCATGGCGTCGGTGGCCGGATACGATGTCACCGTAATCGACCCGCGCGCCTCGTTCGCCACGGATGAACGTTTTCCCGGCATTTCCCTGAACGGCGAATGGCCGGACGATGCCATGAAAGCGCTCGACCCGGACCGCCGCACGGCCGTCGTCACACTGACCCACGACCCCAAACTGGACGATCCCGGGCTTGAAGTCGCGCTGAAATCCGATGCGTTTTACATCGGTGCCCTGGGCAGCCGCAAAACCCATGCGGGGCGTGTCGCACGTCTAACCGATGCCGGGTTCAGCGAGGCAGAAATTGCCCGCATTCACGCCCCTGTGGGCCTGAATATAGGCTCGATTTCGCCGGCCGAGATCGCAGTATCGATTCTGGCCCAGATCACCGAGGTGCTTCATCGCAAGATCGAGGCGCGGGCGGCAGCGTGATACGCGTTCGATCGGCCCGCGTTCCGGCTGATATGTCATGAAGTTCGGCGAAGTCCCCCTGGAAGAGGCCCTTGACGCGATTCTCGCGCATTCCGTCCGTTTGGCGGATGGCGTGATGCGCAAGGGCCGGGTGCTGGATGCCGGGGATATCGCCCGTCTTCGGACCGCCGGGCATGACGCCGTTACGGCCGCCCGGCTTGAAGACGGCGATCTCGACGAGAACCAG
Source organism: uncultured Rhodospirillaceae bacterium (assembly GCA_963974055.1). Classification (GTDB taxonomy): domain Bacteria; phylum Pseudomonadota; class Alphaproteobacteria; order MPNO01; family UBA830; genus CAXBCP01. The sequence continues at coordinate 8,919 of CAXBCP010000030.1, forward strand.
GCCGCATTGCGGCTCGCGGAGACGTTTCAGACCGCCGGCCTCACCGCATCCGGCGGCCGGACCGGGCGGGCCAACCTGCGGGCGAATGCCGCCGGAGTCGCCCTGATCGACGCGGAAACCATCCACCGGATGAATGCCGTAAACGAAGCGCTGACGATCTCTACCGTGCGCCCGTTCGATTCCGTCGCCGAAGGACAGGTCACTGCAACCGTCAAGGTGATTACGTTCGGCGTTTCAGCCGACACTGTGGATGCCTGCGCTGCAATCGCCCGCTCCGGCGTGCCCCCTGTCCGCGTCGCCCCCTACGACGCCACCCTCCGGGTCGGCTTCATACAGACCATCCTGCCCGGCCTGAAGGACAGCATCGTCGCCAAGGCGACGGCCACGACAACCGCCCGGCTCTCGGAGATGGGATTGTCGATATTCCGCGAACTCCATTGCGACCATAGCCCGGATGCCGTGTCGGATGCCCTCAGGACGCTGTCGGAAGCATCCTGCGACATTGTACTGGTCCTCGGCGCCTCGGCCATCGTCGACCGGCGCGACACCGTACCTGCGGCCGTTGTCCGCGCAGGTGGCGAAATCGACCATCTCGGTCTGCCGGTCGATCCCGGCAACCTGATGCTTTTCGCCGGGCTGGGCAAAATGCGAATACTGGGCATTCCAGGCTCTGCGCGCTCTCCCCGGCTGCACGGCTTCGACTGGGTGCTGCAGCGGCTGGCGGCACGACTGGAGGTCACGCCGGACGATCTGACGCGGATGGGCGTCGGCGGGCTGTTGAAAGAAATGCCCGGCCGCCCGATGTCGCGCGAAGACGAGGATGTGGACGATATGATCGAAGACAACCGGACATCGATCGGCGGCGTTCTGCTCGCCGCCGGCCAGTCCCGCCGCATGGGCCCCGCCAACAAGATGCTCGTGGAGGTAGATGGCGCCCCGATGGTGCTGCATGCCGCCCGCGCCCTGCTTGCCAGCGGTACCGCGCCCGTGGTTGTCGTCCTGGGACACAAGCCCGAAGCGGTCGAAACGGCACTTTCAGGGCTCGATGTCACCTTTGTCCGCAACCCGGACTACGCGGACGGGTTGAGCACCTCGCTGAAAGCGGGGCTTTTCGCCCTGCCCGAAAGCTGTGCCGGTGCCGTCGTCGCCCTCGGCGACATGCCCGGCGTCGGCGCCGTGGATATCGACAGCCTGATCGATGCCTTCGACCCGGCCCACGGACATTCGATCTGCGTGCCCACCCATAACGACAAACGCGGCAATCCGGTCCTGTGGGCACGGCGGTATTTTGCCGAAATCGCGTCCGTGTCCGGCGATGTCGGCGCCCGTCACCTGATCGGCGAAAATGCCGACCAGGTCATCGAGGTTCCCCGCGACAATCCCGGCATTTTGATAGATCTGGACACGCCGGAAGCCGTCGCCGCCCACCTCCGGAAATAGCCGCACAAAAAAAGCCGCCGGTCATTAAGACCGGCGGCCAGTTCTGGTGCGCTCCGTTTATTCTGGCTACCTGCCATTCCCGCCGTGGCGGGATCGGGTCAATGGGATTCGTTCAGCATTGCCCCGATCATAGCGTTTTCGGTCGCGATTACCTTCAGGTTTGCCTTATAGGCATGCTCTGCCTGGGTCATATTCACGACTTCCCGGACCAGATCCACATTCGGACGCCCGACCATTCCCGATTCATCGGCGAGCCGGTCGTCCGGGGCATAAACCTGCACATGCGGCGGTTCGACCGGCGTGAACTCCGCCCGCGTACCGCCGCCGGCGGAAGCTTCCTGATGAACGCGGACCGGCTCGTAAACCGGTGGATCGCGGCGCTCACGTACGGCCGGACTGTCTGCCGCCCGGACATCCTCGGTCCGGATGGAATTACGGGAATTCGCAATATTCGAGGCACTTGCCTCCACCCGCATCGACGCCGCGTGTAACCCGCTCACGGCGGAACTTATTGCACTGGACATTCTCACCTCCTGCTTTGCCTTGGAGAAAACGTACAGCCCAATTATTTTTACTTATTTAACATTACAATTCATTATATTCTCAATTATTATTTATTACTCTATTACTTTTTCTGTATTTAAATAAACAATATATAAAAACCAAGCCATTCCCGTCACAACCATTGGAAACCGGGGTATTTTCCAGGTCCGGTTAAAAAAAGGCGGGTCCCGGTCAGGACCCGCCTTCAATTCAATCCATTGCGTCCGCTCAGGCAGCGACAGCTTTTCGCCCTGCCTCTGTTTCCAGGTAGCTTTTCGGCAATTCGCGGAAATCGGTCATCAGCGAGCCGAATCCTTCGATAATGTCGTCAAACCCGTTTGCCCGCATGGCATACCAGTAGGTCGCGGTATTGATCGCGATCACCGGCTTCTTCAGCCACCTTTCGGCCTCGCCCGCCAGGCGCGCCATCGCGAGATTGGTCCCCACCTGCACGATCGCATCGGGATTATGTTCGTTCAGTTCCTGGAGGCCGTTCAGCAGCTCGGCCTCGGTCACCTGGGCGATATTCGCAGGACTGTCGCATTTGAGCCCCTTGATCGCGACGACCTCGAAACCGCAATCTTCGAAGAACTGCCGGACATTCTTGTCGCCGACCGGCCAGTACGGCGTGATCACGCAGATCTTCTTGACATCGCCATAGCAGCGCAACGCCGCCTGCGACGCATCCGACCCCATGGCGACCCCCATGCCGGACAGTTCCTTCACCCGCTCGCGCAGGCGGATGGATTCCTCCAGACCGTCCCAGAACGTTTCGGCCGACATGCCCATTACGATATAGTCCGGGTTGCAGGTCATCACCCGCAGGATGGCGTTGTCGAATTCCTTGCGGATATTGTCCATCAGCGCGTTGAATTCCTCGTCGGAATTCACCGGCTCGTCCGGAATCCAGATACGCACGGTATGGTTCGTCACGCCGCGGGGGCGCATGTCGTCGAATTCCGGCTGCACGGACGTATTGGTGGATGGAAGGATCACCCCCCAGTTCGCACGATAGCCCAGCGAATCGGTCATTTCGTTTACTCCTGTGTCTCTACGATATTGGCCTGTTTCGGGGCCAGCTTATCGAGTTCCGACATCACGTCTTCCAGCGACATCACGTCGCCGTATTTCTGATCTATATCGAAGAGATTGGCTTCGTGCGGCCCCTTGGCCCGGTCGCCCGAACATTCCCGCGGCACGATGGGGCGGAAGCCGTTCGACATGGCATCGACGGCGGTCGCCCGCACGCAGCCCGACGTCGTGCAGCCGGTAATGATCGCCGTGTCGATGCCCCGCTGCGCCAGCCAGCCGGTCAGGTCGGTATTCGAAAACCCCGACGGATAGTGTTTTTCCAACACCCTTTCGCCCGGCCGCGGTTCCAGTTCATCGACGACCTTTGTCTCGTGCGACCCGCGTTTCAGCTTGGCGAGGCCCGGCGATTTCAGGTTGAAAACCCCATCTTCGCTGCCGTCTTCGGCGTAGACGTGGCTGGTAAAAACGATGGGCAGGTCCATGTGGCGCGCGACCGCCAGCAATTCCGCGGTGCTGTCGATCGCTTCCTGGATGTTTCCGCCGCCGAACGCATCGGGATCGTTGAAACCATTGATAAAATCGATAATCAACAACGCCGGTTTCTTGCCGAATCCGATCCGGTTGCCGAAACCCTGCTTTTCGTAAACTGCGGTGTCTTCGGCATCATGCGGATTGACGGACATGGAATGTCTCCCAGATTAGGTTCAGAACCGGTAGGTTAGCCCAATTATAAAATCGTGCGAAGTATAGCTGTCGGCGCGGATCGTCGTTCCGTCCGTATGCGGCCCGCTTTCTACCTCACCCAGGTCGATATACCTGTACCGGAACTCCGTATCCCAGTTCTGGGCGAACGACCAGATCACGCCGAGCGCCAGGTTCCAGGTAAAATTATTCGTCCGTGTGACCAGTTCGGTCTTGGCCCCGCCCCCGATCGGCACCCGGGCCACGTCCGACACGTTCTGGGCCCAGCCGATACCGCCCCCGGCAAACAGAGCCCAGCGATCGTTCATCTGGTAATCGCCGTACACGTTGGCGATCACGGCATGGGTGGAAAGCTGATTTTCGTATCCGGCGGATCCGAGGACCCGGGTATCGAAATCGAACCGTGCGCGATAGTGGTATTCTATCTCCGACCGGATCGGCAGTCCTTTTTTCGCCCAGTTATAGCCGAGCGTGATACCGAGCGCGCCGACCTCGTCGACGTCGTTTCTCAATTGCAGCGTCCCGCTGCTGGCCGTGACGTCATCGACCGACGAGTAACCTCCGATCATCAGAAATGAAAGGTAATCCCCCGAATTTCCGCTGGACGCCCGTCGCGATTCCGCCGATGCGCCTGTTGAAAACGCCAATCCTGCGACAAGCGCGATACCGGCTGCCACTACCCCATTGATTTTCATAAAGTTCCCCCAGAAACGATAGACTTTCCTATCGCGATGCGCCGCGAATGTCCAGATACACGCCGTGCCGGCCCCTGCATTGCAGGCATTCAGTTTCCGCCGCCGACCGACCGTTCGAGCGCCGGATAGCGTACCCCCAGGGTCAGGCCCCGCGCGCCCATGAATATCATCAGCGCCGCCCACAGGCCGTGATTTCCCCAGACGGGCACCAGTACGAAACAGCAGACACCGTAAACCGCCAGAGAGGCGATCATGGCGTTCCGCATGGTCGCCCCGCGGGTGCCGCCCAGGAAGACACCGTCCAGAATATACGGAAATACCGCCACAACCGGCATCGCGACCGTCCACAGCAGATATTCCCGGGCGGCGGCCCTGACCTCCTCGATCCCAGTCAGTACATCGATAATGGCCGGGCCGACCAGGAGATAGACAAGCGAGAATCCGACAGCGACAAGCACGCCCCAGAACATCGACACCCGCACCGCGTCGCGGAAAGCCGCGCGCTGGCGCCCGCCGATGGCGCCGCCCCCTAACGCCTCGGCCGCATGGGCCAGTCCGTCCAGCGCGTGGGCCATGAAGGTCTGGAAATTGAGCAAAACCGCGTTGGCCGCCAGCACGACATTCCCGAACGCGGCGCCCTGGGCGGTGAAATAGGCGAATGCCGAAACCAGGCAGATCGTGCGGATAAATATATCGATGTTGAGCGCGATGGTCCGCCGGATCTTCGCGCCGTCGAGAATTTTGTCGCGGATGAACGCCCCGCCGACGCGTCGGAGTATCGGTATCGCAAGCCACAGGCCGACCAGGACCGCCACCGCATCCGCCAACGCCGTCGCCGCCGCGACGCCGGCAACGCCCCAGCCGAATCCGATCACAAAGACGACGTCGAGCACGATATTGACGCCATTAAGGGTTAGTTGATGAATCAGCGCCGACTTCGTGCTCTGAACGCCGACAAACCAGCCTAGCAGCGCAAAATTCATCAGGGTCGCAGGCGCACCCCAGATGCGGACGAAAAAATATTCCCGCGCGAGCGTCTCGACCTCTCCCGACGCATTGACGATCGCGAAAGCCAGAGATGCTATCGGTGCCTGCAGCGCGATGAGGATAAACGCCACCGGGACGCCCACCACCGCCGCACGGGCGAGACAGGCGCGCACCTCGTCGGCGTCGTTCGCGCCGAACGCCTGCGCCGTCAGCCCGCCGGTCCCCATCCGCAGAAATCCGAATCCCCAGTAAATAAACGTAAACACCATCGCCCCGATCGCCACACCGCCCAGGTATTTTGCATCGGGGAGATGCCCCATAACGGCCGTATCGACCGCCCCCAGCATGGGCACGGAGATGTTCGAGATGATGATGGGTCCGGCGAGGTGCCAGACCCTCAGATGGGTTTCCCGTTTCATGGGTGCTGAGTGGCGGCAATCGCGTCGAGCGTCAAGCAGGAACCTGTCAGCAATGTGCCTCCCGGGCATTCCGAACCGGCTCACATGCCGCTAAACTGACGGCGCCAATAACGGGATAAACATTATGAGCGACGAACTTGAACCGGGCCTGATTCGCGGGGCTGACGGTCACGCACGATGCTTCTGGCCGGGGGAACTGCCGGACTACCTCGCCTATCACGACGACGAATGGGGATTGCCGGTCGCCGACGATCACCGCCTGTTCGAAAAAATCTGCCTTGAGGGTTTTCAGTCGGGACTGTCGTGGCTGACGATTTTGCGCAAGCGGGAAAACTTTCGCGAGGCATTCTCGGATTTCGACTTCACGCGCGTCGCAAAATACGGGGACAGGGACATCGAAAAACTGGTTGGAAATGCCGGTATCATCCGCCACCGCGGCAAGATCGTGTCGACGGTCAACAACGCAAAACGCGCCTGCGAGATGGTCGAGGAATTCGGGAGTCTCGGCGCCTATTTCTGGCAGCATGAGCCTGGTACGGACAACCGCCCCGGGAAACTGGATCACGAGACCCTGAAGACCCTGGGCAAGACACCTGAATCAGTTGCCTTGTCGAAAGATCTGAAAAAGCGCGGCTGGTCGTTCGTCGGACCGACGACCGCCTACGCCTTCATGCAGGCGATGGGGATGGTCAACGATCATATTGACGGATGTTTCGCGCGGGAAGCGACCGAAGCGGCCCGGAAGAAGTTCAGGCGCCCGGCCTAGGCCGGACGCCTCCCCTGTTCGGGGATTTATTTCTTCTCGACGTCCGCCGCGACGCGGAAGGTCACGATCGAATCCGGATCGCTGACAGAGCCGTTATTGCCGGTGCCCTTCTTGATCATATCGACGAATTCCATACCCGACGTGACCTTGCCCCATACGGAGTACTTGTTGTCGAGCCAGTCGGAATCGCCCAGCATGATGAAGAACTGGCTGTTGGCACTCGACGGGCTGGACGATCGCGCCATCGACAAAACGCCGCGCACGTGTTTTTCCGACGAAAATTCAGGCGGCAGGTTCGGCTTGTCCGAACCGCCCGTACCGTCGCCGTTGGGATCGCCCGTCTGGACCATGAAACCGTCGATAACGCGGTGAAATTTCAGCCCGTCATAGAACTTTTCCCGCACCAGCTCCTTGATGCGTTCGACATGGCGCGGCGCCAGGTCGGGCCGCAATTCGATGACCACCCGGCCATCCTTGGTTTCCAGATAAAGGGTATTTTCGAGATCCGCAGCCATTGCAGCCCCCATTGTTGATATGAATAGGATTGCACCAGCGCAAAGTGCTCTGAAAATCGTTCGTCCCGGCATTCATCGTCTCCAGTATCGTAGTGAGCGTCCATGCCCCCGTCGGAGTGATTTCTACCTTATTCGCCGCGGCAATCAAACCGCCGACACGTCGGTCAGATCACGAATTCCGTCGTTGCCTCCGGCGCGTAGAGTTCTTCCGGCTTCAATTTGCGGTGCGTGACCCCCTGTTCGTCGCAATATTGCAGGAAGGCTTCAATCGTGGTCCGGTTGGCCTCGATGCCATAGGGCCACACGCCGTTATCGCCGAAAATCTTCGACGCAGTGCGTTCCGCGTTCACATATCCCCACGGCACCGGAATCTGCGAGGCCGTCACGCTGGTCATCCGCTCGACCGACCGGTCACGTGCTTCTTCGAAGGCGGTCATCAGATTACGCGCAATCCAGGGATATTCCTCGTACACGTCGCGCTTGATCGCGACGGTGTGCATAATCGGATAGATTCCGGTTTCCTCGAAATAGGATTCCTCCACTTCGCGGAAATCCGGCATCAGCCGGGTCATCCCGGCATTGCCGGCTTCGAATTCATGCGGAGGATGGGCGGAAATCATGCAGTCGATTTCGCCCGCAAGCAGCATCTCGGCCAGCGATTTGTCCGCAACCTGCGTGTATTTGACGCCGGCCGGCAGGTTCAGCTTCGCCATCTCGACACGGCCCGGCTTGTTCACTCCCGCCTGCACCCATTCGACCTCGTCCAGCTTCACGCCGCCCTGATGATGCAGCCAGCCGCGCGCATACACGGTCGCGGTCTGCGACCATTCGGGAATGCCGATCCGCTTGCCCTTGAGATCGCCGGATTCCTTGATGCTGCCGTCCGAGCGGATATAGAACGCCGAATGACGGAATACGCGGCTGATGAAGACGGGAATCCCGGTGATCGGCGGATTGTCCTGCGACATGATCGAACAGTATTTCGCGAAAGACAGTTCGGAAACGTCCCACTCGAACGATTTCGCAAAGCGGTAGAATATCTCCTCGACTTCCATCTGAAGATGGGTGAGTTCAATCCCCTTCGGTTTCACCATGCCCGATGCGATGTCGCGCACATGGTCGTAGTCCCATGTCGCCATGGTGAGATGAATGTCGTTATGCATTGATGCCTCCGTTAGCGGATTATTGTTAGGTAAAGGATGTAGTCGAGAACCGCAGCGGTGCCAAGAACCGGCACGGCGACGCACAGCACGAAATAAATCCAGGCCCAGGCGGTAAAGCCTCGGCGGGGAATCGTATGGCCGTCTATGATAACGGAACGGTTGATCGGGCTGCCCATTGTCTAAGGTATAAACGCTCCGGGGACGGAATTGAACTCTGCATCGAACTCTGAGATCGCAATCGACTGGACGCCGAAGCGCGCGGTGTACACCCGAACGCAGGACGCCGGCCCTGCGGCGCTTGAACAGAGCTGGGCATACGGCGACGCCCTTGCCGATGTATCCGCCAATGACATCTGGCGGGGCATTATAGAGATTGACGGAGCGCCGGTTGCAACGGTCCAGACGGTCGAAAAACGCCTTCCGGGCGGCCTCATTCTGGTCCGCCTGACCCGCGGGCCGGTCCTGGCGCAACCGGGGCTCCTGTCAGATATCGTTTATGCGATACGCGCCGACTACCCGCGGTTTTCCCGAAACCTGCTGTTCTGGATGCCCGATACCGCCGATCCCGCCCCTGTCATGCGGCGGATCGGCAAACGCCCCATGACAACCGGGTACACCACCGCCTGGCTCGATCTCCGGCCGGAACCCGAAATCCTGCGCGCGAACCTGCGCGGCAAATGGCGCAATGCGCTTGCCCAGGCAGAAACAACGCCGCCAAAAGTGCATCTCGATCAGCGGGGGCGCGAAACCGAGGACTTTATCGCCGAATACCTGCGCGATCGCCGGTCCCGCAAATACAGCGGACCGTCCGCCGCACTCGTCCGGGCGATCGCCGGTGCCTTCGCCAGGGATGTTTTTTTGTTGCAGGCCACGGATCACGGCGATGTCATCGCGTCCTCCCTGTTCCTGCGCCATGGCCGCAGCGCAACGTATTTCCTGTCCTGGACCACGGACCACGGCCGCGAACGGAATGCCGCGCATTACCTGATGTGGGACGGAATCGAACGGCTCAGAAAGGCCGGGGTGCACTGGCTGGACCTCGGCGGCATGGATGCCCGTGCGCCGGGTGTTGCACGGTTCAAGATGGGGGTCGGGGCCAATCCGGTCACCGCGAGCGGAACATGGTTCTGACCCCGCTCCGCCATATGGCTTTCGTCGCATATGTTGATAGACTTTCCCGATAAATAACAAGCGTCACGGGAGAAATCGCTATGCCGAACGAATCGAGGCCCCAGGTCATCGCTATCGAGGAACATTATCTGGACGACGCCGTCATGGAACTGAGCGGCGGCGGCGGACCGCCGCATATTTCGAAAATGCTGTCGGACCTCGGCGATGTCCGGCTTCAGCAGATGGACGAGGCCGGTGTCGATATCCAGGTACTGTCGCACTGCCCGCCCGGCGCACAGGCGTTCGGCGCCGCCGAGGCCGCCGACCAGGCACGGGGCATCAACGACCGGCTTAACGATGTCGTCAAGGCGACACCGGACCGCTTTGCCGCCTTCGCGACACTGCCCACGCCCGACCCCGACGGCGCCGCCCGCGAGCTGGAGCGCTGTGTCGGCGAATACGGGTTCAAGGGCGCCATGCTCCACGGCCTGACCGCCGGAAAATTCCACGACGAGGAAGAATTCTGGCCGATCTTCGAACGCGCCGCGGCGCTGGACGTGCCGGTCTACATCCACCCCGGCTATCCGCACCCCGAAGTGGTCGAGCTGTATTACGGCAAGTACCGGGAGAAATACCCGCCGCTGGTCCAGGCCGGTTGGGGATTCACGGTCGAAACGGCGACGGCGGCGATCCGGCTGGTGCTCAGCGGCGTGTTCGAGAAGCACCCGAACCTGAAGATCATTCTCGGACATCTCGGCGAAGGGCTGCCGTTCCTCCTGTGGCGCATCAACATGGCCTTCGAGAAAATGGGCCGGCCCGACGTCCCGACGGTGCGGTTCCGCGAAACGTTCTCGGAACATTTCTATATCACCACCAGCGGCAACTTTTCCGACCCGGCGCTGCAATGCACGATTCAGGAAATGGGCATTGACCGCGTGCTGTTCTCGATCGACTGGCCCTACGTGCCGAACGCGCCGGGAACCGACTGGATGAACGGGCTGATGCTGAACCGCGAGGACAAGGAGAAAATACTCAGCGGCAATGCCAAAAACCTGCTCAGGATGTAAGCCTCAGGGGATTTTCTCCCGGTGGCGGCCCCCACGATGACAGATACCGGCAAACCCGCGCCCTGCCCCCTGTCCGGATCGGTGTTTCTCGAGACCTCCGATCCGGAAACCGCCCGCCGCGAAATGTCGAAAATTCTCGCGCCGCACGCAATGGTGCCTTTGCCGGGACCGGGTCCGTTTCATGCCCGGCATCATCATGCCCGACTTGCAGGCATGTCGGTGAATTTCATCCAGTATCGCCCCGGCGCGTCCATCAGCGCCGATTTATCCCGGCGGTATTTTCTGATCCACCACGTTCTAAGCGGTAAATGCGGGCTCGGTCCCGAAACCGGCGACCGCATTCTGTCGGGCGGCGATATTGCGGTCATCAACCCGACCGAACCCTTTTCGCTTCAAACCAGCGCCGATTGCGCCCAGATCGTCATCAAGCTCGAATCCGAAACGCTCTCGGCCGCGGGGCAGAAAACGTTCTCTATTCCCCCGGACACGCCAATCCGCTTCGAGGTGACGGAAGCGGGAATCAAAAGTCCGTCGGTTACAGGGATCATCGACCTGATCTGCGCAGAGGCCGACCGCCCGATGCCGGCCGGCAGCGGCGCCCGAACGGCGCGAATGCTGGCCGAACTGCTTGCCGTCGCGCTGATTGAATCGCTGCCGCACAACCAGACCGCGGCACTCGCCCGCGCTCGGGACGACGCCGGGATCGCGCCGTGGTACGTGAAACGCGTCGAGGAATATATCGAGCTTCATGCCGACAAACCGCTCAGCATCGCGGACATGACCGCGATTGCAGGTGTCAGCGAACGTTCGCTGTACAGCGGCTTCAGAACATGGCGCGGCACATCGCCGAAATCGTATCTCAAGGCAGTCCGGCTCGACCGTGTGCGGACCGAACTGCTGGGAACCAGGGTGCTGCCGGTCAACGTCAGCGACATCGCCCGCGAATGCGGGTTTCGCCACATGGGAAATTTCGCCCGCGACTATCGCCAGCGCTTCGGGGAACGCCCGTCCGACACACTGCGTTTCCGGCTGCCCGCGCCTGTCCCCCCGGGAAGGTAGGAGTATTTATGCAGAACCGCGAGTTAGATTGCGGTTTTTGGATATATTTCAACAACGGATACCGTGCATTCCCCGCAGATTGGCGATAATTTTACAGGGTCGATCAAACTGTAAACTGCAGTCAGAGGATAATTATGGCCGTCACATCCGATATCGATCCGCATGAAGCAAAAAAGGCCATACTCGATTACTGCCTGAAGAAAGGCGCACTGGTCGCCGGCATTGCCGACGTAAAGACCGTCGATCGCATCGCACCGGAAGGCCATCGTCCAAGCGACATGTGGCCGCGGGCAAAATCGATCATCTCACTCGCCGTCGGCGGACAGACCCAGGGCGCCTGGCAGGTCCCCGCCAAGGCGCTCGGCTATTTCGGGTCGACGGAGGTACGTGCCTATACCATCGCCTATGGCTGCGCCTTCCTGATCGAGAATAAATTCGGCAAGCGCGCCATATATTGTCCGCCGGACATGGACACAGAGGCCGGCCCCAGGGTGCCGTTCCAGAGCCTGAAGCTCCACGCCGAAATCGCGGGTCTCGGCGCGCGGTCGCTGGCAGGCGATATCCTGCTTCACCCGGAATTCGGCTACATGTATTTCGCGTCGATATTCACCGAGATGGAACTGCCGGCGGACGAGCCGATGCAGGACAACCCCTGCCCGCCCCCGTCCTGCGTCGACCTGTTCCGGAAATCGGGGCAGACCCCGTGCATGAAGTTCTGCCCCGTGCAGTGCCTGTCCGGCGATATCGACGAGGACGGCAACCAGGCGGAGATGCGCTACGACATGGCATCCTGCGCCGAAATGACCCAGCAGTTCGAATCCGTCCCCGGGGTCCTTGCCGATGCGATCCGCGCCGAGACCGAGGAAGAACGCGAAGACATGCTGTTCGACGCGGAGAACAAGATCCTCTGGTACAAGCTTTCCGTCGGCTCCGGCGGATTGCTGGGCCAGTGTTTCGAATGCATGCGCGTCTGCCCCATCGCCAACCAATCCTCCATGGCCGATCCCATCCGCCGCTACGAAACCCGGATGGCCGCGGAAGCCGGAGACGACGCATGACCCGCGGCCTGAAACGCAACCAGATCGGTATTTCGGAAGAAATGATCCTGACCTATGGCGATGCGATCTTCGATCTCAGCCATAATCTCCAGATCCGCCGCGGCGACCCGGTGCGGACGCTCGACTGGGACGAAATAGAGAAACAGCGCGAAAACGCCGGCATCTCCGATATCGAGATTGCGCGCAAGCTGGGGCTTACCCACGACCAGACGACCTATATCCGCACCATCATGGAACGGCGCCGCTTCAACCGGCACAACTATCACCGCCTTTACGACCTGGGTGGCGGCAAACGCTTCCGTACCGAGCGCTTCACGCCGCATGCGGAACGCTTCCGGTTCACGCCGGAAGCCCTGGCCCTGCGCAAGACGCTCGATTTCGATCCGCGCATTGCAACCGGATATCTGAAACGGGGTGTCTGGAACGGTGACACCGTCACGTCCTGGCTCGACAAATGGGCAAAGGAAACCCCGGACGCAATCGCCATCCGCGGCCCCGGGGGCGACATCACCTATGCCGAGGTTCACGAGTGCTCGCGCCGGCTCGCCAACAGCCTGCTGGAAATGGGGCTTCAAAAAGGCGATGTCGTCGCCATCCAGCTACCCAACCTGCCCGAATTCATGATGGTCTATTTTGCCGTTCTGTCGATCGGCGGCGTCCTGTCGACCCTGCATATGCCCTATCGCAGCGGCGAAATGAAACCTTTGCTGGTCCACGCGGCCGCCCGCGCAGTGGTCTGCGGCGGCGCGACGGACAGCTACGACGCACCGGCAACCATGCTTGAATTGTGTAACGAGGTCGAAACCCTCAGCCATGTCATTGTCGCGACCGGGGACGCGCCCGACGGCACGGTGTCCCTTCAGTCACTGATCGACCAGGGCGCCAGGTCGCCCATCGACAATCCGCCGGTCGCATCCGACCCCGCCATCCTGTGCTTCACGTCCGGCACCTCTTCGGCGCCGAAGGCTGTCCTCCACAGTTACCAGACCATGCTCGCCAACAACCGGCTGATGGCGCCGATTTATAACATTGTGCAGGACGACGTGGTGCTCGGCGGCCCGCCCTTTACCCATGCGTTCGGTCTGTGCGTTCTGAACTTCACACTGATGGTCGGCGCGACGAGTCTGCTGATGCCCGTGTTTTCGCCGCCGGCGCTGATCGGACTGGTTGAAACGGGAAAACCGACCGTAGCCTTTGTCGCACCGGCGCATGTGGCCGCCTGCCTGAAAGCGGGACTTCTCGATTCCGGGGACCTGTCCTCGATCCGCATTGCCACGATTTCCGGCTCCGCCTGCCCGCCGGATATCGCCTACGCTCTCGAAAAAGCCATGCCGAACGGCTCGGTCGGCCAGATGTGGGGCATGACGGAGTGTTTTATGGGCCTGCATACGCCGTTCGACGGCCCGACGGCATTTCGCTGCGAAACCCTCGGCGATACCACGCCGACATTCGAAGCGAGGATGATCCGCGACGATGGCAGCATTGCCGAAGACGGGGAAGAAGGCGCGCTCGAAATCCGCGGATGCTCGGTCATCGCAGGCTATTTCAACAATGACGACGCCAACCGGACGGCATTCACCGGCGACGGCTGGTTCCGGACCGGCGACCTCGCCTGCCGGGACGCCGATGGCGGCATGCATATCACGGGCCGCGACAAGGACATCATCAACCGCGGCGGAATCAAGATAAACCCGGTCGATGTCGAAGCCGTCATCGACCGTCACCCCGCTGTTTTGATGTCGGCCATCGCCCCCATCCCCGACGATGTTTTGGGGGAACGGGCGTGCGTATATGTCGAACTGCGTCCGGAGGCAGATATCACGCTGGAAGACATCTGCACCTGGCTGGACGAAAACAACGTCGCCAAGATGAAATGGCCCGAAAAGCTCGAGATCGTCGGCCAAATGCCGCTGACGCCGACGCGCAAGATTATCAAGGGCGCGCTCGCGCCGTCGTAAACCCGCGCTAGGCCACTGCCGTTTCGGACATCTCCACGTCCGTCGGCAGGGACAGGGTTACATCCGTCCCCTTCCCGACCCGGCTCGCGATCGACAGGGTCGCGCCCATCGCGTCGGCCAGACCGTAGCAAATGGCAAGTCCGAGACCCGACCCCTGGTGCCGCCGGGCAAATGCACCTTCCGCCTGAACGAAGGGGTTGCCGAGTTCCGACAGGGTTTCGTCGGGGATCCCACACCCCTGGTCCGATACGCATACCGACACCCGTCCGGTCGCCGCATCCGTCCGAGTCGCGAGGTGGATCCTGTCGCTGTCACCCGAAAACTTAATCGCATTACCGATAACGTTGATGAGAATCTGTCGAAGGGACTGCCTGTCCGCAACCGCCGTCAGGTCGCGCGAAGTTTCCTCCCCGACAACGGCCATGTCGGAGAATGACTGCTGAATCGTGACCCCCTGATTTTGGGCATCGAATTGCAGAAGCCGGATCACCGTGCCCAGTTCCGCTTCGATATCGAGGATTTCGCATTCGTAACGGTGTTGTCCGGCTTCGATCTTCGCAAAAAGAAGCAGGTTGTTGACGACGTTCAGCAAATGCCCGCCGCTGGATTTTATATCGCGCAGATATTCCGCGTAACGCGGCACCCCGATGGGACCCAGAGCCTGCGAAATAATCAGTTCGGAAAATCCAAGTATTGCATTCAACGGCGTACGCAGTTCGTGACTCATATTCGCGATAAACAGGTTCTTGGAGTTGTTCGCATCCTCGGCCATCTCTGCGCGCAGACTTGTTTTTTCGATGGTCTGCCGCGCCTCCAGCGCCGCCATGGCGTGCGATGCCAGGAGCGAGAATTCCTGCGCCAGGGCTTTCTGCGTGCGGTCGAATGCCGGCTGTCCGACGTTTCGTAACAGCACCAATACGCCCCGCTGGTCCCGTATCCTTATCGGCATGTAGATCGCAGGCTGCTGGCTGGAGATACTGTCTTCCGGGATGCTCGCCCACTCTTCAAGATTGTCGTTCCGGAACGTCGCGGAAACGCGCCCGTTCATAACTTTTTGCAGGAACGGTCCCGTGCGAAACCGGATATCCTCCAGCTTTGCCGGGCGCGCAACGATACAATACAGGTCGGTTTCATCGCTCTCGGCCAGAACCAGGGCCTGGTCGTGGGGCAGGACTTCCTGCAGGGAATCGAACACGCTGAAAAACGGGTCTTCTTCCAGATCAAGCGCGAGAAGCGCATCCAGCGATCGAAGCAGAAAATTCGCGCGCTCGGCATTCGATCGCAAACGCTCGTTTTCGCGCGTAAGGCTCAGAAACGCCTCATGAAGTTCCTCGTAACTCGTCATGCCGCCCCGCTATCAAACGCGTTAACTACCGAACGCAATCGCCGATATCATCAGGTTTCCGTGGACATTACGATCGACCAACGGACCCTGCTCACCGAATGTGAAACAGCCGAGATAGGGCGCATGCGAGAAACTGTCCGCCACCGTCAGCGCAACCCGGTCCATTTCTTCGCCGACGGCCATACAGCAACCGGCGCAATACACCATCAGCCCCCCGGCGAGGCTGTCGATTCCACGGGGCAATGCCTCGGCAGCTTCCCGGGCGACCTTGCCGGCACGCCCGATCAACTGTTCCCGGTCGCCCCGCATCGCATGAATCCGGGCCCCCTCTTCCACTGTCGCAAATGTGGAAAGTCCTCCGTCGGCGGTAATCGCTTCAGGGTGAATCAGACGATAGCGCGGGATACCGTTTGTCTCGCCTGCCCCGACCGATATCGGACACATGGTCGTATCGGCCAGTATGGCCCCGCCGCCGTCCAGCTTGTCGGCAATCTGTCCACCGGTCCAGTCGTTGTAGATCTGTGCCGCCGGCACGCCATCGATCTCGTGAATCGTCCGTCCGTCGCAACGCGTTGCGATGCCCTGGGGACCGGATGTTTCATAACCGCTCTGAAAACTGAACCCGATCCCACCCGACGTAAACAGAACGCCAATGACGACCGAGTCAGCCTGAACGCCCTGCGGGCCGATCTGCATCCAGTTGCCTTCGACCGTATTGTCCGCAGCACTGCCGCCGACAATCGGACAGGAATCGCCGACCGACCGCCTCAGACCGGAAATGACTTCCTCTTCAGCGCCGGGCGCCTGAAAAATCCAGACCATCTCCGGCACTTCGCCGGGACACCCGGCCGCAAGAAGCGCTTCGTTCAATGCCCGGTCCGCAGCATCCGCCGCGCTTTCATCGATCTTCGCCATGCCGACGCCGTAGTCGCCGTCGGCGTCTTCGATCGTCAGGACGCCAATAGACTTTGCATCCCAGACCGTCCCGTCCACCATGACGCCGCCGCAGCTTGTCCCGCCGAGGAATGGAATTCCCGGCCATGTGTCTGCTACCGTGGACTGGATTACAGAACTGTCGTGATCGCACCCATAAAAAACATAGATGAACGCGGGCGATGTACACGCGGCTCCGGTCCGTTTCACAAGGCCCTCAATCAGGTCCTTTGTCGCCTCGCCGGTGTCAGCGCAAGAATGAACAGCTACCATTTTAATTGTGTTCCTGGCCGCCCGCGGTTCAGGTGCGGGTCCGTTCGGGTGGGAAAAACAGACTCACGGTCGTGCCTTCATCGAGTTCGCTTTCGATCTCTATCCGCCCGCCATGCATTTCGATAAACGCCTTCACCAGCGGAAGACCGAGCCCGGTTCCCTGATGGTCGCGCGCATGCGCGGCATCGACCTGACCGAATGGCGACAGGACGGTTTCGAAATGTTCCGGCGCGATCCCCACGCCGGTATCGCGAATATCGAACCGGAAGCCGCCGTCATCGCAGAGTGACGCGACAAGATCGACAGTACCGCCCGGCGACGTGAATTTGATCGCATTCGACATCAGGTTCAGCAGCATCTGTTTCAGAGACCGCGGATCGGCGAGCAGGTAGGGCGGGTTTTCCGGCAGACCTTTTATCAGCGTAATGCCGGCCTCGTCGGCGCGGCCTTTGACGATGTGGATCACCGACCGGCATAGCTCGGGCACCTGGACCTCTGTTTCGTTGAGATCGAATTTGCCGGCCTCCACCTTCGAAAGGTCGAGAATATCGTTGATGATCGCCAGCAGATGCGCACCGGACTCATAGATATCGTCCGCGTATTGCTTGTACTGGGCCACACCGACCGGCCCGAACAATTCGTTCTTGATAACCTCCGAAAAACCCATCACGGCGTTGAGCGGCGTACGCAATTCGTGGCTCATATTTGCCAGAAATTCACTCTTCGTGCGGCTCGCCGCGTCAGCCTCTTCCTTGGCGTCCGCAAACTGTTCAGCCAGGGACTGAAGCTGTTCGGATTGGCGGTCCGAAACCAGTTTCGCGGCCTGCAGGTCCATCAGCTTGTTTTGCAGGTCCTGCTCGGCAAGTTTCATCGCCGTCACATCGCTCAGCATCAGAACCGTGCCGTTATCGTTGGTTTTTCGTTCGGTCAGATTGTACCAGCGCCCTGAAGACGTCTGAACGACCACACTGCCTTCGGGGTTCCGGTGATATTCCATCTGACGGTCGAACCAGTCCGCCGCTGTGTCGTTTTCCTCGTCGAGAACGATTGTCTCGGCAAGAATCGCGATCATTTCGGCATAGAGAAGATTTTCCTGGATTGTCGTGTTGACGTCGCCAAAGGCCGCAGTGAACTTGCTGTTCGATTTTTCAAGCCGGTCCTCGGCGTCGAACAATGCGAATCCGTCGGTCGATACATTAATGGCGTCAGCGAACCTGTTCTGCGCCTGACGCGCGCGCGATTCCGCATCGACACCCGCAAGCTCCACTGCCTTTCGGCTCGAGATGTCCGATGTTGCGCCGACGACCCGGTAAACACGTCCGGTCTCGTCGCGTACACCGCGCCCGCGGACGTAAGCCCACGACCAGCTGCCGTCTCTCCGCAACATACGCAGCTCCACGGCGTAACATTCGCTCTCGCCCTTGAGATGGGCATTCATCGCTTCGGCATGAAGGATTCGGTCTTCGGGATGGATCATGGCGATCCAGTCTTCGCCTCTATCCGAAATCTCATGTTCGGCATAGCCGAAGAGCGCTTTGTGCCGTTTCGAAAGATAGAATGTGTTGCGACCCACATCCCAGTCCCAGATGCCGTCGCCCGATCCTTCAATCGCAAGCCGGAAACGTTCCAGATCCATCGAATCCGGGGACTCGCCGAATTTTCGGGAAACCACCTGTTCCAGCGCTATTCGGTTTTCCGGCGTCGGCGGCGCCACGGTTCCCGCCGGGCGCGCATCGCCGTCACGATGCAGAGCATCCCGGTTATCCGGCTCTATGGCCGTGTCGATGTTTTTCCTACCGTCTGGCATATACCGGCCTGACAAATCCCTTGAGCTGAAAGGCTGGATAATGCAACGGTTTGTTAAATTTTCCGTTAAACTGAAAATGCCCCATAACTAGCGAAAACCCGCACGAAACAGCCAAAAGAGAGGCCTTATGAACGCCATTTTCCCCTTGTGGGAACTCCCATGTATTCCGATTGCAAACAGCGACGGTACATTTCCCGTCCGCCGCATCTACACGATCGGACGTAATTATGCCGATCACGCAACCGAAACCGGTCTGGGCGGCAGCGCTGGAAGCACACCCGGAATTTCGCTGAAACCGACTGACTCTCTGCTGCTCGACGGCGGCGTACTGTCCTATCCGCCGCAGACGCAACATCTCGACCCGGAGGTGGAAATGGTCGTCGCAATCGGCCGCGACGGCGAAGATATCGCGCCGAAAGACGCGCTCGACCATGTGTTCGGCTATGCCGTCGGTTTCGATATGATCCGACGGGACGTCATGCATGACTGCATCGCCAACGAGCATTCATGGGACCTGTGCAAGAGCTTCGCCGGTGCATCGCCCGTCGGCGACATCGCCCGCGCGTCGGATATCGGTCACCCCGTAACAGGCGAAATTTCGCTGAAAGTCGGCGGCGAGATCCGCCAGCACGGCGATATCTCGCAGTTGATATGGAAAACGGCCGACATCGTATCCCGATTGTCGCACTACAGCCGGCTTTGCGCCGGCGATATCGTCTTCACCGGCACACCGAAGGGCCCGAAGCCCGTGTACCGGGGCGATACGCTTATCGGCCGCATTGCCGGTATCGGCACTCTTGAAATCGGAATCGCATAATTCGTGCGGTATTTTCGGACGCCGTTCACGGATGCTTAAACGATTGGGGTTATTCCATTGCGAATTCGTGAGAATGACACGGCGAGTCCATCGATGGGTATTTCCGAAGCCGTTGTCGTCTATGACGGACACGGCGTCACCACACAGGTATCCCGCCTCAGCGCGACCGCGATGACGGTCTATGCCCTCGTCACCCCGCGCCCGGGGGATGCCGTGACCGTATTCATCGACGGAATCGGTAAGCTAGATTCCTGTGTTACATATGTTTCCCCGCCCCGGATCGACCTGTCTTTCCTGACCGATACCCAGGAACGCTGGCGCCAGCTTCAGGCCCTTCGGCAGGAATTGGCCTGACCCGGCGACACAGCCCCGAAACAGGCCGATTCGAAGATTCTCCGCTCAACGGATTGCTCTGCCGGCGTTCCCGCGGTGAAATAGCCCATGAACAACACCTCACCGGCCACCGGGTACCTCATCGTCATCGTTGCGGCCCTGGCATTTGCGACCAACAACGCGTTTGCCGTTGTATCGTACCAGGGCGGCGTGACCCCGCTGACGCTGATAACCGTCCGCATGATCTTCACCCTTGCCGCACTGACCGTTTTGATGAAGATCAGCGGTCTCGTCATCGCCCTGCCGAAGCGCGAGCGTCGCGCGGCACTCGGCCTCGGCATACTGAATGCCGTTATGGCATTCTGCCTGATGTCGGCTTTCGATTATATCGATGTCGGGCTCGCCATCCTTGTATTCTATCTCTACCCGGTCTTTACCGGGCTCGGCGCCTGGCTCACCCGCCAGGAAACGCTTAACCGCGGTATCGTCATCGGACTGGTCGGCAGTTTCGCCGGGCTCGCCCTCGCCCTCCGGGTGACCGGCGAAGCCGGAAACCTGCTCGGGATAGCGCTTGCCGGCGCCGCCGCGTTGCTGATGACGGGTGTCATTCTGTTGAGCGCACGGCTGATGCAGACCGACAACGTGCGCGCCGTAACGCTGCACATGCATATCTCCGGAGCCGCCCTCTTCGTGATCCTGAGCGCCGCCACCGGGGACTTTTCGCTGCCCGGAAGCACGATGGGCTGGATCGGATTTTCCGCGGTTCCCCTTGCCTACACGATCGCCGTCGCCGCTTTTTTTGCCGGAATCACACGGATCGGCGGGGTCCGGGCGTCTCTGGTCATGAACCTGGAGCCCATCGCGAGCATCGCCCTCGGCTTCATTCTGCTCGGACAGGTTCTGTCGCCACAGCAACTCCTGGGCGCTGCCGTTGTTATCGGGGCCGTCACCGCCGTCAAATGGCTAGGCACCGCCAAGGCCGTTCGCTGACCGGCAAATCTCTCCGCGTATTTACAAACTATTTGTACTTCAAGTGTAGGACGTCAGGGCATCACCGAACCCGTCAATAAAATGTCCCGGTCCAGGAATTACATCATGAAGTACTTCGGCAACCTTTCCATCGCGAAGCGGCTCTATCTTCTCAACATCGTCGCCGCCATCGGTTTGGTAATCCTCTCTGCGATCACAATCTACAACACCGCTATCGACCTTAAAGCGCAGAAGAATTCCGAGTTGCAGCACCTGACGGACAACGCGATCACTCTGACCGCCGCTTACCATGCGCAGGCGAAATCCGGACAAATGACCGAGGAAGAGGCCAAGACCGCGGCAAAAAGCGCCATTTCGGATATGCGCTACGCTGGCAAGGAATATTTCTGGATCAACGACATGACTCCCCGGATGGTCATGCACCCGATCAAGCCGGCACTGAACGGCAAGGATCTCAGCACTCTGAAAGACCCGAACGGAAAAGAACTTTTCAATGAGTTCGTGAAAACCGTCCGGTCAGGCGGCGCTGGTTTCGTCGACTACATGTGGCCCAAGCCCGGCAGCGACGTTCCCGTTCACAAGCAATCCTATGTCGCCGGTTTCGCGCCCTGGGGCTGGGTGATCGGTACCGGCGTTTATACCGATACGCTGGACGACATGATATACGAACGCGCCCGTATGCAGATCATCATCCAGATCATCCTGCAGGTTGCACTGTTCCTGATTTCGATGACGGTAACCAGAAGCATCCGCAAACCGGTCAACAGCCTTGTTGGCGCGATGTCCAAGCTCGCAGAAGGCGATACGTCGATCGAAATTCCGGCCGCGGATCGCGGGGACGAGGTCGGCGCAATGGCGCGCGCCGTTGTGGTATTCCGGGAAAAGGCGGTTGAAAACAAAAAGCTCGCCGAAGATGCAGCGCAGAATGAGGTTGCACAGCGCGAAATGCGCGACAAAGCCCGACTACAGAGCCAGGAAGCCGACCGGAAACGCGCAGAAGAACAGGAAGAGCAGGCCCGGATCACGTCTGCGCGTGCGGAACATATGACGCGGTTATCCCAGGAATTTGACGCCAAGGTCAGCGAAATCCTGAACGTATTCAATGTCTCCGCCACGAAAATGCAGCATTCGGCGGAAGAAATGTCCGGCACCGCGCAGAAGACATCCGAACAAACGGCCGCTGTGGAAGCGGCCGCCCAGGCCGCCACCGGAAACGTCCAGACCGTCGCGGCCGCCGCAGAGGAACTGAGCGCATCGATCAGCGAAATCACACGGCAGGTCGATGAAAGCGCCCGGATCACCAGCGATGCGGTGTCAGAAACCGAGCGGACCAATACGCAGGTTCAGAGTCTTGCATCCGCAGCAGAGAAAATCGGCGAGGTTGTCGGTCTGATCAACGACATTGCCAGCCAGACCAACCTGCTAGCGCTCAATGCAACGATCGAGGCCGCCCGCGCCGGAGAAGCCGGCAAGGGGTTTGCCGTCGTCGCCACCGAGGTAAAATCTCTTGCCGATCAGACTGCCCGCGCGACGGAGGAGATCGGTGCGCAGATTGCCGAGATCCAGAGCGCGACAAGCGGCGCCGTTACGGCCATCGGCGGCATTTCGGAAACGATGACCAAAGTCAGCGGGATCGCTTCATCTATTTCGGCGGCCGTCACCGAGCAGGGATCGTCGACCGGTGAGATCGCGCAAAGCGTCCAGCAGGCCGCAACCGGCACACAGGAAGTGTCCACCCATATCTCCAGCGTATCGGATGCCGCAGCACGCACCGGCGAGACCGCCGGAGAAGTGCTGACATCCGCACGACAGCTCTCGGAACAGGGCGAAGTTCTGCGTGCCACGGTGGACGAATTCCTGACTCAGGTCCGGGCGGCGTAAACGTTTCGACGTCTGCCGCGCCATTCACTGCTGCCGGGGCATCCTGTTGAGCGAAGATTGCCGTGAGAATGGTTCCGGCCTAGCGCCGCCTGTCCCTTGCGCCCACAGCCTATAAATTCCAAACTCCGCGAAACAAGCCACTGCGGAGACGGAAATGAGCAAAACGATCGAACACATCCACTGGCCCGACGCGCCGGATATGTGGATGCCCTATGCGCCCGCGATCAAAGTCACCGGGGGCAGCCATGTCCACCTTGCCGGGGTCACGGCGGCGCCCGTGTATCATCATCACCCTCATCGTCCGGAAGAGTTCGATTCCATGCCGGACGACATGCGCGGCCAGACGCGGGCGGCGCTGGAGAACCTGAAAAAAGGTCTGGATGCCATCGGCGCCACCTTCGACGATATCGTCACGGCATCGCGATACGTGACCGACCTGACGGACCAGGACTCGATGAACGAAGTCTGGGCCGAATATTTCGGCAATGCGAAACCGGCGACAACGACGGTCCAGGTCGTTCAGCTTGCCACCGACCCGCGCTGCCTGATCGAAATCAACGCCATCGCTGTCGTATAGAACGATAATCCGCTTCCGATTACCTAAGCACAAAATGTAATTTATATCGTTCTAGGCTGCCTGGGCCGCGTCCAGCGTCTCTGCGAGGGGGAACAGTTCGCCCTGCAACGACAGCGCCCGATCGGTCTCCGGCAGAATCTTTGCGACGATATCGCGAAGGCTGAGGAACTCCGCTCGGGTGATGCCGTCGAAAGCGGCATTGTTCACCGGGCACTGAAACTGGTTGAGAAACCGGAATCGACGGTCGGCCTTTGCTGTCGTCCGCAGGTTGACCCTACGTCTGTCATCCGCATCCGCTGTCTTGTCGACAAGTCCCTTTTTCACGAGTTTTCCTGTCTCGATCGTTACGAACGACCCGCTTAAATGAATGTGTTCCGCTACTTTTCCGACCGTGACGGCCCCGATATCCTGCTGCTCGAAAATCGTTGCGAGAATGGTGTACTGGACCGGCGATACGCCGACGATCCTTGCAAATCCGGCATTGATATCGTGAAGCCGGCTCGACAGGGCCAGCAAATCGTGGACGACCAGGCGAAACGTTGCATCCGATCCGTCGATCAGCACGTCCGGCTGCGACACCGTCAGCGCCTTTCCGCCCTGATCCGCCGTTCCGGCGGTTTTCGACTTGCTTCCCTTCATATCCCAGTCCCGTTGTTTCGAACCCGTTTGACCTATCCAATTATTGACTTTGATTCAAAGGTATTGTCAAGTTCTCTCTTCGAACCGTTGCCGGTCCGGGCCAGGCCGTGCGCCAATCGCTGGAGAGGAATAGACATGTACCTGCCGCCCCGTGGAAAACCCGACTTCCCGCCCGCCCCTGTACCGACGGAAGGTCAGAATTTCACCGTCGACAAGGACCTGCGGAGCTGGCTGGAAACCAATGCCGACATCATCACCACAATCACCAAGCCCATTGCGGTCGAACATATCGGCGCGATAGCCGCACAGAGCGAAGGGCCGATCGTGTTCGAGAACATAATCGGCAAGCCGGGTTTTCGCGTCGTGGATACCCTCGTCAAGCACCGCAATCTTCAGGCCCGCGCACTCGGCGTCGCGGAGCCGGACTTCCTGAAAACCCTCGCTCACCGGCTTCGCCAGCCGCCGCGCGGCGTCGTGAATGTACGCACCGGCCCGGTCCGCGAAGTGATCCTGACCGGCGACGACGTCGATGTCCGGAAACTGCCGATCTGTTATCAGTCGGATGCCGACCCGAATCCGATGATGACCTGCATGAATTTCGTCAAGGACCCTCTGACGGGCCGATACAACGTGATGAATGCCCTCACCACCCTGACCGGACCGAATGAAGGGTTCAGCCTGTTCATTTCCCGCGATACGGCGGTCATATTCCAGCGCTACGTCGAGATGGGGGTCACTGAAATTCCCATCGCCTATGTAGCCGGGCTGCCGCCGGCATTCGAGATCATGGGCAACTACGCCGGCATTCATATGGATTCCTGGGGCGAGACCGACATGTTCGGCACCATTCTCGACCGCGATGTGGAATTCGTACCCTGCGAGACCATCGACATGACCGTTCCCGCCGAAGCGGAAATCGTCATCGAAGGCCTGTTGCAGGTCGGCGACATGGAGATGATGGATTGTGGACCCAACCCGCAGATGTATCATATCCCGGCCATGGTACCGCAGCCGACGGTGAAGTTCACGGCGATCATGATGCGCAAGGACCGCCCGATTTACCGCGCGGTCCAGACAGTACCCGAAACCGACCACCAGGTACTGCCGCGGCTGTGCCACGAGGCCATCCTGTATACACGGCTGTCCGAGATGGGCGTCGACGTGAAAGACGTGCGCTTCCCGCCCTGGGGCGGCGCGATGTCCTGCATCCTTCAGGTCAACGGCGCGCCGCGCGAAGGCGTGATGGGCGATGCGCTGATGATGCTGATGACCACGCCGCTGAATAACGGAAAGCTTGCCGTCGCCATATCGGACGATACGGATATCGACGATCCGGGCGCGGTCTATCACGCAATCGCCACCCGCTGTAACCCGGCGGAAGACGTGATCATCGTAAACAAGACCCGCGGCCATCCCGGCGACCCGTCGGGCACGCCGACCCCGGGCGACCCGTTCAACCGGGTCAACGGCAAGATGGCCATCGACGCAACGATCAAAAGCCGGTTGAATGAGACCGACTTCGAACGCACCTGGCCCAGGGACTGGTTCGAACAGGACATAAAGGATTACCTCGATGACGCTTGAGAGCCGCCGTACCGACATAGAAGGCCACGACGTTCACTACTGGGAAGGCGGCAGCGGCTTTCCTGTCCTGATGCTGCACGGAGTCGGACCGGGGACGTCGATCATGGGCAACTTCGAACCCGCGATGGAGCCCCTGGCCGCGCGCTATCACCTGTTCGCCACCGACCTTATCGGGTTCGGGGAATCCGGCCGCAAGACCGCGGAACCGTATTTCGATGTCGCGCTCTGGGTGCGCCAGGGCCTGGCGATGCTGGATCTTCTGCCCGACGGCCCCTGCGGCGTTGCCGGGCATTCCATGGGCGGCGCGGTCGCGCTGAAAATCGCGGCGGCGAGCGACAAGGTCACCCATGTCCTGACCAGCAGCACCGTCGGCACGTCCTATCCGCTGACCGCCGCGCTGGACGCCTTCTGGTCCCTGCCGGCGGACCGCACCGAACTGCGCGCCGCGATGGAGAATATGATGTTCGATCCCGGCGCGGTGACGGATCCGATGATCGAAGGCCGCTGGAACCTGCTCGCCCAGGACGGATATGCCGAGTATTTCGGGACCATGTTCGGCGGCGATCGCCAACGCTACGTCGATGCGGGCGTTGTTACCGATGCCGAGTTCGCGGCGCTGGCATCGAAGAAAATCTCCTTGATCCACGGCACAGACGACAAGCCCTGCCCGGCCGAACTTACCAGCGTAAAGCTGGCCGAACGTCTGCCGCAGGCCAAGCTGGAACTGATCGACGACTGCGGCCACAACCTGCCCCGCGAATTTACCGGAAGGTACCTCGCCGCCGCCGCCGCCCTTTTCGGCTGAGTTCTTCGGGCCGGGACAGTCCCGATCCACTTCCCTAGGCCACTTCTTTAGAGGTCTCACCCCGGCACGTCCCGCCGCTACACCGCCGCGCATTTGCCTTCATCCTGGCGGCGCCGCCGCCGTCCCTATCCGCACGTCCCCAAAATGACACAGCCCGTCCCGGATTGGTCACAGGACACCGGCGCGCCGATTGGCGAATATCCGGTCGTTCGCTGACTTGGCGATGGCTCCAAATCATCGCTGCACGCGATCACGAACAAACGATATGCGTACCCGGCTTCGGCCGGTTCAGGCGAATTCCTTTCGGTCCATGTCAGGGGGCTGCGTGAGGGGGCAACGCTGAGTAGGAACAGTAAGCGACCCAGTTTGAGAATCGATCCAACAAAGGTAGGACCCAAAAGAATGAAACCATACAAAAACAGCTATGTCGGCATGGCTGCCGCCGCGCTGGTCTGGGGAATTTTCTCCCTTCAGCCGACGAATGCAGCGCTGATCTCAACCGATCTATCCACCCAGGTGTCGGTCCCCGGCATCAGCCAGTTCACCACGGACGGCGCCGACATGGTGGGCATGTCGGTTACCGTCAATTTCTTCGGCGGCGGATCCGAAACCGTCGCGTGGGCAGCAACCGGCCCGCAATCCGGCGCCGCGACCGGCGCATTCGGAACGGGCTGGTCGATTTCCTCCTCCGGCGATACGTTCAATACGAACGCCTGGGCCGCAGATTTCGGCAACCTTCAGGTAACGTCCTTCGTCATGGACGGCACCACCGGACTGACCCTGTTCGACCGGGACTTCGATCCGCTTCCCGGAACGCCGGGCTCCGCAGACGGGCGGGATTTCGCGACCACGCTGGTCAGCGACGCCCTGGTACAGGCAACCTATTCGAACGTTGTCAGTATCGGCGCAACACCGCCGGTCGGCGATATCTTTCACATCCTGACGGTGGATTTCGCCGAAGTCGAAAACGGTACCGTCTCCGGGTTGTTCAACTTCACGCAGGATACCGACAACGATATCCGCATTCAGGTGCCGGAACCGGCGATGCTGCCGGTCTTCGGGCTCGGCCTTGCCGGTCTCGCCATCGCCGCACGCAGACGCCCCGCGTAGACCGTCTCCCCCAGAGGTATGCGCAAACGGAAACGGCGACCTTCGGGTCGCCGTTTTTGTGCGCGCAGATTAACAACCCGGTTAACGACTTCAATCCGACGCCGGTTCAGGTTACCGTATGGTCACCAGCCGCCTCGCGAGGGACCCATGCCGAAAATCCTGACACAGGCCCAGGTCGACCAGTT
Organism: uncultured Rhodospirillaceae bacterium; assembly: GCA_963974055.1. Taxonomy (GTDB): domain Bacteria; phylum Pseudomonadota; class Alphaproteobacteria; order MPNO01; family UBA830; genus CAXBCP01. Next base: position 36,712 of record CAXBCP010000030.1, read on the forward strand.
TCATAACGACGGATACGTTTTTCCGTTCGATTGCCTGACCGCGGCAGAAGCGCAGACATGCCGCGACCGGATCGAAGCCTATGAAGCATCCATCGACGGCAGTATCTCGAAATACGTTCGCATCAAATGCCACCTCGCCTTCAAATGGCTGGAAGACATTGCCCAGCATCCGAAAATCCTCGATGCGGTCGAAGACCTGATCGGGCCCGATATCCTGCTCTATCTCTCGACCTTCTGGTTCAAGGACGCCCATGACGGCAAATTCGTCTCGTGGCATCAGGATTCCGCCTATTACGGCCTCGATCCGCATGACGTCATCACGCTCTGGCTCGCCTTTACCGATGCGACGCCGGAAAACGGCTGCATGAGCGTGCTGCCCGGCAGCCACAAATGGCCGGACCAGAAACACGAAGAGACCTACGACGAAAACAACCTGCTGGCGCGGGGCCAGACGATCGCCGGTCTCGACGACAGCAATGCCGTCGCCATGCCCCTGAAAGCCGGCCAGTTCTCGATCCATCACGAGAGACAGCTTCATTCATCGGGGCCCAACCTGTCCGACGACCGCAGGCTCGGCATGTCGTTCACGTTCCTGCCGACCCGCGTGAAATGCGTGCTCGACCGCCGCACCGCGATCCTGGTGCGCGGCAAGGACGACTACGGGCACTGGGATTACGACCCCCGCCCCCGCTACGATCTCGACCCCGTCTGCATGGAAACCATTCAGCACTGGATCAGGGCCTATGCGGACCCCGAGGTGCCGCAGGAAGCGGTAAGAGGCTGATAGCCCCGTTCGGCCTGCGCCACATCTGTACGACTATATGACCTGCGTTAAAGCCCCAGCAGGGCCGCCGCGTTTTCGCCGAGGATACGCGCCTTGTCGGTCTCCGGCAGGTCGAGCCGTTCGACGTGACCGCGATCGGCGTCGATAAACGGATCGTCGGTCCCGAACAGCATCTGCCCCGCGCCCACCTGACGATAGGCGAACATCAACGCTTCGGGATCGAACGCACAGGTATCGTAATAAAGCTTGCGGGCGTATTCGCTCGGCGGTTTGGAAATGAATTCCCGGCAATCGGGAAAAAGCCGGTACCCGTTGTCGAGGCGCGCCAGCAGCATCGGCAGCGCGCCGCCCGTATGCCCCATGATATAGGGAAAGTCCGGATAGCGTTCGAAGACGCCGCCGTAAATCAATCGCGCCGCCACCAGCGTGGTATCGAAGATCAGGCCGACCCGCAGCGGCAGTTCGAATTCGCCGAGCCCCGTCGTATCCTTCGGAAACATCGGGTGCTCGTATACCGGCAGCCGCAATTCGTTGAGCCGTGCCCATAACGGCTCGAATTTCGGATCGTTCAGCGCCACACCGTCAATATTCGATCCGATCATGACGCCTTTCATGCCCAGTTCGCCGACACAGCGGTCGAGCTCCGCCAGCGATGCTTCGACATCCACGAGCGGCAGGCTGCCGAGCCCCACAAACCGGTCCGGATGCGACCGGCAGAGGACGGCCAGCGCATCGTTGATATCGCGCGTCACCCCGACCTGCCCCCCTTCCGGCCAGCAATACACATTGGGCGTACTCAGCGACAGGACGCGGATATCGATTCCCTTGCGGTCCATTTCCCGCAGCCTGTGATCGATATCGTACATATCCGGGCGTTCCCAGGCGATCGTGTAGCCGTCGTGGCGATAGAGCGTCTTGCCGTCGTCGGTATGCTGTGCCTCGAGCGACAGAACGTCCCGCAGGCGCGCCATGTAGACCGGATCGACAATGTGGGCATGGATATCGATAATCATGATGAATTCCGCGATTGAAGGCGTTCAGCCTAAACCGGCGCATCGCCGCGGAAAAGCCGGTTTCCGCCAATACCCGGCGAATCTGGCGACCATTTCATCCAACGGCTATCGAGCTGTGGCGGCAGACACGGATTAGCGCATATACTGTGGCCCGGCTGGAAAGATACCGGCGCCGTATCGGGCGCGCAGGTCGATTAAGATCGCACCGGAGAGTGCATCGGGTAAATTCGGGAGAGAGACTATGGACGGAACATCGGTAAGCAAATTCAAGGTCGGCGGTGTCTGGATGGACCGACCCTTCAAGATCAGGCGTCTCGGCCATTTTGGTTTCAACGTGCAGAACGTTTCGGCCTGTATGCCCTTCTATACCGACCTGCTCGGTTTCAGCATTTCCGACCCGATCGATTTCGGAAGCCGTATCGAGGACGAAGAAGTCCGCAAGAGCCTGGGCGACGGCGTCGGCTATTTCATGCGCCACGGCACAGATCATCATTCGTTCGTCATTTTTCCCAAACCGGTTCTGGACCACCTTTCCGGCAAAACGGAGCCCGACGAGCTGACCGTCAATCAGATCACCTGGCAGGTCGGCAGCCTGCTCGAGGTGACGTCTGCCGAGGAATGGCTGCGCGATCTCGACAATCCCATACGGCGGTCGGGGCGCGACACGCCCGGATCGAACTGGCATGTCTATCCGTTCGACCCGGACGACAATATCAACGAACTGTATTACGGCATCGAACAGATCGGCTGGAACGGCATTTCCAAACCGGCGATCTTCCGCAAACGCGGCTTCCAGGTGAAACCCGACCTGCCGCAGATATCCGAATACGACGAAGTAAAGGCCGCTTTGAACGAAGGCGCCGACCTGATGGACGGCTATCGCCATACATTCGACATGGAGCCCGTATACGACGTCGGCGGCATCATGCTGCCGCGCCCGTTCAAGGTCGTCCGCATCGGCCCGGTGCGGTTGTTTGTCGACGATATCGAGGAAGCCTTGTCTTTCTATCGCGGCCGGCTGGGCATGCGGGTGACCGAGGAAGTCACCTATAACGGCCATCGCTGCGTCTTCCTGCGGGTGAATACCGAGCACCATTCGATGGCGCTGTATCCCAAGGCGCTTCGCGCCGAACTGGGGCTGAGCGCGCATTCCGGTTGCATGTCGTTCGGCATGCAGGTCGGCGGTTACGACCAGCTACGCGATGCGGTGACCTTCCTCGAAAAGAACGATGTGGAGATCAAATACCTGCCGCCCGAACTGTTCCCCGGCATCGATTATTCCGCGTTTGCGATCGACCCCGACGGCCACGCGATCCAGCTTTACTACTATATGGAACAGATCGGTTGGGACGGGAAACCGCGGCCCGCGGACCAACGCCCGCAGGTCTCCGGCACGTGGCCGGAAGCCGTGGACGCCGAGCCCGACACGTTCGGCGGCGAGCCGTTCCTGGGGCCGATCGGGTAAACCTCAACGACACGCCCGATACGGAAGGATTTCACTTCCCGGCCACGGCATGTACAGTCGCGACCAACAAGCTCAATAACACCACAACAAGCACACAGGGAGATATACCACCATGAAACCAGTATCCATTGCGCTCGCAGCCGTATTGGCCGGAGCAATCTCGGCCCCCGCCTCGGCGCAGGCAATCTATTCGATCGGCACCAACAAACAGGGATCGCTGGCCTATAGCGCCGGTACCGCGATTTCCAAGCTGATGAACCTTAAGGGCGACGTAAAAATGCGCGTGCGGCCCGGCGGCGGGTCGTTCTCGATCGTCCCGCAGATGAATTCCGGGCAGATCGATTTCGGCATCAACAACGCCGCAGAATCCCGTTTTGCCTATACCGGCACCGGCACCTTCGAGAAGAAGGGCAAGCAGGAAAATTTCCGCATGGTTGGCGTGATGTTCCCGCTGCGGTCCACGCTTGCGGTTCCCGCCGATTCGCCGATCAAGACGATCTGCGACGCCAAGGGAAAGCGCATGGGCAACAAGTTCACCGCCCAGACCATTCTCCAGCTGACCCAGTCGACTCTTCTCGCGACCTGCGGCATCAAGCAGGAAGACATGATCAACACGCCCTATTCGCGCTACGTCCCGTCGGGCGACGACATGGCCCGCGGCAAGCAGGATATCGCGATCATCATTCCGGGCACGGCGGCATCCAAAAAACAGCACGCCATGCTCCGCGCGCAGGGCGGCCTGCGCTTCCTGTCGGTGGACGATTCACCGAAAGCCGTCGCGGCGATGCATAAATGGTATCCTGAAATCTACGTCAGCACGATGAAGCCGTCGAAGCGTACCCCCGGTATTGTCGGGCCGACGAAGGTCATGACCTATCCGTTCTTCATCACCGCCGGCGCGCACGTTCCGGACGAGGTCGTCTACAAGATCCTCAAGACGATGGCTGCGAACAAGAAAGACCTCGTGCAATCGCACGGCGCCTTCAACGGTTTCCATGCCAAGAAAATGTATTACAAGAACACCACCGTTCCCTATCACCCCGGGGCAGTGAAAATGTATAAAGAAATGGGCGTGATGTAACTTCAGGCCCGTCCTGACACCGCGGGGCCGGGTAATCCGGCCCCGCGCAAGGCTATATACGTGACAGATTCCCAAACTTTGCCGACCCTTCCCTCGGAAGGCGCTTTCGTAGACCGCCTGACCCGCATCGCCGGCGGCGTCATGATCACGCTCGGCGTGCTCTGGGCAATCGAGGCCTATAGATGGCTGGGCCTCACCTTCTTCGGCCAGCAATTGCTTGCCGCCGCCTGGGGCCTGTCGCTGTTCATCGGCTTCCTCCGCTATCGCGTCCGGCGCGGGGAAAAAGGCCCACCGCCACTGTATGACTGGATCTCCGCGCTCGTCGGACTGGCGACGATGGTCTGGGTCATGGTCGATTACGAACGCCTGTCGGAGGAATACGGCGACCGCACAACGGAAGCGCTGGTAATCGGCTGCATTGCGGTCGTTCTGTCGATCGAGGCCATCCGCCGCACCGCGGGCTACGCGTTTTTCAGCGTGGTTCTGTTCTTTATCGTCTACGCGTTGTTTGCCGACAAAGTGGGCGGCGACTTCAAGGGGCTCACCGTTTACTGGGATGCGCTGGCCACCGATCTCGGACTGGATGCCGGGGCCGCGCTCGGGCTGCCGCTCAAGATCTCGGTCGAAGTCGTCCTGGTTTTCATTTTCTTCGGACAATTGCTTGTCGGGTCCGGCGGCGGGCAGTTCTTCATCGACCTCGCGATGGCGATGGTCGGACACCGCCGCGGCGGCGCCGCGAAAATCTCGGTCGTCGCGAGCGCCTTTTTCGGCTCTATTTCCGGCAGTGCCATTTCCAACGTCGCATCGACCGGCGTGATCACGATCCCGCTCATGAGTCATGCCGGCTATTCCGGGGTGAATGCCGGCGCCATCGAATCCGTCGCGTCCACCGGCGGACAGTTCATGCCGCCGATCATGGGGGCGGCCGCGTTCCTGATGTCGGAAATTCTGGAAATTCCCTATACCGACATCGTCATCGCCGCGATTGTGCCGGCGCTACTTTATTATTTCGCCGTGTTCGTGATGGTCGACCGTGTCGCCGCGAAGGACAATGTCGGACAGGTCGCCGAGGAACTACCCAGGCTGCGCACCGTCCTGCTGGAGGGCGGCCATTTCCTGCTGCCGTTCGTGATGCTTCTTTACGCCCTTTTCTGGTTGTGGTCGGAACCGCAACAGGCCGCAATGTACGCCGCCGGTGTCGTCGTCGTGCTCGGTTTCCTTCGTTCCTACCGGGGCGCGCGCATGACCGTCTCCAGGCTGATCGCCTCGTTCGGGGGCGCCGGGCTGGTCATGGTCGAACTGGTCTTCGTCGTCGTCGGCGCGGGCTGGGTCATGTTCATACTGAACTCGACGGGTCTCGGCGAAGGCTTCACCCTGTTCCTGCTCAAGCAGGCGGGCGAAAGCCTTTTCCTGCTTCTGCTGATCGCGGCATTCGCCTCCATCATCCTCGGCATGGGAATGCCGACCGGCGCCGTTTACCTGCTGCTCGCGGCGATGATCGCACCTGCGATTTCCGAGGCCGGCGTCGCACCGATCTCGGCCCACATGTTCATCCTCTATTTCGGCATGATGTCGATGATTACGCCCCCGGTGGCGCTCTGTGCCTTTACCGCCGCCTCGCTGACGGGCGAGGATCCGATGCGGACGGCAATGCGGTCGATGATGTTCGCCTGGGTGGCCTACGTGATCCCGTTCCTGTTCGCCTATTCGCCGACATTGCTGCTCCAGGGCGAATGGATCGCGACCGTGATCGACATCACGACGGCCTGTGTCGGCGTATGCTTTATTTCGACGGCATTTGTCGGCTATGCCGCCCGCCCGATGAACGGTGCCGCGCGCGTATTCCTCGCCGTGGCAGGTTTCGCCGCGATGCTTCCCGCAACGCTCGCGCCGTGGGTTGTGTTCGTTAATGCCGGCGGCTTCGCCCTCGGCGCGCTCTACATCGCACAGGACATGATGGCCAACCGCCGCGCCGCCCGGGAGCGCATAACGCCCCCGGCAATGTGAGCGCCGCCCCTTCCGTCCCTGAAACGCCAGAAGGTACAGCGCAAAGATATATTCGGCGGTTCTCCCTTATCGAATCTTCTCGATAACGTTCTTCACAACCTCGCGGACCGGATCATCGACGCCATACGATTGAGCTCCCCAGCCCATGCTCGCGCCATAGCCCGTCGTCTCAAATGACGTAACGAGTTCGCCGGACGCCGAATTACGGACGGTCACAAGGACGCGCACGTAATTCCGGCCGGCCATGAACCCGAACATCACGCGCCCACCCGGCGCAATAACCCGGATTTTGGCAATCCTGATATCGACCTGATAATCGCCTGTCGCAGGTTCGGCGGATACCGAGTGAAAAACACCTTTGCTTACAAGCCCTTCGATGAGCTGTTTCCGGATCGTCTCGATCGCCCTGTCCGTGTACCTGTGTTCTTTCTCCAGTTCCGCTTTGACCATCAGGCCAGCTGTCGCAGTACTGGGAATTACGGTGGATTTTTGCGTCGTGACAGATGTTTTGCTGGTGGAATTGCAGGCTGCGAACAGCAGTAATACAGCCACACAGGCCGCCCGTCGAAGAGCAGATGCGGTGAAAGAGATGACATTTCCCCTTGAAAAAATGACCCACCACTAGCGTGGCGGATCGTTCCGAATGTCGGTCGACATCGATAGGACGACAGTGCCTGTCCCAATACGGAATCACAACTTAAAGCAATGGAAGACCTTCAGTCCGCCTACGACAGCGAGATGGCGCGGCCGAACTTTTCAACGGGTATAATTGCCGGAAACGATATTGAATTGATCTGAAGAAGCCTCTGACGACCCCGCAATCACCGGGGTTGGGGCATCCCGCGGAACCGCCGGCCAGTCATCCCGCAAAAAACAAAGGACCAACAGGTTTAACCTGTTGGTCCTTTTGAATTTCTGGCGACCCCAACGGGAGTCGAACCCGTGTCTCCACTGTGAAAGAGTGGTGTCCTAGGCCTCTAGACGATGGGGTCGCTGGACAAGCGGGATAAACAATAGTGCGGCGGAAATCAACAGATGAATGCCCTGTTTTCGCGATTTCCGGAACTATTCCACCCGCCCCCCCGAATCCGGCAGATTTTGGCGCATTCCGGCGGTTCCCGTCAGGTCGCGTTCATCGCCCGCTGGCGTTCGGCAGCCTGCAGCGCACGCTTTTCCTGGCGGATCGCCCGCCAGCGGCGCACCAGATGGAGCGTCCAGTAATAACCGACGAAATATCCGACCACCGCGATCGGCACCGACCCGACCAGCAACGCCAGCCCCCAGCCCTCGACGATGACTGAAAAATAGGTTTCCCAGGCCGCCAGGCTCGTCGGATCGCTGCCCGCGTCGCCCATCGCGGTCCGCCAGAAGGTGATAAAGCTCTCATAGCCGGACAGGTCGTTCCACCGGCCCAGCAGGATCTGGCCGGTCAGGAAAAACGTGTAATAGGCGATCGGCACGGTGAACAGGTTCGTAACCCAGGTCCATGCCATCGCCACGATAACGTTGAAATCGCGCCTGAATAATGTCCGCGCGATGTACCAGTGAACGACGGTCAGCGCCATCTGGATGCCGAAGGTCGGCGTAAACGCCCAGAACAGGCCGACGGCGACCGAGCGCGCGGTATTCTCAGGGGGCTGACGCGACCGCACCATCGGGATAACAAGGCGCAGCCGCATCATCCGCTTGAAGCGCGACCAGACCGAGCGCTGTCGGCCGTTGTCACCCGTTTTTCTGCTTACCGTCGCCACGTCGCGCCTGCTTCATCCAGCGTGGTTTTCCTCACGCCAAGGTATACCACACTGCCGCCCGTTCAAAGACACCGATGGCACAAGACCTTCGGAATCAGGCCGTAAAAAACAGCACGCCGAGCCCCGTGACGGCGACGATCACAAGCTGCAACAGGTCAATCACTGTCAGGTCCATTTGCCTCGATCCTCCGCTTGGCCTCACACCGGAAAGAGTGGCGGCGCATTGCGGCAGAAATGAGGCGGCCCTGGTTCGCGGCCAGCCCCCAGGGGCTTCTAAATTACGTGCGCCACGTCTTCGATAATGAATTGCGGCTTGCGGTTGCCCTGCCAGGTATCGATGTTCAGATGACCGGCGACATGCACCACCCCGCCGCGCGCATTCAGCAGGGCTTCTCCCGCCGGCGTGCCCGCCGCCCGGAACGCAATCGCCTTCAGCCGGGTGCCGCCTTCGGGCGGCGCGAGAAAACAGCTCACATGATCGGTGCCGACAATGCGCGCATTGATGGGGCTTACCGCCGGCAGCACGAAACGCGGGCGCGGGTTCCCGGCGCCGAACGGCCCTGCCGCGTCCAGCATTTCAATCAGTTCGACGGTGGCTCCTTCCGGGCTGAGCGCGCCGTCGATACCGATATCGGGTGCCAGACGTTCGCCGGCAAGCTGGCGCGAAATATGCTCGGCGAGGAACATGCGGAAATCGGCTATTTTGTCCTCCGCGACCGAAAACCCCGCCGCCATCGCATGTCCGCCGCCATTTATCAGCAAACCGGCCTGGTGGGCCGCGATCACCGCCGGACCGAGGGCGACGCCCGGCACCGAGCGCCCCGACCCCTTGCCGAGACCGCCTTCAATGGCGACCACACAGGCCGGACGGTTATAGGTTTCCTTGATGCGGCCCGCGACGATACCGATCACGCCCGGGTGCCACCCTTCAGACGCCACCAGGATCAGCGGTGTGTCGTCCGACGCCTGGCGTTCCGCCTGCGCCATCGCATCGTCGAGCACTGCGGCTTCGACCTCGCGCCGCTCGGCATTGTACTGGTCGAGGCGGACCGCTATGCCGACCGCGGCATCCCGGTCGTTGGTCGTCAGCAGTTTCACCCCGAGCCCGGCGTCGCCGACGCGTCCGCCCGCGTTGACCCGCGGGCCGAGCATGAACCCCAGATGCCACGCTTCGGGCTTTTCCTCGAGCTTTGCGATATCGGCAAGCGCCGTGATTCCGGGGTTTCCCCGCCGCGCCATGACGACAAGCCCCTGACGGACCAGCGCCCGGTTCACGCCGGTCAGCGGCACCACATCGGCGACGGTCGCGAGCGCGACCAGGTCCAGCCATTCCATAAGGTTCGGCTCGTTATGGCCTTCGCCGTACCAGAACGCTTCGCGCAGGGCACGGTTTACGGCAATGATCACCAGGAAAACCACCCCGGCCGCGCAGAGCTGCCCGACCGTGCTGGTTTCGTCCAGCCGGTTCGGATTTACGACCGCAACGGCATCCGGCAGTTCTGGTTCCGCCACGTGATGGTCCACGACCACCACGTCGAGTCCGGCCGCCGCCGCGTCAGCCAGCGGCCCGAACGCGGTGGTGCCGCAATCGACCGTGATAACCAGCGACACGCCTTCGTCTTTCAGCTTCAGCAGGGCGGGCGTGTTCGGACCGTAGCCCTCGGCGATGCGGTCTGGCACATAAACGGTAACTTCCCGCCCGATCGCGGCGAAAAACCGGGCCAGCAGGGAGCCGGAACAGGCTCCGTCCACGTCGTAATCTGCGAAAACACCGACCTTCTCGCCGGCATTTATGGCCGCGACGATGCGTTCCACCGCCCGGTCCATGCCGAGCAGGTGCGACGGGTCCGGCAACAGGTCCCGCAGCTTCGGGTCGAGAAACGCCTCCGCCCCCGCCACGTCCACGCCGCGCGCCGCGAGGATACGCCCCAGGGCATCGGGCAGGTCGAGTTGTTGCGAGATTGCCAGCGCGGCACGATCGTCTGACAGGCGTGGCCGCCAGCGTTTACCGCCACAGGAACGCTCAACGTTCAGGAAAGATCCGGACCTGTCGGCCTGAGCGCCCTCCATCGAAGACCGGTTTACGCGTCGACCGGGTCGAAACCGGTCTTGCGGTTGAAATTGTGCTCCGCCTCGATATAGCGGATCGTGCCGGACTTGGAGCGCATGACCAGCGAATGGGTCTTGGCGCCGCCCTTGAACCGGCGTACGCCGTTCAGCATAGTGCCGTTGGTCACGCCGGTCGCGGCAAACATCACGTCGCCGCTAGCGAGGTCAAGCAGTTCGTATTTGCGGTCGAAATCGGTGATGCCGCAGCGTTCGGCGCGGCCACGCTCGTCGTCGTTGCGGAAAACCAGCCGTCCCTGCATCTGGCCCCCGATACAGCGCAGGGCAGCGGCCGCCAGAACCCCCTCCGGCGCGCCGCCGCTGCCGATATAGATATCGACGCCGCTTGCCTCTTCTGACGTCGCCATCACGCCGGACACGTCGCCGTCGGTGATCAGCATGATCCGCGCGCCCGCATCGCGGACTTTCTTGATCAGGTCTTCATGCCGCGGCCGGTCGAGAATGCAGGCGACGACGTCCTTGACGTCCAGGCCCTTGGCCTTAGCGACATTCGCCAGGTTCACGGCGGGTTCGTTGTCGAGATCGACGATACCGTCCGGCAGTCCGCCGCCGACGGCGATCTTGTCCATGTAGACATCCGGGGAATTCAGAAATCCATTATGTTCCGCCATTGCGATCACGGCGAGCGAGTTCGTCAGCCCCTTCGCGGTGATGGTGGTCCCTTCCAGCGGATCGAGTGCGATATCGATCTTGGGGCCTTTCCCGGTGCCGACTTCCTCGCCGATATACAACATCGGCGCTTCATCGCGTTCGCCTTCGCCAATGACCACCGTGCCGGCGATATCGAGGCTGTTCAACGCATTGCGCATGGCATCGACGGCGACCTGATCGGCCATCCGCTCGTCGCCGCGCCCCATCTGACGCGATGCCGCAAGGGCGGCCGCTTCGGTGACACGCACCACTTCAAGCGCCAGGTTGCGATCCATCTTGCCCGTTTCAGCCATCGTCTACTTCTCCCAATTATACGCTTCGTATTGCAGCGGATTTGTTACAGTTCTTCAATTCTGATCATACAGGGCGGTTCTACCACCGTGTCCAATTTCGCGATTCGCGCCAGAGCGCGCTGCATCGACGCTTCTTCCGTCTCATGCAGGGTCAGTACGACCGGGACGGAACCTTCCGCCGAGCGGCCACGTTGCAGCAATGCCTCGACCGAGACTTCCTCGTCGCGCAACGCCGCCGACACGTCGGCAATCACGCCGGGCCGGTCGAGCACCGTCAGGCGCACATAATACGGACCCACACGGTTTTCGATCGAAACCGTCCGCGCCGCCTTCAACCGGGATGCAGGGACGGAAAATACCGGCAGGATCGTCCCGCGCGCGATATCGGCTATATCCGATATCACTGCGGATGCGGTCGGCCCGGCGCCGGCGCCCCTGCCCTGCAAAACACTGGTCCCGACGGCGTCGCCTTCGGCAACGACTGCGTTGAAAACACCTTCGACATGGGCGAGCGGCGCCGTCAGCGGCACCATGCAGGGGTAAACGCGCTGTTCGATCCCGTCCGACGTCTGGTTCGCAATCCCGAGCAGCTTGATCCGAAAACCGAGTTCCTCCGCAAAGGCGATATCCTCGGCGCTGACATGGCGTATGCCCTCGACATGGACGGATCCGAAATCGACCTCGGTCCCGAACGCAACGCTCGCGAGAAGCGCCAGCTTGTGGGCGGCATCGATGCCGTCGACATCGAATGTAGGGTCGGCCTCGGCATAGCCGAGCTCCTGCGCCTCGGCGAGCACGTCGTCGAAATCGCGCCCGGTTTCGCGCATCGTCGTCAGAATATAATTGCAGGTGCCGTTCAGGATGCCGTGAATGCTGGAAATCCGGTTGCCGGCGAAGCCTTCGCGCAATGCCTTGATTACCGGGATTCCCCCGGCAACGGCCGCTTCGTAGCCGAGTCCTACGCCCGCTGTCTCCGCCGCGACGGCAAGCGCCCGGCCGTGGATGGCGAGCAACGCCTTGTTCGCCGTCACCACGTGGCGACCGGCGGCAATGGCATTCTCGCACACGGCCTTCGCAACGCCGTCTTCGCCGCCGATGAGTTCAAGCACCACGTCGCAATCGGCCTGCGCCGCCATCGTGGCCGCGTCGTCGAACCAGTCCTGTTTCGACAGATCGACCCCGCGGTCGCGCGAACGGTCCCGCGCCGATACCGCAACGAGGTCGATGGCGCGGCCGCAACGCGCCGCGATCAGGTCGCGCCGCGAGGTCAGAATATCGGCTGTGGCTGCGCCGACCGTTCCGAGTCCGGCGATCGCAACGCGGAGCGGTTTGGTCACGATGCGAAGGCGCGCCGGCTCGCACGCTCCAGGATATTATCGGCGTCGGCGAAAAAGCGTTTGATGTTGCGGGCCGCCTGCCGCGTGCGGTGACGGTTCTCGACCAGCGCGATCCGCACGAAGCCGTCGCCGTATTCGCCAAAGCCGAGCCCCGGCGAGACCGCGACCTGCGCTTCGGCAAGCAACAGCTTGGAAAATTCCAGCGACCCCAGATGGGCGAACGGCTCCGGAATCGGCGCCCAGGCGAACATCGTCGCCGGCGGCGGCGGGACGTCCCAGCCTGCCTGCGCAAAGGATTCGACCATTACGTCGCGGCGGCGCTTGTAGACATCGCGAAATTCGGCCACGCATTCCTGCGGACCGTTCAGCGCTGCGGTCGCGGCGACCTGGATCGGTGTAAACGCGCCGTAATCGAGATAGGACTTGATCCGCGCAAGCGCACTGATGATTTTCGGATTGCCGGCCGCAAAACCGATCCGCCAGCCCGGCATGGAATAGGTCTTGCTGAGCGACGTGAATTCGACTGCGATATCCTTCGCGCCGGGCACCTGAAGGATGGACGGCGGCGGTTCGCCGTCGAAATAGATCTCCGCATAGGCGAGGTCGGAAATAACGATAATCCCGTGTTCGCGGCAGAACCGGACCACTTCTTCGTAGAACGCCAGATCGACAACCATCGCCGTCGGATTGGCGGGAAAATTCAGCACCAGCGCCAGCGGCGGCGGCACGCTGTATTTCACGGCGCGTTCCAGCTCGGCCATGAAGTCAACGCCGGGTCCGACCGGGACGTGACGCAGGGCGGCACCCGCAATGATGAAGCCATAGGCATGGATCGGATAACTCGGGTTCGGCACGACGATAACATCTCCCGGCGCCGAAATGGCCTGCGCCAGGTTTGCGAAGCCTTCCTTGGACCCCAGCGTGACGATCGTCTCGGTTTCCGGGTCGAGATCGACCCCGAAACGGCGGTCATAATAGGCCGCTTGCGCGCGGCGCAGGCCGGGAATTCCGCGGGACGTGGAATAGCGGTGGGTGCGCGGATCGGCGACCGCTTCGACCAGCTTGTCGACGATATGCTGCGGCGTGGCGGAATCCGGATTTCCCATGCCGAAATCGATCACGTCCTCGCCGGCGGCGCGGGCCCGGGCCTTCATCGCATTCACTTCAGCGAAAACATAAGGCGGCAGCCGCTTTATACGGTGGAAGGTCTGGTCCATCGCGTTATTCCGTTATCCTTGATGACGTTCAGTTGACGAAGTGAATCTCGACGCGCTGGTTCCCGGCATCGCCCGCCGGCATAACCTCGTAAAACAACGGCTGCGAATCCGACATCGCGGCGACAAAGACCGATTCCGGCGGTACACCCTGGCGGATCAGCTCGTTTGCGACCGCATTCGCCCGGTTCAGCGACACATTGAAATTCACGAGATGATGCTGCACCGGGTCCATGTTCCGGGTCCGGCTGCTCGCATGGCCTTCCACGCGGATCGCGCCGCCCCTCTCGCGGAACATGCCGACAACCTGCCGCACCTGTTGACGGGTGGCGCTTGTGAGTTGCGCCGAGCCCGCCTTGAACCGGACCATCGCCGCGGGCGCCCCGCCATTCGCCAGGGCGACACCACTCGAAGCCGTGCCGGGCACCTGCGGCTGCGGCGCGAATTGCGCCGTCGCCGACCGGCTTCTCCCCGCTCCCAGCGCCGCCGCAATATCGCTTGGCGGCGCTCCAAAGGACGGATTGCCGACCCGGGCGACGGATCTCACGTTCGGGCTCGGCGGAACCGCCCGCGGGGCGACGGAACCGGGACCGGCGGCGGGCACTACCGGCGAAGGCGGCGGCGCATCGAACTGCGGCGGACGCGAGACCGGCGCCCGCGAAAGCACGGAACCCGACGGCAAGGGCGACGCGGCCTGCGCACCGGGCAACGGCGGCGGCGGCGGTGTCGCCGGCCGCGCAGCCGGCGCGGGCGGAGTCGGCGGAACCGGGGCAGAAACTCCCGGTTTGGGAGCCGCGGCGGCCGGATTTTCGGACGGGGCTGCCGGCGCAGGCGGCGGTGGCGGTATTGCCGCCGCGCTCTGGCGTTTTATAACCTCATCCGAATACTTGGCGTTTTCACGGTCGGCGTTCAGGCTTTCCGCGAGCCGCTTCCGTTCTTCCTCGGTCGGCGCTTTGGGACGTTCGGGAACGCTCGCCAGATTGGGAAAATCCTTGCCGTCGCCAGGGGTTTTTTCCGCCTGTTTTTCCCCGCCGTCGGCCTTCGATTCGGCCTTCGCGTCGCTCGATCCCCCGTCAACCCATTCAACCGGGTTCGCCCAATCGGGTACCGCGGAGCAGCCCGCAAGCAAAATTACAGTCGCCAGAGCGCCCGCCGCGCGTGCGAAACGGAGACCATTATGCGATTCAGGATTTTTGCCCCTGTCCGAATTCATAACCTGCAAGTCCTTGTTTCTATTAGCACAATACTCGAATTCACCCTTTGCCGCCCATCCCCGGAATATTGTGCGTTGCAATATAATCGAGTAAGGTTCCGCGCACGCGTCAGGACGCATATGGGCGCTACGGTATCTGCTACTGGCTCGACGCGCCCGCAAAATATACCCTATGCCGCAGAACGCAATAAAGGAACACCACATGGCAACGGAAACGCCGAAAGCAGACGCCCTGCCGGACGCCGGTGAACTGACCACAACGCTGGGTAAAATTGCCGAGCAAAGCCAGCGGATGGTGAGCGAATTCATGGCCCGACAGGCCGAACAGAGCGACAGCGACGCGGATCCGCTGAATATCGGCGACGCTTTCCTGCAAATGACGCAGCGCATGATGGCCGATCCCGCGCGCATCGCCGAAGCCCAGGTCCAGCTCTGGAACGGCTATATGACCCTGTGGCAACAAACGGCAAACCGTATGATGGGCCAGGAGGCTGAGCCCGTCGCCGATCCCGACGAGGACGACCGCCGTTTCAAAGATGCCGACTGGAACGAAAACCCGGTTTTCGACTTCATCAAGCAGTCCTACCTGATGACGTCCAAGTGGATGGTGAACACGGTGCGCGAAACCGAAGGGCTGGATGACGAAACCGCCCGCAAGGTCGATTTCTATACCCGTCAGTTCCTGGATGCGATGGCGCCCACCAATTTTGCGATCACCAACCCGGAAGTGCTGCGCGAAACCGTCGAATCCAACGGCGAAAACCTGATCAACGGCCTGTCCAACCTGCTCGACGACCTCGAAAAGGGCAACGGACAGCTGCGTATCAAGCATGTGGATAATGACGCGTTCGAACTCGGCAAGACGGTCGCGACCAGCCCCGGCAAGGTGGTCTTCCAGAACGAGCTGTTCCAGCTTCTCCAGTTCTCGCCTTTGACCGAGAACGTCCGCAAAACGCCGGTGGTCATCGTACCGCCGTGGATCAACAAGTATTACATCCTCGACCTGCGCGAAAAAAATTCGTTCATTAAATGGGCCACCGAGCAGGGGAATACCGTGTTCGTCGTCTCCTGGGTCAACCCCGACGCGCGTCTCGCGACCAAGACGTTCGAGGATTACATGATCGACGGGCCGGTCGCCGCCATTGGCGCGGCCTGCGAAGCGACGGGCGCCGACAAGGTCAATATCATAGGCTACTGCATCGGCGGCACGATGACCGCCGCCGCCCTCGCCTATATGGCCGAGAAAGGCGACGACCGGGTCGCGAGCGCCACGTTCTTCACGACCCTCGTCGATTTCGAGGAACCGGGCGAACTCGGCGTGTTTATCGACGAGGAACAGCTGGCGAGCCTCGAAGAGAAGATGGGAGAGCGCGGTTACCTCGAAGGGTCGGAAATGGCGACCACTTTCAGCATGCTGCGGGCCAACGACCTGATCTGGTCCTTCGTGATCAATAACTACCTGCTGGGCAAGGAACCCTTCCCGTTCGACCTGCTGTTCTGGAATGCGGATTCGACCCGTATGCCCGCGGTGCTGCATTCGTTCTATCTGCGACGGATGTACCAGGACAATGCGCTGGTAAAGCCGGGCGGACTGGAACTGGGCGGCGTGAAGATCGACCTGCGCAAAATCAAGGTGCCGGTCTATATCCTGTCGACCAAGGAAGATCATATCGCGCCCTGGAAATCGACCTTTGCCGCCACCCGGCTCTATAGCGGGCCGACGAAATTCGTTCTCGCGTCTTCGGGCCATATCGCCGGCGTGGTCAACCCGCCCGCATCCGACCGCTATTCCTATCGCACCAATGCGAAGAAGGCGAAAACCCCGGACGCATGGTTCGACGGCGCCACGGAACACCCGGGTTCGTGGTGGCCGGACTGGGACAAGTGGGTCGCGAAATTCGCCGATGGCGAGGTTCCGGCGCGCAAACCGGGCGACGGCAAGCTGAAGGCCATCGAGGACGCGCCCGGCTCCTATGTCATGGTCCGGTCGGATTCCCACTGACCTCGGGCGCGCCGGAGGCAGTGGGAACAGCCGGCCAAACCGGTTTCGACAGTCGGAAATATCGGCGTCATACTGCCGCCAATGAAACCGGCCCCGTTTAAAACAGCGCTTGGCGGCATGATCGCCCTTGCCGCCGCCATGGGGATCGGACGCTTCGTCTATACCCCGATCCTGCCCTACATGACCGATGCACTGTCGCTGACCAAAAGCGATGCCGGGCTGATCGCGGCGGCGAACTATCTCGGCTACCTGATCGGCGCACTGGCCGGCGCCACCGGCCTGCTGTCCGGCAACCGGCGGAGCTGGATGCTGTGGACTATCGCCGCCAGCGCCCTGACGACCGCTTCGATGGCCGCGACCGGCTCGCCGTATATGTTCATGCTGTTGCGCTTCTGCGGCGGGCTGGCGAGTTCCCTGATGATGGTGTTTTCGTCCACCCTGATCTTCGA
>CAXBCP010000031.1:0-53941 GCA_963974055.1 uncultured Rhodospirillaceae bacterium
GATTTTGAATCCCCTGCGTCTACCAGTTCCGCCACGCTCGCGACGGGCTTGGATTACATCGGGGGACGTGGCGGGGTCAACCTCCTTCGGCGTTGCCGGACCGAAAGCGAGGCTGGCGCGGCTTCCGGTATTTGCATAATCTGACACCCGGGTAGCGGCTTCCCAGGCACGCATGTGCCGGGAACCGCATAAACGGGGGCATATCATCGTGGCAGGACTTTCCGACGTGCTGATAATTGTAATCTTTATCGCCGTGGCGATACTGGTCTGGGGGGTCACCGCCTATAACCGGCTGGTGAAACGCCGCGAACATGTCCGCGAGGGCTGGAGCGGCATGGATGTCCAGCTCAAACGGCGGTCCAACGTGGTCGGCAACCTGGTGAATACCGTGAAGGGCTATGTGAAGCACGAGCGCGAAGCGCTGGAAGCGGTCACCGAAATGCGCGCCCGCGCAATGGCCGCCGCCGACGCGAATGGCGACCCGACGGGCGCCGCCGACCGGCAGCACGCCGAGGGCGAATTGTCCACGGCGCTGATCCGGCTGTTCGCCGTCGCCGAGAATTATCCCGACCTGAAGGCGGACGGCACGTTCCTCGAACTCCAGCGCGCCCTGTCCGAGCTGGAGGACGAAATCCAGATGGCGCGGCGCTATTACAACGGCTGCGTCCGCAACCTGAACACGATGATCGATTCCGTGCCGAGCAACATCATCGCGGGGAAATTCAATTTCCAGCCTGCCGAATATTACGAAGTCGACCACGCGGCGGAACGCATGCTGCCCCGGGTATCGTTCTGAGACAGGCGACGTGAAACGCCTGTTCCGTCATGCCGCCATGGTCCTGATCGCCGGGGCCGTCCTTGCCATCGGCGCCATTCCGGCAGCCGCGCAGACGGCGGGACCGGAAAGAATCCTGTCCTTCGACGCGGATATCACGGTGCGGGCGGACGGCGGGCTGTCCATCGTCGAGACCATCGACGTCCATGCCGCCGGCAACAGAATAAAGCGCGGCATTTTCCGCGACTTTCCGACCCGCAGCATCACCCGGCTCGGCCTCAACCATATCGCCGGGTTCCGGGTCGACCGCATCCTGCGCGACGGCAGCCCGGAGCCCTATTTTTTCACCGAACTGGGTGCCGGGATCCGCACCTATATCGGCCGCGAAAACGTCCGTCTCCGCCCCGGGCGTCACCGGTACACGATCGCCCATACAACGACCCGCCAGCTCCTGTTCAGGGACGGAGAGGACGAGCTTTACTGGAACGTCACCGGCGATTCATGGGATTTTCCCATCGATGCCGCGACCGTCACGATCCGCCTGCCGGGCGGCATAAAGGTCCTCCGGTCGGCGGGATACACGGGCCGGCGGGGCGGGACAGGGCAGGATTTCCGCGTTGTAGAACAACAGGGGTCGACCCTGCGCATGGCGACGACGCGCACGCTGGCGGCCGGCGAAGGGTTCACCGTCGCCGTGGTGTGGCCGGCGGGCGCGGTGAACCGCCCGACGACAGGCCAGGCGCTGGCGGCTGTTATCGACGACAATCGCGGTCCGCTGATCGGATTGGTCCTGTTCGCCCTTCTGCTGGCCTATTACATTTCCGTGTGGCGCCGGGTCGGTCGGGATCCCGAACCGGGCGTCGTCATTCCCCTGTTCGAACCGCCTGCGGGCCTGTCGCCGGTCGCGGTGGGGTTTATCCGCAATGGAGGATTCGCCGGCGAATTCGTGCCCGGCCGCGCCTTCACCGTCGGGCTGACCAGCCTGGCGACAAAGCGCGTCATCACGATCGGCGAGAAAGGATCGCGCGAGATCACGGTGGAGAAAGCCGACGGGCAACCGGACGATCTGCCGCGCGGCGAAAAAGCGGTGTTCGACACCCTGTTCGCAGACGGCGGTTCCTCGGTCACGTTCGGCCGCAAATACGAACCCCGGATCGCCGCCGCGCAAAGCGCACTGCTCGGCGCTTTCGACAGGGAATATGCCCGTCTCTACGCGGTTACGAACCGCCGGCACTGGCTGATCGGCGCGCTGATTGCGCTCGCCGCGGTGTTCGCCTCCCTGATGATCGGCGCCCCGGGCGACGGCAGCCTGGCGGTCACGGCCTTCATGATGGTCTTCGCGGCGGGGTTTGCCGTGCCCGCCGTCCTGATGCTGTCGCGCACGTTTCCCCATCTGCGCACCGCGATCCGGTCGCGAAGTCTCGGCAGCATCATCGCCGCCCTGTTCGTACTCGGCCTCGGCGCGGCATTTCTGGGACCTGTATTCTTCGTCTTTTTCATGATGACGGACGTCGTGGCCCCGGCCGCACTCGTCGTCGCCGCCCTGCCGATCGTCACTACGCTATGCTTCTGGTTCTGGCTCACTGCGCCGACCCGGCTCGGACGCGACATGCTGGACGGCATCGAAGGCTACCGGCTGTACCTGTCGGTCGCGGAATCGGACCGGCTGAATGCCGCGGGGCGCACCCCGGAGATCACGGAGGCCCTGTTCGAGGAACACCTGCCCTATGCGATGGCGCTGCGGGTCGAGGACGAGTGGACCGCAAAGTTCGAGGCCAGGCTGGAGGCCAGCAGCCGCGACCCCGACCGGTCGCGATCGTCCTACCGGCCCGCCTGGTATCGCAGCAATTCGTCCCGCTGGCGGGGGCCGGAAACGCTTACCCGCAACCTGTCGCGCAGTCTCGGCGGGGCGGCATCGACCGCATCGACCCGCCCGTCGAGCCGGCGCGGCGGCACGTCTTCCGGCGGATCATCGGGCGGATCGTCGGGCGGCGGCGGGGGCGGCGGCGGTGGAGGAGGCTGGTAAGGCCATGACGAAGAACCAAATTCCGAAATACCTGATCACCCTGCTTTACCTCACGCTCGGCTTCGGCGCTGTCGTGGCCGGGTTTTTCATCGCGGGCGAACATGCCAGGGGCTGGGACGGATTGAGCTACATCATTTACGGCATGGGGGTCGCCGCCCTGTGGGCGCTGGTCAGCGTGGTCTACATGATCCGGGTGCTGATCCGCGACGGCTGGCAGAGATCGTCTTTCCCCGCCGTTGTTATTATCCTGGTCATCGCAGGGGCCAGCGCGTTCCTGACCTTCGGCGAATACTGACAGGAAACCTGCGGGAGCGCGTCGGATCGAAACCCGTCGTGTCATAAATATTTATCAAAACAATACATGCCAAGGTCTGTTCCTACGGCCCGGCTCCCTCTACAATTGCATCGCGCCAATCGCAAGACTCCCACCCAGAATTCGCCGGAGACTGACTTTGCTACATACTTTTCGCTTGCTCGGTCTCATCGGGGCGCTGCTGTTCGCCCTCGTCACACCTGCAACAGCGGGGTTCATGGGTAACACCGTCGGTATATTCGACCGGGTGGATGCTCCGTTCAGCTTTCCACCGGGAGTCGCCGACACCCTTATCGCTTCGACCGTCGTCGGCTCACAAACGGAGTACGATGCGTTCTTCGATTTTATCGATATCGCCGACACCACGATCACCATCGGTAACAACGACCGGAATTGTAGCGGTGGCTCCTGCCCTATCTCGTTCCTCGGACAGGGGGATTTTTACGGCTTCAAAATTGCCGACACCTCCGATGAAATCGCACCGATCCTGAGCGTGTCCGTGCTGTCGTCGACAGACCCGTCATTTACCAATGCGGACATTACATTCTCCGACGACGAAATTTTTATCAGCATCGAAGATTTCAACAATTACAACTACGGCAGCGTCATCCCCTTTGGCGAGGTCGTTCTGCAGGTGACATTCGCCGAACAATCCGCGCAAATCTCGGCGCCGGGCGGCACGTTCGGTCTGATCGCAGGCGCGTTCGCCATCGCCGCAATTCGACGCCGGCGGAGCCGAACGCTCTCCCGTCCGCGGCCCCGGACGCCCTAAAGGATATCCGTTCCGGGATCGAGACCCAGAAGCGTCCGGCCGTAGATTTCGGCATTGGTCGTCAGTTGCAGCAGCGCGTGCTGGTTGATGGCGTGCAGATCGCGCCAGGCGCGCTGAACCGGGTGCTTTTCGGCAAGGCCCGACCCGCCGCAGGCCATGAACACGGATTCCACGGCCTCCATGCACAAGCGCACCGCATAGGCGCTGTCCATGCGGATGCGGGCGCGCCCCTCTGTCGTCATCTGTCCTCCGTTCTCCGCCGCCGCGTGAATATCGTCCGCCGCCCGGTGCAGCAGCACCCGCGCCGCGTCGGTCCGGGCAAGGGCATCGGCGACGACCTGGTGGGTCAGCGGCGATTCTACCTGCGCTGCGCCGCGTAAATGGGGGTTAGTGCGGCCCGGCACGTATTCAATGAAATCGCGGATGGCGCCCTCGGCAATCCCGACCGCAGGACCGCACAGCGCGATGGCCAGCGGCGGCCCCAGCGGCGCATCGTACAGAGCGCCATCGTGCAGATCGCCGCCGGGCGTTTTGCCTGACCGGGCATCCACGAAGGAAATAAACCGGTGGGCTGGCACGGAGACGTCCTTCGCCACGAGGCTGCAGCTTCCGGTGCCGCGCAGCCCGGCCACATGCCAGTCGTCCTTTATGGCGATATCCGCCGCGGGAATCAGAAAACAGCCTTCGTCGAGAACCGTTTCGTTCTCGTCCATGATCCGCGCACCGAGGATCATCCAGCCGGAATGTTCGCTGCCCGACCCGAAGGGCCAGAACCCGCTGACGGTGTATCCGTCGTTTGCTTTCCGGGCAACGCCGCGGGCGTTGAGCACCGCCGCAATCAGGGCATCGGGGTCGTCGGCGTAGATATCGTTCTGCGCTTCGTCGCTCAGCAACCCGGCGACCCAGGAATGGATCTGCAACACGCCGAGGCACCAGCCGGACGCGCCGCAACCGGCGGCGATTTCCGCAACGACGTCGAGATGGGCATGAAAGTCCATCTGCCAGCCGCCCCGGCGTTCGGGCTGCAGGACCCTGAACAGCCCTGCCGCTTTCATGTCCGCGACATTGCGGTCCGGCAGGCGGCGCATGGCATCGGTTTCGGCGGCGCGTTCCCGCAGCGCGGGCGCCAGCGCCCTGGCCGCGGCGATCAGGGTCGCGGCATCGGGCGTGCCGGTCAGGGCAGGTTGCGTATTCATGCGGCAAGTCTAGGCGAATTCGGCCTCGCGCGAAACGACCGGTTGCCCGCCCAGCTTGCCCGTCCGCAAACGCGCTGCTACACCCCGACCAACTGTCAGAGGATCCGCCATGCTGCGCCGCCTGTACGACTGGACGATGGATCTCGCGTCGCGCAAAAATGCGGTATGGGCGCTGGCCGCGGTCGCGTTCGTCGAAAGCTCCGTTTTCCCGATTCCGCCGGATATCCTGCTGATCCCGATGATCCTGGCGGCGCGGAACAGCGCCTGGCGCTATGCCGCGATCTGCACCATCGCCTCCGTGCTGGGCGGCATGCTGGGCTATGCCATCGGCGCCGGGCTTTATGAAAGCGTCGGCCGGCCGATCCTCGAATTTTACGGCTATGCCGCCAAATTCTCGGACTTCACGCTGCGCTACAACGAATATGGCGGGTGGATCGTGTTCATCGCCGGTGTCACCCCGTTCCCCTACAAGGTGATCACCATTGCCAGCGGCGTCACCAACCTCGACCTGGGTACGTTTACAGTTGCCTCCGTGCTGGCGCGCGGCCTGCGGTTTTTTGTCGTCGCCGCCCTGCTCTACTATTTCGGCCCGCCGATCCGCGATTTCATCGAAAAGCGCCTCGGACTGATGTTCACGATTTTCTGCATCCTCTTGATCGGCGGCTTCGTACTGCTCAAATTGATGTCATGAATATACTCGGTGTCCGGATCAAAGACCGCGAAGCCGTCATCTGGGCCGGCGGGGCCTCGACGATCGCCCTGCTGGCCGCGCTGGGCTCGCAGTATTTCGGCGGACTGGCGCCCTGCAAGCTGTGTATCTGGCAGCGGGTGCCCCACGGTATTGTCATCGTCATTGCGCTCGGCGCGCTGCTGTGGTTCCGCGGCCCGCGCGAACGGCTGATCCTGACCTGGCTGGCCGGTATCGTCCTCGCTGCCGGCGCCGGCATCGCGATGTATCACACCGGGGTCGAACAAAACTGGATAGCCGGGCCGTCCTCCTGCACGGGCCTCGGCTCGCTCAACAGCGCCACCACCATCGAAGAGCTGCGCGAACAGCTTCTCGCCGCCCCCGTTATCCGCTGCGACGAGATTCCATGGTCGCTGTTCGGCATCTCGATCGCGGGCTGGAATGCGCTGGCATCCCTGGCGTTGACGCTGTTCTGCGGGATCGCCGGCTGGCAACAACTGCGAAAGGCATTGCGATGACGGACCGCAAAAGGCTGACCGAACACGGCATCCTGCCGGGTGACGTACCGGCGGAAGAGATGATCGAACGCATCGTGCGTGTCGATCACGCCGGCGAATACGGCGCGGTGCGAATCTACGAAGGCCAGCTTGCCGTGCTCGGCAAGTCCCCGTCCGGCGATGTGATCCGGGAAATGGCCGAACAGGAACGCGAACACCTTGCCACTTTCGACGGTATTGTCGGCGAGCGCCGGGTGCGCCCGACGGCGCTGATGCCGGTCTGGCATGTCGCCGGTTTCGCGCTGGGCGCCGCCACCGCGATGATGGGCGAACGTGCGGCCATGGCCTGCACCGCCGCGGTCGAGGAGGTCATCGACGAACATTACGCCAAACAGGCCGACGCCCTGGGCGACGACCAGGCCGAACTGCGGGCCACCATCGAACAATTCCGGGAAGACGAACTGGAGCACCGCGAAACGGCCCTGGAACACGACGCCGAACTGGCGCCCGGCTACGAAGCGCTGTCGGCGGTGATCAAAAAGGGATCGCGGCTGGCTATCTGGCTGAGCGAACGGGTCTGACCGCGGCGCGGATTCGGCTATAGTGCCGCGATGACAGACGCGCCTTCCCCCCAACCCGGTATGGAATCCGGCAATGCGCCGGTAACGGTGCGCCCGCTCGACCTGCCGGCCCTCGCCGTGGGGCATCGCGGCGCGGTGCTGATGGATGCCGCCGGGCAGGGAACGCCGCTGACGCCGGCGGCAGCCGTAAACCGCATTGCCGAAGGTGTGGTGCCGATGGTCTGCCATGCCCCGGCGACGGCGCGCAGGCTCAACACCTCGCCTTTCCCGGCGCTCGACCTCCTCGAACTGTTTGCCTTCGTCCGCCCGGCCGTTTTCTGCCGTCCGACAGCATCGGGCCTCGCCGATGCTTTGTCGCTGCCGATCCCCGGCGACCTGAAGGACGAAGCCAGGCTGCTGCAGCTGGCCGGCGGCACCCTGCTGACCGAGCTGATCCGGATGGAGCCGGGACGCGGCCGCGACCTCGCGGCGGAGACCGCCCGCATGATGGAAGCCGCCCATTGGGGCTGGACACCGCTGGTGCTGCGCGCGCTGGGATCGGAAGCGCCGCCCGCGCTGGACGGCCTGGCGAACAGGGCACTTGAAGTCTGGCGGCGGCTGCCGGAATGGTCGGAATTCGCCCCGGAAGGCGAGGCGGGCAACCTGCCCGTACCGGAAGACGAAACCCGGGCCCGCCTGGCGGAACTGGTCGGCAAGGGTGCCGAGGACCGGCCGCAACAGGCGGATTACGCGTCTGCCGTGGCCCATGCATTCGCCCCGCGCAACGAAGAGGACGCGCCCAATGCCGTACTCGCCGAAGCCGGCACCGGCGTCGGCAAGACCCTCGGCTACATTGCCCCCGCCAGCCTGTGGGCGGAGCGCAATGACGGCACTGTCTGGATCAGCACCTATACAAGGAACCTGCAACGCCAGATCGACAGCGAGCTGGACCGGCTGTACCCGGACCCGAAGGTCAAACGGCGGAAGGTGGTCATCCGCAAGGGCCGGGAAAATTACCTGTGCCTGCTGAACTACGAAGACGCCGTGGTCGGTTTGCGCGGACGACCGCAGGATGCCATAGGGCTTGGGCTGATGGCGCGCTGGGCGTCGGCGACGCGGGACGGCGACATGGGCGGCGGCGATTTTCCGGCCTGGCTGATCGACCTCGCCAGTCCGCGCAACACGGTGGGACTCGCCGACCGGCGGGGCGAATGCATCTATTCCGCCTGCGCCCACTATCATCGCTGCTTCGTTGAGAAAACCGTCCGCCGCGCCAAGCGGGCGGATATCGTTGTCGCCAACCATGCACTGGTGCTGGCCCAGACGGCGACCGGTGGCATGGATGACGGCCAGATCCCGACAAGGCTGATTTTCGATGAAGGACACCACCTGTTCGACGCCGCCGATAGTGCGTTTTCGGCTCAGCTGAGCGGACGGGAGGGTGCCGAGCTCCGACACTGGCTGCTCGGCCCCGAAGAAGGCCGCAAGACCCGTGCACGCGGCCTGCAACGGCGGATCGAGGATGTCGCGGCGCTGGACGAACGGATCGGGGAATTCGTCGATGCGATCGTTGAAGCCGCCAACGCCCTGCCCGGCCCCGGCTGGAACCAGCGCATCGCCGGCGGCTCCGCCCGCGGCAATGCCGAAACCCTGCTCGCCGAAATCCGCCAGCAGGTCTATGCCCGCGCCAAGGATGCCCGGTCGCCCTACGACCTGGAGACCGAGACCGACAGCCCGGTGCCGGGCCTGCTGAATGCGGCGCGGGAGATGCGGGAATCGCTCAACCGGCTGATCCAGCCGATGCGCGCGCTGTCCGAACGCCTGATGCTGGTGCTGGACGAACATGCCAGCGACCTCGACACCCCGACCCGGAACCGCATCGAAAGCGTGAGCCGTGGCCTCCGCCGCCGTGCGGAAGGCGAACTCGAGGCCTGGCGGTCGATGCTGGATGCGCTGTCGGAAGGCGTGCCGGAAGAATTCGTCGACTGGTTCTCGGTCACGCGGTCGCAGGGGCGCGATATCGATATCGGCATGCACCGACACTGGGTCGACCCCATGTTGCCCTTTGCCAAATCGGTGGCAGCGCCGGCGCACGGTATCGTCATCACGTCCGCAACCCTGCGCGACGGCACCGGCGATACCGAACTGGACTGGCAGTCGGCGGAACAGCGTACCGGCACGACACATCTGGAATTACCGCCCTACCGGGCGCAGGTTACGTCGCCATTCGATTATCCCAAACAGACGCGGGTCCTGGTTGTGACCGATGTGCGCAAGGACGACATGACCCAGGTCGCCGCCGCCTATCGCGAGCTGTTCCTCGCGTCCCAGGGCGGCGCGCTCGGGCTTTTCACGGCGATTACACGGCTGCGCGCCGTTCACGAACGGATCGCGCCGGGCCTGGAAGATCTCGGTTATCCGCTCCTCGCCCAGCATATCGACCGCATGGATACCGGCAGCCTGGTGGAAATTTTCCGGGCGGAGGAACGGTCCTGCCTGCTCGGAACGGATGCGGTGCGCGACGGCGTCGACGTGCCCGGCCGGAGTTTGAGGCTGATCGTGTTCGACCGGGTGCCGTGGCCGCGGCCGTCGATCCTGCACCGCGCCCGGCGCAAGGCGTTTACCCGGTCGCGCTACGACGACCTGATCACCCGGCTGCGGCTGAAGCAGGCCTACGGACGCCTGGTGCGACGGGCGACCGATAGCGGCGTGTTCGTTATGCTCGATCCGATGATGCCGTCCCGTCTTGCCGGGGCGTTCCCCGACGGCGTGGAAGTTCAGAGAGTAGGGTTGTCCGAAGCAGTCACGATCACCCGGGACTTCCTGTCGCAGCCGGAATAGCTTGACGATAGGCCGTGGGCGCATTACCTGCGGGACCAACAAGGAGAAGACAATCATGAGCAGCCTCAACCCCCATGCCGCACTGGTTCACACGATGGTTATCGCTTCGGCAGTCGACGCCGAAATGACCGATGTCGAGCTTTTGCGCATCGGACAACTGGTCGACCGGATGCCGGTCTTTGCCGATTACGAGCCCGACGACCTGACGACCGATGCCGAGGCATGTGCAGAAGTGCTGGCAAGCGACGGCGGCGTCGATGCCGCGATCGCGCAGATCAAGGAAGCGCTGCCGGAACGGCTGCGGGAAACCGCCTATGCCTTTGCCTGTGAAATCATCGCGGCAGACGGGCACGCAACCCAGGAAGAACTACAGCTTCTCGAAGTGCTGTCCTACGACCTTGAAATCGATCCCCTTGCGGCGGCAGCGATCCAGCGCGGCGCCAGAGCGCGCCATATGGGGCTTTAACCCCGCGCCCCGGCAACGCCCGGCTTCTGGCAGCACTCATCCGAGGAGGCTGCCAAAGCATTGATATTATTCGATTTTAATTGCCCGTTAACCAACAATTGGGCAGAATTTTCGTGTTCATAACCACGGAGATTTGCCGACATGACGGAAATCGAACGCCAATTGAACGGGTACCGCCTGACCACGGCGGAAATCATCTATCGCCTGCCGGATCATCGGGACCTGCTTCAGACCTACGTCTGGCAGGCCCTGGACCTGGCACCTTCCTTTCCGGAGCTTCACAAATTCCTGAATTTCTGGGAAAGCGAACTCGAAGGGCCTCTTTATGCCGTCAAGGTTGCCGGGTCGGAAATACTCGCCCCCGCGCGGACGCAGCACGTCGATCATTCCTTCGCCCTCCACTGACGATGTTTCAGGCACCGGCCCACACCGGTGCGACAGACGGTGACATTGCGCCGCAGCCGGTTGCCAGTGAGGAATTGGCGGCTTAGGTAGGAGTTCCCGGCATCCACTTCAGGAACCTGTTCCCGGCATGGCCACTGCACGCTCCACCCCGCCGTTGAAGGCGATCGAACGCTGGCTGTATGTCTGCTGCGCGCTTGTTTTCGCGATGGTGCTGCTGGGCGGAATCACGCGGCTGACGGAATCAGGCCTGTCGATCGTCCACTGGAAACCGTTCACCGGCTGGCTGCCGCCGCTGAACGATGCCGACTGGGCGCAGATGTTCAGCGCCTATCGCGATTCCCCGGAATTCCGCCAATTGAATTTCTGGATGGGAATCGAAGACTTCAAAAAAATTTTCTGGCTTGAATTCCTGCACCGGTTGCTGGGACGGGTTATCGGCGTCGTCTATCTACTGCCATTCCTGTGGTTCGTGATCCGTTATCGCCTGCCGGGCAATATCTACAGCGGCCTGACCGGCCGCCTGACGTTTCTGTTTATCCTGGGCGGGCTGCAGGGGGCGCTCGGCTGGTACATGGTGAAATCCGGCCTGGTCGACCAGCCGTCGGTCAGCCAGTACAGGCTTGCCGCACATCTCGGTCTCGCCGTCGCGATTTACGGGGCCATGCTGCATACCGCCGCCGGGCTCCGCAAAGCCATGGCGGCATCGACCGGCCCGTCCGGCGTGCGCGGCGCACGCGGGATCAGCGTGCTGATCTTCATCACCATGATATGGGGCGCACTGGTGTCCGGCCTCGACGGCGGCGCGGTGTACAATACGTTTCCCCTGATGGACGGACATGTGCTGCCGCCGGGCGCATTGTCGATGTCCCCGTGGTGGCTGAACCCGTTCGAGAATATCGGAACGGTCCAGTTCCTGCACCGGCTGCTTGCGGTCTGTACCGCGATCGCGGCCATCTGGCTGTGGTGGCGCAACCGGAAACGCAACTCCCGCGCGGTTGTTTTCGTCGCGGTGTTCGCCGTCTTCCAGTTCTGCCTCGGGATCGCGACGATCCTGTCCGGCGCCACGCTCTACGTTGCCTGGGCGCATCAGGGGGGCGCGATGCTGCTGTTTTCGGCAGCCGTCTGGAGCTGGCGAGAAAGTTCGGCATAGGGACAGGTTCAATGCGGCGCTTGACGCCCGGCGGCGCGCGTCGTATTTAGCAGCCTACTCGTGGTGATTTGAGCCGACCGGCTTGCGGCCACGTTAAAAAAATCGCTAAAAGGTCGGAGGTTCCTGAAACCCCGGCCCTTCGGTCGGGGGTTTTTATTTGGGCAATGGCCCGGGAGCAAAAAATGGCAATCAACAAACCGGTTCAGAAAAGCTGGCGTGCGCAAACCCTTGCAGTCCGCGGTGGAACCAAACGCAGTGAATTCGGCGAAACCAGCGAGGCGATCTTCGCGACGTCCGGCTATGTCTACGAATATGCCGAACAGGCGGAGGACGCCTTCAAGGACCGCGTCGACCGGTTCATTTATTCGCGGTTTTCGAATCCGACGGTCGACATGTTCCAGGAGCGCATGGCGCTGATCGAAGGCGCCGCCGTGGGCAAGGCGACAGCAACCGGGATGGCCGCGGTCTTTGCATCCATGGCATCGATGGTGGAATCGGGCGATCACGTCGTCGGCAGCAGGGCGCTGTTCGGGTCCTGCCTTTACATCCTGACCGAGATTCTGCCGAAATACGGGGTCGAGACGACGATCGTCGACGGCACCGACCTGAACCAGTGGGAAGATGCGCTGAAGCGCCCTACCAAATGCGTCTTTGTCGAAACCCCGTCGAACCCGGGGCTCGATATCGTCGATATCAGGGCGGTGTCCGAGCTTGCCCACAAAGCGGGCGCCAAGGTGATCGTAGACAACGTATTCGCAACGCCCCTGTTGCAGAAGCCGCTCGAGCTCGGCGCCGACATCGTCGTGTATTCGGCAACCAAGCATATTGACGGCCAGGGCCGCTGTCTGGGCGGCATGGTGCTCGGCGACGAGGATTATTGCGAGAACACGCTCAAGCCGTTCATCCGTCATACCGGCCCCTCTCTCAGCCCGTTCAATGCCTGGGTGATGATGAAAGGACTGGAGACGCTCGATCTGCGCATCCGGCGCCATTGCGAAAACGCCCGTATCATCGCCGATTACCTCGAAACCCGGAGCGATCTCGTCAAGGTCCGCTATCCCGGCCTGAAAAGCCACCCGCAGCACGAGCTGGCGGCGTCGCAGATGTCCGATTTCGGCAGCCTGGTGACGTTCTCGCTCGAAGGCGGCAAGGAACGCTGCTTTAAATTCATGAACGCGCTGAACCTGATCGATATTTCGAACAATCTCGGCGATTCCAAAAGCCTGATGACCCATCCGGCGACCACGACCCATCAGCGTCTCAGCGCCGAAGACCGCGAGAGTCTGGGGCTGGACGACGGCATGGTGCGCCTGTCCGTCGGCCTGGAAGACCCTGCGGACGTGCTCGACGACCTGGAACAGGCCTTTGCGACACCATGAATGCGCAAATTCCACTTCGGGCGTAAATCCACTAGGATGCGCCCGATCACAATTGGACCAACGTCATGTATTCAGCCATTACCCGTGAAATCCGCGTTCAGGTGGAGCCGGTCTATCTCGACGACCAGTCCGAACCCGACGATTCGCAGTATGTCTGGGCCTACCGTGTCCAGATAGAGAACGAGGGAACGGAAACCGTCCAGCTCCTGACTCGCTACTGGCATATAACCGACGCCATGGGACGGGTGCAGGAAGTGCGCGGCGCGGGCGTGGTCGGGGAACAACCGGTTCTGAACCCCGGCGAGAGCTATGAATACACAAGCGGCACTCCGCTGCCGACGCCGTCGGGTATCATGAAGGGCAGTTACCAGATGCGAACGCCGTCCGGTGAAAAATTCGATATCGAGGTGCCCGCGTTTTCGCTCGACTGCCCGCATGTGGCGCGGCACCTTAACTAGCCCCGCCACAGCACCGGACCAGAGCCTTGCTCGACTTCCGTCCCGTTCTCTACATTATCGGCATCCTGCTTACGACACTGGCAGCGGCAATGTGCGCGCCGCTGGTGGCGGATCTGGTCGTCGGACACCCCGACTGGCAGGTTTTCGCCGGCGCCGCCGGCCTGACGGCGTTTATCGGCGTTACCCTGCTGCTGACCACCATGGCGCCGCCGGACCGCTTTTCCGTGCGCCAGGCTTTCGTGCTGACCACCCTCAGCTGGCTGGCGATGACATTCTTCGCCGCCCTGCCCTTTGCCTTCGCCGATCTTGACCTCAGCTTCACCGACGCGTTCTTCGAGGCGATGTCGGGCCTGACCACGACCGGATCGACCGTGATAACGTCGCTCGATACCGCGCCGAGCGGCATTCTGCTATGGCGGGCGATCCTGCAGTGGCTTGGTGGGATCGGCATTATCGTCATGTCCATCGCCATCCTGCCGATGCTGAAAATCGGCGGCAACCAGCTGTTCCAGATGGAATCCTCCGACCGGTCGGAAAAGGTACTGCCCCGCGTCGCCCAGATCGCGAGCGGGGTCGGCTTCATCTACCTGACACTGACCGCCGCCTGTGCAGCACTGCTGTGGATGTTCGGCCTGAAAGGTTTCGACGCGATCGCCCATGCCATGACCACCATCGCAACCGGCGGTTTCTCGACACGGGACGCATCGATCGGAGCATTCCTGAACCCGGCGGTAGAGGTCATCATCACCTGCTTCATGCTGCTCGGCGCGCTGCCTTTCGTGCTGTATCTGCAGGCGGTGCGCGGCAAGCCGATCATGTTGGTCCGCGACACCCAGGTACGTTGGTTTTTCTGGGTCGTGGTGTTTTTCATTCTCACCGTGACGCTGGCCCATAACGTCAACAACGACATTCATCTCGGCCGCGCGCTGCGGGAATCGGCCTTCAACGTGGTCTCGATCATCACCGGCACGGGGTATTCGTCGGCCAATTATGCAGGATGGGGCCACTTCGCCACGGGGATCTTCTTTTTCATCATGTTTATCGGCGGCTGCGCCGGATCGACGACCTGTTCGATCAAGATATTCCGCTACCAGGTGCTATACGAAACAGCCAAGATGCAGATGAAACATCTGATCCGGCCGCACGGTATTTTCGTCGGCACCTTTAACGGTCAGCCTATTTCCGACGAAGTCGAAAACTCCGTCATGAGCTTCTTTTTCCTGTTCATGCTGACCTTCGCGTTTCTCGCCGGGATGCTGCACTTCCTCGGGCTCGATTTTCTGACCGCCATCTCGGGCGCGGCTTCGGCAATCTGCAATGTCGGCCCTGCACTCGGCGATATTATCGGACCGACAGGGAACTATTCGACGCTGCCGGACAGCGCCAAATGGGTGCTGAGCGCCGGGATGCTGCTGGGCAGACTGGAGCTGTTTACAGTGCTCGTCCTGTTTGCGCCCTGGTTCTGGCGGGGTTGAAGGCCGCATCGCCGGACAATCCGGACCGTATGGGGAATATCCCTATCCGGAATTGAAAATCGCGGCGCGACCGTCTCCCGTTTCAGGAGAAGGCCGGCCGCGATCGTCCGTGTATCGCTGCGAAGGGCGGCGTGCGTTAAAGCGCGCCGACTTCCTTGTAGAATTTCACGGCACCGGGGTGGTAGGCAAAGCCCTGATCCTTCCCCATCCGCTTCGACGAATGCGACCGCCACAGGGGGCCAGATTCTTTCAGCATTTTTTCGTTCTCGTACATGGCCTTGACGACCTTGTAGACCATCTCGTCCGATGCCGCCTTGTGGGTCCAGAGCAGATAATCGAAATGCAGAACGTTTACAGGTTCGAGGACGCCGGCCAGCGGCTTGGCCGGGTTAACGGTCTTCAGATAGGAGCCCGGATAAACCGCGAGCGTCCGTTTCAGAGCCTCATCCGACGTATCCAGCGAAATGTATTTCACGCCACCTTTAACGGAAACATTGAGATCGTTCAGAATGCCGGCACCGACGGCGCCGATCACGGCGTCAATCTTGCCCTGCTTGAACGCGTTCCAGTGCTGGCGAAGCGCAATTACCGGCACCTTGTTCATTTCGTCGATCGTAAGACCGCCATTTGCCAAAAAGGCATCGAAGACGAACTTGAACAGCGGGGCTGCCTTGAACCCGGACGGCCCGTTTCTGCCCTTCAGGTCGGAGATCTTGTTGATTCCGGAATTACGCGCAACCACGGGTCCGACACGAAACACCATCATCGTCGCCGCAATGCGCAGGTTTTCGTATTTAGTTCCGGCGGAAAGGCCGGTGCCGGTTTTCGCCATTGTGTATTGCGGCAGGTTCGAGAGACCGAAATCGACCTCGCCGGCATTCACGACGGGAATGTATTGCTGGGTACCGCCCATAACCTGGTTCCGCATCTGCGTGCCGCTTTTCTGCGAAACGACCTTTGCGATGGTGTTCGAAACCTGAGCCGTCGCGCCGCCTTTGGTGGTTGCAAGGCTGATAACCTGCGCGGAGGCGGTGCCCGCAAATAAAAACACAGTGGCAGCGGCCACCGCTATAGAATGTATTCTCATCTCAGCATTCCTTTCGTGAAAAAATCAATATTTCCGCAAGTGTTGTCTGCCGACGAACGTAGTGTGGGCAAACAGGCTGGACAAGACCGCGTGCGACATCCCCACCGCCGAATATGCATACCTGTTTCATAAACCCGGCGGGGCGATGAACATGGAACTATCGAATCCACTCTTTCATGTGGATGCGGATCTGATTTTCCAGTGTCGTGTTCAGATCGCTCATCATCGCTTCGGTCAGCGCGAACCATATCTTTTCGCGATCGTTCAACGATATATTCTCGGATACCGATTGCGACCGCTTGGCCGTTGCTTCTGCCGTGCGGACATTCCCCTGCTCATCGCTCAACTCCACCTTCATGTCGATGATCGCATCATATCGTTCGGATTGATCGCGGGTAAAAGCGCCCTTCACGCCTGTACTGCGTTTCAGCGGCACTTCGACCACGCTGGCCCGGCGGACAATAACGCGGACGACGCCGCTCCGGCCCACGGCACGCAGTCTGTCCCGGCCCCAGTTCGATGCCGATGCAGCCGGCGAAACGGGAAATTCATGTTCGACATTCGGCCTCGTCGCGGGGGAGACATACCGGTTTTCGACCTCGACCCGGGCGACATTCAGGCTGATGGGCTGCAAATGAGCGAACGATATCTGGGGAAAACCGGGCCGTTCGACCTCTGTCGTGCACCCGGCGGCGAGGAGGAGCATAGCGGCGGAAAAGGGCGCAAACAGGGAAGCAAGAATAGGGGAACGGGTCATGTCATCGGCTCCGGGGTGAATTTTCAGCAGCATCCTATATATGCGGCGTGCACCCGGCGACATCAACCGTTGTAAATATTCTCTATATCGCTGTCGGAATATACGTAGTCATGACCGCAGAATTCGCAGGTGACGACGACGTTGTCGTCGATCTTCAGGGTCTCGATCTCGCTGCGCGGGAACGATCTGAGCATCGTCTCAACCCGCTCCGCGGAACACCGGCAGCGCATTTCAAGCGGGACGGGATCGAAAACGCGCACGCCGTCCTCGTGAAACAGGCGGAACAGAAGCTGATGGGGATGCAACGCCGTATCCAGTAGCTCCTCATCCTTGCTGCTGCTCATCAGGACGACCGCGCGGCGCCAGGCTTCTTCAAAATCCTCGTCAGCGGCATCGCCGGATTGCAGAACGCGGCCTTCCGGCGGCATTTTCTGCACCAGCAATCCGCCGGACCGCCAGGCGCCGTCCGCGTCGACGCCGGATGTAAGCTTCACCACGCCTTCGAACTGGTCGGACTGACGAAAATAGTTGTGGGCGCAATCGGCAAGCGTCGCCCCGGTAAGGTCGACGATTCCCTGATAGCTGTCGGTATCCCCGCCCTGATCGACCGTAAACGCCAGGTATCCGCCGCCCAGGAGATGCGGGACCGGGCCGTCGCGCCAGGTGTCGTCGAGCGCCGCCAGCGCGTCGGCGTCGAACTGTGCAAAGCCGCGCAGGGCGCCCTCACTGGTGAGGTCCGCAACCAGGATACCGACCGGTCCATCGCCCTTCGCCTGAAGAGAGAACACACCGTCGAATTTGAAAATGCCGGCGACCAGCGCGGCAAGGGCCAGGGCCTGCGTCAGAAGCGCCGCGACGGGTTCGGGATATCCGTGTCCCCGAATGACGGTCTCGACCGCCGGACCGAGACGTACCAGCCGGCCCCGCGCCGCGCCGTTCTCGAGCTGAAATGGCTGGACGTGGTCGTCGGGAACAGACAGAGGCGCGTCACCGTCCATCAAAATCCTTCATCCCCGGTATTATCGGGGCGCTGTAAAATCAGGACAGGCACCAGGCGAGAATACCTTTCTGCGCGTGCAGCCGGTTTTCGGCTTCGTCCCAGATGACGGATTGCGGCCCGTCGAGCACGTCCGCCGTCACCTCTTCATCGCGGTGGGCCGGCAGACAATGCATGAAGATAGCATCTTCGGCCGCCCGGTCCATCAAACGCCGGTCCACCTTGTAGGGCGACAGCAGGTTGTGGCGTTTCTCGGCTTCGGTATCGCCCATGGAAACCCAGGTATCCGTGACGACACAGTCGACGCCGTCAACCGCTTCATCTGCGTCGGTCGTCGAAAGGATTGTCGCGCCCTCGGCGACCGCCCAGTCGATCGCATCCTGCGGCGGGGCCAGTTCCGGCGGACAGGCAAGCCGCATCTCGAACTTGAACCGCGCGGCCGCTTCGATCCATGTCCGCGCCATATTGTTGCCGTCACCGCACCAGGCGATCCGCTTGCCGCGTATATTGCCGCGATGTTCCTCGAAGGTCATGATATCGGCCATCAGCTGGCACGGATGCGAGTGATCGGTCAGGCCGTTAATGACCGGGACCTCGGCATAGGACGCCAGTTCCGCCAGCTTGTCGTTTTCATTCGTCCGCATCATGATCGCATCGACATAGCGCGACAGGACACGCGCCGTATCGGCAATGGTTTCGCCGCGGCCGATCTGCATTTCGTTGGGCGTCATCACCACAACCGTGCCGCCGAGCTGTTTCATGCCGACTTCGAACGAGACCCGCGTGCGGGTCGAAGGCTTCTCGAAAATCATCGCCAGGGCACGACCTTCAAGCGGACGCGCCGAACCGTTCAGCCGGCCGCCGCGCTTGAACAATGCACCCAGATCGACGATGCGCCTCAGTTCATCCGACGCAACCTGCGTCAGTTCGAGGAAATGACGGGGCGAAGGCTTCATCCTTCAAGTTCTCCGCAGCATTTTTCAAGAATGGTCACCGCTTCTTCGACATGGGATTTCTCGATGTTCAGCGGCGGCAGGAAACGCATCACGTTATCGCCGGCAAGAACGGTCAACAGGCCGTGATCGAACGCCTTCGCCGCGAGCTCCGCGTTCGGTATGACGCATTTCATGCCAAGCAGCAGACCCGCGCCGCGAACATCCTCGATCACGGCCGGATGACGCCCGGCGACGGCCTTCAACTCGGCATTCAGCAACTTGCTCATCTCGACCACATGATCGAGGAATCCGTCTTCCAGCATCACGTCGAGCACTGCATTGGCCACGGCGGTCGCCAGCGGGTTGCCGCCGAACGTACTGCCATGGGTGCCGGCGGTGATACCCTTCGCGGCTTCGGCCGTCGCAAGGCAGGCCCCGATGGGAAACCCGCCGCCCAGGCCCTTGGCCGACGACATGACATCCGGCGCCACGCCGGACCATTCGTATCCCCACAGCTTGCCGGTGCGGCCCATGCCGGTCTGCACCTCGTCGAACATCAGCAACAGGCCTTCTTCGTCGCACAGCGCCCGCAGGTCCTTCAGGAAACGCGGATCGGCCGGGCGGATGCCGCCTTCGCCCTGAACGGGCTCGATCATGATACCCGCGGTTTCCCCCGTTACTGCGGCGCGGACTTCGTTCATGTTGCCGAACGCCACATGATCGAAGCCTTCCACCGCCGGGCCGAACCCGGCGCGATGGGCATCGCTCGCTCCGGCGGAAATCGTCGCCAGCGTCCGGCCGTGAAAGCTGCCCGAAAACGAAATCATCCGGTAGCGTTCCGGATTGCCGTTGGCGCTGTGATACTTGCGCATCAGCTTGATCGACGCTTCGACGGCTTCCGCGCCGGAATTGCAGAAAAATACCGTTTCGGCAAACGAATGGGCGACCAGACGGTCGGCCAGGCGCTGCTGCTGGGGAATATTGTACAGATTCGACGTATGCCAGACCTTGCCGGCCTGAGCGACCAGCGCTTCGACCAGATGCGGGTGATTGTGGCCGAGCGACAACACGGCGACGCCGGCGCCGAAATCAAGGAACTTTCTGCCGTCATCGGCATACAAATAGGCTCCATCGCCCTTCTCGAAAGCGATATCAGCACGTCCATAGGACGGCATAACAGACTGGCTCACCGGTGCTCTCCCGACATTCGGTCCCCGAATCTTTTCGGCCCGTCCCCGGGCCGAAAAAAGAGGCGGAGTATGTTGAGGTCGACCCGTGCTGTCAATCGGCGGATTTACGGGCATTTCACCGGTCATAATACCCCTTGAAGTGCCTCCGCGCGTCCGCCAAGCTAGCGACAAGCGCCAGCGGTCGGAACGAGTTCGGAACGACGATTGACATGTCGCGCCAAATAGGGAGTATACTACGTAAGTTCCGGTAAACGCGGAGACGACGATGGACGGCAATAGCGGCTTTCAGAACCCCGGCGCAAAAGTCGATGGCGCAAAACACATCTGGCCGGACGACGACACCCTGATCCCGGACTGGATATATACCGACAGAAGCATCTACGACCTCGAACTGGAAAAGATTTTTCTCGGCCGGCACTGGAACTATGTCGGCCTGGACTGCGAGGTGCCCGAGCCCGGGAACTATTTCAGGTCCTATGTCGGCCCGCTCCCCGTTGTCGTTACCCGCGACATGGACGGAGAGGTCCATGTCTTCGAGAACCGCTGCGCCCATCGCGGGGTCGAATTCTGCCGCGAATACCGGGGCAGCGCCGACAGTTTCATATGCCCCTATCACAACTGGACCTACAGCCTGAAGGGCGATCTGACGGCCGTGCCGTTCCGCCGCGGCGTAAAGGGAAAGGGCGGCATGCCGTCGGATTTCGACATGGCGGAGCGGGGATTGCGCAAGTTTCACGTAGCGACGCGGGGCGGCGTCATCTTTGCAACGGCCTGCGACGACATGGAATCCATCGAGGATTACCTCGGCCCGACGATCTGCGAAGAGTTCGATGCAACGTTCGACGGCTCCGAAATGAAGCTGCTGGGGGTTCACCGCAACATTCTGCCGAGCAACTGGAAGCTCTATCAGGAAAACCTGAAAGATCCCTATCACGCGACTTTGCTGCATACCTACCTGACGACCTTCGGGCTGTTCGTGTCGTCGAACGAAAGCAGCGTGCCGACGGATGCGCTCGGCCGGCATGGCGGCCTGCTGTCGCGCCGGTCGGAAGGACGCCCCGATGTGTCCGCAGAAGACCAGGAAAACATGCAGGCCTTCAAGAAAACAATGGAACTGAATGACCCGCGGGTACTGCAGTTCTTCCGTGAATGCGATTCCAAGTGGTCTGGTTCGGTTCTGACGATATTCCCGACGCTTACCGCGCTGCGCCAGACCAATATTCTGAACACGCGCCTGCTGGTGCCGCGCGGCCCGGACGAGTTCATGATGATCTGGACCGTGTTCGGCCGCGCCGACGACGACGAGGAAATGACCCGTCACCGACTGCGCCAGAACAACATCTTCGGCCCGGCCGGTTTCCTGGGGATCGAGGACAACGAGGCACTCAAATTTCTGCAGGACGGCATCCGGAAATCCCTGCCGCGCGACGGGCTCGCATTGCTCGGCGACGACGACGAACCCGTCGACACGATCATTACCGAACGCGCGATACGCGGCATGTACCGGTATTACCGCAACGTGATGGGGCTATAGACATGGCCAGCGTGATGGACCGGACGACAAATGCGCTGCGCGATGCCCGCCTGGAGATCGAGGAGTTCAACTACGCCTATGCCGATACGCTTGACCGGTTCGATGTCGATGGCTGGGTCGAATACTTCACCGAAGATGCATTTTATCATGTGATCGCCCGCGACAACGCGGAATCGGGCCTGCCGCTCGGTCTGATCTATTGCGAAGGCAGGGCGATGATGAAAGACCGTGCCTATGCGCTGCTGAACACCGAAATGTTCGCGCCGCGCTACCTTCATCTGTCGATTACCAATACCCGCGCACTTGCCATCGAGGGCGACGAAATCCACGCGACGGCGAACTACACGCTGATCGAAACCCTGGTGGAAGAACCGAGCCGCGTGCAGCAGGTCGGCAAGTACCGCGATATTTTTCAACGTTCCGGCGACGGGCTGCTCCTGAAGGAGCGCATCGCTACCTATGACAGTGTCATGATCGACAACTGTCTCGTATTTCCGGTTTAAAAGAGGGAGTTACCAAACATGGCACTCATACCGCTGGCCGAAAAAGGCAACTTTTTCCACATTTACGATTTCCGGGTAAAGCCCGGCACCGGCGAGGACTTCGTCCGGTTGTTCGAGGAATTCGATTATTCCGACAGCAACCCGATGCACAAGTCGCCCCATCAGGTAAAGGACGGCGTGATGCTGCGCGATACCGAGGATGCGGATCACTTCTACCTGATCGGCGAATGGACGAGCGTTGAGGAACACCGCCGTATTCTCGGGGAACTTCAGGATCTGGCGCCGGAATTCGTGAAATATATCGAAGACCTGGGAAAAGGCGCCTTCGTGCCGAAATACGCCGAAATCGTTTCATCGACCCCCCAGCATATTCTCGACGCGGCGGAGTAAAACCTCGCAAAGATCCTGCGGACCGGCGCATAGTCCGGGAACGCCGGCAACGGCGTTCTTCACTGCACGCTGTATCCCCGAAACGTTGAAGAAAACGTTTTGACTGCAATACCGGGGCATTCGATCCCGTGAATCCCAAAATGACGGGGCCGCATGCGCCAGCCTAAAATTCTCACGACGCTTGAAACCTATAGCTGGCCGGTTTTTGTCGCCGATATTCTGGCCGGCGCGACGGTGGCGATCGTTGCCCTGCCGCTGAGCCTTGCGATTGCGATCGCGTCGGGCGCCGACCCGTCCAAGGGCCTCGTCACCGCGATCGTCGCCGGTTTCCTGATTTCCCTGCTCGGCGGAAGCCGCGTCCAGATCGGCGGGCCGACAGGGGCGTTTATCGTGGTCGTATTCAGCGTCATCGCCGAACACGGATATGACGGCCTCGTGCTGGCGACCTTCATGGCGGGACTCATTCTTCTCGTTGCCGGCTATTTCAGGGCCGGCAAACTCGTTTCATTCGTCCCTGAAGCGGTGGTCAACGGCTTCACCATCGGGATTGGCGTCATCATAGCGACAAGCCAGCTGAAAGACTTCTTCGG
Source organism: uncultured Rhodospirillaceae bacterium (assembly GCA_963974055.1). Taxonomy (GTDB): domain Bacteria; phylum Pseudomonadota; class Alphaproteobacteria; order MPNO01; family UBA830; genus CAXBCP01. The sequence continues at coordinate 22,985 of CAXBCP010000031.1, forward strand.
CCTTAACATCGACAGGGTTCCGGCGGATTTTCTGGAAAAGATCCCTGTCCTCTGGCAGGCGCAGGAAAGCTTCAGCGTTCCGGCATTCGCAATCGGGGTTCTGACCCTCGTCCTGATTGTCTATTTGCGCCGGCTCGCACCCCGTTTTCCCGGCCTTATAGTGGCGGTGGGTGTCGGTTCCGCCGTGGTTGCCTACATGGCCTTGCCCGTCGACACGCTCGGCTCCCGCTTCGGTGAACTGCCGAGCCAGTTGCCCTGGCCACAACTGCCGGACTTTTCGACGTCCCGCGTTATCGAACTCCTCCCTTCCGCTTTCGTGATTGCCTTCCTTGCGGGCGTTGAATCGCTGCTGTCGGCCATGGTGGCCGACAGGATGATCGAAGGACAACACAGGCCGAACGCGGAACTGACCGCACAGGGATTCGCCAATCTCGGCTCGGCGCTTTTCACCGGACTTCCCGCGACGGGCGCGATTGCGCGAACGGCAACCAATGTTAAGGCGGGCGGAAAGACCCCCGTGGCGGGCATCGTTCATGCCCTGGTCATTCTGGTCGTGATGCTGGTCGCAGCGCCCGTTGCAGGTTTCCTCGCCATGCCCGCACTGGCGGCGCTGCTCATCGTGACGGCATGGAACATGACCGAGCCGCACAAATGGGGCGAATATGCCAGGGCCAGAACCGGCGACAGGATGCTGTTGCTGCTCACGTTGACATTGACGGTCCTTGTCGACCTGACGGTCGCCATCGGGATCGGCGTTTCCGTCGGCCTTGCCCTCCGCCTGAGCCGGCGCAAATCCGAAAAAAGCGACTGGACGCCCCCCGACCGGTAAGACCGCCGCAAGACGGCCCTCCCCGCGGCGTTAACGAATGGGTAACCATAAATCTCTTAGCGTCTGGGCAGGTATCCGCGCAAGGCGGCGTATCCCCTGCGTCCAGCAGGCGAATTCGGCAATACGGAGACCGGTCATGGCGACACAAAGCCGCGACATTGACGACGATACCGAAGACGACGCCCCCGCACCGTTCGAGGTCGAAGCGTCTGATCTCGACGAAACGACCCATGCAGAATGTCTCGTCCTGTACAGGGATTCCGAGGACAACATCCGTTTCTCCAAAGGGCTTCAGTGGAAAACGCTGGGCGGTACATTGGCGATATTCGCGATACTCGGGGTTGCCGGCATCAACAGCGATCATCGTGAATCCTATCTGAAGACACTGATCGTGATTTCGTGGGCGATCTCGGCCGGCGCAATCTATGCAATCTCTATTCTGCAGTCTTGGCAAAATACCGAGCGCGAGAAACTGCGGCGGATCGTCGGAGAATTTTCAAACCTGTTCCGCATGGTTTATCGCATCAAGTCGCGGACCGAGGCCAACATTCACAGGTATATCCTGCTTGCCTTCATGGTCATCACCATGCTGATCGGCAATTACGTCCTGGCGACGATCCTGACGCCGCTTTTCGACAAATAACCGGCGCCTTCAGCTTTTCAGCTTGTAACCGCGCTTGAACATCATGTGGCAGGACACCCACAGGACGACGTTCAACGATGTGATCACATAAATCCCGGTCATGATCGGCGCATCCGACGTGCCGATAAAGCCGGAGCGGAAACCGTCGATCATGTAAAAGAACGGATTCAGCGTCGCCACCCCGCGCCAGAATTCGGGAAGCCGGTCGATGGAATAGAATGTGCCCGACAGGAACGACAACGGCACGATAATAAAATTGGTGATCGACGCGATGTTGTCGAACTTGTCGGCCCAGATCGCGGTAATCAGGCCCAGCAGCGACAGCATCACCGACGCGGAAACGCCATGGAACAGGATGATCCACGGATCGATGACGGTCAGCCCGGTGAAGGTGTACATCACCAGTCCGACCAGGGTGCCGACCGCCACGCCGCGCGTCACGCTGCCGGCGATAAAGCCGACGGTCAGTTCGCCCGCCGTCAGCGGCGGCATCAGCAGATCGACGATACTGCCCTGGATTTTCAGGATCAGCATGGACGATGACGTATTGGCGAAGGAATTCTGGATAATCGCGAACATCATCAGCCCCGGGGCCAGAAACACCCCGAACGGCACGCCGTTGATGGATTCAACCGCGCCCCCGAGCGCCAGCGTAAAGACCGCCAGAAACAGCAGGGTGGTAACCATCGGCGCTACCAGCGTCTGAAATCCCACTTTCCAGAAACGGTGCACTTCCTTTGCATAATGGGTCCACAGGCCGAGCCAGTTTATGCGGCCGATCCGGCGAACCGGCGGCACGGTCGATCCGGGGTCTGTCATGCGCTAGTCGCCGCCGTCATTGGCAACATTATCCGCCGCATCCGTTTTTGCACTGCCAGGGCTGGCGGTGCCGGCAGCAGCGCTTTTCTCAGTCCGGGCACGGCGGTCAATGACTTCGACGGACGCCGGCGGCGCATCGCCGGACTTGTCTTCGCCGAAATAAATCGTCTGATGCGGGAACGGAATTTCGATCCCGAGTTCGTCGAACCTGCGTTTCATGCGCCGGTTGAATTCGCGTCCGACCTCCCACTGCTTGATCGGCTTCGTGGTCAGACGCGCGCGGACGACCACGGCTGAATCGCCGAATTTATCAAGACCCATTATCTCGATCGGCTCGTTGATCAATTCGCCGTAATATTCGTCTTTCTCCATTTCTTCCCCGAGCGCGCGCAGCACCTCGATAACCTCGTCGACATCTTCGCGATAGGCGACGCCGACATCGAACACGTAGCGCGAAAAGTCCTTGGTCATGTTTTCGACCATGGCGACGGAACTGAACGGAATCATATGAACGTTTCCGCTGAGATCGCGCAGCCGGATCGTGCGGATCGTAATCTCCTCGACAAGGCCTGCCTTGTCGTTCACCCGGACTACGTCGCCCACCGAGAACTGGTCCTCCGCGAGGATGAAGACGCCGGTGATCACGTCTTTTACAAGGGTCTGCGATCCGAACCCGATGGCGAGACCGATCACGCCGGCGCCGGCCAGAAGCGGCCCGATATTGACCCCGATCTCGGACAGCACGATCAGCGAAACGATCGTCATCACAACAATCAGCAAAGCCTTGCGCAGTAGCGGCAGCAACGTCTTGGCGCGGGCGCTGAGTTCGATCCCGCCCTCGCCGCCGCGGGCGAGATAGCGTTCGATCGCCGAGCTCACCAGCTCCCAGAATATCACGGCGACCACGATCACGAAGGCGCTGGACACCGCACTGCCGACGATCCGCCGTCCCATGTCGGTGCCCACCCAGCCGAACGAATCGACACCCCATGCTTCGAGCACGGCGAAGGCTGCGACAACGACGATCGACGCCGTGATAACGACATGGAGGATCGCGAAGTACCGGTTCGCCCGGACTGCCAGTCCCGGGTGTTTCTGCAGAATTTCGGAGCGCACCCCGAAACCTTTCTCGACCGCGCTGCGCGAGCCGATGATCAACAGCTTGGCGGCAAAAATAATGACGACGCTAAGCAGCGTGGCCCGGAACACGAACTCGAAACCGCCCTGCACGTCGAGCGCCCAGACCAGGTAGACGGCCACGACATAAAGAATTGCGAGCACATGCCAGATGTCGCCGACGCGGCGGCGCATCATCAGGATACCGCTCATGCCGCTATTGTCGGGGCCGCGGATCGCCGTGGCGACGGTCAACCGGTTCTGCAGAACGAAGATAATCAGCAGCAGCATCACCAGCAGACCGATAATCTTCGTCAGCGCGAGATATCCGCCCTGCGGCAATCCAAGCAGAAGCGCCGCTTCGGCAAAAAAGTATCCGTAAACCGCGACATTGGTAATCCGACGGATCCACAGCACGATATAGTTCGCCGTCTCATCGCCTATTCGGACGATGCGCAAATTCGTCGCGCGGGGCACGAAAAACATGCGCGCAACCGCCATCACGGCGCGTGCAATGACGCTGGCGTTTACCAGCGAGATCGCCACCAGCCGCGTTACCTCCGTCGGTTCGAGCAACGGCATGATCACATACGCGGCAGCGGCAAAGGCGGCGATCGGCAATACATCGATAACGGTACGGGCCAGAAGGAACGGCAGGCGCATAAGGATGGAATCGCGCTCCCGGCCTTCGATCGCCGACCGGGTCCGCGCCAGCAGTCGGCGCAATCCCCATTCGGCGATGAAGCCGGCCGCCAGAACCGCCAGGATCTTCCAGAGGACGCGAAGCCAGATTTCGCGGTTCTCTGGAACGGTCGCCTGGCGTTCAATCCAGTCAACAATGCGCGGGGCGTCGAGAAGGAACGCCGCACCGCTGACAAGCTGCTGGCTGACGCCGTCTATCTTGTCCGACATCGTCTCCACGATGCGCCCGCCGAACCGGTTCGGCGGCTTTGCTGCCTCCCGCTTGTTGACGGAGGCAGCCGCACCGAGCGCTTTCAGCCGCAGAACCAGCTGTTCCCGAGACGCGGGATCCTCGAGGGTCTTCACGAGATCGTCTACATCGGCGGGTTTCAGGCCTGCCTCTTCCAGCGCTGCCCGCTTTTCCCTGGCCTGTTTCTTTGCAACCGCCTGTTTCTGGGATTCGCCCTGCGCCTGCTGCGCCTTCAGCACGGCGGTCCCCTGAGCCTGTACCGGCGGCGAGGGTATCGCGGCGATAAGACCGAGCGACAGCAGGACCGAACCGAAGAAAGCAGAAAAAACGCGCATGACGACCGAAAATTGTTGAGGGTTGCGCAGAACCTACTCTTTTTGCGGGGGCGATGTCACATGGTTTGGCGGATGATCCGGCCATGTCGGGCGCGGCCATTGGCGAACGCAGCGCACCTCCCTATGCTGTCCAAAAACGGGGAGAATAACGATGCCGGATAACGAAAACGCCACATGCGACGTGCTCGTCATCGGCGGCGGGGGCGCCGGTCTTGCCGCCGCGATCGAAGCGCAAACAAGCGGCGCAACCACCATCCTGATCGAAAAGAACGATACCCTCGGCGGCACGACCGCCTGGTCGATCGGCTCGTTCACCGCCACCGGCACGCCACAGCAGCAAAAGGCCGGGATCGACGACAGCACGGATGCCCATTTCGACGACATGCCCAAATTCGCCGGCCCCGATGCCGGCCGCGACAACCCAATCCTGCGCCGCCTGTTCGTGGACAATGCGAACGATACCCTGCGCTGGCTGATGTCGATGGGCGTCGAGTTTTTCGGACCGATGCCGGAACCTCCGCACACCAAACCGCGCATGCACAATGTGCTGCCCAATTCGCGCGCCTATATCCGGTTGCTGGGCAAGCATGCCGCACGGATCGGTATCGATATCCGTTGCGGCGTGCGGGCATCGCGCTTTCTGCTCGACGGCGACCGGGTGACGGGAATAGCCGGCACCGGGCCGTCGGGGCCGGTCGAAATCACGGCCCGCGCGGTGGTGCTGGCCAGCGGCGACTACGCGGCCAACGAAACGCTGAAAGCGAAATATATCTCCGACGCCGTCTCGAAGGTCGATGCAATGAACCCGACCGCCACCGGCGACGGCCACGACATGGCGTTCCCGCTCGGCGCAAAGGTGCTGAACGGCGATATGCTGTCGGGACCGAACCTGCGCTTCATCCCGCCGTCCCGGGAAACCATCGACCGCAGACTGCCGCCGTCGCGGCTGGTGACGAAGGCCATGAAGCTGGCGCTCACCTACCTGCCGGCGCGGCTGCTGCATCCGTTCGTGCTGCGTTTCACCACGACATCAATGGCACCGGAGCTCGATCTGTTCCGCAAGGGCGCCATGCTGGTCAACAGAAACGGCGGCCGCATCGCGGCCCCGCCGCCGAAGCTGGGCCTGGAGATCGCCGATCAGCCCGACAAAATGGGCTACGTAATCCTGGATTCGGCACTCGCGCAGATATATTCGTCCTGGCCCGATTTCATCGCCACGGCGCCGGGCGTCGCCTATGCCTATTTCGATGATTTCCGGCGCACGCGGCCGGATATTTTCCACAAGGCGGACAGCGCGGCCGGGCTTGCCGCACAACTCGGCATGGACTCCGACGCGTTCGAAGCGGCCCTCGCCGACCACAATGCGGGCGATAGCCCCAACAAGCTGACCACGCCGCCGTTTTATGCCCTCGGCCCGGCAAGGAGCTACATCGTGCTGACCGATGGCGGACTCGCGGTCAACGAGTCTCTGCAACTGCTCGGCCATGGCGACAAACCGGTTCCCGGCCTGTGGGCCGCCGGCAGCGCCGGCCAGGGCGGGCTGATCCTGAAGGGGCACGGCCATCATATCGGCTGGGCCTTCACGTCGGGGCGGATCGCCGGACGGCATGCCGCCACCGCGTCCCGCGGCAATTTGTGACTCCGGCTTCGATGGCAATGCCGATTTATACGCTCCTGTCATAACTGACATTCCGTGGCGGCAGGTTGCGAGGTTCGGAATCGCCGCCATCTATCGAAGAACGGCGCCGTTTCCGCGGCGCCTTGTCTTTGTAAAAGGAGAATCCCGATGATCGATATCCGTCATGCAGAAGAACGCGGCTCGGTGAACCTGGGCTGGCTGGATTCCAAGCATACATTTTCGTTCGGCCATTTCGTCGACCCCGAATACATGAATTTCGGGCCGCTGCGGGTGATCAACGAAGACCGCATCCAGCCGGGAGAGGGCTTCCCGACCCATGGCCATGAGAACATGGAGATCATCTCCTATGTTCTCGACGGCGCACTGGAACACAAGGACTCGATCGGAACGGGTTCGGTAATCCGGGCCGGAGAAGTCCAGCGCATGAGCGCCGGCACAGGCATCCGGCACAGCGAATACAATCCGTCCAGCGAGGATGGTGCGCATTTTCTGCAGATCTGGATCATTCCGGGCGAGATGGATATCGATCCCGGCTACGAACAGAAAATGTTCGCACCCGCCGACCGCCGGGGCGAACTGACCCTTGTTGCCGCCAAGGACGGGCGCGGCGGTGCGCTGACGGTCCATCAGGACGTCGATCTGTATTCGGCGGTGCTGGACGACGGCGACACCGTGTCGTTGAACCTGCGCGATGGCCGCCGCGCATGGGTACAGGTTGCGCGCGGCACGGCACGGGTTAACGGCACGCAGCTCTATCCGGGCGACGGCGCCGCTGTTTCGAACGAGGCCGCCATAGATGTGACTGCGACCTCCGACGCAGAGGTGCTTGTTTTCGACATGGCGTGACCGGACGAACGGCCGCGCGGCACACGCCGTGCGGCCGCGCTTCGATACACGGTTGATGATTCCATCGGAAAACGACACCCTCTAGCCTTCTTCTCCTAATGTGGAACTCCCGTCATGGCCGATCAGGGCACTGATATCGAAATTGCGCGCGCCGCGAAGCTGCGCCCCATTGCCGAAATCGGCGACAAACTGGGCATCCCGGCATCGGCACTGCACCAGTACGGATCAAACAAGGCGAAGGTCGATTACGGTTTCCTGAACGATATCGCCGACCGGCCGCGCGGCAAGCTGATTCTGGTCACGGCGATCACGCCGACCCCTGCCGGCGAGGGCAAAACCACGACCACCGTGGGACTTGGCGACGGGCTCAACCGGGTCGGCAAGAAGGCCGCGATCTGCGTGCGCGAGCCGTCGCTGGGCCCCTGCTTCGGCATGAAGGGCGGCGCCGCCGGCGGCGGATATGCGCAGGTGGTCCCGATGGAAGACATCAACCTGCATTTCACCGGCGACATGCATGCCATAGGTGCTGCGCATAACCTGTTATCGGCCATGATCGACAACCACCTGTACTGGGACAACGAGCTGCGCATGGATTCCCGGCGCGTTTCCTGGCGCCGTGTCGTCGATATCAACGACCGGGCGCTGCGCGACATCACGGTCGGTCTCGGCGGCATCTCCAACGGGTTCGCGCGCGAATCCGGCTATGACATCACGGTCGCGTCGGAAATCATGGCGATTTTCTGCCTGGCCACGTCGATCGCCGATCTCGAACGGCGGCTTGGCAATATCGTGGTCGGCCAGACCCGCCAGCGCGAAGCGATCACGGCGCGCCAGCTTCAGGCCGACGGCGCGATGTCGGTGCTGCTGAAAGACGCGCTGATGCCCAACCTGGTGCAGACGCTGGAAAACAACCCGGCCTTCGTGCATGGCGGACCGTTCGCGAATATCGCCCATGGCTGCAACACGGTCATGGCGACGGAAGCCGCGCTGCGCCTGTCCGATTACGTGGTGACCGAGGCGGGATTCGGCGCCGATCTCGGTGCGGAAAAATTCTTCGACATCAAATGCCGCAAGGCCGGGCTCGCGCCCGACGCGGTGGTGATCGTCGCCACCGTGCGGGCGCTGAAAATGCATGGCGGCGTGGCGCGCGACGACCTGGGAACGGAAAACGTCGGCGCAGTGACCGACGGTATCGCCAACCTTCAGCGCCATATCGAGAACATCCGGAAATTCGGCGTACCGCCCGTCGTCGCCATCAACCGGTTCACGACGGATACCGACGCCGAAATCGCCGCCGTTACGGCGGCCGCCGCAGATTCCGGTGCCGAGGTCGTCGAATGCACCCACTGGGCCGACGGATCGGCCGGCACCGAGGCGCTTGCCCACAAGGTGGTGGAAATCGCCGATGGCGGCACCGCATCCTTCGCGCCGATCTATCCCGACGACATGGGCCTGTTTGACAAGATCAACGTCGTTGCGCGCGAAATCTACCGCGCATCCGAGGCGGTCGCGAATAAAAGCCTGCTCGACCAGCTCACCCGCTGGGAAAACGACGGATACGGCCACCTGCCCGTGTGCATGGCCAAGACCCAGTACAGTTTTTCCACCGACCCCGACCGCAAGGGCGCACCGTCCGATCATATCGTGCCGGTCCGCGAAGTCCGGCTCTCGGCGGGCGCGGAATTCGTCGTCGCAGTCTGCGGCGACATCATGACCATGCCCGGTCTGCCCCGCGTACCGGCGGCAAATTCGATCCGGCTCGGCGAAGGCGGCGTGGTCGAGGGGCTGTTCTAGGCAACCCGGCCGCCATGGCAGGGGACAAGCGCCCGCCGGACGAATGAATCCGTTCAGGGCGCATTCATCCTTCGCGGGCTAATGTTTGTTCCCTCTCCCCGGAAAACAGCCTAATAGGGTGTCGCATGGCAATCGCCCCGACCCTCTCCGACGACCATCCTGCCGCACCGCCCCATCCGTATCGCTGGACGATGCTGGGCGGCGTGTGGATGCTGTATTTCGCCTTCGCGCTGTCGATCGCGTCGATCGCACCGCTGGTCTATCAGGTGATGACCGATCTCGGCATGAACCGGGCGGAAATGGGCACGGTGCTGGCGGCCTGGCAGCTTACCTACATCTTCTGTTCCGTGCCCTGCGGCGGCCTGCTCGACAGGTTCGGGCCGCGCCGGATGATGTTTGCATCGATGCTCGTGATCGCGCTGTCCGTCGCGCTGCGCGGCTTCGCCAGCGACTACGTGACCCTGATGCTCGCCGTCATGGTGTTCGGGATCGGCGGGCCGCTGATTTCGTCCGGTGCGCCGAAGGTGGTCGCGTCGTGGTTTACCGGCAAGGAACGCGGCCTCGCCATGGGGATATATTTCACCGGCAACGCCACCGGCGGGATCATTACGGTCGCGTTGACCAACAGCGTGTTTCTGCCGGCGATCGGCGGCGACTGGCGCGATCTCATGATCGGCTATGCCCTGTTCGTCGTGGCGGCCGGCGTGATCTGGCTGGTCATCAGCGCCAATCCCGCCAGCCGCGATATGGAGGCCCGGCAGAAAGCGGAAAAGAAAAACCGCTCGCGCGACGTTTTCATCGAACTGATCCGGGATCCCGTCGTGCGGCTGGTACTGCTGATGGGGCTGTTCATTCTGTTTTACAATCACGGCATGAACCACTGGCTGCCCGACCTGCTGCGGTCCTACGGCATGACGCCGACCGAAGCGGGCTACTGGGCCGCAATTCCCACCCTGTTCGGCATGATCGCGTCCCTGTCGCTGCCGCGCATGGCAACGCCGGACCGGCGCTTCAAGATCATGTTCGGGCTGTTTTTCTTCGCCGCAATTGCCGCCGTTCTGGTATGGGCGGCCAGCGGCCCCCTGCTCGCCATCGGGCTTGTCCTGCAGGGCATGTGCCGCGGCGCCATGACGTCGATTTCGATCCTGCTGCTGATTGAAAGCGGCGACGGCAATACCAACCGCGTCGGCGCGGCCAGCGGGCTCTATTTCTCGGTCGGCGAAATCGGCGGCGTGCTGGGGCCGATGTCGATGGGCGCACTGGCCCACGCGACCGGCAATTTCGACATGTCGCTGTTCATGATGTTCGGGGTCGCCTGCCTGCTGATGCTGATCCTGCTGCGGCTGCGTTTCGTGCAGCACCGGATCTGGCGGGCCTCGTGATGGCCTGAGCGCCGTGCTAAGCTGTCCCCACATTCAGACGGGGATAAAAATGAGCGACATAAATCTTTCCGGCACCACCTGTATCGTTACCGGCGGCGGACGCGGACTTGGCCGTTCCATGGTGATGGCACTGGCCGGCGCCGGCGCCAACGTGACCGCCGCCATGCATATCGCCGACGATATAGAAGGCGAAACGCGGGACCTTCCCGGCACGGTAAAGGCCATGGTCGCCGATATCCGCGACCCGGCGCAATGCGCGAAAATCGTGGCGGATACGGTGGCCGCGTTCGGCGGCGTCGACATGCTGGTCAATAATGCCGGGGTCGGAATGCTGCTGGTATCGGAGACGTTCAACCGCACGCCGACGAAATTCTGGGACGTTAAGCCCGACACCTGGGCGCAGATCGTGGACACCAACGTCAATGGCGGCTTCCAGATGGCGCGCGAAGCCGCGCCGCACATGCTGGAAAAGGGCTGGGGGCGTATCGTCAACGTCACCACGTCGATCCACACCATGCAGCGCGCCGGATTTTCGCCCTACGGGCCGTCCAAGGCGATGATGGAAGCCAGTACAAGCTGCTGGTCCGAAGATCTCGACGGCACCGGCGTGACCTGCAACATCCTGATCCCGGGCGGCGCCGCCGACACCAACCTGTTGCCGGGCAATCCCGGCGATCCCGGCCGGTCCGGCGCCGACGGCATGCTGGTCGCCCCGGAAGTCATGCAGGCGCCGATCCTGTGGCTGGCCTCGAAACAGTCGGACGGCTGGAACGGCAGGCGCTTCATCGGCCGGTTGTGGGACGAAACCCTGCCGGCGGACGATGCGGCGCAGAAATGTTCCGCTCCGGCGGGATTCGGCGACCGGGTTTAGGTCTTCGCCAAGGGAACGCTGCCTGTTCCAGTTATATCCGGGAAAGACCGGAAGCCCCGGCTGAACAGTTGCGCCCCGGCCGAAGACGGTTCATGTACCCTGCATGGAAACCTGGGTGATCATCACGGTCGCGGCGGCGTTCTTTCAGAACGTCCGCTCGACGCTTCAGAAACACCTGAAGGGCCGGATCGGGACGAGCGGCGCGACCTTCGTGCGGTTCGGGTTCGGTCTGCCCTTCGCGTTCCTGTTCCTGGCCGTTCTTCATTACGGCGCCGGATATGCGCTGCCGGTTCTGCACGGCGAATTCCTCGGCTGGGTGGTCGTCGCGGCGCTGTCGCAGATCACGGCGCAGGCGCTGCTGATCCACCTGTTCAGCTATCGCAATTTCGCGGTCGGCACCGCCTATTCGCGTACCGAACCCGCCCAGGCGGCACTGTTCGGGCTGATCTTCCTGTCGGAGACCGTGTCGTGGACGGTGCTGCTGGCCATCGCGATTTCCGTCGCCGGGGTGATGCTGATCTCCATCGCCCGGACCGAACGCAATCCCGGCGCCCTGATCGGCTCGCTGTCGAGCCGCACCGTTGCTATCGGGCTGTGTTCGGGATCTTTTTTCGGCCTGTCGGCGGTTGCCTACCGGGGCGCGTCGCTGTCGCTGGGAGGGCCGAATTTCCTGGTACAGGGCGCAGTGACGCTGTGCACCGCGATTACCTTCCAGACCGCCGTGATGCTGGTCTTCATCGCGATCCGCGACCCCGGCGAATTGCGGCGCATCGCAGCCGCCTGGAAACCGGCGCTCGCCGTCGGTTTTGTCGGCGCCACGGCATCGTTCGGCTGGTTCACCGCGATGACGCTGGAAAAAGCGGCCGTGGTAAAGGCAGTCGCCCAGATCGAGATGCTGTTCACCTTCGCCTCGACCGTCTTCGTGTTCCGCGAAAAGATCAACCGGCTGGAGATATTCGGGTGCCTCGCAATCGTCGGCGGCATCCTGCTGCTGTTGCTGACCTGATGTTGCTGACCTGAATCGGAATACCCGCTCCCCCCGTCGGGGATAGCTGGCCTGCTTGCACCGCGCCGCCATGGGCGGTACACAAAACAATCGGATAAAAAACACCTAAAGAGGGCAATCGGATGACCAAATTCGGAATCGGACAGGGTGTGCCGCGGTGGGAAGACCCCCGGCTGCTGCGCGGCGGCGGGCGGTATTCTGACGATCTCAACCGCGACAACCAGGCCTATGCCTATGTACTGCGGTCGCCCCATGCGAATGCGAAAATCCTGTCGATCGATACCGCAGCCGCCAGCGCCGCGCCCGGCGTGCTCGGCGTGTGGACCGGCGACGATTACGCGGCATCCGGTCTCGGCAACATTCCCTGCGCGGTGCCCCGCCAGAAGGCAGACGGATCGCCGATGTTCACCCCGCCAAACGCTGCGCTGCGCAAGGGCGCGGTGAAAATGGTCGGCGATCCGGTCTGCTGGGTCGTGGCCGAGACCGCGAAACAGGCGCAGGACGCTGCCGAAATGATCCTCGTCGATTACGAGGAAATGAAACCGATCACCAACACGGCCCATGCGCTCGATGCGGATGCCGGCAAGGTCTGGGACGAAGCCCCCGACAATGTGTGCTTCGTGTTCGAACTCGGCGACAAGGACAAGACCGATGCGGCCTTCGCATCGGCCCATCACGTCACGAAGCTGGACATCAATATCAGCCGCGTATCCGTCGCCCCGATGGAACCGCGCGCCTGTATCGGCGTCTACGACAAATACGACGAACGCTACACCCTGATCACCGGCACCCAGGGGCCGCACGGCGTGCGCGCCGCGATTGCGGAACCGATCCTGAAGGTGCCGCAGCACAAGCTGCGGGTGATTTCCGAGGACATGGGCGGCGCCTTCGGCATGCGGTCCGGCCCGTATCCGGAAAACATCCTGGTGCTGTGGACGGCGAAGGAACTCGGCCGCCCCGTCAAATGGACCGGCGACCGCACGGATGCCTTCCAGGGCGACGACCAGGCGCGGGACAACGTAGTCACCGCCGAACTGGCGCTGGACGAAAACGGTATTTTCGTGGGGCTCCGGGTTTCCACGGTCGCCAATCTCGGCGCCTATCTGACGCTGCTGGGGCCGCACTCGTCGACCAACAACCTCGGATCGTTGTCCAACACTTATAAGACACCGGCGATCTATACCCATGTCACCGGCGTTTTCACCAACACCAATTCGACCGGCCCCTATCGCGGCGCCGGCCGGCCCGAAGCGGTCTATACGGTCGAGCGGGTGATCGATACGGCTGCCCGGGAAATGGGCATCGATGCCGCCGAAATCCGCCGCCGCAACATGATCCCGGCGATCGGCGAACCGTTCAGCACGGGTTTTCTGTTCACCTACGATTCCGGCGAGTTCGAAAAGAACATGGACAGCGCCCTCGACATGATCGGATACGGTGATTTCGCCGCCCGGCGCGCCGAGGCCGAATCCCGCGGCAGGCTGCGCGGCATCGGCATCGCCAACTGCATCGAGCAATCCGCCGGCGGACCGCCCGAATGGGCGCAGATCCGGTTCGACCCGTCGGGATCGGTGACCCTCATCATGGGCACCCACAATCACGGCCAGGGACATGAAACGATTTTCCGCCAGATGCTGGCCGACATGCTGGGGCTCGAATTCGAACAGGTCCGGATGCTGCAGGGCGACACCGATGTCGCCATGGCCGGCACCGGCACCTTCGGATCGCGGTCGTCCGGCGTCGGCGGCGCCTCCATCCAGGCCGCATCGAAGAAAATCGTCGAGAAATGCAAACTCGTCGTGTCTCATTACCTCGAAGCCGCAGTCGAGGATATCGAGTTCGCCGACGGCACCTTTACGGTCGCCGGCACCGACAAGACCATGGACCTGATGGACGCGGCGAAGAAAGCCCAGAGCTTCATGACCGCCCCGCCCGGTTTCGAGGTCGGGCTCGACGAGTGGGCCGCATGGTCGCCGCCCGCACCGACCTTCCCCAATGGCTGCCATGTCGCCGAGGTCGAAATCGACCCGGATACCGGCGTGACCGAAATCGTCCGCTATTGCATGGTCGACGATGTCGGCACGGTCATCAATCCGCTGTTGCTGGCCGGCCAGGTACATGGCGGCGCGGTTCAGGGGATCGGCCAGATCATGTGCGAAAACATGGTGTGGGACGACGATTCCGGTCAGATGGTATCGGGCTCGTTCATGGATTACACCATGCCGCGCGCCGATGACTGCCCGAGCTTCGAGATGGCGGAGAACGAAGTACCGTCCCCGACCAACCCGATGGGAATCAAAGGTGCGGGCGAGGCCGGCTGTGTCGGCGCGATGCCGGCCGTCATGAACGCGGTCTGCGATGCCCTGGCCACGCGCGGCATAGCGACCTTCGACATGCCCGCTTCGCCTAACCGTATCTGGCACGCCCTTCAGGCGCCCGCGTCGCAGCAGGCGGCAGAATAAGGAAACAAAGGACTCACGATGGAATTCGATAACAGCTTCGACGTACCGCTACCGCCGGATCAGGCGTGGAAAACCCTTATGGACATCGAAAGCATCGCGCCCTGCATGCCGGGCGCGGAGCTGACGGAGATCGTCGACGACAAATCCTTCAAAGGCAAGGTATCGGTCCGGCTCGGGCCGGTCGCACTGACCTTCCAGGGCACCGCGTCGTTCGAAGACATCGACGATACGGCCCACAAGGCGAGCGTGAAGGCGCAGGGCGCCGATGCCAAGGGCCGCGGCGGCGCCAATGCCAATGTCGCGTTTCATCTGGAACCGTCGGATGCCGGATCGACGGTTAAAATCCACACCGACCTGCAGCTGTCCGGTTCTGTCGCCCAGTACGGGCGCGGCGCCGGCATGATCCAGGACGTCGCCGGGCAGATCATCGGCCAGTTCGCCAAAAACCTGTCGAACAAGATCGAAGCCGACCAGCCGGCCGCCGCGCCCGCCGGCGCGGCGGCGGATGCGGGGTCTGCCTCGGACGCGGCAGCAACACCAAAGCCCGCGGCCCCGCCGCAGCCGGCCGCCCCCGCCCAGATGGGCGGCATGGCGTTCCGCGTGCTGTGGAACCAGATCGTGCGGTCGGTAAAGTCGCTGTTCGGGATTAAGAGCTAGGCCGGCATAACGGCGTCAGTTCACCTGACGCGGCGGCGCATCCTCGTCGGCGGACGGGCGGACCGATGTCGGCCCGGCCTGGTGATGTACCAGCTTCCAGAGCCGGCCTTCGCGTACGAACACGTTCGTCGCCACCAGGAAATTTCCCATTATTTCCTCGAAACAGATCACATAGGCCGTGCTGCCATACACATGGGCATGGGCGTCATGGCAGAGAATTTCCGGCGATTCGGGATTGCGGATAATCGCCTTCCAGCTTTCGACGACCTCGTCGCGGCCGAACAGGGGCCCCCAGCCGGGGTGCAGGCAGGCGACCTGGTCGGTCGCAGACCATAGCGTGTCCATCGCATCTTCATCGCGGTCGGCGAAAGCACGATAGAACGCTTCGTTGGCGAAAAGGACGGCATCTGTATCTGACATGGCGCCAGTTCTACCCCGCGCCGGACAATTTTTGGAAACAATTGTGCGGTCCCAAAACAATTATTATGGCGCCGGCCGAAACCCATTCGATATCTAACCTGCGACTTGACCGCCTCTTTCGCGGCCAATACCATCCGGTCAATCAACAAAACGCCGGTAACGGCCGGTATGGCTTCAACAAGGAGACTACCCCGATGAAACTTCGCCACGTCACAATTGCGGCTGCGGTGCTCGCAGCTGTATCGCCGGTCGCTGCGTCCGCCCAGAATATTACGCTGAAATATCTGACTGCCTGGGACAACCGCTTCGAAGGCACGTCGATGATGGCGTACGAATACGGTAAAATGGTCTCGAAGGCGACCGACGGGCGCATCAAGATGGTGTTTTCCGGCCCCGAAGTGATCAAGCCGAACCAGCAATTCCAGCCGACCGTATCCGGCGTGTTCGATCTGAATCTCGCGGTTGCACCGTATTATTTCGGCACCACCGGCGTACCGATGGCTTATTACGCGATGCCGGCATCGACCGAGGAATGGCGCGAAAAAGGCTACTGGCAGTATTCCGACAAGGAAATGCAGCGCTTCGGACTGAAAATGATTTCGCATGTTCTCGGCGGATCGGGCGCGAATGTCTTCCAGGTGATGCTAAAAGCGCCCCTTGAAAAGACCGATAAGCCGCTGGCCGGCAAGAAAATCCGCGCCAATGCGCTTTATCGTCCGATTGTGGAACCGCTCGGCGGGTCGATGGTCAATCTCAGCGGCGGCCAGATCTACGCCGCCCTGCAGCGCGGCGTGGTCGACGGCGCCGCCTGGCCGATCATGGGCGCGGTCAATTTCAAGTGGTACGAGGTCGCGAAATACATGATGCGCCCGCGTTTCGGCGTGTCGCCCTATACGGTGACGATGAACATCAACCGCTTCAACAAGCTCTCGAAGGCCGACCAGAAGCTGTTGCTCGACCTTGGCCGCAAGCTTGAACAGGAAGTCCCGCTGAAATTCGACGCCGCGACCGAGGCCGAAATCAAGAAGCTCAAGGAACTCGGCGTTCAGGAAACCCATTTGTCGGATGATGTCGGCAAGAGCATCATCGACGGTTTCATCAAAGGCATCTGGAATCTCGCCATGGCGGGCAACAAGAAGACCGCCGGCCGTGTGATGGAACTTTACGAAATGGCGAAAGCCAAGGGCGATGCGCCTGAAAGCCTGAAGTAGACGCCGTACAAGAGTAAAAAGGCGCTCCGGTAATGATTGTTGTGCGTGGAATCTGCCGTCTACATGACGCGCTGACAGACGCCGGCTACATTGCCGGGGCGCTTGCCCTTTTCTCGATGGCTGCGATCTATTGTTACGAGGTCGTGACGCGGTACTTTCTCGGCGTCGCCACCGACTGGGCCAACGATACCTTTTCAAACCTTCTGGTTATCACGATTTTTGCAATGGTGCCGCACGCCACGCGGGCGGGACAGCACATCGCAATCAGCCTGTTATGGGAACTTGTGCCCTCCTGGCGCACCGGGCTGACGATTCTGACGGGAATCGTGGGGGTCCTGGTCTGCGTGTTCGCCGCCTGGATGAGCTTTGGCGAAAATCTGCGCCATATCGAGATGCAGCTGGTAACCGAGCAGAACCACCCGCTGCCCAAGATATGGATGTCGGCTTGGATATCGTTCGGTTTCATCGGCGCGGCGCTGTATTTCCTGCGCGGTCTGATCCCCGGGGAAGCCGTCAGGCCCCGGACATGGGTCACGCCCCGCAAAACCGACTCTCTGGGCGAAATCTGATGGAGTGGTACTGGACGCTGTCGATCGGGATCGCCCTTCTCGTCGTGCTGTTCATGACCGGCGCGCCCATTTTCCTCGCCTTCCTGATCATCATCGTATCGGGCGTCCTGATGCTTCTGGGCGATTCCGCCTTCGGGATGGTCGTCAATTCGATTTACGAGACGGCGACCACGGCGTCCCTCGGCACGGTTCCACTGTTTATCCTGCTGGGCGAAATTCTGTTCCGGTCGGGCTGCATGGAGGTCCTGCTCGATTCGATCGACAAGCTGGTCGGCCGGGTGCGCGGGCGGCAATACATATTGTCGATTTCGCTGTCCACCGTCCTCGGCGCGCTGTCCGGTTCGGCCATCGCCGTCGGTGCGATGCTCGGCCGCTCCCTGCTGCCGATCATGCGCCGGCGCGGCTACGATACCAGGCTGTCCATCGGCACCATTCTCGCCGGCGCCTGCCTCGCACCGATCATTCCTCCTTCGATCCTGGCAATCATCGTCGGGACATTGGCCGACGTTTCCATCGCGTCGCTGCTGATTGCGGGCGTCATACCGGGGATATTTCTCGCCGTCCTCTTTGTCACGGCCTGCCTGATAAAGGTTCGGTTGGATCCGTCGCTGGCCCCGACCGAAGAAGCCGGCGAAACGATCGACCTGAAAGGCAAACTGCGCGCTGCCGCAGGACTTCTGCCCTTCACGTTCATTATCTTCATGGTCATGGGGCTGATCATGCTGGGGGTCGCAACCCCGTCGGAATCCGCGGCGACCGGCGTGTTCGGCGCCATCGTCACGGCCGCCTATTACAGGCGTCTCAGCTTCCGCATGCTGTATGAATCCGTCGGAGAGGCCGCACTGCTGGCCTCGGTCATCATGCTGATTCTGTGCAGCGCCGTGATGTTTACGCAGCTCCTGGCGTTCACGGGTGCGACCGCGGCCCTGACCGAAGTCGTCACGACAATGGATGTCAACCGCTGGGTCATGTTCTTCATGATGATGCTGCTGCCGTTCATATTGTGCATGTTTATCGACCAGCTCGGGCTGATGCTGATCGTCATTCCGATCTACCTGCCGATCCTGAAAGTGCTCGAATTCGATCCGGTCTGGTTCTGGCTGCTCTTCCTGCTGAACATCACCCTGGGCGCGATCACCCCGCCCTTCGGCTACGTCATGTTCGCCGTGAAGGCGGCGGCGCAGGACGTCAGCATGGGCGAGATTTTCAGCGCGTCCTGGCTGTTTGTCGGATTGACGCTTTTCGGCATGTTGATCATGGCGCTGTTCCCCGAAATCGTGACGTTCCTGCCCGAACTGGTGCAGTAAAGAAAAACCCCGGCAGTTTTGCCGGGGTTTTTCGTTGGCGGAGCGGCCGGCGGGCAGCAGGCTATTTCAGCTGCACGCCTTCGTTTTCGCCGTCGAGGAAGATGTTCGGCTTGAGAAACATGGACAGGATCAGCGCGCCGTCCGGCGCCCAGGCGTCGTGCCGGCTTCCCGGCGGCCGCCAGACATAGTTGCCGGCCGTGATGGTGCCTTCGTCGTCGACCAGCGAGCCTTCGAGCACAAAGGTCTGTTCCAGATCGACATGCTCGTGAAACGTCAGCTTTGCGCCCGGCGCCCATTTGAACATGGCGGTCATCATGCCCGTCTCTTCGTTCTCCATCAGGACCTTCATTTCGATCCCTTCGCAGGGGGTCGGTTTCCAGGGAATCTGATCGACCTCGACAAAGCGCGATGCCAGATCGGGCAGGTCCTCGTGGTCTTTGAACAGCGGGGTTACGACGGCCATTTTCATTCCTCATTGTCATGTCAGGCGACGCGGGCAGCGTCGCGTGGACCGGTAACTTCCTATGACCTGCCCCGTCCCGTCAAGCGGCCGCTTTGACCGCCAGGCCAATCTGTTCGATATGGCGGTGATCCGTGCCGCAACACCCGCCGAGCACGGTCAGTTGCGGATGATCGCGCAGCAGCGCTGCAAACTGACCGCCCAGTTCGACCGGATCGCCGTCGTCCAGTTCCTCGGCATTGTCGAGTTCGGCATGGCTGCACGACGATGCGTTCGCCCGCAATCCCCGAATCCGCGGATTCCCGGCCAGCGCCGCCTCGAAATGGGTCGGATGGGCGCAATTGATCATGAAATAGGCCGGACCGTTCCCCGTCGCCGCATCGACCTCCGCGACCGCATCGCCAAGTGACTGCCCCGTCGGCAGCCGACCGTCGGTCTCCACCGTGAACGACACCGCGACCGGGATGCCCGCAGCCTGCGCGGCACGGGTCAGGCCGATAGCCTCCGGCGTGTTGGTCATCGTCAGGGCGGAGATCATATCGGCCGCGGTGCCGGCAAGCACGCCAATCTGGGCGGCATGATAGGTTTCGGCCTCGGCCGCCGTCATCGCCTCTCCCGGATCGTAGCCGTCGCCGCGCGGGCCGACACAGCCGCTGATCACCATCGGCGTGGCCTCGGTCTCATGCGCCGCGCGCACCGATTCAAGAAACGAAATCGCATCGCGGTTGATGCGCGCCATGTCATCGTCGGACAGGCCGAGCCGGGCCGTCCAGCCAGGGCTTGCCCGCCACGTGACGCTTTCGAGCAGCAGGCCGGTGCCGGCCTGCCGGGCGAGGGGAATATAGCGGTCGAAATAGGCACGCATCCGTGCAACGCCGTCCGCGCTGTTCAGCAGGTGAAACGCCGCGAAGAGCGGCAGGTCGACGCCTTCCTGGAAAACCATCACGGTCTCGAGACCGCCGTCGGTGAGAAGTTTCGTGCCGTTCAGTTGCGGCAGCCGGGATCTGTACTTGGTCATGTCCGTCCTTTCGGGTTGGGTGTCTTCGAATGGCCCGGAATATGGAAACCGATGCCGTTTCAATCCACCCGACTTATGGTACGGAATCGAAGAAACACGCGAAGCCGCGGAATTCATCCGGTTTTGCCGGCCCCCGCCCACCGTTCCCGGCGCCACGGCGAACGGATAGAAGATCGACTGTACCTGCGGTACACTGAATTCCGGATATCGGGACGAAAGACCAATGCAGGAACCAGAGCGCAAAAAAGGGCGCGGAACCCGGGAACGGCTGATGGATGCCGCGGAGATGTCGGTTCTCGACAAGGGATTCGCGACGACCTCGATCGAGGAACTGATCTCGGAAGTCGGCATCACGAAAAGCGGGTTTTTCTATCATTTTCGCGACAAGGGCGAGCTGGCCAAGGCGCTGCTGGAACGCTACCTCGAACGCGAAGAGTCCATGTTCGACGATTTGTTCGCCCGCGCCCGCGAACTGGACGAAGATCCGCTGCACGCATTTCTGATCGGCCTGAAACTGCTGTCGGAAATGATGGCCGACCTGCCCGCATCCCATCCCGGCTGCCTCGTCGCGTCGTACTGCTACCAGGAAAACATGTTCAATCGCGATGTGCGCGACCTCAACCGCGAAGGCGTTCTGCGCTGGCGCAAGCGGTTCCGGACCCATCTTGAAGCCATTGCCGAACGCTATCCGCCCCGTGTCGATGTGAATCTCGACCATCTTGCCGACATGTTTTCCGCCCTCGCGGATGGCGGCATCATTCTGTCCAAGGTGGTCCGCGACAAGGAAATCCTGCCGCAACAGTTTATGCTGTACCGGGAATTCGTCCGCAGCGTTTTTCTGGGGATCGACCGCAACTGAAGCCGTACACGATGCCGGCACGGATATCGCGGACGGGCCGCGGCAGATTTTTTTCGCGACTGTGACGCCCGACACACAGGATTCGCGTCATCCCCCCTATCTTCCTGAGGAACAGGAGGACGAACAATGCTCAGATACCGGCTTTACGACCTGCAATACGGCTTCACGCCGACCCTGATCCGCGCCGTGCGGCGTACGCTGCGGCGCACGGAATCGTGCCGGGACTGCCCCGCCGCCGCCTGACTCCCGTTCGTCAGGCGGCCGACGCGAAGGCGGCTTCCGGCGCCTGGCCGGCCACCGTGGTCCGGCGCAGAACGCGCGACTGCGCCGGATCGAACCAGGTGCGGGCATGCAGCGTGCACATATTGTCCCACATCACCAGATCGCCGGGCGTCCAGACATGCTCGTAACAATGCGCCGGATCTTCGAGGACCTGAAACAGGTCTTCGAGCAGCGCGTCGCTTTCCGCCCTCTCCATGCCCACGATGTAATCGGTCATCAGCCGGTTGATATAGAGCACTTCACGGCCGGTTTCCGGGTGGCGGATGACGACCGGATGGGCATAGCGCGGCGCGTCGGGTGAACTGTCATTGGTCTTGACCGTTGCGTTCGCGTCGTAATCGTACACATTCAGGGCTTTCAGACCACGCAGCCGCATTTTCGTCCCGTCATCCAGCGATTCATAGGCGCGGTAGGCATTCGCGAATTTCGTATTGCCGCCCTCCGCCGGGATTTCCAGCGCAAACAGTATGGTCGCCCGCGACGGTGTTTCGTAATAGCACTGGTCGGTGTGAAACTGCATCTCGCCGTCCGGCAGCACGCCTTCCATGCCATCGACCTTCTTGTTGGCGACATACATGAAGTTCTGCGGCCCTTCGTCGACCACCTTGACCGTGCGCACTTCCTGGCGCGGCCCGAACCACTCGGTAAAAGCGATCTGGTCGTCGCCCGACAGATCCTGACCCGGAATGACGATCACGAAATTTTCCAGCCAGGCATCGCGGATTTGAGTCATCGTTGTATCGTCGAGCCCGCCGCGCAGATCGACACCCGATACCCGTGCGCCGATCGCCGGGGAAAGCCGGTCCACTGAAATATTCGTCATATTCTCTGCCACCCACGATTATTTCGATATCTAAGCTTTATTAGATTTCAAGCGCCGGCACGTGTCAATCGTCCTCGGTGAACGGCTGGATCGCCGCGAATCGACGTGCCGGCTGCTGCCTGCAGCACGGTTCCGCCCGACAGGACATGCTGCAAATTGGGCGTGGGTGCAGTCCGCGTTTATGAGAATTCTATTGCGCAGGCGTCACGAAAACACGAACAAGCGCAAAAAAATGAACGCGTGCATTTTTCCGGCAATACGATAGGGTTTCTTCAAATAAAATTAATATTCGGGAGAAACTGACAATGACCGGACTAAATTCGCTCTGCCGCATTCCCCTTGCCGGCGTCCTTGCCGCAGGATTGCTCACGACCGCGTTTACGGCCCCCATCGTTGCCGGGCCGGCCGCCGCCGCCGAAATCAAGCTTGCCCATTTCATGTCGCCGCGGCATCCGATGGACCGCTTCCTGATGCGGCCCTGGGCCGAAGAAGTGGCCAAGGCCACCAATAACGCGTTGACGGTGCGTATCTATCCCGGCGGCGCGCTGGGCAAGGGCCCGGTCGCCCAGTTCAAGCGCGCGGTCGACGGCGTCGCCGACGTCACGTTCGGCCTGCCCGGCTTCACGTCGAAGCTGTTCCCGCGCACCGGCGTGATCGAACTGCCCGGCGTCGCCAAGGATGCCGTTGTCGCCGCCAACCAGTTGTGGGACGCTTTTCCGCTGCTGTCTCCCGAATGGCGGCGCGTCGAAGTGCTCGGCCTGTGGACCAATGAAACCCAGACTCTCCTGACCAAATCCAAGCCGATCCGCAAGATCGCGGACATGAAGGACATGAAGATTCGCGTACCGTCGAAAGCCCAGGGCGTAACCCTGGCGGCGCTGGGTGCGGTACCGGTCTTTATGCCGATCAACCGGGTCTATAACGCGCTGAATACCGGCGTGATCGACGGCGTGATGACCGGCCCCAGCACGATCGGCAGCTTCAAGTTCGACGAGGTCGCCAAGTATTTCACCACCGGCCTGCCGCTCGGACGGTCGCCGTTCTTCCTGGTGATGAACCGCGACACCTGGAAAAAACAGTCGGATGCCCACAAGGACGTCATCCGCAAGACTACCGGCCGTGCGTTCTCGATCAAGGGCTCGGCGTTCTATATCAAGGCCGGCAAAGCAGGCCTTGCGAAGGTTGCTGCGTCACCGGATCACGAGGTCATCGTGATGAAGGGCGCGGCACTCGACGAGGCCGTTGACGCCCTGATGAAATCCCGTGCCGCCCAGGTGGCCGATCTCGAAAAACAGGGCGTGCCGGCAGGCAAGATTCTCGCGGCCATGGGCGTTAAATAGAACGATCCGCCTCGTCAAAACAGGCTGATTCCGTGGAACGTCTGATCCTGAAACTCAGCGATGCCGTTGGCGAATGCGTGCGTTTTCTCGCACTCGTCAGCGGCATCGTGCTGATGTGCCTGATGGCGCTGACGGTCGTTGCCGTCACCGTCAGGAAAGCCAACAACCCCATTCTGGGGGCGCAGGACCTGTCCGAATCCGGTCTGATCGTCGTCGTCTTTTTCGCGATGGCCTATTCCGGCTGGACCGGCGGCCATATCGCGGTCGATCTGATCGGCGCGATCAAGGGCCGGGCGCTCGATTACCTCGATTGCGGCGTGCGAACGGTCTGCGGGCTGTTCTTCGTGGTCGTCACCTGGATGACCGTCGAACACGCGCTCGACGCGCTTGAATACGGCGACGGCTTCAACCTGCTGCCGATCCCGCACTGGCCGTTCTATTTCGTCATCGCATTCGGGTCCGGCCTGTTTTCGCTGGTCCTGTTCCTGCTCGCGGCCCGGTCGGCCTATGGCATGCCGGAGATAAAACCGAAATGAGCGAATCCACCATCGGCCTGATCGGTATCGCCGCCCTGTTCATCCTGCTCGCCATCCGCATGCCCGTCGGCATCGTCATGATGCTGATCGGCGGCGTCGGCGTGTGGGCGATCAACGGCTCCAAGGCGGCGCTGGCAACGCTGGGCAGCGAGCCCTTCGTGATCGCGTCGAATTTCGAACTGCTGATCATCCCGATGTTCGTCCTGATGGGAAATCTCGCCTCCATTTCGGGGATGAGCCGCGACCTCTACGGCGCCGCCTATGCCTGGTTCGGGCACTGGCGGGGCGGGCTCGCCTGCGCCACCATTGCCGCCTGCGCCGGATTTGCGGCCCTTTCCGGATCGTCGGTCGCGTCGGCGGTGACCATGGGTCGCGTCGCCCTGCCGGAAATGCGGCGCTACAACTATCACCCGCGCCTCGCCACCGGCTGCATCGCCGCCGGCGGCACGCTGGGAATCCTGATACCGCCCAGCACCGGCTTCGTGATCTACGCGATCCTGACCGAGGAATCCATCGGCCGGCTGTTCCTGGCGGGCGTCCTGCCCGGCCTGCTGCTCACCTTCCTGTTCATGGTATCGATCGGGATCCAGACCCGCATCAAGCCGGATCTCGGCCCGCCCGGCCCGAAAATGCCGATGCCGCAGCGCATCCGCGCCACCGGCCAGGCCGGCGCGATGACCGGCATCATCGTGATCACCATCGGCGGCATCTATACCGGCTTTTTCACGGCGGGAGAGGCCGCCGGCGTCGGCGCGTTCCTTGCCTTCATGCTCGCCATCCTGCGGCGCTCGGTCAACTGGGCGTCGATGAGCGACACCCTGCTCCAGACCGTGCGGACCAGCGCCTTCGCCTTCCTGATCCTGATCGGCGCGCATGTGTTCAACCCGTTCCTGGCGCTGACGCGGATACCGACGACCCTGTCCGAAGCGCTGATCGGCACGGAATTCGCTCCGCTCGGCATCCTGCTGATCCTGCTGGCGGCGTTTATCGTCCTCGGCATGTTCCTGGAAGGATTCGCCATCCTGGTGCTGTCGCTGCCGATCGTGCACCCGCTGATCATCCAGCTCGGCTACGATCCGATCTGGTTCGGCGTCGTGATGGTGATCGTACTGGAAATGGGCCTCATCAGCCCGCCGGTGGGGGTCAACGTGTTCGTCGTCAAGTCGATCGCGGAAGACGTGCCGATGAGCGAGATATTCATCGGCATCCTGCCGTTCTGGCTTGCCATGGTCGCCTGCCTGGTGCTGCTGATCGCCTTCCCGCAGATCGCACTGTTTCTGCCCAATACGATGATCAACTGACGACAGGCATCCCCTCTAATTGCTACGCTCGGCCCAAACGACATACGGGAATTTCCTATGCGCCTCGGCTACTTCACGATGCCCATGCATCCGCTCGATACGGATTACACCACCACGCTGAAACAGGACCGCGAAGCGATCATCCTGTGCGACAAGCTCGGCTATTACGACGCGTTCGTCGGCGAACACCTGTCGGACGATGCGGAAAACATCACGAATTCGATGCTGTTTCTCGGCACGCTGATCCATGCGACCGAAAACATCATGCTCGGCACCGGCACCACCAACCTGACCCACACCCATCCCGTGCTGGTGGCCAGCCACGCCGCCATGTTCGACCATCTCGCCGAAGGCCGCTTCATCCTCGGCATCAGCCCGGGCACGCTGCGCTCGGACCGCGAGGTACTGGGCATCGCCAACGAGGACATCAACAAGATGTTCGCCGAATCCATCGACGTCATCCTGGCGATCTGGGAAGGCGAAGCCCCCTATGAGATCAAGTTCCCCGACAACCGCTGGCAGGTAACGACCGAGGCCACGCTGGATGCGCCCTACGGCACGGGCATCATGCAAAAGCCCTATCAGGCGCCGCGCCCGGAAATCATCGGCACCGTGGTCGCCCCCTTTTCAAAGGGCGTGACCGAAATGGGCAAAAAGGACTTCCACCCGATTTCCGCCAATTTCCTGTTCGACAAATGGGCGGCGACCCACTGGGTCAATTACAAGGAAGGCTGCGACCTGGCGGGCCGCACCGCGGACCCTGCCGACTGGCGCATCGCGCGCACGGTGTTCGTCGCCGACGACGACAAGGTGGCGCAGGCCTATGGCAAGACCGATGCTAACAGCCCCTACCGGTTCTATTACAACCAGCTGGTCTACAAGCTGACCAAGGGCGGCCGACAGGCGGTGTTCAAGCACGACCGGGACGAACCCGACGACGCGATCACGCTGGACCGCGTGCTCGACGACCTGGTGATCTGCGGCACCGTCGACAGCGTCGTCGACCAGATCCTCGCCTTCCGCGAGGTCACCGGCCCGTTCGGAGAACTGGTCGTCGCCGGCATGGACTGGGTCGACGAAGACCTCACCAGGCGGTCGTTGCAGTTGATGGCCGAAGAAGTGATGCCGCGCGTCAACGCGGCCCTTGGCGAAACGGCGACCGGCCCCGGCGCCAGAAAGGGGATGGCGTAAAAACCTGCCCTGCGCCGTCATCGCATCCGTTCGACGCGACAACCCGCTCCCGCGGATAACATCGTTTCCCTGCCTGCGCCTGCCGTCCCGGGACCGGGCGTAACCGCGATGCTACCGGGCATTCATTTTTTTATCCCGAACGCTTAACGTTGTAGAATCATCGCTAAAGAAGGGGGGACACAGTGCCTGTAATGGCGCATACAGTTTTCCGAGGGACGCTATTTTGAATGAGATATACGGCTCTGCCGAAGAAATAAGGGCGAAAATAACGAGCAAATTGCTGCTTCAGGCAATCGATTACTGGGAATCGATCGCCGAGGATGACGTTATTCCCCGACGAAGCGCCATCGATCCGATGGCAATACCTAAACTGCTCCCGACGACGTTAATTGTCGAGGCAGAGGACGACGGCGGTTTCCGCTACCAGCTTGCGGGCACGGCCGTCGAAGAGAGATACAAGCTCGGGACGCTCCGGGGCAAAACGCCCGAAGAAGTTGTCGGCGACGCGGCCGAAAAGGTCCTGGTCCCCTACCGGCGGGTGCGGGACGAAGCTGTCCTGTTCTACCGGGAGTCGACCCTCGAATGGGTCAGCGCGCCCCAGAAATACACCCACTACATGGTTCTGCTTCTGCCGTTGAGCGATGACGGCAAGAACGTGAACATGATTTTAGGCATCCAGGACTTCATTCGCGCGCCATCGGTGGATTGACCGGCGCCGGAAAGGCGGCGGGCTAAAAGCCGTTATCCTGCGCCATCATCTCAGCAGCCGTGCCATTACGTGGACATCATGGAGCTGTCCTGCCAGCCGGAATCCTTTGCGCAGGGTGCCTTCTATTTCGAAGCCATGTTTTTCATAGACGGCGATAGCCGCTTTATTTTCAGCCACCACGGCCAACTGCACCCGGTGCAGGCCGACCTCCTGCGCCCAGAAAAGGGAATGCCGTATGAGCGCACTTCCAAGCCCGTGACGCCGGTATCTTGAATCCACGCCAAGGTCCAGTTGAAGAACGGTATCGCGTTCGGGTGGAGGATGGCACCGGCAAATTGCAAGCCCCGCCAATTCGCCGTCATGCTCCGCCACGAATATTTGGGACGTTTGCGCCTGCGCCGCCGCACCTGTGGAACCCTTGAGGAGCGTCACGCCGGTCACCGGGTCAAAGCCGGAAACGACCAGATAAGGATCGCTCTCCGCGAGTCGCTCCCCCAGAATGGCCAACGAAGCGGCGTCCGATTCGAGCGCGGCCCGGACGATAGGTCGATCTGTATCGGTCATTGGTTCTCCCCTTCCCGGTGGAGTGCCCGCCCGAATTGGAATCCGGGCGGGCGACACGAAAGACGCCGGATATTCCGGCGTCGCTTAGAACAGGACCTTCGCCCCGATCGCGAAGAACCAGGCTTCGATGTCCTCTCCTTCTTCGCGGGCGAAATCGGCGGTCGCGCCGAACTTCCGTTCCCAGACCACGCCGACATAGGGAGACAGCGTGCGGTCGAGGATGTCATAGCTCAGCCGCAGACCGGCCTCGGCGGCACTGAACCCGCTGCCAACGCCCATTTTCCGGTCGTCGGAAAGCGCAACCTCCATGTCGACCGACGGCGTCAGGGTCAGGCGGTTGGTCAACAGCAGCTCGTACTCGACATCCAGCCGCACCGACGCGTCGCCCTTGTCGCTGACGAACAGATCGGTATCGATTTCGATCCACTGCTTGGCGAGGCCGGTCAGACCGAGCACGCCATACATCCGGCTCTTGCCCTTGGGCGTGTCCGCGCGGATACCGGCCTTTACATCGAAAAAGTCGCTGATCGGCGTCTGAATGACCAGCCGGTTTTCGAGCTTCTCGAATTTGCGCGCGTTGGCATCGTACTCTCCGGCGCCGAGCCACCGAAGTTTCAGCTCGTCCGTGCCGACAAAGGCATCGCCGTTCCAGACCAGGAGTTTTTCGCTTTCGTCGCCGACGCGATGCTCGAACTCTTCCAGCTGGACACCGTAGAACACCAGGTCGGTTTCCTGCGCCTCGGCGGGGCGGGCAGTGGCCGCGACGGTGAAAGTGGTCACCGCGAGTGCGGCAAGTATTGATCTGATACGCATGTTCATTTCTCCGCTTTCCGGATTTCGACCGGCAGTATCGCGTTAGACGCTCGCGGACCGCCCTCGACGATCACCTTGCGGAACATACCCGCCGCCGCGTGGTAGGACAGATGGCAGTGGAACGCCCACTGGCCCGGCGCATCGACCTCGGTCTCCATGTACACGGTGGTGCCGGGCGAGACGCTGACCACGTGCTTGATCGGATTCCACTTCTTCGCGCCGGTATCGAGAATCGACCACATGCCGTGCAGGTGCATCGGGTGGGTCATCATGGTCTCGTTGACGAACTTGAAGCGCACGCGTTCGCCGTATTTGAGCCGGATCGGTTCCGCATCGCCGTATTTCACATCGTTAAGCGACCAGATATAGCGCTCCATGTTGCCGGTGATGCGGATCTCAATTTCCCGTGTCGGCGGTCGCAGCTTGTAGAGCGGTTTCTGGGCTTTCAGGTCCGAATAGGACAGGAACTTTCCGCCATTCGCCGCCTTCGGTGCAAGTCCGCTGCCAGCCGCATAGAACGCGTCGGTTTTCTCGGCCGCCATGCCGCCATGCGCGGAATGATCCATCGGCTTCTTCATTGCCGAATGATCCATAGGCTTTTTCATCGCCGAATGATCCATGCCCTTCATCGACCCGTGATCCATGCCTTCATGGGCCATGCCCATATCGGCCATGGTGAGCAACGGTCCTTTACGCAGTTCGGGGACCGCCGCCGTCATGCCGGCGCGCGGTGCCAGCGTGCCCCGCCCGTAGGCCGACCGGCCCATCGATTCGGCGAACAGGGTGTAGGCGCGGTCCTCCCTCGGGCGCACGATCACGTCATAGGTCTCAGCCACCGCAATCCGGAACTCGTCAACCGTCACGGGCCTCACATTGTTGCCGTCCGCGTTGACGACCGTCATTTTCAATCCGGGAATGCGGATATCGAAATAGGTCATCGCCGACGAATTGATGAACCGCAGCCTCACCCGTTCGCCCGGTTTGAAAATCCCGGTCCAGTTCTGATTCGGGCCTTTTCCGTTGATAAGCGGCGCGAAGCCCTGCAGATCCTCGATATCGGTCGGCATCATCCGCATATCGCCCCAGTCGCTTCTGTCCGACAGCGTCGCGCCGAGCCCTTTCTCGGAAACGTCTTTGAAGAAATCGCCGGCAGTGCGCTGCTTGCGGTTGTAGTAGTCGGGCATCATTTTGAGATTACGCATGATGCGGTCGCCGGAATGCCGGTGCTTGTCGGTGAGTTGCACGACATATTCCCGGTCGTAACGGAAAGGCTCGCGGCCCTTCGGCTCGATAACGATCGCGCCGTACGCGCCGTCAGGTTCCTGGAAACCGGAATGGCTGTGGAACCAGTATGTGCCGGACTGCACGATGGGGAAATTATAGGTGAAGGTTTCACCGGCCTTGATGCCGTCATAACTGATGGTCGGTACGCCGTCCTGCCGGTAGGGCAGGATCAGCCCGTGCCAGTGGATCGACGTCGTTTCACGCAGGTTGTTCGTGACGTTGATCGTGACCTTTTCGCCCTCCTTGAAGCGAAGAACCGGCCCCGGCGAGGCGCCGTTATAGCCGATCCCTTCGGTGACGAAGTCGCCGGTATCGATCTTCACCCGGTCGACGGTCAGATTATAGGTGCCCGCCTCTGCCCCCAGGGGGGTAGCAGCCAGCAGGCCGACGGCAAGCAGGCCGCGTATCGCGTATTTCATATGAAATGTCATCTCGGTCTCCAATATTGGAAAAGGCGGCGCGCCGCCGCGGCAAAGCGGGGCGGAGACGCGCCGTACGGTTATTTGACGGTAAGCTCTCCGACCATGCCGGCGTCGTAATGGCCGGGTACGTTGCAGGCGAATTCAAAGGTGCCCGTCTTGGAGAATTTCCAGACAATCTCGGCACTTTTCCCGGGCTCCAGCAGGGCGCTGTTCGGGTCGTTGTGCTCCATCGTCTTGCCGCCGCCCATGTCCATTTTCATTTTGTCATGGTTGATCTTGTCGGCTTCGAGAACGCCGTGATCGACCATCATCATCATCTCTTTCTGATGGACCTTGTGCATGCCGGGCGTGCCGATATTGAACTCGTGCACCAGTTCGCCTTTGTTGCGGATCACGAAACGGATCGTCTCTCCCGCCTTCACTGTGATCTTTTCATTGGAATAGCGGTTGTCGGTCATATCGATGTTGAGCGTGCGGGTCGCCTCCGATGCCTTGCCGGGTTCGCCCGCCGCCTTGCT
>CAXBCP010000032.1:0-52537 GCA_963974055.1 uncultured Rhodospirillaceae bacterium
CGCGACCGTCGCGGCGCGTCCCACCACCCGAAGCCCCGTCAGCCGCGCTGATCGGAGCAAACGGGCCCGGAGAATGACCCGTATCCGTGACCCCCATCCATGCTTGCGGTCGCGCGGAAGTCCAGCACGAATGTCGTAAAAAATACTCGGAACATCGCCCAACAGACCCATGTCTATTGAGTGCGATGGCCCGGGTGATTTTAGCGGGCGGCCTTAGTCAGATTTGTCGAAGTCATCCTCTGCCCAATCGTATCCCGGCGGCGGCTGGGCGGTTTTATTGTATTCTTCCGCTAGTGCCATCCATTCCTTCGGCGTCAGGGTTTCGGGGGAGAGCATCACCCCAAATTTAGAGTCATCCACCTGCGGGATTAAGCGATTCAACAGCCTGTAATATTCATCAACGGCAGATGCATTCTTGCCGTCAAGTGCCTGCTTCCTGATGGCAAGGAGCACCAGCTCGAAGGTCGTCCGCGAAGTCTTCTTCCCATTCTCGATAACGGAATACCGTTCGTTCGCGATCTCGCAGACAATCGTTCGACGGTTGCGGGCACCCTTTTGGCGTCCTCCACTACGGCGCGGCGTTGTCATGCCCTTCCTCCTTACGGTTCTCGATTACGTAGGCGCTGAATTCATGCCACGTCATGCCGGAAGCAGCAGCCTGCTCGATAAATTCGTCGGCACCCATCTCCTTCGGAATCGTCACCACAGGCGATTCATTAATTCCTGGCTGCGGTTCCAACAAACTAAATTCCTCGAAGAGGCGGGCGATCCACTTGAGCGCCCGAAAATCACCCTTCAGCCCGGCGTTTAAGCGCCGTCGGAATAACGCTTCGAATGTAGACATCGTTACTTGCTTACCGTTTTGCGTGGTTGCTACCGATGCATCCAGAAGGCCGCTAACGTCAATTTCTTCGGCGCGCGACCGCGGGGGCCTACCATTCGGATTACCCGACTGTCCCTTCTTAAACTGGGCGGACTTCGGCGGCTTGCCATAACCGACCTCGTACTCTGGGGAGTCGTTGTCGTGATCCGTCATCAGACCACCTCCACTTCGATGGGATCCGGCGCAGGATCCTCTTCGTCCCCGGTATCCGGGTATTGTTCCCGTTTAATCTCGGCGAACGTCTTGCCGGACGCCGTATGGATCGCATCCAGGTCGAAGGACGTGGCCATCCGCCGTACGATGATATCGCAATAGGCGGGGTCGAGTTCTATCCCGTACCCTATGCGGCCCATGTTCTCGGCGGCGACGAGCGTCGTTCCGCTGCCGGCAAAGGCATCGAGTACGATCCCGCCGCGCTTCGAACAGTCGAGCATCGCATCAGCGACCAGCTGTACCGGCTTGACCGTGGGGTGCAGGGCAAGCTCTGCATCCCTGTCCTTGCCGAAGCTGCTGATGCCCGGATAGGTCCAGACATTGGTGCGGTGGCGGCCGTGCTTGCCGAGCTCGACATTGTTGATATGGCGGCCCGTTCCGGCCTTGAAGACGAACACGAGCTCGTGCTGGGATCGGTATAGCGTTCCCATCCCGCCATTGGTCTTCGCCCAGACGCAGAGGTTCTTCATTTCTGAATAGGCTGCGTGCCCGGCGGACAGAACTTCGCGCATATGGCGCCAGTCCATACAGATGAAGTGTAGCGCGCCGTCGGCGCTGTGCTCCGCGAGATTGGCGAATACGGTGGACAGGAAGTCCGTAAACTCGGCCTCGGACATTTCGCCGGCGGCCATTTCAAACTCGCGATGCTTAACCTCGCCCAGCCCGCAGACGTGCCCGTCGATAGGGACGTTATAGGGCGGGTCGGTGAACACCATCTGCGCGCATTCGCCATCGAGCAGTCGGGCATATACGTATGCGTCCGTTGAATCACCGCAGATCAGCCGATGCCGGCCGATCTGCCATATATCGCCGGGACGTGTGACAGCGGGGGCGTCAGTCTCAACCTTCACAGTGTCCAACGCGTCAGGTTCAGCGTCGTCGTCGAGACCCGAGATCAGAAGGTCGATTTCCGGGGGTTCGAACCCGGTGATGGAGATGTCGAAGTCGAGATCTATGTCGAGCAGGTCTTGAAGCTCGATCGCCAGGATCTCCGTATCCCAGCCGGCGTTCTCGGCCAGCCGGTTGTCGGCAATGACATAGGCGCGGATCTGTGCCTCCGACAGGTCTTCGAGACAGATCGTCGGGACGGTTTCGATGCCGAGAAGCTTCGCGGCTTCCACGCGGCCGTGGCCGGCAACGATATTGCCGTCCCGGTCGATCAAAACGGGGTTGGTAAACCCGAACGTCTCGATGCTGTTTGCGATCTGACGGATCTGCTTGGGCGAATGGGTCCGCGGGTTCCGCGGACGGGGGGTGAGCGCGTCGATGCGCCGGTCTTCAATAGAGTAATGGGCCATGGCCCGGCTCCTTTCTATCGGAACCGGCATAAAAAAAGCGCGGTTCCGGAAAAATTACCGAAAGCCACGCTTACGCCATGGAAAGCTGTGGACCGTTCTGAACGACGCGCTAGACCATGCTCCGCTTATCATTCATCGACAGGGGGATCGTTGCGGCCATGCCGTACAATCTCTGCCCATCTAAGGTGACGCTTGTATAGGAGCGGTTCGCCGCAGGGGCAAGCCGTTTTTTTGCCCAATTAAAAAAGTCGATTGAACGTTTCGAGCGAACTGTCAGTCCGCTTTTTCAAGTAGCCAGTCGAACAATCCGGCTTCAAGCACAAGCTCCGCCAGCCGGTCCGGGCCGATCACGGTCACGGAGTTATCCTTATTTCGAGGTTCTTTTGCCGCCGTGTGATACACGTAGAACATCCGGTCGTCGGACCGCGCGGCAAACCGCTCCAGATAATCGTCGAACTGGGCCTGGTCGGTCCGGGATTTGACCTGCACGAAGGCGGTTTCGTCCGTCAGCGGCATGACCAGTTCGAGATCGATGGTCTTCTGGGTCCCGCCTGTGGCGCTCACCCGCCGCCAGCCGCTGCCGGCAAAGACCAGCTCTACCAGCAGCTCAAAATCCTGCCAGGTCAGCATGGCCGTGAGCGCCCTGATCGACGTGAGCATCTCCCGCCGGACCCGCCGTGCGGTATCTATCTCCGGCAGGCTCTCGTCGTTGACCTTCCGCATCAGGTAGTCGAACCGGTCCACCGAACAGATGGTCCCGCGATAGGCCGCCGTTCTCGTCAGGGCGCCATTCAGTTCGGGAATAAGGAGGGGTTTGCCGGCGGCACTTGTGCTGTGCCAGCCGTTCCGCGTCCGCCGCAGACGCGAGCCCCGCGCCTCCATCTCCTCCGACGGTCCGCCGAGATATTCGACCGGGCCTTCGAGGAACGCCCACCAGAGCTGCCCGTCGGAGAACGTGATCCAGATTGTGTCCGGGCTGTCGTCATAAAAACGGAGAACCTGCGAAGCGTGGGAACTGGCGGCCCCCTGACGGAGGCCCTGATCGATAAACTGTCGCCGAAGCCCGCTGCGATCCCCTGAAAGGGCCAGATCGTGGTCGACGTCGTTATATCCGAGGCGCGCTGTGCCATCTTCGCGGCACAACCGTTCCCACTGTCCCGACCGGCCCAGCTTTATGTATGCGGCGTCGGTCGCCGTAACCCGTTCCATCATCGTCACATCCCGTTTTGGGATAATCCGATAACGGGATTAGCTCTGTTTGCGCGTCGGATCAACCGAAATAGCGCAGATGCAGAAATCCGTTCATTCAGAGCAATACAAGAAGGTCCTCGACTGGCTGATTGCGGCCCGGAAAGACGCGGGTCTCACCCAGCAGCAGGTCGCCGATCAGCTCGGAAAGCCGCAGTCGTTTGTGGCGAAATACGAGGGCGGGGAGAGACGGCTGGATATTGTTGAGTTTGTGGAGATTTCGAGGGTGTTGGGGGCAGATGCGGGTGATGCGATTGGTCTGGCGACCCAGTAGTTTCATTGAACTCGATTTGAGGTGGGACGGGTTAGTGAGGCCCATTTCCCGGACAGTCCAGCTGTGGCTATATGAATACCCGCTAACAAATCAATTTAGTGACGGGTCCCCAATTACCTGACACCACCAAAATACATTTCGGCATGTTTGGGTTGAAATAGACGTTTTTTGACTCGCACCTAGATTGTTAGATGTTAGCCAATGACCTACGATCAAATAAAATCTGCGGGCTGAATCTGGATCAGCCGAAGTTAATCGTCGTTTGATGCTCAGTGTCAGCCGTATGATAAAAAGAACTAACTCCGGTTTCATTCCCACCCCCGCGATATAGAATTGGTGTTCGGATAACGCGATACATCGACAGTGTGCGGAATAACGTTACTAGGAGGGATGATGGGGGCAACGTTTTACGAAGAGCCGATACTGAACTCTCCATATGAAGAGCCGACACGTCATCATGCTTTGGACGAGTATGGACAGCCTTTAGAGGACGAGCCGGTTCTGGGGCGCCGACGGTCCGACCTCACGACGCCTATGGTCCCTGGAAATCGTCGACGTAACGCCAATGACGCAGAGGACCAGAAATCTCTGGGATTGGGGGTCGACGATGGCGACGACGATCAACAATACGACCCGACCCCAATCATCAATGAAATTCGTTCCAAGGTAGCGGAATGGCGAAATCTTCCAAGTACTGCGGACTGGGGAGTCACGCCGGCGACCGCGAGATTATTACGGCACTGGCGCGAATACGATTTTCAGGGAATTCGACCGTTCTTTTGTCAGATTGAAGCCGCAGAAACCATCATCTGGTTGACTGAGGTCGCCCGAAAACAGCGGACAAGTTCACATTTCTGGCAGCACATCGAGAATGCCAACTCGGTCGCGAATCCTGAACTGCTCAGGCTTGCCATGAAGATGGCGACCGGCGCCGGCAAGACAACCGTCATGGCGATGTTGATTGCCTGGCAGACGGTCAACGCGGTTCGTTCCCCCACGTCGAAATTATTCTCCAGGGGCTTCCTGATCGTTTCCCCCGGCATCACCATTCGCGACCGCCTTCGCGTTCTGATGCCCAATGATCCGGAGAGTTACTACAAGGCACGAGAGTTGGTGCCGGCCGACATGCTCGAGGACATTAACAAAGCCAAGATCGTGATCACGAATTACCATGCCTTTCAGTTGAGGGAGCTGATGGACACCAACAAGGTTGGACGGTCCTTGCTCCAAGGCCGCGGCGAGGAACTGAAAACCAAGGAAAACGAAGGCCAGATGGTCCGCCGTGTAGCGGAGGAATTGATGGGGCTGAAAAATATCGTCGTTATTAACGACGAGGCGCATCACTGCTATCGCGAAAAACCAGGTAACGAGGATCTTAAAGGGCTGAAAGGCGATGAGAAAAAGGCCGCGCAGGAAGAAAACAAGGCAGCACGCCTCTGGATCAACGGGCTGGAAGCCTTCAAGCGTAAACTTGGCATTGCCGCCGTATTCGATTTGTCGGCTACCCCCTTTTTTCTTAGCGGGTCTGGCTGGCGGGAAGGCGCCCTTTTCCCATGGACCGTCAGCGACTTTTCCCTGATCGATGCGATTGAATGCGGAATCGTGAAGCTCCCACGGGTGCCGGTGGCAGATAATTCACTGATTCCCGCAAATGAAATGCCGGTCTACCGTGAGCTCTGGAAGCATATCGGTCAGCACATGCCGAAAAAGGGTGTCGGCAAGGGTGGCGCCGATGCAGATCCCCGCGATATTCCGGACCAGCTCAAAACAGCCCTTCACGCACTCTACAAGCACTATGAGGAAACGTTCGAGCAGTGGAAACGCGCCGGCATAGAAACGCCGCCTGTGTTTATCGTGGTCTGCAACAATACGTCGACATCCAAACTTGTTCAGGAGTGGATATCGGGTTGGGAGCGGCCGAACGAAGATGGCGAACTGGTGTTTGAGCACAATGGCAATCTCGAACTGTTCCGTAATTTTGATGCGAATGGAAATCCTCTCCACCAACCCAATACGCTTCTGATCGACAGCCGGCAGATTGAAAGCGGCACTGGCCTCGACGACAATTTCAAAAAGATCGCAGCCAAGGAAATCGAACTGTTCAAACGCGAACGTAAAGAGCGCGGCGAATTCGGTGAGATAGCCGACAGTGAGCTGCTGCGCGAGGTGATGAATACCGTCGGCAAGAAAGACCGTCTTGGCGAAAAAATCCGCTGTGTGGTTTCGGTCTCCATGCTGACGGAGGGCTGGGACGCCAATACGGTGACCCATATCCTCGGCATTCGTGCCTTCGGGACTCAGTTGCTCTGCGAGCAGGTCGTCGGCCGGGCGCTTCGGCGCTATTCCTACGACTTGAACGATGACGGCATGTTCAATGTCGAATATGCCGACATCATGGGCATTCCGTTCAATTTTACGGCCAAACCACAGGTCGCGCCGATCAGGCCGCCGAAAAAGAGCGAGCGTGTCATGGCCATGAAGGAGCGCGCTGGCCTGGAAATTGCCTTTCCCCGTGTCACAGGTTATCGCGTTGACCTCCCCGAAGAAATGCTCCCGGTCAGGTTCACCGATAATTCGACCTATGTGCTGACGCCGGAAGAGGTTGGCCCCGGTCAGGTGTTGATGGAAGGCGTGGTCGGGGAAAGTGTGCTCATTTCCGCCGGTAAGGCACGGAAGCTTCGGCCCAGCACGATCTCCTACAATCTCGCGAAGCACGTGATGATGGAATATTTCCGAGATATGGACGGCGAACCGAAGCTCCATCTGTTCGGGCAGATCAAGCGTATCGTCCGCCAGTGGCTCGATGGGGGCTATTTCATCTGCAAGGGTGATACCGGCACGTGGATGGTCGCCTCCTATCCGAATGTTCAGAAACAGGCATCGACACGTATTTACAATGCCATCGTCAATGCCATGAACGAGGCAGACAAGGAAGGCGGTGGCGAGCCACGGGTGAAAGCCGTTCTTGATCCCTATAATCCCAGGGGGTCAACCTCGCATGTCGGCTTTCAGACAACGAAGCCTCTGTTCAAAACGTCGCCGGCAAAATGCCACATAAACCACGTCGTCACCGACAGCGGCTGGGAAGATCAGTTTGCGATTGCGGCGGAAACGCACCCGAAGGTGATCAGCTACGTCAAGAACCAGGGGCTCGGGTTGGAAGTGCCGTACAAGGATGGGTCGACTTCGCGCACCTATATCCCGGACTTTATCGTCCGGATAGACGACGGGAACGGACCCGAAGATCCATTAAACCTCGTCGTCGAGGTGAAGGGGTATCGGGCTGAGAACGTGAAACTGAAATCGGAAACCATGAAGACCCAATGGGTGCCGGGGGTCAACAATCTGGGGCAATGGGGGCGTTGGGATTTCGTGGAGTTTGGCGATGTGTGGGAAATGGCAGATGAATTCAGGAAACTGATCGATAAGGCCATTGAGGAAAATGGTGAACGTGCATGGGATCAGGCCAATGTTTAGCCAATCCGTCTGGAAGAAAGCCATCCGGTTTGCCGTGCATGAGCACTATCAATCCTTTTATATCCCACCCGGAACGGGGAAACCGTCGGATAAAATGGATCTTGATGCGTGCAGGCGTGGCAACCTGACGGGCGATTACGTCATGGCGATAGCGGGACGCTACAAGGTGGCACGAGGCGTCGTCGTGAAGAAAGGGAACCGGTCTGAAAATGCTGACGCGATTGCGAGCGCCGTCAATGCGCTTTCAAACAGCAATTGGGCGAACCAGGATCTCAAGATTAGGGCCTTGGAATGCCAGAAAATCGCGGAAGAATTATGTAAGCCGGGTGTTGCGAAGAATGGTGGAGCCCGCACAGAGGGGAAGCAGGTGTCACTTGTTTCCAAGCTTGCCTGGTTCGTCGAGCCGGATGGCTGGACACTCTATGACTCCCTCGCATCCGCGGCACTCGGGGTTAATAGTTTCGAAAAATTCTATTGCGCGTTAGACACGCGAGGGTTTTTTGATCTCTCCGCGCAACTGAACGCTGAATTGGCAACGTCGCCACACAAAGACCTGTTCGGAGAGCGGATCATCGATAAGTTTCTCTGGGTCTGCGGTCAGTCGATGGCGGGCGTCGACAGGTTTCTTCGAAAGCCCGAGATAGCCTCAAGGAAACATCCCAAAAGCGTGGACGATCTTGCCAACGCTATCGCTGCAAATCATGCAAACGACTTTATTAAACTGCTGGGTTGAAAAGACACGATATGGCCAGAAAACCCAAAAAACCGAAACAGGTCGACGCGCTCACCCACGCGGAGGCGACGCGGAAGAATATCCCGACGGCGGAACTATCGTCTGCTGCCGAGCGGATGGAGGAGCAATCCCCGTTCGCGCCGGTGACCTATCCGCGCGCGCATCCCCTTGCCATGGGCGAGACACGGGAACGGGATGAAGACCTCGATCCTCAGATTGTTTGGAAGGGCGCGACGCTACGTCTGAGCCCGGAACAGCTTCATGAGCTGAACGAGACCGGCACGCTGGAGATCGGCGATGCGCAACTCACCTGGCGCGGCAAGGATACACAGGACTGGTCCGACCTCGTGGTGCAGGCGCCGCCTCTGTATATCCAGGAAAAAATCCATCCCAAGGCGATCATCGAGGATCTGAAACGGCAGTCCGAGAAACGTGCCAAGGATGATACCGACGCGCCGGACATGTTCAATTTGTTCGAGGATTTCAATGGCATCGACCCGGAAGCTAAAACCGAGTTCTACCAGCATGATCAGAACTGGCAGAACCGGATGATCTTGGGCGACAGCCTCCAAGTCATGGCGAGCCTCGCCGAGAGAGAAGGCCTGCGTGGAAAGGTCCAGTGCATTTATTTTGATCCGCCTTATGGGATCAAATTTAATTCGAACTGGCAGGTTTCAACACGGTCCAGGGATGTGAAAGACGGAAAGCTTGATCACGTTACTCGTGAGCCTGAACAGGTAAAAGCGTTTCGCGACACTTGGGCTGACGGGATCCATTCTTACCTGACTTATTTACGTGATCGTCTGACGGCAATGCGTGATTTGCTCACTGAAAACGGCAGCATCTTTCTCCAGATCAGCGACGAGAACGTTCACCGAGTCAGGGCCGTCATGGATGAGGTGCTTGGCGAGGAAAATTTTATCGCTCAGATATTCTTTAAAACAACGTCTAGTTTGGGTGGGTCATTTATTGGAGGAACTGGCGATTTCGTTATCTGGTATGGGCGTGACAAATCACGGACAAAGTATCGGCAGCTTTTTCTGCCGAGTGGGTTAGATCAAGATGTTGGAAACCGTTTCACGCGTGTTCAGACGCAAGAATATATCCGAAGGCCGATGGATGCGCGAGAACGTCGTCGAGATTCGGACGTACTTAGCCAAGTCCGAATATATCGTCACGACAATCTGAAATCTCAGAGTGGTGGTTTATCGACGGGTTTTGATTTTCAGTACGAAGGCATAACTTTCAAGCCAGGACGGGGGTTCTGGAAGACCAATGAAGCAGGCATCCAACGTCTTAAGAAAGCTTGGAGATTAGGTTACCCCACACGGAATTCTATCTCATATGTCCGATTCATTGATGATTTCGCGGTTAGTCCGATTTCTGATCTCTGGACGGACACCCAAACCGGCGCGTTCACTGATGATAAAGTTTATGTCGTCCAGACAAATACAAAGGTGATTGAGCGGTGTCTTCTCATGTCTACCGACCCGGGCGATCTTGTCCTTGACCCGACCTGCGGATCCGGAACCACTGCTGCGGTTTCCGAGCAGTGGGGGCGGCGATGGATCACTCTAGACACTTCGAGGGTATCACTGGCGTTGGCTCGGTCCCGCCTCATGGGGGCCAAGTATCCATATTATTTACTCGTCGATAGCCCAGAAGGAATAGTTAAAGAGCAGGAAATTTCTGGGAAAATTCAATCTGGCGCGGCGACCAATAACGATATTCGACTTGGCTTTGTATATGAGCGTGTTCCGCACATTACATTGAAATCTATATCAAATAACGCCGAGATCGACGTTATCTGGGAAAATTATCAGGCGAAACTTGAACGGCTGCGCCTAGAGTTGAACGATATCCTAGGAACCTCTTGGGAAGAGTGGGAAATCCCACGCGAGCCGGGCGAAGGTTGGGCTGACAATTTGAAAGGTGTTCATAAAAACTGGTGGGACCTCCGCATCGCGCGCCAGCAGGAAATCGACAAATCCATCGCGCAAAAGGCGGATGTCGAGTTGCTCTACGATCGACCCTATGAGGACAAATCAAAGGTTCGGGTTGCCGGGCCGTTCACGGTAGAGAGCCTGTCGCCGCATCGCGTCGTTCCGGCCGACGATGCTGAGCTGGTAAATGGTGCCGAATCTACGGAGGGGAGACAGAATGCTCCCCTCGGCGATTTTACGGCGATGATCCTCGAAAACCTCAAATCGGCTGGGGTTCATCAGGCGGCCAGGGAAGACCGGATTACCTTCAATGCGATAGAGGGGTGGCCCGGCGAATATATCGCGGCCGAGGGACATTTTCTGGATGGGAAGTTGGAAAAACGGGCAGCCATATTTGTGGGGCCCGAATTTGGAACTGTCACCCGCGCCGATCTTACCGCTGCCGCGCGCGAAGCGAACGAGGCCCGGTTCGATGCCTTGATCGCCTGTGGGTTCAACTTCGATGCCCATTCGGCGGAACTGACGAAAATGGGTCCGCTGCCGATCCTGAAGGCCAAGATGAACCAGGACCTTCATATGTCCGACGAGCTCAAGAACACCGGTAAGGGCAATCTGTTCACCATCATCGGTGAGCCGGATATTGAATGGAAATTCGACGACGACGGCAACATTGTGGTCGAGGTGCTCGGGCTCGACGTGTTCGATCTGAAGACCAGCGAAATCCGCAATAGCGAAAAAGATGACATTGCCGCGTGGTTTATCGACACCGATTACAATGAGGAAAGCTTCTTCGTCCGCCACGCCTATTTCCTCGGCGCGAACGATCCTTACAAGGCATTAAAGACCAGCCTGAAGGCGGAAATCGACAGAGAAGCCTGGGAAACGCTCTACTGCGACGTGTCGCGGCCTTTCCCGAAACCCGAGACCGGCCGCTTCGCGGTCAAGGTCATTGATCACTTTGGCGACGAAGTGATGAAAGTGTTTTCGGTTTAGGAAGCGGGCATGGAACTCAATGAAATCAGAGTAGAAAACTTTAAAAAAATTCGCGATGCACGACTGAGCTTATCAGGCCTAAATATCCTCGTCGGCGCGAACGGCAGTGGAAAATCTTCTATTCTGCAGGCTATTCATCTTGCTTCCTGTTTGATGCGGCAGGCAGCTGAAGTACGGTCGGATAAAACCTCGGCTATCGGAATTAGTGAGCTCGACTATCTCCCAACAGATTCCTATGCCCAACTGGGACACAATGCGAACTGGGGAAATCGGGCAGGAACGCCATCCTCCAAGGTAACTTTTCAGTTTGCGGATGAGGCTGCGGGTAGGGCTATCGCATATTCCGAATTTAGGTCTGCGAGGAATGCCGGTATCTCTGTGACCGGCAGCATTCCGACTACGGTCTCACGGATGTATCGAGGTCTGGGAACATTTTTCAGCGCCTATATCCCAGGTATTTCGGGTATTCCGAACCAAGAGCCAAAGCAGTCAAAGCGGGTTGTGCTAAAGGCGTGTTCCTTTGGTGATGCGAATGTATACCTAAGAAATGCGTTAAATTTGTTGTCGACTGATGAAATAGCGCAATTACAAAATTGGCTATCAGACCTGATTGGTCCAGCGAGGATCGCAGTTGAGCATAATGATGCACGTGATTTAGTGATAACCGCGCGTGCATGGATAAACGGCCGATCATATCCTCTAGAGCTACTGGGAATGGGCTATCTGCAGCTTATCCAAATTTTTTGTTATGTCTTACTATTTAAGCCAAGAATATTGTTGATTGATGAGCCTGACATTCATCTTCATCCGGACGTTCAGGAACGCTTATCAGTTACATTGTCTAGGGTAGCGAGTGAACGCCAAATCAAGGTGCTGCTTTCTACACATTCGCCCTTCATCGTTCGGGGGGCTCCAATAGATGCAAACGTGTTTTGGATCGAAAATGGTGTCATTCAAGAGAGTACTAGGCAGTCCGTAGAATTGTCTCTTGGGTGGGGTGCGTTCGGAAAAAAAATCATAGTCGTCTCTGAGGACGCGGGGACATCACTGCTTGAAAAACTGTTATCCCAATGGCCCGAGATTGAGAATTTCACAACGATCCACCCAGGTCGAGGTTACGGCGCGCTATTGAAGCCAGATCAAGCTTGCGAACTATATGAGACACTTGGGCGAAAGTACAAAATAGTCGTTCATAGAGACCGGGATTCCTTAACCGACGATGAGGTGGCCAATTTGGAGGCACAATATGCATTTGAAGGTGTTTCGATATGGGTGACCGATGAATCAGATATAGAAGCCTATTTTTGTGGACCCCAATTTCTTAGTGACCTTCTAGAAGTTCCAGAGGCTGAAGCGCGGCAACATATCGATGCGGTAATAGACGCTCGGCAACAGCCGATCCGAGATCAGTTTGCTTCGCAACGTGCGGCCCACAACAAAGAACTCCACGCTGCCGGGGGAAGCCCAGAAAATGAAGATGTTTGGCGGATGTTTCAGAACAATGTGCTGCGAGGGGCGAAAGGAAAGTTTGTGTTTGGGCAATTAAAAAACCAAATTCCCGGGAATAGTTTTAGCGAATTGGCCGTATTGAAGCATGAACTCAACGGCGCATTGGCGCATTCGCTGAGAACGCACCTCGAAGCGCAACTGCGCGAGTAAGAATGCAGTTCCGTATTGCAGATAGTTTCTCAAAAGCACTCGGTCGGTTAAACGGTCAAGAGCAATCTGCGACAAAAATCACGGTTTATGATCTCCAACAAGACCCGTCCGCACCCAGCCTGAAATTCCATCGCGTCGATAAATCCAAAGACCCCAATTTCTGGTCGATCAGGGTTAACCGGGACGTCCGGATTATCGTCCATAAAACAGAGAGCAGTTTTCTGCTCTGCTACGTTGACCACCATGACGATGCCTATAAATGGGCGGAGCGTCGGCGGATAGAAACCCACCCCAAGACCGGCGCGACACAGGTTGTCGAAGTGCGGGAGCGGGTCGAGGAAATTGCCTTCCCGCAGACACCCGTTGCGGAACCTTTGCCCGGAGGGCCCGCGGAAACGCCACGGACGTCGCCGGCCCCAATGTTGTTCGCGAAGCTGTCTGCCGAAGACCTGCTCAATGTCGGCGTACCCGAAGACTGGATCGAGGATATTCGTCACGCGACGGAAGATGTTTTCTTTGAGATCGCGGAACATATCCCAGGGGAAGCTGCCGAAGTGCTTCTCGAATATGCCGCTACAGGCATGTTACGGCGTCCTGACATTATTGAACATGCGCTGAGCGCATTTGAGCATCCCGACGCCCAAAGACGCTTTCGCACGATGGACAATGTCGAGGAACTTACACGCGCGCTGGACTATCCCTGGGACCAGTGGGCCGTATTCCT
Source organism: uncultured Rhodospirillaceae bacterium (assembly GCA_963974055.1). Classification (GTDB taxonomy): domain Bacteria; phylum Pseudomonadota; class Alphaproteobacteria; order MPNO01; family UBA830; genus CAXBCP01. The sequence continues at coordinate 13,446 of CAXBCP010000032.1, forward strand.
GCATCCATCGCAGCGTGCCGTTGTTGAACAGGATTTCAGCGGACCTGCAAGGGTGTCGGGCTCAGCCGGTACTGGGAAGACGGTGGTCGCCTTGCATCGGGCCGCAAATATATTGAAGACAGATGCCAAAGCCAAAGTACTCCTGACGACTTTCTCGTCCCCGTTGGCGAACGAGCTGGAACATAAGCTCCGCATACTCTCCGGCGCGGAGAGTGAGTTGGTGTCGCGCGGGACGGTTCTACCGTTTGCCGGAGTCGCTAAGGAGCTCTTTACGCTCGCCTTTGGTTATGATCCGAGATCGGCCCGACAGGACCACATATCCGCGGCAATTAGCGCGGCGACGCAGGAACTGGGTGTTTCCGGATTTACGCAACGGTTCCTTCTGTCGGAATGGTCTAACGTTGTCGATGCATGGCAGATTAATTCGATCGAAGCGTATCTTGAGGTTCCGCGGCTCGGCCGCAAGAACCGCATGGGTTCGAAACAGCGGGAAACGGTGTGGCCGGTTTTTGCACGGGCACGGGCGATACTTGAAGCACAAGGTGTCCTGTCCTGGCCCACAATCTTCGGACGGGTCACTGAATATTTCTCTCAGCAGAAACACAAGCCTTTCACACACGTTGTTGTTGATGAAGCGCAAGACCTCGGCGTGCCCGAACTCCGGATGCTCGCAAGCATTGCCGATACAGGCCCGAACGCGCTCTTCTTTGCTGGCGATCTGGGACAACGCATATTTCAGGAACCGTTTTCCTGGCTTGCCCTTGGTGTTGATATTCGGGGGCGATCATCGACGCTGAAGGTGAACTACCGCACATCTCACCAAATTCGCCAGGTTGTCGACCAACTCTTGCCGCCGTCGATCCGGGACGTTGACGGAAATGACGAAGACCGAACGGGGACGGTTTCCGTTTTCAACGGACCCTTACCTCAGGCACAGGTTCATCCGGATCAGGCTGCTGAAAATGCGGCCCTGGCGCGCTGGATAAACCGCGCTCTCGAAGAAGGAATAGAACCAGAAGAAGTAGGAATTTTTGTTCGCAGCAACAACGAGTTGGCACGAGCACGGGCGGTGGTTAAGGAAGCAGGGCAGACAGCTCTGGAACTTTCGGACCGTGTCGAAGAACGTCAGGGCCGGATATCAATTGGCACAATGCATTTGGCAAAGGGTTTGGAGTTCAAAGCGGTCGTGGTGATGGCGTGCGACGACGATGTATTGCCGCTTCAAACGCGTATCGAAACGGTGGCAGATGAAACTGAACTTGATGAAGTGTTCGAAACTGAGCGGCACCTCTTCTACGTTGCCTGCACACGGGCGAGAGACAGGCTGTTGATCTCCGGTGTCGAATCTGCCTCAGAGTTTCTCGATGACCTGAGGCTAGACGTTTAGTGTTAATCAGGATGCGAGCCGTTCTTCATTCTCTTGAACGGCTGAGATTTTCTCCGGCGCCTGAGCAATCGGTTTATCAACAAGATTTAAAAGCTGTTTTCGTGACGCATGCCACCTGCGGCCTGTGCTATCGATAATGGTCACCTGTTTGGGGTGGCGTTTTCCAAAATCAAAATTCAACGGTTCGATAACGAATTCACTTGGCTGCAGGAGGTGAGGCAAGTTCACGTGTTCCCAATAAAAAATTAGCCGCTGGTTTTTGATTTTCAACTCAATCGATTTAACAGTAATTGGCCGCCGACCGGTGTTCGTGACCCGTATGACAGGCTTGGCAGAATTTGCGTAATTGCTGGTTCCAGCAATTTGCCAATCGATACTGTATTGGCATTCTATGCGGAGACGACCGTTGTCTCTCAAATCGCGGGTAATGGTCCACGCCGCAAGAAAGATCGCAACGATTGCCGCAACGCCGGAGGCAATAGCGCTTGCCCATGACAATATGTCTGACGGAGTCTCAAGCATTTCATTCCGATATAATGTTTAAAGTTTGGCACAACCAATGCATGAGTGAAGAAAATAGGGTAAACCGTCGCGAATCATTACGGGAATCCATAATCCATCATCCGAGTTCCCACTCGCTGAAATCCTCACGCTGCAACAATTTAGGAAGCCCGTCGCTCAAAGGGTCAATCCGGTCGGCGTATCGCCGGGCCCAAACAATCCATTCCCGAACCGCATCGGGGTCATCATAAGACCCCGCTTCAAATTTCGCTTCCACGGCGGCCACGAACTCGAGAACCTGCTGTCGTTCCCGCCAGCGTTCGAGGTTCCTCGCGAGCGCCTCGACGCGTTTGTCTTCGAGTGCCTTTCGCCGACGTTGTTCTTCCTGCCGCTGGGCGCGCTCTTCCAATTCCTGTTTACGGCGTTCGTCCTCAATGCGCTTCGCCTTGATCGCGACTGACCAGGTCGAAAACGCTTCCAAAATTCCGTTCGCAAGATTTTCGATACGTTGTGTTTTGCCATCTCCAAACGTATGGCGCAGGCCCTCATACCCATACCGAAGGTCCTCGTTGAGGGTGACCTTCAGCAGCCCGTTCGGCGTGTAATCCCATTCGGGCGGTGCCGGTCGCGGTGTCCAGTCGGCGTATTGCCAGCTGTGTCGCCGCCGATCTTGTCGCTTTTGCCATTTTTCAATGGCCGCGATCTCGGCCTCCGTTGGAGTGTGTTCCGATCGCGTTACCTGCTCATCAATCCTGAATCCTAGCGTCTCATCATCAACGACAAACACAAGGGCTGTCTCTGCCTTGATGATCTTGTATCCGCGTGACTCCGCGGCCGTCACGAGAGCGTTCAAAAAGGCGATCACACGGGTGACGCTGGCCGGGCTGATTTCAACCTGGAAAAGGTTTTGACCGATAGAAGCAACAAGACCCCGATCCGACGGTTTTGCCCGCGCCAGCTTTTTCTCGGTCCGAGCAACGATGGGATTCAGCTCGGCCGGCGCGGCGGGGACCATCACTTTATTTGAAGGGTCTTTCTCGCGCGCTCTCGAAGATTGCTGTGCGTCTTTTACAGCTTTCGGCAAACTTCGGGCGGCGCTGCCGTATATCCGGATACTGTTTACCGCAGGATCGGAGAGGGCGCGAAAATGTCCCCGTTGCACCGGCTTACCGGCGGCGAGTTTGGCCCAATGGCCGCGACCGGGAACGGGTATTCGGTGTTTTGTGCAGATCTTCTTGAGGGCAACGTCGGAGATCTCGTACTCGGCCGCAACCTTGGTCATGGGGCGCGCCCAGACCTGCTTGAACAGCTCTTCGCGCGTCAATTCTATCGGCATGGCGAACGACCTCCGAGGAGATTTCTCTTCGAATTGTAGCCTGAAATCTCTTGGTGGCTAGCGCTTCCGCAGGGGAGTAGGGGCGGGGCGCGTTTATACGGCGCTTAGGAGTTGGTCCTCTGTCGCAAGGGGGTATGAAGGCGGGAAGGATGATATCGAAACCCTGCGATACGAGGCTATGTCTTCTCCTTCTCGGTATAGCGGATAATGCAGGATGGCGCCGACGAGCAGGCTGAGGCTGGTCTCAGAGGTGCCGCCGCTGAGTTGCGAAACCACACACTGATCTTAGCGTGGGCCCAACCAGCCCACGAGCACCAGCTTGTCCTGAGCTTTTCGCGCTGCGTGCCGAGAAGCCGACCGGAAATCCAAGGCCTCTGAACGCTTTGCCTGTACGAACTCGAGAACAGTGGCCGGCGTATCGAGTTGCTTCAGGACGTCGTGAACGTCGCCCCATGTCCCGAATAGACGGGGGGGCGCCCTTTCAAGGATTAGGCGCAGGGCGGCAATCAACAAGGCGTGTTGCTCCCGTGGCGTTGGAATCTCGGCAGCCTCCCCTTCGAAGATCACGGCGTCCTCGTCAAACGTGACGGCCAACTCCCCTGTTTGCCTGATGACGTCGAGCAGCTCGTAAGCGACGACGTCGTCGGCGAGCGTCTCCATGAGGCGCGTTGCGTGGGGGGCGGTGCCCAGCCAAAGGCGAATGTCCCGCAGGTGGTCGAGGAACAACGGCGCAGCGGCGGTTATCTCCTCGAACCATCTGTCGATGAGGTCGGCCTCGGTGCCGCGGTCGAGGAGCCGTCCCCAAGCCTGGGTGCACCAGTTTCCGTTCTCGTCCTTCTTTCGGCGTAGGAAAGTGTTGAAGAAATTGGGCAGATCTTCCGCAGCGGCGTGGTCCACCAGATGGGCCAGCTCGTCGTCTTCTCCGGACGAGATTACGTCCTCTAGAGCCAGTGCGAACAGGGGCCGATCGCTGGCGCCGGCGGACCATCGGACCGCCCCGGCCCACGCATTGGAGCGGGAATGATGACTCCCGAGCCACCAGAGGGGCTGGGGAGCGCCAATGAACACGTGGAGGCAGGCGCGAAAGAGCGGCTCGCCGAGGACGCCCAGTATGGCGTCGGGGTCGAGATCTAAAAGGTCCGAATGGTCACTGAGCGCGACCAAAATCTCGGTGGGGACCTCTGTTCGCGTTAGAGCGGCCGCGCAGATCCAGACTGTGTCATCTCCGTCAGACTGTAGGAGCTGGACCAGCGATTGCCTCTCGGGTTCTATCAGCTTCGCCCAGTTGTCTACGAGCAACGCGACTGTGCGTAGACGTGCCCCTGTACTGGAGCTATTGAGCAGGCGCTCGATGAGCGGCCACCGCCAAGCCGGAGTGCCCACGACCAACATGATTTCGGTAACGCATAGTTCGAATTCGTCCGGTAGCGTGATCGTCAGCCGTTTCGCGAGGCTCTCGACCCAGACCTCGAGCAATGGAATTAGGCGTTCGGGTTCACCGGCGGCGACTGCCGCGTCGACCGTCGAGAAGAAGCGTCCATCTGTGAAAGCTGCGTTAGGAGCGTTGTGGAGCGCAATCGGCGCGAGCCTCGTGAAGACGGCCCAGGGCGGCGCTTCGCCGAATTCCTCCACCCGATTGAATTTACTTAGACGCTCAAGCAGGGTGGTTGCTGAGCCCGGCGAGCGCGCATGGGCCTCGAGAATCCCAAGAGTGGTGTCTCGCCGCGGTGCCGAAAGCTCGGACCAGTCTCGGACGAGCATGTCGAGCACGGCGTTGGATACCGCCGGCGTCGCATCGTTTGCGATTCGGCGGACGATGGCGTCGTCGCCGTCGCGTGGGCGTTCGAGCCATTGCGCGGACGCAGCTGCGCGAAGCACCGCGGCATCCGCCGACAGGAGCCTTTCCATAAGGCGCAGCGACAGGTCTTGCCCATTTTGCGCGGACGCCAGAATGATGGTAAAGGCTAGTGATGGGTCGAGGTCGAGCGGCTGCTCCGCCTCGATTGCGTCGACGTAAGGCTGGACATCAGATAACAGGATCGTCTCTCGCCCATAGATCGTGGCCATTCCGGACGTCACTAAAAGGAAGCCCGCGGTCTCCTCCACTTCGTCGAAACTCACGTCGACAGCCCTCACCCACCTGTGCAAGCGTTGCTGCTCATCTCGTGGCAAGTCTGAAGCCCGTGATGTCAGGAAGTCGAAACAGGCATCGCGGGTTGCCGGATAGAGAGACCGAAGGCCGGACTCCGCCAGCGCGACTGCGCGGAGCAGCCCTCCTTCGCGCACCTCCAAGGCCGATGCGACCCAGTGTAGGTTTCGCGCCGCAGCCAGAGAGACCTTAGGATCCACCGCGGCCAGGGCGCGTTGCGCGTATGCCACAGCGTTGTCCACGTCTTCATCGAGGTCGGGGCGGAAAATTGCCTGTGCGCCGGCACGAAGATATGGGTGAACGAAATTATATCGGCCGCCTTGGAGCTCCAGCACGCGCCGCCGTCGCAGTAAAGTCGCTGCCTCCTGTGATGGAGGCGGCAAGGTTGGGCTCGTAGCATAAGTGGGCGGCTGAACCGGCTGGTCATCGCCCCACATCGTAATCCCCAAGGATTGGTCGAAGTTCGGCCGATCGGCGCCTCCGTCTGTAACGAATGCGAGCTCTGTTTCCCTGACGCCGAGGCCTGTCTCCGTTGCTACTGCGACGCCGCGTAACACCTCGCCCGTAGCTGCAGACTCCTCGGCGAGGACGCGGGCGAAGTCGACGGCGTCGCCACGCGCCTGGATGACGATCTCGGCGTCGCTGCACCCCTTGCGCAGGCGGTCGAAGTTGGTCGCGAGGTAGGCGATCGCTCCGGCGTCCCTCAGGTCCGGGTTCGAGTTCACGATGCTGGAAACCCGCTCGACATCCACCGACGAAACGCCTGCGTCCGCAGCATCCCGGCGCCACAGCGCCTCCGCCTGTTCAGCGGGCAACGACGGTAGTTCGCTCCAAGAGAAGGCGCCGAGGCTGCATTGCGCTAGATCATTCTCGCGGAAGGTTTGGAGGATAGGCGCTTCGCTCTGCGCGACGATCAGCCGTCGGTTCGTCGGGAGTGAGTCAAGTAGTCGCCGAAGCTCGGTGACGCGCGCGGACGCGTCCCTCACCGCCTGGCGAGCGCCAAGTGGATCCTCGAGTACGTAGGCGCGCTGGCCGCGCACCGGGTCGTTGAGGAAGCGTTCCGCCTGATCGATATGCCCACTGCGCGCCACCTCATAGCCCTGCCTCTGCATGCCGCCAGCAAGTTGCATCGCCGTCCAGGACTTGCCGACCCTGGGCGGACCGGACAACAGCAGCGCCTTCTCTTGGGCGATACAGGCGGTTAGCTCGTGCTCGATCCCCCGTGGCAGATACTTCGGGGGTGCCATCTGTTCCGGTGCGAAGTCCGCGAGCACTGCATGCAGCTGACCGAACACGTCAGCCCGTGCTGCGCGGTCTGCGGTAACAACCTGCTTCAAACGGGCCACCCCATCAGCCAGCCGGTCGGTGGGAACCCTTGCTTCGAAGAGCTTCCGATGCAAGCGCACGGCGATCGTTGCGGACGTCTCCTGCTCGTGGATGAATACTCGCTCCAAGGCTGCGGCGAGTTGGTTCCGGTCGGACTTCGCCAGGGCGCCAAGGTGCGCGGCGCGCTGCGCCTCGAGTGTGGTCGGTGTCTTCGTCCGCATGCGGACGGGAGCCTGGGACAGATACTCGAGCGCCGCAGCCAACGCATTTCCCGCGGCTTGGTCCGGTTTGCCTTTGCGATAGGCGCCGGTCCACTCGGGCGGAGTGCGGTAGCGGGCGATTTCGTCGCGGCACCGCTCGCTCGCGACGAAAAGCACCACCTGGCCGGGGTTCGCAATCAGGCGTTCGAGCAGGCAGCCCTGGGCCTGGTGGTCAGGGAAGTGTGCGAGGTATTCTGCCAGAGTGGCCATGTCGATCTCGCCCGTAGACCGTCCTTTTACCTGTATCTCGCAGCGCCGCAACTGTCCTGCCTCCGTCCAGGTCAACTCGGCGTCTTCACCGTTGTGAGGTTCCGCCCGCAGGCTCGGCGTGCCCTCCGTAGGCCAGCGCAGGCCAAGCTCGACGCAGGCGAGGTCCTGGAAGTCGAACTTCGTTGGTGCGATGATCGCTATGCTCACGCGGCGGCGCTCCGGACCAAGGGGACAAGGCTCGGCCAAGGGTATCCATACCGAGATCGTTTAACTCTAGCGATCCTCCCGCTTCTGCGCAAAGAGCCTTCGGCGCTCTGCGCCCACTCCCCGGCCGCAAAACCTCCGCAGGCAATGTCGGAGCAGATCGGCTTGAGGTGATTGGGCTCGTTCCGTAGCCTTCGCGGATGAACAAGCCCTTCCGTTATTTCAACAGTTCGCCCGGGACCATCAGCCTCACGGTGATGATCTTTATCCGCTATCGAATTATTTGCGACAAGTCGAAGATCAGGGCGGATCGGTCAGCCAAAAGGTGGGGACTCGAACTTCTGTCGCATAACGGGGGTTACATTATTTTTCGAGATTAGCACGACTTCATCAGACTGCTAAATTTGAGCGCCCGCAAACCGGTAATCATGTCGCAAGGGCGTCGTGGACGATCCTGCCGCCAACAATTGTCAGGTCTGAGGTGATATATTTGATGCAGTCTTCATTGATGCTCATGATGTTGTCGCTGAGGACTACGATATCGGCCAGTTTTCCGGGCTCTTCGGTTCTCTTCCCGCCTCCTTCGAATGTGAGATACGCACCCCCGGCAGTTGCTGCGCGGAGTGCCTCTTCCCGTGTCAGTTTCTGCGATCGCAAACCATTCATTCGTGATCGAAGACCAACATTGCGAATGGCTGACGATTATCGGACAAGGAGGGAAGATGAAGATCTGGCAACACCATCCCACCCCGAGAGCAATCTGCCAATTCTCGGCCAGTGATCTCGAAAAGCTTAATCGTCCACTTAAGCGAGGATTTCGAGACAGGGAGGTCCGGAGCCACTTTCACCAACAGGTCCGTCGAAACAGGTGATACGAACCAGAGAAGGGGCGGCAAAATTGCCGCCCCCTTTTCGGGCGTTTAAAAGGCGCCGTTGCTTAACCTCGGTCAATGGCTTCTTGGACATGTGCCACAAACGCCAGAGCAGCGTTAGGATGGGTGCGAGATCGATGGGAACTCGGTGTCAGGGAGTCAATCGGCAGATTGGTGACCTGCCAGGCGGCGGCGTTGCGCCTCTCGTTAGAATTTCCTGTGGGGTTTTTATCCTCGTCCGAAACGCTTTGCGTATCTCGAACGCGGCGGCGGGCGCGCCGTTGTGAGTTTAGGGTATTCATAAAATGCTCCTCTCAAGCTGCAATCGGTTTCGAGATCGAAACCCCACACACGAGGAGCAGGCAGAATCAAAAAAAGCATTCGACCTGACACGACCTCAATGAGGTTTCGTCAGAGACAAATGCTTCGCCAGATCGGAGATGCTGCTGTCTATGATGTGCTCATTAGAGCACAGGCATCTATATATAGAGTGCCATCGGACTTGACAAACTTGTTCCGCTCTACAGCTTTTTGGCTTTCGACTTGGTGTGGGTCTTCACGGCCTTGTTCAGCCTGCTGAGCACAGACCGCAGCCAGTACTCTACACGGAAAATTTTCAGGGTCTCACCGTATTGGCTGAGCTCGATTGTGCTCGACGCATTGTGGTACTCGACAATCTGGTTGGAGAAGACCGCTCCCAATCGGTTCTGAACCTGTTTGGTCGAAACCTTTGTGGGCGGGCCGAGTACCTCCCCGTATAGCCCAACAATTTCGGAAAATTTCGATGAGGGTCCGAGGCTCGTGATCTGAAACAGGACTGGCTCGGCCCCAGGTTCGGGTGGGTAGAAATAGAATTCGGTCCGCGAATTAATGTCGCCCAGTACGACCCCGGCACCGGAGTACTCCGAGTATTTTGAGTTATAGAAAAAGCGGCATTTAAGAACGCCTGCTTTCGACCAGGCGTCAGTTAATTGGACATCTTTCAACTGGTAATTCGACTCGACACGCGGATCGTCCGAACAGACCGGAAAGGCGCCTGGCCATTCCTGTTGGTCCGGGAAAGGTGTCGTCTTGAACGCCGACAATGTCATGCCGAGTTGATAGTCGCGTCTGGAATAGGCATCCGGCCATGCGGAAGCGGCACCGGCGGGCATAACCTCAACCAATGACATGGCAACGACCGACGCACAGACAAATAGTTTCGGCAAACGCAATTTCATTGAACGTCCCTTTCAGAGTTAACGTTAACCATCCCGTTTTGGGATAATCCGATAATGGGATTAGCTCTGTTTGCGCGTCGGATCAACCGAAACAGCGCAGATGCAGAAATCCGTTCATTCAGAGCAATATAAGAAAGTCCTCGACTGGCTGATTTCAGCCCGGAAAGACGCTGGTCTCACCCAGCAGCAGGTCGCCGATCAGCTGGGCAAGCCGCAGTCGTTTGTGGCCAAGTACGAGGGCGGGGAGCGGCGGCTGGATATTGTGGAGTTTGTCGAGATTGCAAAATTACTCAGCGTCGGTCCTGAGGATGCCATCCGGCTCATAACCTGAAGGTCGCAGGTTCAAATCCTGCCCCCGCAACCACTAAAATCAAGGGCTTAGCCGGTTTTGGCTAAGCCCTTTTTCTGTGTCTGGAAACATTTGGTCGCGGCATCAGTATTCATTGTCACCTGGTCCCATTCAATTCTAATGCTTCTTATGTCGTTTCGAATACGCGTAATCATGGCTTTAGAATGATTAGGCGATGAACGTGATTGGTGATTTTGCCGGTCCGGTATGTGGTGGTTGGCTCAACAATCGGGCCGGAAACTCACATCAATCGTTCCGACGACGGGAAGGAGATATGGCAGGGTTCAGGGACATCAAGACGTTGCAGAAGTTTGCATCCGCCCACGCCGCAATTAACGATCACTTCAACCAAGACCGTTCAGCCGCGTTTACCGAATGGCGGCAGATTGCGGCGTGATGTCACAGATGTGTAGAATGACTGTGACTGGTTTGTTTTGGCCTGGCTCCACCCACGGGCGATACGGCGGTCGGGCAGGCGGGCAAGGCCTATTTTTAGATGCATCGCTTCATACTTGCGTCCGGTCTGCCACACGCTCGACGGCGGGCCAGGCGATCGGAGCGCCTGCTTCGTCGACAGCCTGTTGGATTGGCGCGCGGTCATCCCAGAAGCGTGCAACATAACGGCGACCGGTCACGCCATCCGAAGCGTTGGAGGCAAGCCAGAGGAGCGGGGCGACCATACGTGACGGTTGGACCAGTTCATCGCGGTCGATTGGCGTATCGGCCGGGATCAGGCGGGTGTTCGCAGCTCCGCCGGGGATCAGCACGTTCGCAGTCACGCCTGTCCCCTCGAGATCGCCTGCCAGGATCGCGGTGTAGGCCTCGGTCGCCGCTTTCGATCCACCGTATGGCGCAAAGCCCGGTCTGATCATCGTATCGAGGCTGGTCGTGACGTTGATGATTCGTCCCCATCCCTGTGCGACCATATTCGGTATCGCGGCACGTGCTGTGAAGAACGGTCCACAGGTGTTGATCGCGAGGGCACGGCACCATATATCGACCGGAATTTCCCATATGCGTATAGGGTTTTTCAGGTAATCGGGGCGGACGATCTCCGGTCCGACGCCGGCATTGTTCACAAGGACATCGAGGCCGCCGAACTTCTCGCGCGTCTGTGCGACAAGGTCGGCCGCGGCCTCAGAGTCCGCCAGGTCTGCCCGCACACCGAGGATCCGGCCTTCGCCGTACGAGGATTTCGCCGCCGTGATAGTGTCGGAGATCGCTTCGTCGTCGATATCGTTGATAGTCACGCGATAACCAGCGGAAAGCAGCCCGAGCGCCATCGCCCTACCCAGACCGCGCCCGCCACCCGTAACGATTGCGATTCCGGCAAAACCGTTTTTCTTAGACCGGGCTTCCGTCATTGCTGCATCCCCTTGTTCATCCGTTCGATACCGTCTTTTGGCATCAGTCATCGCGGCAGACGACACAATCTCCCGGCTCGATCTCGAGGAAGACCCTGTCTCCCTCTGAAATTGTGAGCGATGGATGCGTGCGGGCCTGAATGGTCGAATCCCCGATATTCAGTAGAACTTCCTGATAATCGCCCAGGAATATCTGTGCGCCGACCACGGCTTCCCACAGGTTTGCGGCGGTTGATGGACGTTCCAAGTACACATGCACATGTTCCGGCCGGATTGAAACGGTTACATTCTTGCCACAAGTGGCTGCGTCGGTAGCCTGCACACTCAGCCGGCCATGAGGGGTTTCGAGAACCAGCTCGACGGTATCGCCCAAAGAGCTTTCGAGCACACGGCCGTCCACGAAGTTTGTCGACCCCACGAACGCGGCAACAAACCGGTTGCTCGGTCTTTTATAAATGTCATAGGGAGATCCGATCTGCTGAATCGCACCATCTTTCATTACCGCGATCCGGTGAGACAGCGCTAACGCTTCGCCTTGATCATGCGTCACGTAGACTGTCGTCAGACCTAGTTCCGACTGCAATCTTTTGAGTTCGAACCGCATTCGGTCGCGCAGCTTAGCATCGAGATTACTGAGCGGCTCGTCGAGCAGGAGGAGCGGTGGCCGCGTAACGATGGCACGCGCAAGTGCGAGCCGCTGTTGTTGACCGCCGCTCAACATGGTCGCCGGCCGGGACCCAAGCTCATCGAGGGCGACAACCTTCAGGACTCGAGTTACTTCTTCCGTGATTGTGGACCGGGAACGCTTGGGTCTTATAACCTGTAACGGAAAAGCGACGTTCTGAAAGACAGTCATGTGCGGCCAAATCGCATAGGACTGAAATACCATTCCGAACCCTCGACGGTTAGGAGGCTTGTATAACTGCCGACCGGAGGAATAAACGACATCGCCATCGACGCGGATTTCACCCGAATCGGGCTTTTCCAGGCCGGCGATAGACCGAAGTGTAGTGGTTTTTCCACAACCGCTGGGACCCAGGAGCGTGAACATTTTTCCGCGCGGAACATCGAATGTCACGTCATCGGCGGCGACCACGACCTCATCCGTATCGCCGCGGTAACTTTTGCAGAGCGAAGAGACCTCAAGCATCGGCCCAATACCACCCAAGTACGCTGGTCCGCGACACGTTCTCTGGACGTGAACTATTCGACGGCTGCATTCGCACGATCTTTCATCTTGGTGCCGGCTTTCTGAAAGAACTCAATTGCGATCTCATTGAAGCGTTCATGTTCGTCATTCTGCGCTTGGTGACCTGAATGCTCGAGTACGACGAACTCGACATTCGGCAGCATCTCCTGGAGCCTGTCCGAAAATTCCGGAGGCGCAAACGTATCCTTGGCGCCCCAAACCATGATCATCGGCACGGTCGCCATAGGAAGCCGGTGCCGGATGTCGAAACGCTGACGTTCGTTTGGATCCGACTTGAGCTTGGTGCGGAACTCGCGTTGAGATTTTTGCGCGAAGTCGTGGCCGGGGAGAGCGGCCATAGAAACCCGTTCCGCAATCAGTTCGTCCGTGATCTTGGAGTGGTCGTTGACGATGACTTGGAGAAAACGACGCATGCCCTCCGGCGTGCCGTCGAAGGCATGCAGGGCTTTCATGCCGCCTTCTTGATCGGGGCGGCGCTCGAGGCCCATCGCGTTCGCGATGCTGCCGCTGCTGATCATGAGAAGTGCTTTGACCCTTCCTGGGTGGTCAAGCATGCATTTCGCAGCGATATAAGCGCCGCGCGAATTGCCACAAAGCCGTACCTCTTCGAGGCAAAGCGCATCCATGAAGCCGGCGAGATGGTCGACGCTCGCCTGGTCGGTATATCTGATATCGGTGGGCTTTTCCGTAAGTCCGAAGCCGAGGGTGTCGATTGCATATACCCGAAAGTGTTTTGAAAGCTCGGGGATGGTTTGACGCCAGCCAGACCAGCCCGAAGCGCCCGGACCGGCCCCATGCACTAGGATCAACGGCTCGCCACTACCCGCCTGAAGGTAATGGGTGTTGATGTTTCCAACCTTGACCCAATTTGATTCTATTCCTGGCCCGTACTTCATGTTGACGTTCTCCTTTTCTGACAATCGCGATTGCAGTGCTGCCCATCCGACTTCAATGTTCGACCCCCAGTTTCAACCCGATCCTGAACGCAATCGACGTTACGATAAGCGAAATGAGAGCAATGATTACGCCGATTACGGCGGCGGACTCGAAACGGCTCGATGTTGCGAGGTCGAACATGAGCAACGAAAGGGTCCTCGTGCCCGGTGCGGCGAGGAGGACGACCGTCGAAATATCGCGCATCGTCGCCATGAAGATCAGAAGGAATACCGCCACCAGCATTGGCGCGATGAGCGGCAGCGTAATACGTCTAAACGTGGTGCCGAAACGCGACCCGGCCATTTGCGCGGCTTCTTCCAAATCACCCGAAACCTGACTGAGGGAACTCTTGAGTAGCTGGACCCCGATCGGGAGTTCTTTGATGATCATCGCAAGAACGAGCGGTACGATCGTGCCGTATAGCGCAGACAGTACCGGCACGTTAAGCATCAGGCTCAAAAGCGTCACGCCAAGCACCAGTCCCGGTATCGCCCACGGCAGCCATGTCAGCACGCTGATGATGTTGCGTCCCCAAATTTCGGTTCGGACGAGCACCCATGCGATCAAAGAAAAAATCGCGGTTCCGATAATTCCTGCGGATAACCCCAACACGATCGAGTTCACGGTCGCGCCGACGAAATTGGGATCTGTAAATACCTCTTTCCAGTGTTCGGTTGTCCAGGGCGAGTCGAGGAAGAAGAAGCCGAAGAGCTTGGTGAACGAGCCGAGAACCAGAATCGCGAGCGGAAGAAATATGGATACGGCGATATAAAGCAGAATGATCGCCGAAGCGACGTAGTCCCAGCGCGACCTGACGCGAGGCTGGGTGCGTAGGCCTTTCCCCGAAAGCGTCGGGCGGCTCGGAAGACGCCGGAGATAGAGCTGATAGAAGACCGATATCGTAAAGAGCAAAACGAGGAAAAACGCGCTTAGTGCCATTGCCTGGGGAAATAGCGGCGGGTCCCAATTGATCAGGTCGTAAATCCGGGTCGCGTAAACGGATATGTTTACGGGCGTTCCCAGGATCTGCTCGATTTCGAATACTTCAAGACTGCGAATCAGGCCGGCGACAAACGCGGTCATAATCGCCGGACCGATCAGCGGAATGGTTACTCGCCGGAGGGTGATCAGCGGTCCGGCACCTGACATGCTGGCTGCTTCTTCAAGCACGGCGTCGATCTGGCGAAGGGCAGGGGCCAGTAAGATCACCATTACGGGCACCGTGCTCAGAGCCAGATGAACCCAAATGATACCGGTTATGGAGTAAATCGAGAAGACGGCCCCGTCGATGAACGGAAGCTGCTGAAGCAGATTGTTTACCAGGCCATAATTTGAATCCAGGAGCAGTATCCATCCCATCGTCATTGGAATTGGCGGCAGGAAGAAGCCGAACCAGAGCGCGTGTTCGATGAAGCGCCGCCCCGGTATCTGAATGCGGATCAATAGCCACGCGATACCGAAGGCCATCGCGATGGCGATAGGGATCCGGATCGAAAGCAGAAATGAGTATCCGACAGATTCTAGTGTCTTGGGATTCGAAAATATATCATTCCAGCCGGTGTAGCCGAACCGGTACGGCTCGCCGATTCCGGACGTGTCGAAACTCCCTATGATTACATAAAGTACTGGCACCAGCGTCACGAGTGAAATTACGACAAGCATGGCAACTCCGCCGCCAACATTTCGACTCGCCGTCAAACGAGGGAGAAACGAAGCCTTGGATGCCAAAGTTTGATCGAGGTGCGCCACTGGAGCTCGCTATGCGATTGGAACCGGCAGGGTGTGACCCGGTCTCCGTCGCCGGAAACGAGCCACACCCCGAATGGTCAGCGTCCGCCGAGCGCCTCGACGATGGATTTGCTCACCTTGGGTCTCGTTTGCGTGTACCAGTCTTCTACATACTGATCGAGATAGGTCACACCCGGCTTCGGCTTGACGTAGTCGGGTACGGTGTCGACATCTACATCGCGGCGCATGCTCGGTTCAAGCATACGTCTTGAATAGGTTTCCTGCCCGGGCTTGCTTGCATACCAGTTCAGAAATACGGTCGCTGCCGCCGGATGAGGCGCGCCGACCGGCTGCTTGATGACGCTGAATCCGCCGAGCAGACTGCCGGGGCCGTCTTTCATCTGCCTGACCGAGAGGTTCTTGATACCTTTTTGCTTAAAAATTTCTACGTGAAGCTGGATTCCGCCCAGGGCGACCGCATAGGAGCCACGCGCGATCCATTCCACGAGCTGGCGACCATCGCGGGTATATACAACCTTTTGCCCCGCATAGAGCTCCTTCACGAAATCGATCCCGAAGGTATCCGTTAGATAGGCTGCGGCAGCTTGGCCTGGTCCGCCGAAGCGGGGGTCGTAGGCTACTATTTTTCCCTTGAATTCCGGCTTTAGCAGGTCCGCCCAATTCGTCACGGTGCCCGGCTTGACGAGATTAGCGTTGAACAGAGGCCATGCATGAACCCAGTTCGAGCCCTGAAACATGTACTTCTCTTCCTTGTCCATCCATTTGATTTTGCCACCTCTCCAGTTCTTCGGATCCGTCACACCTGGAAGGATGAACTGCGGCTTGATCGCCTCCAGCTTCCCAATGTCCTTGAGTGACAGTTCGGTGCCTCCGCCGAGGGTCAGATCGATCGTCACGTTACCCGATTTCACTTCCCGGGTAAGGCGGGTGGCGAGTTCGCGGGGCCGTCCGCCCAGAAATTCGACGGAAATACCGGTATCGCGCTCGAAAGCCTCGCTGACGGGCTTGGATAGCGCCGGATGCCCGGCGACGACCACTTTTCCTTCTTTCCTACCGGCTTCCAGAGCTTTCCGCCAAGCTTCCCCTCCGCCAGACTGCCAGTCGCTCTGAGCAAAAGCCCCGTCGGTAACCAATAGGGCTGTGGCTACCGTCAGGCTGGCAACAATCTTTCCGAATTGAATTCGAGTCATTTTCGTTTCCTCCTCTGTTTCACGCGCGAGTGTTGCGGCTTAGCCGCGTGTCGTTGGTTCTCGACCGAATTTCTTGACGGAGAGTGACCTCCAGTATAGCATTATAGTACGAGATTATCCTACAATCTATTGCTACACAAACAAAACCCGACCGCCAAATCTCCGGCTGACAGCCGGGGTCGACAAAAAGAGGAAACGGACAAATGACTCAGTTCCAAAGCATCGTCCGCCCCGAAAAGGGACTGATCGGATCAGAGGTATTTTCCCAGGAGTTATACGAACTCGAACTTGAGCGTGTGTTCGGAAAAAGTTGGTTGTTCGTCGGGCATGACTCGATGATCCCGAACAAGCACGACTACGTTACCCACTACATGGGCGAAGAGCCGGTCATCGTGCTTCGAGATTCGAAAGGCGCGGTCCGTGTTTTCCTCAATAAGTGCCGGCATCGCGGCAACGCGCTATGCCTCTACGATCGCGGCAATGCCCAAAGCTTTACGTGTAGTTACCACGGTTGGACATTTACCGACGGAGACCTCACGGGCATCCCCTACTACAAAAAGGCCTATCTTGAAGAACTAGACATGAACGAGTGGGGGCTGATCGAGGCTCCTCGCATCGACACGTGCGGGGGGCTGATTTTCGCCTGCTGGGATGCGAACGTCATGCCGCTGGATGATTTCCTTAACGAAGGGAAATGGTATCTGGAAAATTTCCTTCTGCAGGAGGAAATGGGTGGTCTCGAAGTTCTGCCTGGTCCGCAGCGTTACATAATGCCAATTAACTGGAAGCTATTGGCCGAGAATTTTGCTGGTGATGACTATCATTTCGTAAGCACGCACGCTTCCGTCGGCCAAGCGCTTTCGGCGGGCCAGGACAACAGAATTGCAGTCACGCCCGGCGCGGTTCGCGAGAACACCCATGATTTCTCAGTCGTCACCGGCTATCGCAACGGCGTGCCGCATGGATTTCTTGAACTCAAATGCGGTCCAGGCCCTCTTGATCAGGATCTCAATCAAGCGAAATCTATGAGCAAAGAAGCGGTCGAATGGGTGACGGAGCGCCACCGGAGGTTGCAGGAACGGATGAGCGCCTTCGACAGCAATCCGCACAGTTTTCACGCCGGAAATATCTTTCCCAATCTTGCATTGATTGGCGCTGGCAGTGCGCTCTACGGAAAGGGACTGATCTGTCATCATCCGCGCGGCCCGAACAAGACTGAGGTCTGGATGTGGTGCGCGATAGAAAAGAGCGCGCCGGAGGAAGTAAAGGAGCGTCAGCGGTTCGTGCTTCTGCAGCGCCAGGCCGCTGCGGGAATGGTCGCGCCCGATGATCACGAAAATTTCCAGCGAATCTCGGAAAACCTGCATTCTCCCGAATCCCGCAAATGGCCGCTTCATTATGGTATGGCCCTGGGACATGATGATGATGATCCCCGACCGACGGAACTTCGGAACGACAGGCAATGGCCCGGCCATTTGATCCCCCAGTATTCCGAGGTGATCCAGCGGGAGTTCTATCGATATTGGAACACGCTGATGACAGCGGACGGCCACGAGTGATCAGAGACATATGAGGGAGATGGCCGGAATGAGGGACTTCTGGAAGGCGCAGGTCGAGATAGAGCGTTTTCTATCGCTCGAGGCAAGGCTGCTTGAGCAAAACCGTTTCGATGAATGGATCGATCTGTTCACCGACGACGTTCACTACGTAATGCCGGTCCGCGAATCGGTGGAACCTGCCGCTACCGGAGGGGCTGCCGCGCATTCGACCGGCTTCGCGTTGTTCGACGACGATAAACGCTCGCTCGAATTGCGAGCAAGGCGAATAGAAACCGGCTTGGCTCATGCTGAAATACCGCTTTCCGTCACGCAGCGCCTGATCACCAATGTGCTTGTCGAGGACTCTGACGTGGCGGGCGAATACATGGTTGGATCGAATTTTCTCGTCTATCAGGAAAGACGGGGACGTCACAGTCACACGTTTATTGGCTCCCGGCGCGATCGTTTCGTGATGGTCGGGCAGAAATGGAAAATCGACTATCGAGAGATCAGCCTCGCGCAAACGGTTATGCCGGCAACGATATCGATTTTCTTTTAGCGGTCGGCAGTCTCCGACCTTGAGCTTGGGTGGACGTCACGCAATGCTTTCCCATAAATCAGAAAACCGGCGAGAAAATGCACAAAGAGAACGACACCACGATTTTGAACCTTGGCTTCGTTGGCCTCGGCCAGGCGGTCAACCGCATGCTTCAGCAGTATCCCGACATCGCCAAACTGCCCTACAGAATTGCGGCGGCCGCTGAGCCACGAGAGCACGCGCGCAAAAAGTTCGAGCGCGAGTTCAATGGAGAAACCTTTGAAGACATCGAAGCTCTCTGCCAGAGCCCCAATGTTGATGTCGTTTATATAGCGACACCCCCTGAAAACCACCGCGAGCATGTCGAAATTGCCGCGCGGAACGGTAAACACATTGTCGTCGAAAAGCCAATGGCCCTGACGCTCGAGGACTGTGAGGCGATGATCGCTGCTGCGGAAACGAACGGGGTCAAATTGCTTGCGGGGCACACCCACAGCTTCGACGCGCCAATCCGAAAAATGAGAGAGATCGTTAAGAGCGGTTCAATTGGTGATCTCACCATGATTAACACTTGGAACATCAACGAATTCAATCCGCGCCCCTGGCCTACAGCGGAGTTGAAAACGACGTTCGGTCCAATTCTCAATCAGGGGCCGCACCAAGTCGATATCGTCCGCCAGATTGCTGGGGGAATGGTGAAAAGCGTTCGGGCGTCGACGTTTTGGGACGGTCTCCGCGGATGCGAGGGCGGGTACACTTGCTTCCTAGAGTTTGAAAACGGTGTTCCAGCCACCCTTGTTTACGACGCTCGAGGCTTCTTCGACACCGCCGAGCTGTTCTGGTGGGTCGGCGAAGGCGGTACACCGCGGGACCCAGAGACTAATTTCGACATGAAACGCAATTTTCTCGAGCTTGCCTCCAAGAGCGACGAGGAGATGGAGCACATCATCGAGGCGCAGAAGGAACAGGGCCGCTACGGGGCTGAGGATGTGGATCCGTCAACGTGGGAACTCTGGGGTTACAGCGGGCCGGAAGAAATCAAGCATCAGCCGTTTTTCGGACTGACGCTCGTCAGTTGTGAAAAAGGCGCATTACGTCAATCGCCCGACGGAATCCTGATATACGGAGAGACTGAAAAGCGGGAAATTCTTCTTGATAAGGAACTCAGGGGGCGCGCGGCCGAACTGATGGATCTCTATAATGGTGTCGTCAACGGCCAGCCGTTGTTTCACGACGGTCGATGGGGAATGGCGACGCTTGAGGTTTGTCTGGCAATAATCGAGTCCGCCAAGGATGGAAAGGAAATCCGGATGTCCCGCCAGGTCGCGATGGAGGATTGAACCGTGGTCGAAACCGGAGATAGAACTCGCTGTCGGACAGGGGCGTTGGATTGGGCACGATAATCGCTGGCATGGCGACATCTCATGCTTTTTCGTTCATGGAGCCGGAAGAATGGGACAGCTTTCGGGAACGGAATCGCGCCTCGTATAAACGTCGACGCGGTATCGAGGCGCCGGTACATACTAAGATTGCCGAAGAGACGATCGAACGAGATCGAAAACGGTTCGACAGGATTCGCGGAGCGCATCGCGCGCTGCGGGATCAACTCATCGCCGCTAAGCCCGATGCGATCATTCTGATCGGTGATGACCAGAACGAAGTCTTCGTCAATGGGACGACACCGCAAATTGCGATATACAGAGGAGGCGATTTTACCTTGTCCCCGCGTTTTTCGAGTGGGGATACAAGATATCGGTCGTGCCCATGGCTTGCTGAATCGCTTCTCGACGGCGGAATCACGGAGGGGTTCGATATCGCCTTGCTCGACTCGTTCGAAAACGACGTTCTATCGTCCCATGCTCACGCTCAAGTTCTCGAGGCGTTAGTTCCGGAGGCGGACATTCCAGTCGTGCCTCTCTACGTTAACGCAATCCATCATCCGGCTCTCGAGCCCCAACGGTGTTACGAGCTCGGGAAGTCGATCCGACGCGTGATTTCCAGCCGTCCGCAAAGTGAGAAGGTTGCCGTCTGCGCCTCAGGCGGGCTTTCGCATTTTACGGCCGGATATCCATGGGATCGGTATCAAGGGCCGTATTTCTATGGGGCGATAAGCGAGGCATTCGATCGAGAGATTATCGATGCGATCAAGCGAGGCGACGGAGACCGCCTCGCCAAACTTTCGGCTGCAGAATTGATGGCCAATGGCGACATTGAACTCCGCACCTGGATTGTTCTCCTGGGGATTATAGGTAATACAGCGCCGCAACTGACTGTTTACGAGCCGTTTTACCGTGCGATTATGGGGATGGCGGTCGTATCTTGGCCCGCCATCCCCGCGTAAATTCATATAACTACACGGAGTTTTTCGAAAATGGCGTCACAGCCGACTAAATCCGGGGGCAGGGAGGCTGTGCAGACGATTGCGGGGCGGACAACGGCGGTCGAAGCCACCACACAGGCAATCCGGCAGGCAATTCTTCGAGCCCGGTACGCTCCCGGCCAGCGTCTAATTGAAGCCGAACTTATGCGGGAGCATTTGGTCAGTCGAGGACCTGTCCGCGAGGCATTGCGGCGTCTCGCGTCCGAAGGTCTTATTGATATCGAGCCTTACCGGGGCGCTGTGGTTCGGCGGTTAAGCCGCAAAAGCCTTGCGGATGCATTCGAACTCAGGGAGGTACTGGAAGGGGTCGCTGCGAGAGCTGCCGCTGATCGTTTTGCGGATGCCCTCCAGAACGAGGACGAGGCGGCGATACTTTTGCGCGATTTTATAGAGGGAGAGGCAAGCGAAGACGAGGATGCCGACCAGCACCTTGTCGAAAATTCTGCGTTCCATGCAGCAATCGTAAAGCTCAGCGGAAACATGCACACGGCTGCATTACTCTCCAACACCCAAACACCGGCATTGCGCGCTCATTTCTCGATGTTACTCGATAAGCCAGCAATGCGGCGATCACTCGTAGAACACCGGGAAATTGCGATGGCTATCATGAAAGGCGACGCTGCAGGAGCGGAGCGGGCAATTAGAAAACACCTGCGTAGTACCGCGAAGCTAACCCAAAAATTACCCGACTTTCTGTTCCCAGGGGATAAGGTAACCGGATAACAACCTAGGTTGCTTTTCGTTCGCGCGTTAACCGATCATTGATCCAGGCGTCTCTCCATACTCCACTTTCTCTGGTTCAATCCGCCCGGCAACCACCCTTCGCGCAGCCGCAAGTAACGCGGAAAGCAGGCCCCCGCAATATCCCGATGATCTGCTCTTCCGTGAACCTCGATCGCTTCATATTCCATCTCCCTTCGGGTGATGGACTCTACTTAAACATGGTGGAAGATTCGGGTCTCACGTCAGCCTACCTGCTTGCGCGGATCGATACGGAATTTGCGGGCCGCGCCTACGCCGCATACGGCGGCATATACATCATCTCGTCTCTCGCCTGATGTAGCCGAGTTTGGCTTAGCTCGAACTTAACAGGATTGAGATTCGCCACCGCTCCATCGTGTTAGTGACCTGCCACCGCATTTATTAGCAGTGGTTAGGCCGTGGACTCACAAATGGACAATGCACGAGAGATTTCCGCTGATGCTCCGGGAGAAGACGTGTTTCTGCCGAGGCTAGAACTTCCGTTTCTGACCGTAAGGGGACATGCCGCAATAGAAAACGGCGGTCGGTTCCGCGCCGTCAAGTGCCTGTCTGGCTTTGTCAGACAAATCGGTTTGAGGCGAAAGGGCTCTTCGGTAGAGTTGGCTCCATCCCCGAATTTTCAAAGCGGGCAAATGACCGAATCAGGCAGGCGAAGGGTGTCGTAAACGAGGTTCTTTTCTCTGAACTTGGGGGTGCCCCCGTCTTCGATAACGATGTCGTGATAAACTGCGGCCATCAACAGTAACGTATCGCCATCTGCAGACGTCTGGTAGATCGCGACATTCGTTCGGCAATGAATCCCGGCCTGGTCGATGCGGTCCACCAGCGTGCCACTCAGGATATGACGGATCGTACGCGGTGCGTACACGGCGGCGTTCTGAGTGGCGGTGACCCGGTCGCGAAGCATGCCTATGCTTTCCCCACGGATGACGCCAAGGTCGTGACCTGCCTCCCAGTTTTCACGGGACGTAACGCGATAGAGACAAATGTCGGTAAACAGATCGGGCCATGTTGCCAGTGGACCGTCGTCTATCCGGTGAACGTAGTCGAGTTGCAGCCTTTCAACTTGCCGCACTGCTTCATCGTGATCGCCATCGGCGATGACGTTCGGAAACTGCGGTTCAGCCGGCATTGATGATGTCCTTCGCCATTGCATCCCGGTATTGCCGATGGAAGCCGCGGATGGGCGCTTCCGTCACCATGTGATCGGTTGACTCGAAGTCCCGGCCTCCCAAAACCAGCGTCGCGACCGCTTCCGGCGGCGCACAATCCACGCCGCGCTGGCTGAATTCCAGCGCTTCGGCGTCGTCGAGAGTGACGTATCCGGCCGGCCCCATCAGATTTGCCTGGCGGAGACGGCGCTTCTGCATTTCCTCGTCGTCGTCCTCGTAGCCAAAGAAGGTCCAGACAAGTTCGTGGCTCCCGACTCCTTTCGGGATGACATGGCGGGTAGCCAGGGTGTTCGACTGGGCCTGAATTATGATGTTCGGAAAGATGGTCTGGATCGCCAGTGTGACGTCGTCGTCGTACTCCATTACGGGCTGGAGCAGAGTCGGATCCTCAAGCGTATAGTCCGGCGCGTAGCTTGCGATTTCCTCGTTGCCGGTATGCTCGTCCGGAGGGGAACGCCGGGAAACGAGTGCGGCGCTCCCGCCATGCACACCGATGAAACTTTCAGATTTCTGATCAAGTCGGAAAAGACCGAACGTCACCAGGAACAGATGGAGCAGCCCGGCGTGATAGGGGTCTTTCAGATTCTCCATCTGCAGTTTCCAGTTACAGTCGATGGTCTGGCGATGCTTTCCGACGATGCGTAATTTTCTTCCGTCAAATACACGTGTGAACATCCGTTTCATGTCCGCGCCCAGGTAATCGTCCAGAGCAGGCGGATCGGGATGGTAGCTGGCGAATACGACCCCGTTCAATTCCGCCACCTTGAGCGCCTGGAGGTCGTAGTTGGAGGGCTCAAAATCGGTCGGCATACCGCCTTTGCCTTTTACACCGCGGCGAAACGGCACGCCGATCAGTTTCCCCTCAAAATCGTATGTCCACTGATGATAGGGGCACATGAACGCCGTTTCGGCATTGCCCCTGAGGGCCTGACAGATTTGAGCGCCACGATGCGCGCAAACGTTCGGCAGGACCGAAAATTCGCCTTCTGACTTTCGGACCAGAAGGACCTCCCGCTCTCCGATCATGTTGCGGCGCCAATCGCCCACTTCCGGAACTTCCGCAGCCAGACCGATATAGTTCCAGGTCGGACCGTAAAAAATCCGGTCGAGTTCTGCGGCGTAGATCGCCGGGTCCTGATAGACCCGATAGGCGATGCGCGAGACGTCCTCATCGTCTGGAGAATTCGTTTCGGCCGGTCTCCGATCCTGCCGTTGCCCGGCGCCCGTTGTGTTCGTCTGGTCCATCATCCTCTCCCCATCTTTGATTGGCATGGCTTCGCCATCGATCGCGAAATCCCGATCGCGAATTCCTCTCGCGAACCCAAGGGGCCTCGCCCCGGATGCTCAGGCCGAAAGTTCCGCATTATCGAGCGCGGAACGGATGCGCACCGCGACACTCCGAATATGATTGATCAGCAGGTCTGCGGAGCGTTCTTCGTCCCGGTCCAGCGCCGCCAGCATCAGCGTACGGTGCTCGTCTTCGGTGTCCCTTGCCGGGGCAATCCCCTCAAGTATTCGGGTGCGGTGGTAGCGCGCCGTCTGTTCGTGGATCGTGCGGCAGAAATTCAGCATCCACGGGGAGCTGCAGTTGGAAATCAGAGCCGCATGAAATCGCCGGTCTTCCTGGGCCCAGTTTCTGACCCCGTCAGTAGAACCTGCTTTCATATTTCGTTGCGTGCTTGCGAGTCGCTGATAGCCCGCCGCGACACGGGCTTCCCAGTCGATATCGGCGTTGAGAATGGAATTGCGCAGGGCATCCGGCTCGAGCCGCAGACGCATGTCGATAAGATCGGTATATTCGTCGCTGGAGATGGTGGCGACACGGTAACCGCGCTGGGGCAGTGCGACGATCAGGCCCGTTTCGGACAAACGCGACAGCGCCTCGCGCACCGGGCTGAGGCCGACACCGTACCGACCCGAGACATCGTCGATCCGAAGCTTTTCGCCCGGTTCGAATTCACCCGCAAGCAGGTCATCACGGATACATTTGTAGGCCCGTAACTGGGCCGAAACATTTTTGTCAGATGCGTTATCCATCAATATCCCATCACGTCGCGATAATGATGATAGAAACCACGAATCGCCGCCTCGGTGACCATATGTTTTTCCGGCGGCGGTTCGGGGCTCCGGCCGTCAAGTTCGAGGACGGCCGCATTGCCGGGATTGGGACGGACACCTGCGCCGGAGAATTCCATAACCTCGCTATCGTCGACAGACACGTAGCCCGAGGGCCCTGTGAGATTGGCATGACGGAGGCGACGCATCGTCATTTCCTCGTCGTCATCGTCATATCCCAGATACGTCCATGCGAGTTCGAACTCGTCGGGTCCGAGCGGGATGATGTTCCGAAGCTGAAGCGAATTGGTTTGTTGCTGGACAATCAGGTTCGGGAAAAGGGTCTGAATCATAATCGAGATTTCGTCTGGAAATTCCGGTACCGGGATCACCATGCGAGGGTCATGGAGTTCGTAGTCGGGTTTATACGATTGCATTTCCTCCGCGCCTTCCGCCTCGTTGCGCTTGTTGCGGATGGAGGCGAATACGCAATGGGCGTTGGTGCGTTCATCCTGTTCGGTTACACCGATCTGGTCGATACGATAGATACCAAAGCTGACCAGAAACACGTGTAGCAAAGTCGCGTGGTAGGGGTCCTTGATATTCTCCATGTACAGTTTCCAGTTTCCCCGCAGCTTCTGGCGCTGATAACCGATAACCCTGAGCTTCTTGCCGTTGAAGACGCGAGTCAGGTACTTCATCATTACCGGGCCGATATAGTCGGAAAACGGCGGCGCCGCGTCGTCAAACGATGCGAAGACAGCGCCGTTGACGGTCTCCGTTTTGAGCCGTTGGAGGCCATGTTGGGCCGGGTTGAAATCCTCGGGAAAGCCGCCCTGGCCTTTCACTCCGTTTCGAAATGGAACGCCCTGCAGATTGCCCTGCAGATCGTAGGTCCATTGATGATAGGGGCAGATCAGAGCCTCGCCGCTGCCGAACGATTTCTGGCAGACCTCGGTGCCGCGGTGCGCACAACTGTTTAGCAGCACGTTGATCGAATTGTCCCGGTCGCGAACCATCAGTACGGAACGCTCGCCTATAGTGGCGCGTTTGTAGTCGCCGGGATTTGAAGCCTCGACATCGACGCCCACATAGTGCCAGTGCGGTCCGTAGAAAATGCGTTCGAGTTCGCGATGATAGTTTGTTTCGTCGCTGTACACCCAAAGCGGGACGCGCGACGCATCGTCGGACGGCCAGACGCGCGGTTCGTGGATGTTTTCGGTCATAACACTGTGTCCATCGTCCATTACATCGGCTCCTTCAGACTGGGTAAATCAGTGCGCCCGGCACGCGTTCCGTATCGAAGATGACGACCCGCTCGATGAATTTCAGTTCGTCGCCAAGCGCCACATGGTCGAAGGTACGCGCAACCATCAACAGGTGACTGTCGCCGTCTTCAAGCGTGTGATAGGCGGAGAACATGCTGCGG
The DNA here is from genome assembly GCA_963974055.1 of uncultured Rhodospirillaceae bacterium. Classification (GTDB taxonomy): domain Bacteria; phylum Pseudomonadota; class Alphaproteobacteria; order MPNO01; family UBA830; genus CAXBCP01. The sequence goes on from CAXBCP010000032.1 coordinate 39,583, forward strand.
GTGCGCGCCGTTTCGCCGTCCGTTTCCACGACGCGAATCGAGCCGACAACGTAACACATGGCGCGTGGCGCAAAGACCATCGAATTTCGGATCGCAACCACCCGATCGATCAAAGCGCCTCTGTTTTCCGAGAATATGGGACCGAGCATCATGCCGCTTTCGTGGTTGCTGCGCGGCTTGACATGGTACAGGCAGTCATCGACGAAAAAATCCGGCCAGGCTTCCAAATTCCCATCGCAGATTGTGTCTGCATAGTGCGCGTATAGATCGTCTATCCGCGATTTTAGATTGTCAGAGACGATGCTTGAGGTGTTCGTTGCGGTCATGGCGCAATTCCCGCGTAACGGTTCACTGATAGAATGCTCCGCTTGGATGCTTCCAGCATTCGCCGAGCTTCCGGTCCGAAAACCGGCTCATTCCGGCCCAGGCGTCGTTCGTCATCTGAATGGCGGTACGTACGCGTTCGCGTTGCTCGGGGGTCTTGATGTAGCGGGTCAGGTTGCGGGCGCCCGCTTCGGAATGCTCCTGATCGGCGTAATCGTGGACGTAATAGAACATGATATCGTCATGCGTTTTGCCGTAATGGCTGGTCATGGCGTCGTACATCACCTTGGAAATTCCTGGAAAACCGCCGATTTCCGCGTTTTGTCCTTCCGCCGCGAAGTTGAGGACCGCGACACCTTCGAGAACGTCAAGCGAGGTGGCCGCATAGTGGTACCAGTTCACGACTGCGGCGGTTTCCGGCAGGCAGTAGGCTTCCGCAATCAGCTTGTCGCGGGGAAATCCAAACGCCTCCGCCATTTGAAAGTAGAGGTCGAGATGGGGCGCGGTATTGGTGATTCGGCCAGTCTCTTCTTCGTACAGTCCTTCGCCGAGCTCAGCCCGGAATTCAGGGATGGAGACGCGGGCATATAGGTGCCGCAGCGCACGGACAAATCCAATTGTGTGGAAATAAAACTGGACCACGCTGACGTCGATCGCCTCCTGTGGTTCCTTTCCGGCGACGATTCGTTTCATCCGCGGACTTTCATTCCGCGCCTTTGCCGATTGTAAAAGAATGTCTTTCAACTCGGATTCGAAATCTGTGTTTGTCATGATTTTCCTTCCCTTCGCGCGGAACCGGCTTTTGCATGTTGTGCGGCTCCCTTTGTTTTAAGCGTGGAGTTCAGCTTGTCAGAGTTTGCGCAAGGTGCCCCCACTGCTGGAGGAATAAGCGCCCGCAGCCTGTCGTTCCCGCCATTGCGATCTGTCGACGATCAGTACTTCAGCGTTCTGGTCATATATTCGGCGCGGCGCGGCGTTGAGGTCGCCATTATAAATCGTAAATACGGTCGTCCCCGGTACAGTCGACCAGTTGGCATGAAGAACATCCGGCGAGATCAGTTGACTGTCGCCGGGTTTCATAACGATTTCCGATTTTCGCCTCAGACCCGGCCATGGCCGCAGGTCGGGTGTTTCTTCCTCATAGAAAGCCATCCGCATTTCGCCAGTGAAAACGACATAGACTGCCCAGAAGCCGGCATGGTCATGGACCGGGGATTCCGTAAGCAACGTTTCGTCAAAATTGAAAATTTTGATCGCGCAATGATCGCTGCGGAAAAGGTGGTATTCGAGTTGATCCGCCTGGTCGGCGAAGCCATCCAGGATATTGGGGTTGCGCTGGGCTTCCCTGGCAATCGCTTCGCACTGTTGTTGGGCGTCGGGAGATCCGGAACGGATTGCCGCCTCGATCTGTGCGCCGAACGCCTCTGCGGAGAGGAGATGGTGGGGCGTCATTGCAAGACTTCCTATTCGGCGATCGCTTCGAATTTGACGGCCTCGGAACCTTCAAACGCAGGCGCGATCTCGCGCATAAAGCGGTCCATCTGTTCGATCACCATGGAATGAGGCTTGCGGCCGATATTGAAGTACAGGATGACTTCGTCCATTCCTGCGGCCTCGACCTTTTTGAGAGATTCGACGATCTGATCTGGCGGACCTATGAGTATCGAGCGGTCGTTCATGCTCTCCTTGGTCGCCGTGCCGAGCTTTTTCCGGATGTCCAGGAAGTAGCGCATGTTCGGCGGTACTTTGGCCGGGTCGTCCGGGATATTGCGCAAGGCGCTGTACTGGTAATAGTCCATCATCGCCTGTCGCCCGAATTCGTCCTCCTCCGGGGTATCGGCGATGTGGATGAAATAGCTGCACATGGCCCGACCCGGCTTATGTCCGTGGGCGATGCAGGCCTCGCGGTAGACGTCGATGCCCTTGTCGAGACCGCCGAACACCATCGCCGCCGCGAACGGCGCGAAGATCACGTTGAGTCCGCGCCGTCCGGCCATCTGGAGGCTGGTTTCCGAGAAAGACGCGACATAGAACGGGATCGGTTGCTGCACGGGCTTCGGCGTGATGGCCATGCCCTCGATATCGTAATAAACGCCTTTGTGCGACCATTCTCCGGGTTCGGTCCAGGCTTTGAGAACGACGTCTATGCCTTCATCGAACATCTCGGCCGATTTGAAGAAGTCGGCCCCGAATGGCTGATATTCCTCCGCGTCGTATCCGCGCCCGGCGGCGAAATCGACTCGACCACCGCTTAACAGGTCGAGCGTCGCCCATTCTTCGGCGACATGTACCGGGTGATGGATCGGCAGAACGTTGATGGCGGGAGCGAGGCGGATATGTTCAGTGAGGGCTGCGACGTTCGCGAGCACCGTACCGGGCCGTGAATTCACACCCAGGCGGTCGAAGTGGTGTTCCCCGATCCATGCCGAATGCATGCCGATCTTGTCGGCGTAGACGGCCTGATCGCGGATCTCCATCACGAACTGGTTCGCCGTGCGCCTATTGTCCGGGTAATGATTGTCGCTCAGCGTGAAGTATCCAAATTTCACCGCAAAATCCTCTTCATCCGGTGTTGTTCGCCGCACATCTAGGCGTCGGCAATCCAGAAGCTATATAAAAACAGGAAAATCTATTTTATGCAAAAAAATACGTTATCGATATTCGGCGCAGGTAATTCTCTACCCTTTAAACATCGTCAGAGTACAACGGCTTGAGGCTGACAACTCTCGCCCGTAGCTTCTGGATGAGGAACCCGTTCCGCGATTTCAACAGTTCACACGAGATCATTCGTCTGACAGTGATCATGTACATCCGATATCCGCTGTCGCTGTGCCAGTTCGAGGACCTGCTTTTCGAGCGCGGTACCGTGTTCAGCGAATGGCTGAACATCGAGGTGAGGCAGGCGTGGGCATATCGCGATGCGATGCCGGTGATTCCTGTCTTGGGGGCCGGACTTAGTCCCGTCCTTCAATGGATCATCGTGCCACTCGCGGGGTTCTGGTGGGCTTTGCCACGGGTGGATGGAACGGATCGAAACCGGGAGACAAAATTTACGGTGGGGGCGGCTCGTGATCCTGCACAAGACACTGCGAGTAATCGCTGCGCACCTCGATTATCCGGCAGTCGGCGACTTTGTCGTCCCCGCACTGCAGGATCATTCGTTCGAGCTCGTCTTTCATCGCGTTCAGGCTCCGGATACGGCGGTCAACCTCCAGAAGCCGATCGCGGGCGATTCTGTCTACCGTTTCGCATGACCGCTCGGGATCGTCGCTGATATCGAGGAGTTCCCGGATCGCGTCCAGCGAAAAGCCCAGTTCCCGGCTGTGGCGGAGGAACGCTAGCCTTTCCGCATGGCCCGAATCATAGCGCCGCTGGTTGCCGGACGTGCGTAACGGTTCCGGCATCAGTCCGATCTGCTCGTAGTAGCGGATGGTCTGCACCTTATCCCGAAGCCGAGAAGCAACACCGGTATGATCAGGAAAAGATAAAATGGGCCGGTAAAACGGCAATGCGTGCGACGGCACCGGTTGAAATTGAGAAAGCATGCGGTTCCCATCCAGATCAGCGCGACGGACCGAATGACAGATCGGGATTCTGTGTCGACGAACGATCCGGCGATCATCACTGCCAATGGCAAACCCCATGCGTGGCTGAAGAGGCGAAAGTTGCCGCCCGATCGCTCTTCGTACGTTCACTCGCAGTGCTCATCGATTTCACCCAGCGCAGCACGACAACATGCCCACATCCATATCGAAGGTTTGTGCTGCCAGTTTCAATCCTTCGACCGTCGTGAGATACGGAAAGATCGTTTCGCCCAGAGCCTTCGCCGTCATACCGTGCTTTAAAGCCAGCACCATGGTCTGGATGCTGTCGGCGCCTTCCGGCGCGAGTATCTGAGCGCCCAGCAACCGATCTGTCTTCGCGTCCGCAACCAGTTTTATAAGACCCCGCGTGTCGCGCGCCGCCAATGCGCGAGGCACCTGGTCGAGCGGAACAATCGAGACCTTCGTCTCGTATTCCGCCTCGACAGCGGCCGTCTCGCTCAAGCCCACACCAGCCAACTGCGGATCGGTGAACACGACCCAGGGCATGGCGGAATTATCGTAAATCAGGCTGTCGCCGTTCAACGCGTTAAGCGCCGCCAGTTTGGCGCCGTATGCCGCCATATAGACGAACTGATCCTGGCCCGTCACATCGCCCGCGGCGTAGACGCCCTTTTTCGAAGTGCGCATCCTGTCATCGACATCGATACCCCCCTTGGGGGTGAACGATATGCCGGCATCTTTTAGCCCGAGTCCTTCCGTGTTCGGTTTACGGCCAGTCGTCAACAGCACCTGCTCTGCGACGATTGTTTCGACAGCGCCATCTTTTTCAAATGAGAGCACGACGCCATTGCCCGTCATTGCGATGTCGCGATAGGAAAGTCCCGCGAGAACGGTAATTCCTTCGGCTTCAAAATATTCCGTAAGCGCCTCCGAGATTTCGGGTTCGGCCTCGGGCAACAGACGGCTTCGTGTCGCAAGGGTGATCGCCACACCTGAACGGGCGAACATCTGGGCAAGCTCGCAACCGATATAGCCGCCGCCGATCACGAGCAACGAGCGCGGCAATTCGGTCAATTCCAGTGCAGATGTGCTGGTGAGGTACGGTGTACTCGCAATCCCCGTAATATCCGGCAAGGAGGGCGTCGAGCCCGTCGCGATAATAATCTTGCCGGCCGGAATTGTGACGCCGTTGACGATAACACCGCGATCGTTGAGCTGGGCCGCGCCTTCGAGATAGGAGACCCCGTCATATTCCTGCAGCAAATCGATATATTTTTTCTGCCGAAGCGATTCAACCAGGCTGTCTTTGGCTTCGACGACTTCCTGCCAATTCATTACCTGCGCCTCGCCGGTAATTCCGGCGAAACGGTCCGCCGCCCGCGCACCGTGCAATGCCTCTGCCGCGCGGATCATCGTCTTGGAGGGAACGCATCCGACATTGACGCAGGTCCCGCCAATGGTGCCGTGCCCGATCAGGGATACCTGGGCGCCCTGTTGGGCCGCCGCGATTGCTGCAGAAAACCCGGCAGAGCCCGCGCCGATCACGACGAGGTCCGGGTTGCCCCCATTTCCGGCATCGGCCGCGCTGGAACTGCCCGTCATGACCGTTCCTCCACTGTGGGCTCAGGTTTGGCGCCGGACGAAAATCTCCGCAAATAAAGGCCGTATCCGACGACGGCGGCAGCGGCAATGAGAGAAATGCGCAGGGCGTATCTGAACTCCAGCCAGATAATCAGTGCGGATAAAGCAATAACAGCAACGGCGATGCTGGCCTTGGGGGATGGTCCGGGGGCACCGGCACGGAGGTATAACGAATAGGCGACGATACCGAGGGAGGCGAACATGACCGGGAAAAGCACAAAATCGATCCATCCGAGCCAGGCCGAGAGGCCGACAGCACCCAGACCGATAGCGAGCACCGGCGTAAAACAGCACAGCGCGGCGACCACGGTGCCTGTGCACCCGGTGCGGAATAGTTTCTTGTCAGTCATAGTGTTTTTCCAGTGTATTGGTCTTCGGGGTAGAGCGGGCATCGTCGGACGTGGTCTTCCCTATCCGTCTGAAGACGACGATAGTCGCGAAAGCAGCCATGGTGAGCGCTATGGAAAGCATGCCATCAATGCCGCCGATCCATGCAAATAGACCTACGCCACCGGAGGCCAGAAACGCCGGCCCGAGACAGCAGACCAGCAGAAAGCTGCCGCCGATAGCGAAAGGCAGAATGTTCCCTTGGGGCGGTTCCTGCTCCATCGTCGGCCTACCGGACGACCGCCGATGGGAAGCCGACAGCCTTTGTCGCCTCCATCAGTGCTGTCGTATCGGTCTTCGCATCGTCAAAACGGACTGTTGCTCTTTGCTCCCCATAAGAAACCTGCACCTTCAGCACGCCGGACACTTTCTGCAAACTGCGTTTGACGATGTAGGGACAGGTCGGGCAATCCATCTTCACATCAAGGCCAACGGTTCTTTCAGCCGTAAAGGCCATGCCGGAATGGCCAACCAGGATAATTGCTGCCAGCAGCCCGATCAGATACCGGTTCATTTGATCTTCTCCTCAATAATCCAGAAACAACGGGGCCGTATAGGGAAAAACGAGCGCGGCCAGTACCAGCACGGTTGCGGACCAAAGCACGATCCTGTTTATGCGATCCGATACAGGCGACCCGCAGTAGCTTCCCTCGGCGCACGCGGAAGCTGCAGGTTTGCGGTATGTCTTCCAGAATCCCGCTGCCAGAAACGCTGCCGTTGCCACGAAAAAATACGGTTTATACGGATATAGCGACGACAGGTTCCCAATCCATGCGCCGGTTGCGCCGAGGCTGAACAACGACAGCGGCAGAATACAGCAGGACGACATCGCGATCGCACCGAGAGCGCTGCCGCTCGCGAGTAGGCCTTTCTCCGCATTTTCACGCTTCGCCCGCCTCGGCAAAGCGTCGTCCGACATGCTCGAGACGGTAGCTTTCTGTTGATTCATCGATCCGACACTTGTTCCGTTGAAACCTATATACGGTCTGTACCTGATACAGGTTCAAGATGTTTTTTTGATCGTCGGTATCGACGCGTCAGGCGGCGATCGACATTGGTGTGGAACCAGAGTCGAGACGATTGAACGGGGCCAGCGAATTCCTGTAGCCTTTACAGGGCATGTTTAATATGAAGGGGGTACGTCATGTCGGATGTAGAACGTCTTACACGCGGACGGTTGGCCAAGCTGACAGGCTGCAATATCGAAACCGTGCGTTATTACGAAAAGGCCGGGATTATGCCGGACCCCCGGCGAAGCGAGAGTGGCCACAGATTATACGATGCGGCCGATGTGCGGCGGCTTGGATTTGTCCGGAGGTGTCGTGAACTGGGATTTTCGCTGGAGGAGATTCGCAGTCTTTTGGAACTGGTGGACGGTGGCCGTTACAGTTGCGGGGAGGTTCGTGACATAACGCTGAACCATGCAGGAGAAATCCGCGAAAAAATTTCAGACTTGCGCCGCATGGAGAGAATACTCAAGGAAATGGCCGCAAAATGCGATGGCGGTGATGTTCCAGAGTGCCCCATTCTGGATGCGTTATCTTCATGATTGTCACCATCGCAACATATGCCGGAGCCGCTGTCGCAGAGATTGCGGGTTGTTTTGCTTTCTGGGCCTGGCTCAGGCTTGAAAAATCCAGCCTGTGGGTGATTCCGGGAGTCGTGAGTTTGATCGTGTTTGCGTACTTGCTTGCGCGGATCGATACGGAATTTGCGGGCCGCGCCTACGCTGCATACGGCGGCATATACATCATCTCGTCTCTCGCCTGGCTTTGGGTCATCGAAGGCTCGCGCCCCGATCGCTGGGATCTGATAGGCGGAGCGATCTGCCTGACAGGCGCTGCCGTCATCCTTTGGGGTCCACGTTCAGCGTGAAATCCGGATGTTGAATCCGGCCTTAAAATCCAACCTATCTTGTTAAAGTCGGCACGGTAGTTTTGGACCATAGGTAGTGAGCCGGGGTCAGGAATACAGGATACCAACCGCGGCCGTTCCGGAAATGAGCCGTAAGATCATTCGAGACAACAACCCATGTTCGCCGCTAAGACCGCTGACATGATAGGGGTAACACGAGAAGCTGTTCGGGGGGCAACTCTGCGTGACCGGGAGAATTTCTTAATCTGTTCAGGGACATCGTTTTCATCCGTGCGGCATTGCACCCTGGTATCCAGTTTCCAAAGTCCCTTAGCGGCGCGCTTGCAGAAAATCAGGTTAAACTTGGCCGGATTAATCCTGGTCAGGCCTTTCGGACTTTCTCATTTACCCAGCCGACGGACGGGTCAAATCGGGCGACTCCGGGAAATTTCAATTCGAAGATAATTATTGCGCGTCGAAATTTTCCCAATACATGTTTGACACCGTACCATGGTACGGGGTGCAGATTTGTTGCGGAGGAGAAAAATGACGCGCTTTACCATCGGTCGTGCCGCAAATGCGGCCAACGTAAACGTCGAGACTATCCGCTTCTATGAGCGCAAGGGGCTAATCGAACAGCCACTTAAGCCCAGCAGCGGAGGGCCGCGGGAATATGACTGTGAGACGGTTTACCGTATCCGATTCGTGCGTCAGGCACAGGAGATCGGATTCTCGTTGCGGGAAATCGGGGAGCTTCTCTCTCTTCGTGCCGACCCCGAAGCCGATTGTGCCGACGTCCGGGGTCGCGCAATCGAGAAAAGGGAAGAAGTTCAAATCAAACTCGCCCGGCTGTCGAACATGCGTGACGCTCTCGATGAACTGATTGCGAGTTGTCCGGGTGGCGGGGACGTCAAAGCTTGTACCATCCTTGAAGCTATGGAGCGCGGGGTGCCGAAACTCGCCGACGAACTATTGAGCGAAGAAAAAACATCGAAGGAAGATAACGAAATGATCGAAACCACCATCCTGAATGTTGACGGAATGCATTGTGACGGCTGTGCACGAACGATCGAGGCCCTACTCAGCCGGGTCCCCGGTGTTAGAAAGGCCGAAGCGTCCTATGACCAAGGCCATGCCCGAGTCCTGCACGATCAACGGCAAGCGCCGGTAAACGACTTGATCGCGGCGATTGCCAAGGGAGGCTTCGGCGCTAAAGCCGCCGAGCAATGATCGAACTGAGCTTCATGGGACTCGTGGCCATTCCCGCGGGACTTGGTTTGATCGGTTTTATAGAACCCTGCTCGATCGGCTCCAGCCTTGTGTTCATTAAACATCTCGAGGGTAAGAGCGGCGCATCGAAGCTGCGGGAGACGGCGTTATTCGCTTTGACCCGTTCGGTCTTTATCGGCCTGCTTGGTGTCGTCGCCGTTTTGCTCGGTTCTGTATTCCTCGAACTGCAGCGCGGCGCCTGGGTCTTGCTTGGGGCTGGGTATGTTGCGCTCGGTCTGCTGCTCGCAACCGGTCGCGCCCGAGCATTGATGGTTTCCCTCGGACCGAGCCTGCGGCGCCTCAACGGACGCAGCGGTTCAGCTGGTCTGGGGGTTCTTTTCGGTCTCAATATTCCCGCCTGTGCGGCACCTCTCCTGTTTGCCCTGCTAGCTGGAGCAGCCGCATCGACAACGATATACAGCGGATTCATCGCCCTCGCCGTTTTCGGTTTCGCCCTGTCGCTTCCGCTTGTCGTGGTCATGTTCATCCCTGCGGCCCGCGGATTACTCGATCGCCTTGCCGCTCTCTCGGGACGTTTCCCGGTGTTCGCCGGCTTTGTTCTCGCGGGACTTGGCGTCTGGTCAATCTGGTTCGGCATCTTCGCGACCATCGACACTGGGGCTGCCGGGTCGCAAACATGAAGGAGCAGGCATCATGAGCAATCTTTCGGTAACGGACGAAACCCTCAACCTTTGGAGTCAGGAACCCGCCGAACGGCCTGACCGCGCCCGCATCCGCGCCCGAATCGGCGGGCTTCATTGTTCGCTGTGTACCGGAACGATCGAAAAAGCGCTCGGCCGGCAGAAAGGGGTCGACAAGGTTGCTGTCAGCCTGACCCACGAACAGGCACTCGTCGAATTCGACCCTTCGGCAACTACGCCCGAGTCGTTGCTCCAGACATTGCGCGACATCGGCTACACGATCCACGATCCAAACAAGTTGCGGCCTTTCGAGGACGAGGAACGCGAGCTTGTCACGGAAGGCCGGCGGTTCCTGACCGCCACCGCATTCAGCTTGTTGTCCGTCGCACTGATCACCGATCCGTCCGGAGCCTTGTCGCTCATCCTGCCGGCAATTGCGACGATCAGTCTGGTCGCCTTTGTTTTCCTTGTGCTGCGTGCACGCGGTCTGTGGCCGGCACTTGTCGGTGCTGGCGGACTGGGTGTGCTGACTGTCGGGCTTCTCGTACTGAAAAGTTCCGGCTCGCTCGCCGGTTTTACACCCTGGGTTGTCGGGGGACTCGCCATAGTACTCGTTTTCGGGGTTGCCCGGCACATCCTTCTGATGGCGGTGCAAGCTTTGCGGCGCGGCATACTGAACCAGCACGTCCTGTTGGAGGCCGGTGCTTTTGCCGGGCTGGCCGGCGGCGCGATCGGTCTGGCACTCGATCAACCGGGCTATCCCACTGCACCGTTTTTCGCTGTCGCCGTCATGGTGGCGACCTATCATATCTTCTCGGAGTGGCTGTCGTTGATCGTCAAAACGCGGTCTTCCCAGGCGGTCAAACGCCTGCTCGATCTGCAGCCCGACCTTGCCCGTGTCCAACGCAACGGGCGGGAGCAGGAAATCGCAGTGAGCGACGTTGTCGTAGGCGATCTCGTGCGGGTGCGTCCCGGCGAACGCCTGCCGGTGGACGGTGAGGTCGTCGAGGGCCGGTCGGCAATTGACCAGTCTCTGGTTACTGGCGAGCCAATGCCGGTTGAACATATGCCGGGGGATACGGTTATCGGTGGCACAATCAATGGGAACGGCACGCTGCTTGTTCGGGTTACCGCGGTGGGCGAGGAGAGCTTTCTCCGCCGCGTTGTCCGCGAAGTCGAAGATGCTCGTGCCCTCAAACCCGGTCTCCTGCACCTGGTCGACCGCGTCCTCAGGGTATATACGCCGACTGTACTGACAATTTCGGTCCTATCGTTCGCCGTCTGGGCGTTGCTGCCGCAATTGCTCGGGTTCACGCCTGACCTGCAGCGCGCCGTCTTCGCGGGTCTTAGCGTTCTGGTCATGGGCTATCCCTGCGCGGTTGGCATATCCGCACCCCTGTCCATCGTACGAGGCGCCGGCGAGGCGGCGGAGAAAGGCATCCTGATGCGCACCGGAGAGGCGTTTCAGGGATACCGTCTCGTCCGGCAGATAGCTTTCGACAAGACGGGAACGCTCACCGAGGGGCGACCAAGGGTGCATGAGGTTGAAGCTGTATCGGGAGATTCTGATCAGGTTCTCATGCTCGCCGCCGCCGCCGAAGCCAATTCTGAACACCCGCTTGCGGCAGCGGTGGTAGACGCCGCGTTCGATGACGGCCTGACACCTTCCACTTCGGATTCATTCGAAGCAACGCCGGGCAAGGGGGTGGCTGCGCTAGTTGACGGTCAGGACGTGTTAGTGGGCAGTCCGAGATTTCTGGAAGAAAGCGGAATTGAACTTTCATTGATGCGGCAACGCATTGAGGCGTTGGAGGGTATGGGGCGGACAGTGATCGCCGTCGCGCGAGACGGTAGCCTTGTCGGGTTGCTCGCTCTGGGCGATGCGGCGCGCGCCGAGGCAGCACCGACTATTGCCCGGTTGAGAGAAGCGGGCGTGCGCACGGTCCTCGTGACCGGCGACAACAGGCGCACGGCGATTCAGATCGGCGAGGAATTGGGCCTTGATGAGGTGCATGCAGAAGTCCTGCCTGGCGAGAAGGCCAAGCTGATCCGAGACCTCCAGCAAGGCGAAAGGACCGCCATGGTTGGCGACGGTATCAACGATGCGCCGGCCCTGATGCAGGCCGATGTCGGTATCGCCATGGGGTCAGGTACCGACATTGCCATCGACGCCGCCGATATCATTATTCTCAACAATGACATTTCCAACGTTGTCGAGGCACGCGAAATTAGTGGGCATGGTTATCGCAAAATGCTGCAAAACATTTCGTTGGCGTTCTTGTTTAATGGAATTGGCGTACCGATTGCTGCGACCGGATTGGTTTACCCGGTCTGGGCCATGGTGGCGATGGCCGCCAGCGTAACCGCCATCTTCATTAATTCGCTTTGGGGCCAGCCGCACTTGTTTATCGATGCGATTCTGAGTGTGGGTAAACCAATCACAGAGAACGAAAAGCTGGCCTAATACGACACGAAATCAGTCTGTCATGCCACTTGGCACATTACATATTCGTGAGCCACCCTATTCTCAGCCGCAAGTAACGCGGAAAGCATGCCCCGGATTTGTACCTGACCAGCATGAGCACACTAAGGTCGTAATCGTGAAAAACGCTCCCTGATCGTGCCGAAATCTGCCCTGTTCCATGGAACATTATCGCTGTTACTGACTTTAGGGAATGCGCATCTAAAGTCCCAGTATCCTGCCTCTTTCAGGACGCTGCGGCGCGAAATTCAGGCTAGATTGGCCCGAATTCCCTGTATTTACCCTGAAGATCAGGGAAAACTCGCGGAGACGAGTTCGCACCAGACTTGCTGCACCGCCAATTTTTCCTATCTGACAGAGATATATCAGTCCAATTTCGGTGTCGCCGCCGGAACGCCAGCGTTCTGCGGGCTTTCGCAGGCGATGATCGGATATTCGGAACCGGAGAACAGCGCCCGGGAGAGATTTGGCGGATTATGGCCCGGTTATCTCTTTGGGCCTAAAAACCGGTTCCGATTTGCGGCGTTATGATGCTGCCTGGAACCTCAGAACACGCCTCTGTTCGGCCCAATCAAGGGGCAGATCGACCCGTTTGATAAGCATCTCGGCGGTCAGGTCTACCGGTTGCGTTCCGGTGAGGATAGCTTCGACGATATCGGGTGCCAGAAAGGCCAACGGCAGTAGCTGTCCCACATACCTTGTGGAAATCCCTTCGGTTTTTGCGATAGTTGCCGACGATAAATGTTTCCCTGATGCCAGAGCATCCATCCAACGATGCGCCCGCGCGATGGCTTTGATCAGTGCGGCGTCGG
>CAXBCP010000033.1:0-49814 GCA_963974055.1 uncultured Rhodospirillaceae bacterium
GCCGAGGTCAGCACCATCCCCGGCGTGCAGAACCCGCACTGGGCGGCGTTGCGGGTCTCGAATTCCATCTGCAGATCCGCGACCTCGCCGCTGTCGGACAGCCCTTCGATCGTCACGACATCGGCGCCGTTGGCCTGTACCGCCAGCATCAGGCAGCCGCGGGCGACGACCCCGTCGACCCGCACCGTACAGGCGCCGCAGACGCCGTGTTCGCAGGCGAGGTGGGATCCGGTCAGTTCCAGATCGAGGCGGAGGAAATCGACCAGGTGACGGCGCACCGGGACGGTTCGGGTAATCGCCTGACCGTTGACGGTGAGCGATATTTCAGCGGTTTCTTCTGTCATGGAGAGATTTTCGCATTTGCGGCGGCGCAGGGAAAGATGCCCGGAAAATATATTGGGGCAATATATCGGGAAACAGCCGCGGCGATCAGGTCCATTTCACCGTCCTGAACACCGCGACGAGCTGGTCGCGCAGCCAGCGGTTCGCCGCCTCGGCCTGGAACCGCTCGTGCCACAGAAGCTTGATTTCCACCCGCGGCAGGTCCAGCGGATGCGGCAGATGTATCAGCCCGTGCTGGCGGCCGAATGTTGCCCCGAAGGCTTCCGGAATCGTGGCGATCAGATCGCTGGCGGCGACGACGAACGGGATCGACAGGAAATGTGGCACCCGGGCGCCGACATTCAGGTCGATCCCCTGGCGCGCGAGCGTCTGCTGCACCACGGAATGCCCGGTGCCCTGGGCCTCGGGGATCGCATGGCGCGCCGACAGATATTTCTCAAGCGTGAAACGCCCCTTTGCGACGGGGTTGTCCGCCGCCGCGATGCACACATAATCGGTGGCGAACAGAAAACGCTGGTAGAACCGGCCCGAAAATTCCGGCAGGAAGCCGATGGCGATATCCGCATCGCCGGATTTCAGCGCTTCCGGCGTGTCTTCGATCGACAGGTTCAGCGCCCGTATCGAAATGCCGGGCGCCGATTCCCGGCACATGTCCAGCACCCGCGGCAGGATCACCGCCTCGGCGATATCGGTCATGATGATATTGAACGTCTGCTGGACGATTGCGGGATCGAAACGACGGGTCTGTTCAAGCCCCTGCTCCATCGCCGAAAGCGCTGTGCGGACATGGGGAATCAGCCGTTCCGCGAAGGGCGTCGGGGTCATGCCGTGGCTTTCGCGGACAAAAAGCGGATCGCCCAGACTGTGCCGCAGCCGTTTAAGCGCGTTGCTGATCGTCGATTGGGTGACGCCAAGATCGGCCGCCGCCCGCGACACGTTCCGGCGCTGCATGATCGCGTCGAACACGACCAGCAGGTTGAGGTCCAGCCGCCTGATATTTTCCATATCGATATCATCTATCATCAATTTGACCGTTTCAAAATATCACCGGACGGGGCACCATCACAGCAACAAGTGCGAAAACGCACGCGATCAACCCGGATATGGAGGACATAATGAATTCACCCGCTGACGGCGGCGCCGCCGGACTGCCGAAACCCGACGCCAATTCCGAAAACGCCCGCGTTATCTCGGCCGACGAATATTTCCAGCGCATCCGCCATACCCATGTCCGCGCCTGCAAATGGGAAGGCGACGACTGGAAAGCGCTGCTGACCGAACTGGGCAACGATCCGATCCGCCATGCGGAACGGCGCTTCGTCGCGCTGGTCAACGAAGACCACAGCGACCTCGCCGGGGCATCGCCGGGTATTTTCATCGGTATCCAGATGATTCATCCCGGCGAACACGTGCCGAACCACCGCCATAATTCGGTCGCGATCTATCACTACCTTCAGGGCACGGGCGCGACCACGGTCGAAGGCCAGCGCTACGACTTCAAGGCCGGCGACACCATCGTCTGCCCGGCCTGGGCCTATCACGAACACGAAGCCACCGGCGACGAGGACGTGATCATGTATGTCGCCCAGGACATGCCGGAAATGGCGGCCAAGCGCACCCTGTTCTTCGAGGAACCGGTCGGCGTCGAAAACGTGCGTCACATGGTCCAGGGCACGAGCAAATCGTGGAGCGCGACCCGCGACCCCGACGCCGAATAAAGCCGCCCTAAACAGCCTGCCTGTTTACGGACGAATACCGGGCCCGGATTGAGGGCGCCGGCCCTGTCGGTGGAGGACAGGGCGAAAACATCCGCCGGCGGATTCTACTCGGGAAATATCGACGGCGGCCCTGAAAAACCGCCGTTTTTTATCTGCCTGGGATTGGCTTCAGACAGATTGTTTTCTACGCCTTCCGCAACCGATGCCGGCCAGGCCGAGGCCCAGCAGCGCGAGCGATCCGGGGGCCGGGATTGAAGATGCGGCCTGAAGGGTCACGTCATCAATAAGCAAGGCTGAACCGGCCTCCGTATCACCCGTATCGGCAACACCGATGGTCAGCGAATAGAGGCCATCTTCTGCAAAGACATGGCTGAATTGATGGTAGCCTGTCTCGGCATTCCAAAAGAACCCGGGCACCGAGCCTCCGGGTATTGGAATTGTCGGCGACAATACCGGTGTTGAGGTCAAGACGTCGGCGAGAAGATCAGGGCCGTCGAAGCCACCGACCGGTTGCACAGACACGAAGGCGAAATCATTGCTTCCACCCTCGGCGGTCAGAAAATTGTAGAGGAACGACAGGCTTTCGCCTGCGGAGGCGCTGAAAGTCGTTTGAATGGCAGATCCTTCGCTCGCCGAGATATTGCCATAGCCGTTGAGCTCGAGCAGAAACCGAATCTGAGAGGAGACAAACCCCATGGTAAAGGTTTCCAGCGCCGAGATATTGACCGCGTTTGCCCCGGAAAATGGCAGTTCCGGGTTCATCTGAATGTTGCTTCGGGTCGTTATGATCGCCTGAAAGTGTCCGGAAGGCGGGTTGATCCCCAATGTTGGATTTTCAACATTTGCATCGCCGATTGTAGACCAGCCGGACAGGTTACCGGTTTCGAAACCGCCATTCGTCGGGATCGCAGCAGCTGCGAATGACACCGTAGACATCGACAGCACAATCGCAATGAACCGAAAAATATTAAAAACACGGGCCGACCAACAGACACATTTAATCATAATTAACTCTAGTCCGATTCCTGTTGCACAAACACCAGCATACGGGTCAATGAATATATTCAAGTAATATACCACACAAGTTTATACGCCGAACTGTTTACGGGGCCTGGACGGTTGGGCTACCGATCGGCGCATAAAAAGAGATTGTTCGGAGAAGCGAAGCGCAACCTGTCAATGACGAGGCTCAGGTTCGCGGCCCGAGGGGTGCCAGGGACGAGTTCCTGCTGACGGCAACGGTGCAGAACCTCAGACGCCTGATCAAGCACGCATCAAGGTTGCCACCTGCACCGATGATGGCCTGTGATGATGGCCTGGTCCATGGATAAAGACGACCACCGAACAGGCCACAAACGAAACCCCCGCCCCGGCATCAGCTGGAGGCGGGAGAAAAAGCCCGCTTATAGGAGTAGCGGACGGTGAGAACAGCTTCCGGGCAGAGTTTTTCAACAGCCTCAGCCAAAAGCGGTGGTATATTTCGGAACTGGGAAATTTCTGCTCTCTGACGCAAAGCGGACCCACCGATCACCGGCTTGTTGCTGCGGTCGTCGTCGTTGTCCTCCGACCAGCGCCTATACGGTTTTTGCGAATACTTTCGCCCGGGCAATGTTCGCTTTTTGTTCCAATATGTGCTAGACTGATTGTAATGGGCACAACCCGGGGTCACCGGCCGGAACACGCCCGACAGCATGGGGCGTGAACCGGTGCGGCGGGCCCGCAACCGGAGACAGCAGTGGAACCCCGAAAAACGGAGATATCGATGGAGATATCGATGGAGATATCGATACAGACGCCACCCGCGTAGCCGCCCCTCCCTTCGGGTGCATGGGGTTGTTTTTCATGTTTGTCGTTATCGGCCGCTGGACTACCCGATTATCTATTCGCCGGCCCGCCTGTCGGACATATACAATCGCCAGAGCCTGCAGGATTCAGAGGAAACGCTTTCAGATGACGATATTCGAACCGGACCCGCGGCTGGCCGCCGATACGGCCGGTCTCGGCAGTCTCGGCCTGTGCCGTGTCCTGCTCATGGACGATGCCCGCTATCCGTGGCTGATCCTGGTGCCGCAGAAACCGGGCCTTGTCGAGATCGGCGATCTCGACCGGGCCGACCGTATCCGCCTGGCAGACGAAACCGACCTGGCGGCGGGTGCCCTGTCGCGCCTGTACAGGCCCGAAAAGATCAATATCGGCGCGCTCGGCAATATCGTGCGCCAGCTGCATGTCCATATCGTCGCGCGCTTCGACGGCGACCCGGCCTGGCCGGGGCCGGTCTGGGGGCATAGTGCTGCCCTGCCCTACGCGCCTGCCGACCTCGCCACCCGGACGGGCGAATTGCGGGCCGCGCTCGACATCCCGCCGGACACGGCGCTGGCCTGACGCACCGGCTTTCCGCACAGTTATCCACAGCCGAATCGACGGGCGCGTTGTATGGCATCGCCGATATCCATATCATCGGCCGGTTGGCTTTATTTCACAGAAATGCCTTTCCTGACAGGGCGGGAACGGCCGGGAGAATATTTATGATACGTCGCAACTTCATTCGCTTCGCCGCCGTGGCGGCGACAGCGCTCTTCGCCGCCGGCGGCGCGCAGGCGGCCGATCCGATGAAGGTCGGCTTCGTCTATGTCGGCCCCATCGGCGATCACGGCTGGAGCTACCAGCACGACCAGGGCCGCCTTGCCATGGAGAAACATTTCGGCGGCAAGGTGAAAACCACCTATGTCGAGAACGTGCCGGAAGGCGCGGACGCCGAACGCGTGATCCGCAAGCTGGCGAGCACCGGCCACCAGGTCATTTTCACGACCTCGTTCGGCTTCATGAACCCGACCGCCAAGGTCGCCCGGCAGTTCCCGAAGGTCACCTTCGAACACGCCACCGGATACAAGCGCGCCAAGAACCTCGGCACGTACCTGTCGGTCACCTATGAAGGCCGCTACATTTCGGGCTTCATGGCGGCCTCCGTCAGCAAGACCGGCAAGATCGGCTATATCGCGTCCTTCCCGATTCCCGAAGTCATCCGCGACATCAATGCCGTGATGCTCGGCATGCAGAAGGTGAACCCGAAGGCCGAACTGAAGATCATCTGGGTCAACACCTGGTTCGATCCGGGCAAGGAACGCTCCGCCGCCGAAGTCATGATGGACCAGGGCGTCGACGTCATCATCCAGCACACCGACAGCCCCGCCGCCATGCAGGCCGCCGAGAAACGCGGCAAATGGGCGGTCGGGCAGGCCTCCGACATGTCGCATTTCGGTCCCAACGCGCATCTGCTGTCGGTCATCAACGACTGGAGCAACCACTACATCAAATCGGTGCAGCGGGTGATGGACGGCACCTGGAAGCCGGAGAATTACTGGGGCGGCATGGACGACGACACCATCCGCATTCCGGAATTCAACAAGAAGGTCCCCGCCGCGGTGGTCGCAGAGGCGAAGAAATACATGGCGGGCATGAAGGCCAAGACGTTCCACCCCTTCACCGGACCGATCAAGGACCAGTCCGGCAAGGTGCGCGTGGCCGCGGGCAAGACCATGACCAACGACGAACTCGCCGGCATGAACTGGTATGTCGAGGGCGTGCAGGGCTCGATCCCGAAATAGGGCTAGCTGTTCCGAACAAGATACGGCCCCGGGGGAGTTCCGCCGGGGCCGTTTTTATATGCGGCTTCGGATCCCCCGTCCCGTCAGGCGAACAGGGCCCGGGCGCGTTCGCGGATCGGATCGGGCGCCTTCGCCAGGGAGCCCGCATCGAAGGGCGGCTGCGGGTCGTATTCCGTCATCAGCTGCACGAACTGCGCATGATCCGCGCCGGATACCTCGGCAAGCAGGGTCAGCGCCATGTCGATACCGGCAGACACGCCGGCGCCGGTCATGACCTTTCCGTCCGTCACCACGCGTTCGTTCACGGGTATGGCGCCATAGCCTTCCAGCTGTTTCATGGCGGACCAGTGCGTTGTCGCGCGCTTTCCCGCCAGCAGCCCGGCCGCCCCGAGGACAAGCGCGCCGGTGCAGACCGATGTCGTCCAGGTCGTGCGGGCGTCCACCGCGCGCACCCAGTCGAGAATTTCGCCGTCCCCGGTGATATGGCTCATATCGGCGGCGCCGGGAACAAGCAGGATATCGGGGGCCGTCACGTCGGCCATCGCATGATCCGCCGTCAGGCCGAGATGCCCTGCCCGCACGGGGCCCGCAGTCTTGCCGACGATCCGGACCGTCGCGCCGGGGACCCGGCCGATGACCTCGAGCGGGCCGACCGCATCGAGCGGCGTCATTTTATCGAAGATGAAAAGCGCAATCTCCATGGGTATCCCCCTTAAAAGAAAACGGCGGGGAAAGCCCCGCCGTTCTCAAAGCCTCCGTCGAAGACGTTCTATTCGGCGGCCTGCGCCATATGGGACTGGTCTTCGGCGATGATCTTGTCCAGGGCCAGCCGCGCCAGCGACAATGCGCTGTCCGCATGGATTTCAACCAGGTCCCGTTCGGGGTTCAGGTCGATGCGGTCCTGCTGCGCTTCCATGATGATCTTGTCTTCGATGAAAGTCGGATAGATCTCGTCATACAGTTCCTGCGTCGCCGCGGGATCGTCCTGGCGGTAGCCGTTCGCCGCCGACCAGAAATAATGGAACGTGGTATCGGTTTCCGGCGTCGCCGCGTGCAGAAGACGCAGGTGGAAACCGTCCTGTTCGCGGTTTTCCGTCGCACCCTTGCCGACATCGACGGCCCCGGACCACTGGAGCACGACGCTCGGCCCGACATATTCGAATTCCTGCCAGCGGTCCACCAGACCGGTGAACTTGCCGCCCTTTACATAGGTCGGCGGCGGCTGGTGATCCATCATCCAGCGGATGAAGTAGGCGCCGTTCTCGGTCTGGCGTTCCTCCATGTCCGCGCCGACATGGTTGAGGGGGTTGCCGCCGATGGTCTTGTTATGGACATAGCCGAGATGGGTGAGGTCCATCAGATTGTCGATCATCAGCATGTAGTTCGACTTGATCTGGAACATCGACTTTTTATGCGGCCATTTTTTCTTGTCGTCGTGATAGGGGTAATCGACGATCTTGGATTCGTCGGCAAGCGCCGGGTCGCCCGTCCATATCCACAGGATTTCGTTGCGTTCCACCATGGGGAACGACTGAACATGCGCCTGGGCGGGGATGTTCTTCTGGCCGGGAATGTCGACACAATTGCCCGACGTATCGAAGGTCAGCCCGTGATAGCCGCATTGCAGGCCCTGCTCGACCACGTGACCGTGGGTCAGCGGCGCCCCGCGATGGCAGCACCGGTCTTCCAGCGCGCCCACTTTGCCGTCGGCGTCCCGAAAAATCACCATCGGCTGGTTCATAATCGTCCGCGCGAGCAACCCGTTATCGAGTTCTTCGGCCCAGGCAGCAATGTACCAGGCGTTCCGCACGAATGGCTGATTGGCTTTCCGTGTCATCGTTCCACTCCCAAATGAATTCGCAACTACGTTCTTCCGAACACGATTCTTGCTATTTGTAAGGATACTAATCATTTCGGGCGCCGCAGGCAACAGATTCCACACGCCGCCCGGCGGCCCCAGACTTGCCTTTTCGGCCCGATTTCATTAGCCAGTGGCATCGAATGAGCAGATTGGCAGCGTCAAGCGGCCAGAATCAGCACCGGAGCAGAAAATGACACTGAATGAGATTACGCGGGTACAGGAATATCTCCGGCTGACGTTCAGCAACAATCGTATCAAGATCGTGCCGCCCAAGAAGCCCGACGCCCCGATAGAAGTTTACCTGGGCGATGAATTCATCGGCGTCCTGTATCGCGACGACGAGGAAGGCGAAATATCCTACACGCTCAATATTTCGATCCTCGAAGAAGACCTGCCGGCCGCCGTGTCGATTTGAACGGCGGGACAACGCCCGATTGGCGACGAACCGGGTTTGGGCTAACATCTCCGCCTGCCGATAACCGGAAAAGGACAGACAGATGACCGTCAAATACCACCTCATCAGCTCGTTCACCTGACCGTGGGTTCAGCGCGCCGTGATTGCCATGCGCGCTAAAGACGTCGAGTTCGAGGTCACATTTATCAATCTCCGGGACAAGCCCGACTGGTTCCTGAAGATTTCGCCGCACGGGAAAGTTCCCGTGCTGAAAGTCGACGACGAAATTCTTTTCGAGTCGAACGCCATCGCCGAATTTCTGGACGAAACGGTGCCGCCGCGTCTTCATCCCGAAGATCCGCTGCACCGGGCGCGCAACCGCGCCTGGACCGATTACGTCCCGACCTTCTCCAGCGCGCTGAGCGGCGTCTATTACACGAAGACCCGCGAAGACATGGAAGAAGGCCTCGCCAAGGCGCCGAAAGCGATCGAACGCCTTGAAGAGGCCATTGCCCGCGGACGCGGCAATGACGGCCCATATTTCAACGGGCCGAAACTGTCTTTGGTGGATGCGGCCTATGCGCCGTTCCTCCAGCGTTTCCTGGTCGCGGACGGGTTCCTGAAAACGGGGCTGCTCGACGGCTTTCCCCTCGTCAAAGCCTGGGCCGACGCCCTGATGGCGAACGAGACCGTCAGCGGCGCCGTCGCGCCTCAGTTCCTGCAGGAATTCTACGGCAACCTGAAGCGGCGGGAATTCTATGTCGCGACGCTGATCGACGACGCAGCGGTGCAGGCCGCAGAGTAAGCCGCGGGGCAGCCGGTCATGGAATTTGCCGGAACGAACTATCCCGGGGTCGCGGTTGCGGCGGTCGCCGGCTATGCCTTCGGGGCGGTCTACTACATGATCCTCGGCAGGCAGTGGATGTCCGCGCTCGGCAAAACCGAGGCGGAAATAAAGGGCGACGGCGCAAAGCCGTGGCCCTTTATTATTGCCTTTGTGGCGCAACTGATCATGGCCTGGGTGCTGTCAGGCATTATCGGGCATCTCGGGACCGGCCAGGTTACGCCGGTCAACGGGGTTATTTCCGGCGCGTTCGTCTGGTTCGGCTTCGTGCTGACCACCCTGGCGGTCAGTCACGGATTCCAGCGGGCAAAGACATCGCTGACGGTCATCGACGGCGCGCACTGGCTGGGGGTCCTTCTGATCCAGGGCCTCGTCATCGGCCTGTTCGGAGTCTGATCAGCGCCCCTTGCCCGGCAGTTCGATCTCGACGCTGAGCCCGCCCAGCGCCGATTCGCCGAGACGCATTTCACCGTCATAGAGCGCGACGATATCGCTGACGATAGACAACCCGAACCCGGTGCCGGGCGGTGCTTCGTCCAGGCGGCCGCCCCAGTTGAGCGCCGCGTCGCGCTGAGCGGCGGTAATGCCGGGTCCGTCGTCCTCGATGCGCACGACCAGGTTCCCGTCCCGCTTTTCGGCAGACAGAACGACCCTTTCCTCGGCGAATTTGTGGGCATTGGACACAAGATTGCTGACCATCGCTTCGAGATCGTGGCGCGCCACGAAAAAATTCAGCCCCGCATCGCAACGGCACGAAATATCCAGCGGCGTCCGGCGATAGACGATCGAAAACCCCTCGGCGATATCGGTCAGGGCATCGGCTATCGCGGTCTGGCGCTGGACCTGGCCTTCCGGCCCGATGGCGCGCGCCAGGCTTGAATAGCGGTCCACCAGGCCCGCCATCCGTTCGACCTGGCGTTCCAGCATCGGCGTGTCGACAGCCCCGCTCAGCCCGTTCTTCATGATTGCCAGCGGGTGGTTGATGTCATGGGCGATCTTGCTGACGTATTTCCGGGTGCGGTCGATCAGCATCGTGTTCTGTTGCAGCAGGCCGTTCATCCGGTCCACCAGGCGCTGCAATTCGCGCGGGTGCCGCCCCTCGATGGTTTCGCTGCCGCCATCCTCGTAATTGTCCATCGCGCCCGCGACCCTGCCGAGATCGCGGCGCAGGGCGAGAACGATTACCGTCAGCATCCCGAAAATGGCGAGCGACACGGGAATCACGGCAAGAACGAACAGATCCCGCAGCCGCGCCGTATGCTGCGCGACGTAGTCTTCGTACTGTTCGGCGCTGACACCGACCAGGTAATGCACGCGGATCGTCCGGTTTGCGTCGTCGTCCGACCGGAAAGGCGGCACCTCGTCGACGATACGTTCGGCGATCCGCATGGTCCCGAGCGGCGTGACGGCGTCGGAGATGGTGAATTCCGATCCGGGCGCGGTTACCCGGGGCTTTATCCCGGCGCCGGTCAGCCGCAGCAGCGGCGATACGTCGATGACCGCACCGGCCTCGGATATCTGCCAGATCCAGCCGACATCGGGACTGCCGATCACCGGATTCGGCGCCGGCGCGCCGGTGTCGCCGGACCGCGCGGGACCGCCGGCCTCCCGGCTCGCCCAGTAGCCGCGCAGCTGATCGGCAAACTGAATGAGGCGGGTATCCACCACTTCGCGCGATACTTCGCGCGCGGCAGCACCGAACAGTGCCCAGAACAGCAGAATGCTGGCGGCAAACAGCAGCAGCGCCCAGAGACCGATCCGGCCGACCAGCGATGCCGGCAACGGCACGAGGGCGCTCATTCGGGGTCCGGTGCGCCCGGCGGCGTGCCCGGTGCGGCGGCCGCATCCTCCGCGGCCTCGGCGAGGCGGTAGCCGTAGCCGAACACGGTCTGAATCGCCGCCTTGCCGAGCTTGTCGCGCAGCCGGCTGATGAAGACAGGGATTTCATTCGATGTCTTGATCGTTTCCCCGTCGAAATTGTGCTTCGCGAGCTCGTCGGCCGGCACCGGACGGTCCGCATTGACCGCCAGATAATGCAGAATGCGGTATTCGGACGGCGACAGCTTCACCGGTGCGCCGTCAAACCAGACACGCAGCGCCTGGGTGTCGATCCGGATGGCGCCGTGCTCGATGACCGGTTTTTTCACACCCGGCCCGCCGGAATTCACGACGCTGCGCACCCAGTCGAGCAGCAATTCGAGATCGACGGGTTTCGTCAGGTAGTTGGTGGCGCCGGCCCGGATACCTTCCTTCATGTCGCCGACCTCCTTGCGCGATCCGGTCAGCACGATCACCGGCATGACAAGCCCGTTGTCGCGCCAGCGTTTCAGCACGCTGAACCCGTCCATCGTCGGCAGACCGGGGTCGAGAATGACGCCGTCATAGGTGTTGTCGAGACCGTATTCGAGACCTTCCTGGCCGTCATGGATGACGTCTACGGCGAAATTCTCGTCGCGCAGCATCGCGGCAATCTGTTCGGCAAGTTCCGTATCGTCTTCGAGCACGAGAATGCGCATCTTCCGGTCCTATCTTCCGAAGCCGCGGCGGATATCGCGATCGGGCCGGTTCGCGCCGTCGCGCCCGAACAGGCGGTCCCGGGGCCGGGGCGGATTTGTTGCGCGGCGCTGCTGGCGGCGGTCCGAATCGCCGACGACGCCGCCGGTCTGCGGGTCGATATAAACCAGAATCACCCGGTCGTCGGGGCGCAAAATGCGCACCTCGTACAAATACCTGCCGCCGTTGGGTTTCACATGGGTGCCCAGAATCCGCCCCTGGTACCGGGGATTGTTCTTCAGGCGCGCCAGGGCGCCGGCGATCTCTGGCGGGCCGGACTGGGCGTAAGCGATTGAATTCATTGAATTCAATGCACCGAGAAACAGGACCAGGGCCAATATGGAGATTAATTTACGCATTCGGCTCCGAAGGTAAGGGGCATTCGTTAAATATGGAACACCGCCCGCGTTAGGCGACGTTTATCTGCATTAAAATCTCCTAACAACGCTGGCATGCAATCGAAATCGCATATGCCCCACATTTCCCCCGACGCCGCGAAAGGCCGACACGGGAAACTGGAAATGAAGATCAACCTCGCGACCACAATTTCCGTTCCGGCCGGACAGCAGCGCCCAACCGAAGGCCAACAGAGAAGGAACGGAATTATGTCGACCCTGATGAAAACTCTGAAGAACGCGACGATCGCATCCATCGGTGCGGTGGCCCTGCTTGCCGCCGGCATTCCGTCCGCCAGCGCCGATCAGTACCGCAACGGTGTCCGCGGCAAGAAAGTCGTCGTCATCCACAAGAACCAGCGTCAGGCCCGCCGTCCCGCCCGGAAGGTAAAAGTGGTCAAACACTATTACGCGCCGAAGCCGGCCAAGGTGGTGCATCACCACTACAGGCCGGCACCGGTGAAGGTTGTCCATCATCACTACAAGCCGCGCCGCAACTATCGTCCGGCAAATGTTCGGATGAACAACCAGACCGGCGGGCTGATCATCGGCGCGCTGCTCGGCGCGGCGACCGGATCGCAGTTCGGCAAGGGGAACGGCCGGGTCGCAGCCGTCCTGACCGGCACCGTGCTCGGCGCGGTGATCGGCGGCCAGATCGGCAACTCGATGGACCGGGCAGATCATGTCCAGGTGCAGAACGCCATGGAAACGGTCCCGACCGGCCGCTCGGTGAACTGGCAGAACCCGGATAACGGCAACCAGTACACCGTTACTCCGACCCGCACCTACCGCACGGCCAGCAATGGCGATTGCCGCGACTACGACGCGTGGGTGTTCATCGGCGGATACGAACGCAAGGTGACGGGCACTGCCTGCCGCACGCCGGACGGCGCCTGGCAGCAGGTTCAGGGCTGACGGAAGACGCCGGAGGAATCGCCATGAAACGCTTTGTCTTCCTTCGTCGCGGTTTGTTCGGGCACCGGGCCGGACCGGCGATCGCTGCAGGTGTAATCTGCCTCGGCATCGCCGGGCCGGCCGCCTCGGACCAGACATTCGCGCCGGTCGCCTCGGAAATTCTGTCCGGTATACGCGGCGCGAAAGTGTCCGGAATCCCGGCGACCAGCGGCTACGGCGCCCCGACCATCGCCATCCGGTCGTTTGCGAAGAACGAACCGCCGATCCCGGCCGAGGTCGCCAATGCCTGGAACCGGCGCCTGCTCGCCGAGCTTCACCGCCAGGCGCGCGGCCAGTTCGAGTTCGTCGACATGTCGGCGATCAACGCGCTGGTCCAGACCATCCGGGCGTCGGGCGATCCGGCGGGCACCAAGGCCGACCGGATCGCCGACCTGAAAGCCAATATCCGCGCCGATATCCTTGTATCCGGATCTATCACCCTGGCCCGCGAAACGCCTGTCCTGACCTATCAGGCGCTGGGCGTCGAAAACGGCAGATTGCTGTCAACGTCGGCACCGCGCCACATGAACTGGCCGGAACGCACGCCGGCGAAACCGGTCCGCGTGGTGTCGAGCGACGTTCCGGTCATTCCGGCCGCCGCCAACCCGCGGGGCTATCGCCCGATGGTCGAGGAAACCGAGCGCCTGCTCGCCGGCATGGGATACGACCCCGGCCCCGTCGACGGGGTTCTTACCTGGCAGACCCGCGAAGCGTTGCGCGCCTATCAGTCCGATTCCGCCCTGCCCGTGAACGGCCGCATGACCCGGCGGTCCGTCGAAAACATGCGCCGCGACCGGCGCTGAACAGAGCCCAAGGACGAGAACGATGACCCTGCATGCTTCCGCCCCCGACAACACCACGTCCGAAAACGCGATGACCGAGATCGCGCTGGCGCTTGCCATGGGGTTCTTCAGCCTCATGGTCCTGACGCTGATTTCAATGGGGGCCGGCCAGAGCGCCCGGACCGCGCCGGATGTCATGGCTCTCGCGCCGCCCGCGACGCCGGCAGAAACGGCACCCGCCGAAACGGCGCCCGGCAAGGATCTCATCATCATCTTCGACGGCAAACGCTTCCTCGATACGCGGCTTCGTCCCGTCGATCCCCAAACGGTCGTCCAGTCGACGACCGGGCCCGCGCGCCGTGTCGTGCTCGCACTCGATCCTTCCCTCCCCCTTAAGGAAGCGATGGCGGCACGCGCGCGGGTCAACGCCCCCAACCTGGTTGTTTCGAGCCTCGACGCCCGCTGGCAGAAGGCCCTCGCCGCAGCGGCGGCGGCGGGAGGCGACCGATGACCGCGCCCCGCACTACCCGCACCGCCCCCGCGGCTTTCGGGACGGTTGCCACCCTCCTGCTCGCCGTCGCCCTGCTCGTCGGATGCGCCGGCCCGGTGACGGCCGTCAGCCCCCCGCCGAGCGCATCGGCCGTGAAACAGATGGTGGTTCGCGAAGCCCGCAACATGGGAATCCCCGCGTCGCTCGCCCTTGCGGTCGCGCATGCGGAATCAAGCTTCAATGCCCGGGCCCGCAGCCATAAGGGCGCGCGCGGCGTGATGCAGATCATGCCGGCCACCGCCCGCGGCGAGTACGGCATTCATCCGGACACGCTGTGGGACGCCCGGGTGAATATCCGCCTCGGCCTTCATTTTCTGGGCCGCCTTATCAGGCGCTATGACGGGCGCACCGACCTGGCGCTGTCCTATTACAACGGCGGATCCGCCGTCGGCCGGCCCGGACGCGCACGGGTGATCCCGGCGACGCGGCGCTACGTCAGAAAGGTTCAGCAACTGCGCAGCCATTACCGCCAGCAGCTTCTGCGCGGGCTGGTCTGACATGTCCGGAATCCCGCTTTTTCAATCCGTCTCGTCCCGTCTCATCAAGGAGGATCGATCCATGACCACGCGTAAAAACATTCTGAAAGCCGTCACATTGGGCGCATCGATGCTGACGCTCGCGGCCTGCAGCCTGAACCAGGCGAGCAACCCGATTGCCGATGCCAGCTTCCGCGAAGCCCGCTTCGAAGAAATGCAGAAACTGCAGTCGTTCCGGGCCTGCCGGGATCAGGCCCTCGACATGGACGCCCAGGCCCGCGCGCGCGGATCGTCCGCCGCCTTTCTGACCAGCGCCAACGTGCTGCAGAAATGCAACGCCGATCTCGGGACCGCCGCCAAATCCGTACCGGAAAACGAACGGATGCGGCTGCATGCCCTCAGCGTGATCAACTATTTCAAGGGCGGCGATGTCGAGATGGCGCGCCGCCGGTTCGACGGTTTCAAGGCCGCCTGGCCGGACCACGACCTGTATTTTTCCGGCGGCACGTCTTTCGTCGCCACGGCGGAAGCCCTTCTCGGGCGAACCGAACCGCAGACCTTCGGACAGTTCCTGGCGCTGAACGTCACCGACGAGATGAAAAGCGAAATGCGCCGGATCAACCACTGGAAAAACAAGTAACCCCGGCCTGAAAGGAAGCTCTCATGCCCCGAACAGCGAACCCGAAACCCGTGATCGCGCTGGCCCTGGCCGGTGCGATCCTGGCCGCCCCGGCACTGGCGGACACCCCTGCCACCTGGTCGCCGACCGCCAGCGAACAACTGATCAAGCTGCCCGGCGATTACCTGAAAAAGGCGGTCGACAACGATTTCGCCAGATCGCGTCTTGCCGCCGCTCTTGTCGGGCTCGACCGCAATATCGCGCTGAAACAGCAGACGCTGGCCGACCTGCAGGCGGCGATCGAGCGCGCCGACGGCGAATTGCGCACCGAGCTTCAGCACCAGTTCCTGGAGGAAAAGCGCAACTACATCGACATGATGAAGGAACATCAGGACCTGCGGGCCCGGCGGGCGAATACCAAGGTCCGGCTCTACGAACGGCTGCTGTCGAAGCTGAACCGGGCGCAGCGGGCCGTCACCCCGCAGCAGGCCGACCTGCTGACCAAGCAGAATTCGGCGCGCGCGCGGTTCGAAGCATCCGCCGCCCGGATCGATACCAGATTGCTGTCGTCGTCGGTCGCGGCGGAAAGCAAATACGCCCGCGAATACGCCAAGAACCTGTCGGCCATCGAATCCCTGGTGCAGGCCGTCAAATCCCACCCGATGAACCAGACGCCGCAGATTGCCGGCGTCCCGGTCAGCCGCGGCGAATACCTGCGCCAGCTGGTCGCCGAGAACCAGGCCGAAGTGGCCGTCGTCGACCAGGAACGCGCGATTCTCGGCTACATGGCGAAGCTCGTCTCGCTGGATGCCCTCGCCCTGTCGGAAGGCATAGACGCCCCGGCGGAAACCGAGATCGCCGATGCCGCCGACAACGACCGGAAAACCGGCGTCACCGGCGCCGTCGACTTCTTTGTGTCCCGATAACCCCTGAAAAACGGAGATCGAAATGGAGATCGAAATGACGTACGCAGATACTCGGAACCCCACGCCGGCACGGGCACGGGCGCTGACACGCCCGCAGCAGACAATCGTCGCCCTGGCGATCACCCTCGCCCTGTTCGGTGCCGCCATCGGCGGCGCCGCCGCCGGCACCCTGGAGAACATGGAACGCGAACGCGCCATCCTGCTCGAAACCATCCTGTCCGGCGACATGAAACCCGGCGAACGGGCGAGCCGGGTACAGGTCGCCCGTACGCGGCTGGTGGACCTGGAGCGCATGGTCCTGCGCGACAAGAAGCTGGTCGGACGCAACACGCCGGCGGTGCGCGCGGCGTTCGACAATTACGACCTGACCTTCCTGGTCCATGCGTCGGCCGAGAAAAGCCGCAGCATCGCCGATCACTGGCTCGGCGAGATCGGGGTATCGACCGCCGCGCTGATGAACGCCCGGATGGGGCGCCGCTGACATGGGCAGCTTCGCCCGGGCTCTGACCCGCACCGTGGCGCACGGGTCCCAGGCCGCCAGCTATCTTCTGGGCGGCCTGGTCCTCGCCACCGCGGGCGCGGTCACCCTGCTGTCGCAGGACGTGTCGGCGATAACCGGCTGGGCGCTGGACGTTCTCGGCGCCGGGTTCCTCGTCCTGCTCGCCGCGCTCGTCTTCGGGACCCTGTTCGGCCTCGTCCGCATGAATGCGCAGGGCATTCGGGATGCAGACCGGGAATACTGGTTCGCCGTCGGGATGCAGACCGCAAACGGCGTCACGACGCTGGCGCTCACCTTCACCCTGCTCGGGATCAGCCTCGGCATCGGCAGCCTCGCCGGACAGGAGCTGACCCCGGATACCGTCCAGTCGGTCATCCGCGACCTGACGGCCAATTTCAGCCTCGCCTTCATGACCACCGTGGTCGGCCTGCCGGTATCCGCCGGTCTCCGCGCCCTGCTGGTCATATCGCTCAGGAAACCCGCTCCCGAAGAAAGGACAGCCTCATGAGATTCCTGCTTTTCAACGTCGTGGTCGCCGCCGCGCTGGTCTTCCTGTTCGCCGGCGACAGGGCCGATCTCCACGCCGCCGCCGACCGCGCCCACGATGCGGCGACAGACCTGAAAGCCAGGGCATTCGAAGTCATCGGCGCCAAAAAGGCGCCAGACGCGCCGCCGGCACCGCAAACGGCCGCCAAACCGGTGCAGGAGAAGGCCGCCGTATCGTCCGCACCGAAGACGGCGCCGCCCGCGGCGGAACCGGTTCCCGCGGCCACCGACAAAGCCGGAGCCGCCGGGGTCGACGCTGTGACGCAGGTCCGGGTGGCAACGCGCGGGCTCGTCCCGCCGCTGCCGTCGGAAGTCGGGAAACGCCGCGAAGAAGTCCTCGCCGAAGGGGTTGTCGGCGGCGCCATATCCTCCCCCGGCGATACGAAGAAGCCGAAATTCATGACGGCCGCCGACCGCAAACGCGACCTGATGCTGCTGTCGGAGGAAATGGAGATGTTCTCGGCGCAATCGATCGCCCGCCAGTGACCCCGACCCGCCGCAAGCGAAGGAGAAAGCGCATGTATATCGGAGCCGCGTCCGGCGCCGTGACGATCGGTCTCGCCCTGTTCCTGGCGATCATGAGCCAGAAACCCGACCCGTCGCAGGCGGAACAGACGAAACCGGCGAACCCGGCGGCGGAGAAGACCGAACCTGCCCCGCCGCAGCGGCAATCGGCGGTGCGCCTGCCCCCGCCGCCGGCGCCGCCCGCCGCGCCCCTTAAGGCCGCAGCGCCGCAACCCGAACTTCCGGTTTTAAAACCGCGCGCCCCCAGGCCATCGGCAAAAATCGCGCGGCTCGAACCGCGCCGCCCCCGGCCGCCCAGGGCGGCGCCGCCGCCGGCAGCACCGCCCGAAACGGCCGCCGAACCGGTGCCGCAATCGCAGCCGGTTGCGGCGCCGGCAGAAGTAACTGAGGAGTCAGGCCAATCCGCGATTGTTTCACGTGAAACAGTGACCGAGGGCCGCGCGCTGCTCCGAATGCTGGAAGCCGGCAGGGGGCCGGTCATCGAAATCGCCTGGCCGGCGCAACCGGCGGCGCGGTCCCGTCTCTACAGGCTGCTGACAACCTGCCATGGCATGCAGACCGCCCTGCTCGCCGGCGAGTCCGCGATCTTTGTCGAAGGCGGTACGCCCGGCGAAGCACGACCGGTAAACCGCGACGCCGTCAGCGGATTCGTGCGCCGGCCATCGGGCGTTCTGACGGATAGCGAACGATCGGTCATCCGCCGGATCCGGTCGCATCACGGCATGTCCGGCGCCACCCCGGTGCGCCTGTTTCCGCGCGCCGCCGATGCGGCGCTTCTCGGCGGAATCGGCCGGGCCGTCGGCACCGGCTACCTGCGCCACACAACGATCCGGGCCCGCTACCGGCTTTCCGGCGACCAGGTCGCGGTGACGGATATCCGTGCCGATGGCGCAGACCGTCCGGGCGGCGTGGTCCTGCCCCGCACCCGGCATTGCGGCTGACCGCCGGGGGTCAGGACCCTGCGGGCAGCACGTCGGCGAATTTGGCGCGCACGCGGTCGTCGAGTTCCTTGGAAGACCGCGCAACGGCGGGGAACGAATCCTTTTCGCGGAACGGTATGCAGGCATCGACCACGACGCGGGAATTGCGGCGGTCCTCGTTGCTGTAGCTCATCGGGTCGAGATGGGTGCTCCAGCAGCCGTTCAGGATGTCGAGCCCGTCCTTGGGATCGCAGCGCGTGCACATCGCCCAGATCACGTCGTTCATGTTGGCCGGATCGATATCCTCGTCGACCACGACCACCCAGCGGTTGGCATAGGCCCCCGCATGGCACTGCGACGCGATCAGCCCCGCCTGTTTCGAATGGCCGCCATACATGGTCTTGATCGACACGGTCAGCCACATCCGGCTGCCGCCCGCTTCGTGGGCCCACACACCCTTGACCTCCGGAATGCCGGCCGCTTCGAGCTGGTTCCACACCGCGCCGCAGCGATAGGTGCCGCGATAGAACGTATCGTCGTTCGGCGGTACGGCGGGGATCGCCCCCAGCAGGACGGGGTCGTCGCGGTGCATGAAGGTCTCGATCCGGATCGCCGGTTCCGGATGCATGTCGCCGGCGTAATATCCGGGCCATTCGCCGAAGGGGCCTTCATCGACCATGTCGTCCGGGTGGATAAAGCCCTCGAACGCGATCTCGGCATTCGCCGGGACCGGCAGGCCGGTCTTCGGCATGTTGATGACCTCGACCCCCTCGCCGATCAGGCCGCCGGCGCAGTCGTATTCGTTCTTGCCATAGGGCATTTCCAGCCCGGCCACCATGAACAGCGCCGGGTGCATGCCCGCAACGACGGCGATCGGGCACGGCTCGCCGCGTTCGAAATACTTGCGCATCAGAATATCGCCATGCTTGCCCTTGGAGACCATGACGGACGCGGTTTTCGCGTCATGCGCCTGCACCCGGTAGGCGCCGTAATTGATCCAGCCCGTGTCCGGATCCTTCATGATCACCATGCAGGCAGTGCCGATGAAGTAGCCGCCGTCCAGTTCGTGCCATTTGGGCGCCGGGATGGTCATGATGTCGATATCGTCGCCTTCGAAGACATTCTCGACCAGCGGCCCGCCATTGACCTCGACCGGCTCGTGCATCGGCTGGTCCTTCATGTATTCGCGCCAGTAGCCGACCAGTTCGATCTCTGTGGTGTCGATCGGCTTGCCGAGCGCGATATTGATGCGCGGCACGGAGGTCAGGATATTCGCGAGGACGCGGGTGCCCTTCGGAAAACCGGGAATGTCGTCGAACATGACGGCCGGGTTGGTCATCTTGTGCATGTGGATATCGACGATCGCGCCGATTTCCTCGTGATGATCCGCGCCGCTGACATGCTGAAGCTGCCCCGCCGCGTCGAGTTCCCTGATCCAGTCGCGTAAATCCTTGTTGGCCACGTTTTCGTCTCCGCTGTTTTTTATGGGCGTCCGCAGGCTAAGATAGAGGAATTGCAAACGCGTGGAAATCGCATGACCCTAAAATTCGATTCCGTTACCGACGACTTCGCGGCCGTGGCCTCCGGCATCGACCTGCGGCAGCCGATCGACGCCGCCACTGCCGGCGAAATCGAAGCGGCGATGGACAAATACGCGGTCCTGGTCTGGCGCGGCCAGTTTCTCGACGAGGACCAGCACATGGCGTTCACCAACTGGTTCGGCCCGCTCGACCCCGGGCTTGTCAGCGTCACCAAGCGCGGCAGCCGGTTCAAGCAGGAAGGATTCATCGATATCGCCAATGTCGGCGCCGACGGCGAAGTTCTCGAACGCGACCACCGCTCGATCACCGGGTCCATCGCCAACCAGTTCTGGCACACGGATTCCTCGTTCATGCAGACGGTCGCGAAATATTCCCTGCTGGCGGCCAATATCATCCCGGACGCGGGCGGCGACACCGAATTCGCGGACCTGCGTGCGGCATACGACGCGCTGCCGGACGATCTCCGCGCGATCGTCGCCGACCTGACGGGCGAGCATCACGCGCTTTATTCGCGCACCCTGCTGGGCAATGAATACAGCGAGGCGGAATGGGCGCTTCTGCCGCCCGCGCAGTGGCCGCTGGTGCGGACCCACCCGGCGACGGGGCGCAAGATCCTGTTCACGCCGATCCATATCAGCCGGATACTCGGGATGAGCGTGCCGGAATCGCGGATGCTGGTGAGCGAACTGATCGAACACGCCACCCAGCCGCAATTCGTCTACCCCCATGTCTGGCAGCCGGGCGATCTGGTGATGTGGGACAACCGCAGCACGCTGCACCGCGGCAGGCGGTTCGACCTTACGGCGCGCCGCGAACTGCGCCGCACGACGACAATGGAAGTCTGACGAAGTGCGATCGCCATCATAACGCCTGCCCCGACAAAGACAGACGCCGTCCCATGAACCGTATCCTGAGCCTCGTCGTCGGCGCCCTGTGGGTTCTGGCGGTCGTCCAGATCGCCGTCCCCGTCCCCGAACTGAAACCGGCGATAACCGGGACGATGACCGGCATCCTGGTCCTGTACCTGCTGCTGATCGCGCCGCGGATTTCCCGCCACAGCCAGATACTCTGCGCCGTTCTCGGGGCGGTGACGGTGCTGCTGGCCGCGATTTACGGCCGCTGGGACGCGATCCCCGACGGGTTCGCCCGCGCGGCGATTTTCCCGGCCTTTCTGGCCACCTTGGTCCTGCTCCGGGCGACCGCCAACCAGCGCCCCGAAATCTCGGCGGCGCGGCGCATGTTCGGCGCGCTCGATCCCGCCCGGCGGGACAGCGGCATCATTATCGGCACCCACCTGATCGGCGTCATCCTGTCGGTCGGCGTCTTCGCGGTCATCGCGCCGATCCTCCGCCCCGGAACCCCGGCGGAAGAACGCCGGGAGGTCTTTACCGCCGCCATCCGCGGCATGGCGATGGTATCGTTCTGGTCGCCGTTTATCGTCGCCATGGGCGTTGCGAGCCAATACCTGCCGATGGTCCCGCTCTGGCAGATCATGTCGCTCGGGCTGTCCATGACGCTGATCGGGATATGTATCTCGTTTCTCGGTTTCGACCGGAACCGCGGCATCGAACCGCTGCTTCTGGCATTGCGGTCCCTGGGCCCGGTCGCGGTGCCGATCCTCGTCGCCGCGATTATCGTCGTCGCAACGTCAGCCGCCACCGGCTTTTCGACGCTGAAGGCGCTGATCGTCGCCCTGCCCGTGCCCTGCCTGCTGGCCGTCCTGCAAACACGCGGCGGCAGCGTGAAGCAGGCCGTGGGGCAGACATTCGACGGACTTTCCCGGATCGGTCCGGAAACATCGATCATCTGCGTCTCGACGATCCTCGGCATGGTGTTCGAGGCGTCCTTGCCGGCGACCGGCCTCGTCCTGTGGCTGGAAAGCCAGGCGCTGTCGCCGACGGTCGTCATATTCACGATCATCATGTCGATGAATATCGCCGGCCTGCTCGGCGTGCATCCCATCGTTACGGGTACGGTTCTGCTGGTGATATTCACAACCGTGCCGAACGGCGTCGCCGACCTCGTGCTGATGCAGACATTGCTGATCGGCTGGGGGCTGTGTTCCGGCATTTCCATCGGCAGCCTGAGCGTCGCGACCGGCGCCGCCATGTTCCGCCTGCCGCCGACCCGACTGGTCACGCGGAAGAATATCGTTTTCGTGTTCTCGACGTCCGTGCTCTTCTGCGCGCTGCTGAGCGTCCTGAACCTGCTGCTGACCTGACGGCGCCCGGCGGGAGAGTCAGCCCAGGGTGGGATCGAGGATGATCTTGCCGACGCCGGGATCGCTTTCCATCAGCGCATGCATGGCCGGGGCCTCGGACAGCGGCACCACACGGTCGATAATGACCTTCAGGTTGCCCTGCGCCGCCGCATCGAAGCAGGGCAAAGCGTCCTGCGCCTTGCTGCGCGGATTCCCCATCAGGGTAAGCTGGCGGCCGTACACGGTCGCGAAGTTGACCGGAACCACCGGGCCGCCATGGGCGCCCGCAGTGACCATCCGGCCCTGCTGTTTCAGGCTTTCGATACCGAGCGGGCAGGTCTCCGGACTGGCGATATTGTCGTAGAACAGATCGACCCCGGTCCCGCCGGTAATTTCCATGACGGCGTCTTTCAGATTCACGGCGCTGTAATCGATGACATGATCGGCACCGAGCCCGGTGCCGGTCGCAGCGCGCGCCGCACTGCCGGCGGCGGCAATAACCGTCGCCCCCGCCGCCTTTGCGAGCTGTATACCGATCGAACCCAGATTTCCCGCCGCCCCCAGGATCAAAACCGACTGGCCGGCTTTCAGTTCGCCCATGTTGAACAGCAGGTTATAGGCAACCGGCCCGTGCCTCGAAATGACCGTCGCTTCGGCGAAGCCCACCTCATCGCGCACTTTCACACAGCTTGCCGCCGGCGCACGCGTCAGTTCGGCATCGCCGCCATGGCATTCGATCCCGTAGCGCCCGCCCCCCGGCATTCCCATGGTCACGGACACCCGGTCGCCGATGGCGAAGTCCGTCACGTTGCTGCCGGTCGCGACGACGATGCCGGACGGATCGACGCCAAGCACATGCGGCGGCGTGACGCCGTAATGCGGCGCCGTTCCCGCCCGGATCGCGACGTCGAGCACCCGGTTCACGGATACCGCATGGACTTCGATCACCAGGTCGTCGGGGCCCGCAACGGGATCCGGCAGGTCTTCGTAGTGAAGGACGTCCGGAACACCGAACGCATTGAAGATCATCGCTTTCATGTATCGTTCCCCGGTCGCGCGATCAGGCGTCGAACAGCGGCAGGATTCCGCCTGCCACCGCGAACAGGTCTGCATCCTCGTCCCAGTAGCCCGTCACCTGGAGCCCGAGCGGCAGGCCTTCGTCCTGCAGGACCGGCAGCGAAAGGGACGGCATGCCGATCAGCGACGTGTGCACGGTAAAAAGCGGGTCGCCGGTCCATCCCAGGCCCTTGGGCGCTGCACCGGGCGCCGACAGGGTCACGAAGGCGTCGAAGCTTCCCTTTAACGCGGCATAGTCGGCGCGCGCGCGCTCGCGTTCGGCCAGCAGGCCGCGGAATTCTTCCTGGGACATCGACACCGCCTGTTTCAGGCGGCCATGCGCGCTTTCGCTGAGACCCGCCGGGTCCATGTCGCGGTTATAGGTGTTGAGCGGCCAGCGGCCTTCCCAGGCATTGATATCCATCGACAGTTTCATGGCATTGGCGATGGTGTCCTCCAGGCCGGCGACCGCGCTGTCGGAATTGCGGTCGACGACCTCGATCCCGGCGGCGGACATAGCATCCTTCGCCCGCTGCCATTCGGCCTTCGCCTGGTCCGTGGCGTTGGCCCAGCCCGCCGTTTCCAGCATGCCGATGCGCGCCGGTTTTCGGGCGGCCGGCAGTTCCATGGGCCCGGTGACGCCGACATATCCGGCATCGCCGCCGGCGCGGGACGTGATTTCACGGGTCATCGACCAGGTTTCGGCAAGGCTGGCCGCGATGATCCCGGTCGAACTCTGGCTGAACCCGTCATGGCTGCCGCCGCGGTTGATACCGCCGACGCTCGGCTTGTAGCCATAGACGCCGCAATAGCCGGCCGGGCGAATGGTGGATCCGATAACCTGGGACCCCAGCGCGCCCGCAACCATGCCCGCCGCAACCGACGCGGCCGAACCGCTGCTCGATCCGCCCGGGGTTCTCTCCAGGTCCCAGGGGTTTCGCGTTTCGCCGGGATGGGTCGCCGCGAACTCGGTCGTCACCGTTTTACCGACAACGACGGCGCCGGCTTCGCGCAGGGCGGCCACCGCCGCACAGTCCCGGCCGCCGTGATACCCCTTGAACAGGGGCGAGCCCTGTTCGGTGCCGAGCTCCGCGGTTTCCATGATGTCCTTCACGCCGATGGGCATCCCGTCGAGCGGCGACAGCGGCGCACCGGCCTTCCAGCGGGCGGTGGATTCGTCGGCCGCCGCACGGGCGGAGTCCAGCCCCGTGACCACGAATGCCTTCACGTCGCCGTCGAGACGCTCTATTTCCGCGATGCAGCGGTCGAGGAAAGCACGCGGGGTGTCCGATCCGTCGGCGAAATTCGCCGTGGCGTCGAAATAAGGCCGGGATTCAGGTTTGTTCTCTGTCGCCATTTGTCGTTCTCCTTGTCAATAATATGGGCGCGCCGGTTCAGGCGCGGCCGCTGAGTTCCAGACCTTTTTCAAGGTCGTCATAGCTTCGCGCAGGCGCCGCCATCAGGAAACGGTAGCCCTGATCTATCAGGTCCTGCGTATTCTGTGCCGTCGCATGGGGGTGCCCCACGATGGTGTCGTGCCGCTTGCAGATATCGACCACCTGCGCCATCGCGCTCAGCAGTTCGGGATGGTCGTATTGCCGCGGAAAGCCGAGTTCCTGCCCCAGATCGCCTTCGCCGATCAGAACGGCGCCGATACCGGGCACGTTTTCGAGCATGTCGGACAGATTCTCGATGCCCTTGGTGTCTTCTATCTGCAGGATCACGAAAACCTCGCCGTTCGGGTCGAGCGGCCAGACGTCGGCCTTGCTGTAATATTCCTGCTGGGTCAGCCCCCAATACCGCGCCGCGCGCACCGGACCGTCGCCCCGGATGCCCTGCGGCTCATAGAGCGGCTTGTCCTTCAGCCGCGGATAGCGGCACGCGGCGACGGCGTTATAGGCCTCATCGACGGTGCTGATATGCGGCCAGACGACGCCATAAACGCCCGTATCCAGCGCCTGTTTCGCATGCCACTGGCCTTTTTCGACGCCGTTGACCGGCACGCGGACGAGCGGCGTCACCGGCGGTGCGATCGATCCGCTATCGGCGATGCGGCGGCGCTCCAGCATGTACTGGAGCGAATCCCGGAGCGCGACGATATCCCATCCGAGGTGTTCGCCTTCATAGACGACGCCGTCGTATTTGGTTGCGGCCATTGCCATCGCGGTCTGGACGTCCATGGGCGCAAAGCAGGAAAACGAATGCCCCCCGTTTTCGAGGGCGCCGATAATTCCATTCAGTCTGGGAAGCTGAGCCATTTTGCGTTTTATTCCTTGTGTCGCAGGATATCGCTTGTTCTCCTGCAATATGCCGGATGCGCCGTATCAAACCAAGACGGGCGGGACCGAAATGTTCGACGCGATCGTTCCAAAGCGCGGCCGGAAACATTACAACGGTCGCCTGTTTTCCCGGATTGCTGGAGAAGAAGATGGCTGCCGACACCACCGCCCCGGGTTGCCCGGACACCGAACTGGTAGAAACGTCGCTTGCGAACGGCGTCGCCGTGATCGCCCTGAACCGGCCGGACAAGCGAAACGCGATCAATAACGACATGCGCGCCGACCTGAATGCCGTGCTGGACTGGGCCGACCAGTCGCCGGACGTGCTGGCGGTCGTGCTCACCGGCCGCGGCAAGGGCTTCTGCGCCGGCGGCGACATCGCGGCGATGCGCGAGCGCCTGTCCGCCCCCGCCGGCCGGGTCGGCATCAACGGCTGGCAGCGCCAGCGGCGCACGCACCACCTGCTGACACGGCTGCACGATCTGCCGAAACCGACAATCGCCGCGGTGAACGGCGCCGCTGCGGGGCTCGGCTGCGACCTCGCCCTGTGCTGCGATTTCGTGATCGGGTCGCGCGACGCGACATTCGTGATGAGCTACG
This sequence comes from uncultured Rhodospirillaceae bacterium, assembly GCA_963974055.1. Classification (GTDB taxonomy): domain Bacteria; phylum Pseudomonadota; class Alphaproteobacteria; order MPNO01; family UBA830; genus CAXBCP01. The sequence continues at coordinate 26,186 of CAXBCP010000033.1, forward strand.
TGTTGCGCGGGCTCATTCCGGATGGCGGCGGAATGTATTTCCTGCCGCGCCGGGTCGGCCTGGCGCGCGCGAAGGAGCTTATTTTCTCCGGCCGGATGCTGAGCGCGGATGAAGCCCTGTCGATCAACATGATCGAAAAGGTCTCCGATCCGGATTCGCTGATCGATGACGCCGTCGCCATGGCGCAGTCGATGACGGTCGGATCGGCGGATGCGCTCGCCCTTGCCAAGTCGATCATGAACCAGAGCTTCGAATCCACGGCCGAAGAGGTTTTCAACCTGGGCAGCCAGGCGCAGGGCATCTGTTACACGACCGATTCCCACCGCGACGCGGTGAGCGCGTTTCTCGACCGGAAAAAATAGGGTGGCGCAGCCTTCCGTCGACCGGCCGCCCCTCGACCGCCTGTTCCGGCCGCGCAGCGTCGCCATCATCGGCGCGTCGACCGACCCGGTCAAAATCGCCGGGCGGCCGCTCCGGTTTCTGGTGAAGCACGGCTTTACCGGCGATATCTGGCCGGTTAATCCGAACGCTACGGAGATCGACGGCCTCCCCTGCTATCCCGACATCGAAAGCCTGCCGGGCGCGCCGGACCTGGCCATGGTGCTGGTCGGCCCCGCCCACGCCGAAAATGCGGTCCGGGCGCTGCAAAAGACCGGCGCCGGGGTCGCGGTCGTTCTGGCCGGCGGGTTCGCGGAGACCGGCGCCGACGGCATTCGCCGCCAGCAGGCGTTGCGCGAGGCCGCCGGCGACATGCGTCTGCTCGGGCCGAATACCATCGGGCTGCTGAACATGACCGACGGGATCACCCTGTCGGCGTCAGGCGCGCTGGATGTGGAAGACCGGATTGCAGGCGGCATCGCCATCGTGTCGCAAAGCGGCGGTATCCTGGGTTCGCTGCTGTCGCGCGCTACGGCGCAGGGGATCGGCCTGTCGCATCTTGTCGCCACCGGCAATGAGGCGGATATCGACGTCGGCGACGCCGTGGCCTATCTCGCACGCGACGCATCGACCCGCGTGATCGCGCTTTACCTCGAGACCCTGCGCAAGCCTGAAACATTCCGGCATGCGGCCAGGCTGGCAGCGGAGAACGGCAAGAAGCTCGTGGCGTTCAAGGTCGGCCGGTCGGAAGCGGGCGCGCGCTCCGCCGCGTCCCATACCGGGGCGCTTGCCGGCGAAGACCGCGTCTTCGATGCCTTTTTCCGCCGGATCGGGGCGATCCGGGTCGACCGCTATTCGGACCTGATCGATGTGCCCGCGGCGCTCGCGACGGCGCCCGGGCTGGCGGGGAACCGCATCGCGGTCGTCACCCATACCGGCGGCGCCGCGGGACTGGTCGCCGATGCCTGCGGCATGGCGGGATTCGACACCCCGCCCCCGGGAGCGGAAACCGCAAAACGGCTGAGCGCCGTCCTGCAGGATGACGGCTTCGCGCCCGACCGCAACCCGGTCGACCTCACCCTCGCCGGGCTGGACCCGGAGGTAACGTTCGGCGCCATCCGCGCCCTGGCCGAAAGCGACGATTACGACGCCGTCATTGCAGTCGCCGGGTCTTCGTCGGTCGGCCGGCCGCACCTCGTCGCCGACCCGGTGATCCGGGCAATGGAGACGATGACCAAGCCGCTTGTCGTCTATACCAGCCCGTCCGCGCCGGGAATCGTGAAACGCCTTAACGCCGCAGGCGTACCGGCATTCGATTCCCCCGAGACCTGCGCGACGGTGCTCGCCGCACTGCGGTACGCGCCGCCGGATTATGCCGGCACGCCGTCCCCGCCAGCGGAACCGCAACCTGCGCCACGGAATCCTTTCGCCGGCCGCAGCGGTCCCCTGAACGAGGCCGAAGCCAAACAGCTTTTCGCCGCTTTCGGCATTCCGCCGGTCCGCGAATGCGTCGTGGCATCCCCCGCGGACGCGCCGGCGGCAGCGGATACGCTGGGCGCACGGGTGGTGGTCAAAATGCTGTCGCGCGACCTGCTGCATAAAACAGAAATCGGCGGCGTCAGGCTGAACGTATCGCCGGACGAGACGGCATCGTGCTGCGCCGATATCGCCGCGGCGGCAGCGAAAGCCGGCGTCCGGGATATTGAAGGCTACCTGCTCCAGGAACAGATCAGCGGTGCGGTCGAGATCATTGTCGGCTTCCGGCGCGACCCGACGCTCGGTCCCGCAATCCTCGTCGGCGCCGGCGGCACATTGTCCGAACTGTACCGGGACTCGGAAATCTGCCTTTTGCCGACCAGCGGCGCGGAAATTCGCGATGCAATCGCCCGCCTTAAGATTTCGGCGCTCCTGGATGGATATCGCGGGAACCCCGCCGCCGATACTCACGCCCTCGTCGAGGCGGTTCAGCGGTTCGCCGGAATGTGCACGACCCTGGGCGACGACCTGGTGGAAGCCGAAATAAACCCGCTATTCGTCAAAGCCGCGGAAGATGGCGTCGCGGCGGCGGACGGGGTCGTCGTGTTCAGGGATTGAGCGGCTTTTCGAGCGGCTTTTCGAACTGCGCCACCAGGCACATGCCGAATTTCCGTTTCAGATAGCGGTCGAGACAGTTCGGAATACCGGGCAGAATCTTCTTTTCGTACTGGGTCACCACGAAACCGGTGGGCCGCAGCTTTGCGCCCGTCAGGCAGTCCGCCATTTCCCTGCGGGAGAAATAGCGGTGGAAATACCCGTCGGTATAAAGGTCCTGAACGCCGTGGATGGTATAGCCGCGAAACAGATAGCCCTTGAAGACAAGCCAGTAGAGACCGAGCAGGTAGTAAACCAGGCTGTTCCGGTAATAGACCATGATGAGGCTTTTTCCGCCGGGCCTGAGAACCCGGTGAACCTGTTCGAGCGCATTTTCGAACGTCTCGGTGTGGTGCAGGACCCCCCAGGAAAACACGAAATCGAAGCTATCCGATTCCAGCGGCAGCTTTTCGACGTCGCACCGGATAACGTCGACATCGAGGCCCTGCGAAGCGGCATTTTTCCGGGTCAGGTCGACGGCTGTCTGCGTCAGGTCCACGGCGGTGACATGGGCGCCGTGCTTCGCAATCCGCGTCGCCAGCGCGCCGGAGCCGCAACCGATATCCAGCACCTTCAGACCGTCGAATTGCTGCCAGTCCATTTCGCCCCGGAGGAACGGGCTCTGGCGGAGGATCATGTCCTCGATCTCGGTCAGCGCTTCGGGCGATTCCGGCAACCGTTCTTCGGCTTCCCAGTCGGCATAGGTCATGGGCTTGGTTTCCCACCACACCTTGTTCCGCTGCTGACCGACAACCGTCGTGTCCTCTGCCTGCTCGCGCGTGGACAGGAACGGGTTTGCGGCGCCTCTGGGCGCGCCGTCGCCGCGGTTGCCGCTGTCTGGTTTGTCAGTCACTCAGTCGCCTCGTCCGTTGATACCGGATCCGGGGAAATAAAGTCCGGGCGTTCGACCGCGCCGTCCATCCGGATGCACAGGATGGATATAACATGAATGGGGATTCGGAAGACCGTTACGATGGCCCGTGCGTAATTCCCGGCGCCCCGGTGCGCATTCGACGCCTGAATGCAGATGATCGCCGCCCGCAAAATCGCGGTATAGCGGGGCCGTTTCCCCCGCCCCCGCAGCGCCGGAAGGTGACGGAAAAGGATGCGGAGCGCCGCCCGGCGGCGAAGCTCGACCTGGCTGGTAATGCTGTTCGCCGTCACGTGGTAGCGCATCAACGCTTCCGGAAAGACGTGGTGACGCGTTGCGGGATTGCCGATGACCGCCAGCCATAATTCGTAGTCCTGCCCCGATCGCAGCGAGGGATCGAAACCGCCGGCATCGAGCAGGGCCTGACGCCGCGCCACGACGGTCGATGTGGCGATATACCCGCGCAGAAAATAATCGAAAAGCGGATCGGGTCGATGGCTGAAATGCCGGGCACAGGAAATGTAATCCGAACGCCCGCCTTCGAGACGCAGATAGTCGTGGGAAACCAGGTCGGCGGTCTCGCCGTTCAGGATGTCAATGCTGCGCGCAAGCTTTTCCGACAGCCATTCGTCGTCGGCGTCCAGAAAGGCGACAAAGGTGCCGCCGGCAGACAACAGCCCGAGGTTGCGGGCGGCGCCGGCGCCGAGATTTTCCTGGCTCAGAATTCTGATCGCGCAGGAACCGGCGTTCGCGGCGTACTGCTCGGCAATCGCCAGGGTCCGGTCGCGCGACCCGTCATCGACCACCACAATTTCATGCGGCGTCACCGTTTGCGCCAGCACGCTGTCGATGGCGCGGCCCAGCGTCGCCTCCGCCTGGTATGCCGGGATGATGATACTGATATCGGCGGGTCGTGCAGGATAGACTTGTGAATTCAACGTCGGGCCATGACTGTTCCGGGATTCTTCGTGTTAGCCATAGTCGATATCGCAGACAGACGAAAGCGTGCGGGTAGAGGGCGGCGTTGCAGCGATTGTATAAGAACGCCGTCCCCCTTGATTTCTTCAGAATTATAGTATCAAATGGTACTAATATCGCCTGAAACAAGATGATATCGGAGGAGACCAGCCATGCCCAAACAACGCATCAGTTACATCGACCCCGACACGATCTCGGATCCCGACATGCAGGCCGAACTTGAACGCTGCCGCGTACGCGGCACGCCGCGCCCCGAAAGCCAGGCAATCCGCGCCCACGTCCCGGCGACATTCTGGTCGTTCGCAAAGACCTGGCAATCCGTGTTCCACGAAGGCGTCTGCGATCACACCATCAAGGAACTTTGCCGGGTTTACGTATCGCACTCGGTCAAGTGCGAGTTCTGCGGCAATCAACGCTCCATACAGTCCCGGGAAAAGGGCCTTGTGGAAGACGATTATTTCGATCTTCTGAATTTCGAAAAATCCGAACGCTACGACGCCCGGCAGAAAGCGGCCCTGCGCTACACCGAGGCCATCGTCTGGGACCTGGAATGCGACGATGCCCTGTGGGCAGCGCTCTACGAACACTATACCGAAGCCGAAATCGTGGAGATGGGCTATTTCGTCGCCATCACCATGGGTCAGCAACGCTGGCTCCGGACGCTGAACATCGACCACCATCAGGTCCTTGTCGGCACCGACGCGTCGATGGCGCCCGGCGCCGAGACCCCGGAAGACTGGGAAAGGATGAAGGCGTCGCCGGACTACTGGGCGACCCGCGACCATCCGATCGCAGCGGGCAGGAAGGAGATCGTCGGTTCCGACGCCGCCGAGTAAGCCCTTCCATTCGATCCATGCGCTCTGCGATTGACGGCTGGCTGACAGATTCATTCCGACCCGCGAGGAACGGAGGACGAATTTGCAGCCAGCCGCCCTCGCTGTTAGGTTGCCCCTTCAATTCACAAATCGGTCGGAATTTCCCGGCCATTTTTCTGCCGGCCGGCCGATGCTCGGTATGTCGTCAGAGCAACCGCGATGTGCTGGATGCCCATCGGGAGAAAGTAGACATATCATGGCCCAGGCCAATAACAGCGACACGGTCCGCATCACCTATACCGGCAAACTGAATGACGGCACCGTCTTCGATTCGTCCGAAGGACGCGACCCGCTCGAATTCAAGATCGGTGAGAATACGATCATCCCGACCCTGGAAGAATCCGTCGTCGGCATGGCCGTCGGCGACAAGGCGACGGTAGAGGTCGCGGCTGAAAACGCCTATGGACCGCACCAGCCCGAAGCCGTTCAAACTGTCGAACGCTCGATGATTCCGGATGAGGTCGACCTCGCCATCGGCGCCCAGCTTCAGGCGACCGCGCCCGACGGTCAGGTGCTGGTCCTTACCGTCGCGCAGATCGAAGATACGACGGTCACGCTGGACGGCAATCACCCGCTTGCCGGACAGGATCTTACCTTCGATATCGAACTGGTCGAGATCGTCGCGACGGCGGGTTAATCCGCCGACGCCTTTCCGCCCGCGCGGCTGAACTAGATACGGCCATCGGTGGAAACACCGATGGCCGTTTGATATTAAACCTGAACGTAAGAAGTCGGATCAGGCAGGTTGCGTCTGGCGCGATCCCTGTTTGTTGTTCCGGCCGCGCGATCCGCGCCCCGGGCCGCCGGCGCCGCGCCCGCCCGTGCTCCGGCCACCGCCGGGTTTCGTGCCGAGCATCCGCGCAAGACCGTCACCGTCTCCCTCGTTGCCGGGCCGCGCATCGCGCCGTTGCTCCTGTCCCTGTCCGGACGGTTTGGACTTGGACCGGTTGTTCCGCGACGGCCGGTTGCCCGGACGCCCGCCCTTCGGCGTCGCATTGCGCGGCTGCCGGTTTCCGCCGCGCCCGCCCTGCTTTTCGGGCAGATCGTTCGCACCGCCATTGCCGGTGGATTTAATGGAATAGCCGACCAGTTTTTCGATATCGCGGAGAAATTCGCGTTCGCCGCCGTCGCACAGCGAGATGGCAATCCCGGATTTGCCGGCGCGCGCCGTCCGGCCGATGCGATGGACGTAGGATTCGGGAATATTCGGCAATTCGAAATTGACGACATGGGACACGCTGTCCACATCGATTCCGCGGGCCGCGATATCGGTGGCCACCAGGATCGTCACGCCGCCGGACTTGAACCCGTCTAGCGCCTTGGTGCGCTGGTTCTGGCTTTTATTGCCGTGGATCGCGGCCGCGGACAGGCCCGCGTCGGACAATGCGCGCTGCACCTTGTCGGCGCCGCGCTTGGTGCGGGTGAAGACGATCGCCCGGTCCACGTCCGGTTTACCGAGAATATTAATCAGCGTGCTGCGTTTTGCCGACCGGTCGACCAGTATTACCTGCTGGTCTATTTTTTCGATCGGCCGCGATGTCGGTGCAACGGCCACCTCGGCCGGGTTGTTCAAAAAGTCGTTGGCGAGTTTCCGGATCGCCGGCGGCATGGTCGCCGACAGCAGGGCCGTCTGGCGTTCCCGCGGCACCCGCGCCATGATCTTGCGGATCGCCGGCATGAAACCGAGATCGAGCATCTGATCGGCCTCGTCGAGGATGACCGTCTTTGTCTGTTCGAGACTGATTGCCCCGCCCTGCATGTGGTCGAGCAGCCGGCCCGGCGTGGCGACGAGAATATCGACCCCCCGCGCCATCGCCTTGATCTGCGGGCCGGGTTTTACCCCGCCGACGACCACGGCGACCTTCGTATGGCCGAACTGACCGTAGACGCGCACGCTTTCGGCGATCTGCGCCGCAAGTTCGCGCGTCGGCGCGAGGATCAGCGTGCCGCAGCATTTCTGCGGCGGCCGTTCGCGGCCGGTTGCGAGTTTGTGAAGAAGCGGCAGAACGAAGGAAGCGGTTTTGCCGGTCCCCGTCTGCGCTGTGCCCAGAATATCCCGTCCGGCGAGCATGGCGGGAATCACCTGCTCCTGGATGGGTGTGGGATTGGTATAGCCCTCGGCCTCTACGGCCTTGAGGACGGTCTCGGCAAGGCCGAGATCACTGAAATGTTTCAAGTGTCGTCTTTCATATTACCGGCGCGGTTCACGAATCCATGCGGATTGCGCGCGACGATTATTCAAATTTTAGGGAGCTCGCGTAGATCAGCTGCCTGCGTATGTGCGTCTTGGCACGGCGTTGGAGCAACGATCAATACGGATAAGGACAATTGCGCAACAGCCGATCGCCTTTGACGATTTCATCATCCTCTACGCGAGGCGCGTTCGGCTGTTGGGTTCATATATGGTCATACGATGGTTAATAGCAACTTAATTCGGCCCCTTTCCCGATCTTTAAGTCGCATCGTGCAGGATCATGCCGAGCGTATACCGCATCCCGGATCGCACGCGGCTGACGCCATGACGCATTGTAACCCTGTAGAAACCGCGGCTTCCCTGCACCGGGCGTTGATTGACGGGGAAGACAACGGCATCGCCGCGGCCAAGCGGAACCACTTCGGCCCGGGACTGCATCCGGGGACGCTGTTCGGTCAGCACGAACTCGCCGCCCGTGAAATCCCGGTCCGGTTCCGAGAGCAGGACCGTCACCTGCAACGGAAACACGATATCCCCGTAGCGGTCCTGATGGAGGCAATTGTAGTCGCCGGGCCCGTATTTGAGCACCAGCGGGGTCGGTTTCGTCTGCCCGGCGTCGCGGCATTCCGCCAGGAATTCGGAATGCTCGGCCGGAAACCGTGTTTCCAGCCCCATCGCCGCATGCCAGCGATTGGCGATCGCGGCCAGCGGCGGATATACCGCCTGCCGAAGTGCGGCAACCGTATCGGGAAGCGGATAGGCAAAATACCTGTACTCGCCGCGCCCGAAATTATGCCGCGCCATCACGACCCGATTACGAAACAGCCCGTCGCACCCATAGGTTCCGGCCAAATCCCTGCAGGTGTCGTCGGGCAGCAGGTTACGGATAACGGCACAGCCCTCCGCGTCCAGGGCAAATTCCGTCGCCTGCCATTCCCGGGCGCCGATATGTCGAATTGTCATCGTGTCAATCTGCCCCGAAGCGGGGGCCGGAGCATTCCGGATATTGCTTTTATATCCCCCGGACTTGACGTCCGTCACCGAAACGCGCTGACATCCCGCCCCGCCAGATTGAGGACGTTTCATGCAGATCGACAATATTCCCTTCGGCAATACCGACTGGTCCGAGGTCGAACCGACCGAACACGCCGGCGAGACCGGAACAGCCTATTGGCGAACCCGGAATTTCGGGCCGATCCGGGTGCGGATGCTCGAATATTCTCCCGGATACCTGGCCGACCACTGGTGCGTCAAAGGACACATCCTGTTCTGCCTCGAGGGCGAATTGCACACGGAGCTCGAGGACGGCCGCACCTTCGTGCTGACCCCGGGAATGAGCTATCAGGTTGCCGACAATGCGGAACCCCACCGGTCGTCCACCACAACCGGCGCAAAGCTTTTCGTCGTCGACTGAAAAACGCAGGTGAAGCTTCTGACCCTCCCGGTTGCCGAACGGCGTCTCACCGCATTCAGTTTCCCCGGGAAGTCTCGTTTTCCGGCATGGACAGCGCCGGCAACCGCCGCAACCGTTCCGACGCTTTTTTGTCGGCCTGCAGGTTCCTGAACCGCGCGAATGCATAGATCAGCCGGAACAATCCGAGCCGCCAGGCAAGCCCGCCACCGCCGTAAAAATCGCCGGCAAGAACGGAAATGACGGCATTTTTCACGCCGAGCGGGTTCCGCGGGGTCATGAAAAGATCCCGGAACGTAGGCGAATTGAACCGCACCACGAACCAGGAAACCCGCCGGATCGCGCCATCGATGTCTTTCTGGTAGCGGCGCAAACGCGCTTTTCGCCGTCGCGGCCGATCGATGATCGCATTTACCGCGTCGGCCGCGCGCTCGGCACTGCTCATCGCAAGAAGAACCCCGGTCGAAAACACGGGGTCGACGAACGCGTATGAATCCCCGACGAGGAGGTACCCGTCTCCGTAAGCAGACGCCGCTTTATAGGAATAATTTCCGGCGCCGTTCACATCGCTTATCCGCTTCGCCTCCTTCAACACGTCCCAGGCCCGGGGGCAAAGACGCAATGTCGCCTCCATAAAATCTTCAAGGGATGTATTCCGGGTTTTCAGGTAGTCCGGCATGCAGACCGCGCCGATACTGGTGACCCCGTCCGGCAGCGGGATCATCCATATCCACCCATGATCGAACCAGTAGATCGATATGTTTCCCGCTGTACCCCATGCGTCGGGACTGACGTTTTCGTAATGCGCAAACAGGGCCGCGCTATTGTGACGACTGTCGCGCGCCCGAATGCCATTCTGCCGTGCGAGAAAACCGTCGCGCCCGGAGGCATCGACAAGATAATCCGCATGTATTTCCCGCGGAATGCCGTTTTCGGAAAGGGTCAGCTTCCACCCATCCGCCGATCGCCGGCTCTCGGTCACCGTACAATTTTCCTGCAGGACAGCCCCGGCGGCTGCCGCGTTCCGGAACAGTATTTCATCGAAATCGGCGCGCCGGACCTGATAGGAAAACGGCAGGACCGGTTCCATCGAGTCGCGAAAGAGAAAGGTCTGGCGCTGGCGGTGATCCGGCGACACGAATTCCGCCCCCGGTTTGTACACGCCGATCCCGACGATCTCTTCGGCAACCCCGAGACGTTCGAGGATCGGAAGCGTATGCGGCAACAGGGATTCGCCGATATGAAAGCGCGGGTGCTGCGCTTTATCGACCAGTACGACCCGCCTGCCCTTCTGGGCGAGCAGGCTCGCCGCCGTTGCACCGGCGGGCCCGCCGCCGATGACGGCGACATCGTACGAGCCGCATTCCCGGGGCTCAGTTTCGGAGCATTCTCGTGACATAAAACCGGCACTGCAATTATTGATGACCCCGGACACGGTCGAAAGTGCAGCCTGAATTCCGGTGATCCTGGCGCATTGTTATCGTTGTTTAATCGTATCGCCTGAAACGTATTCTAGCCCCGCCGCTCGCCATGCCGCAAGCGGCGCCCCTGCCCGGAAGCGGAACAAACCTTTTGCGGCCGGGGGTTTCCCAAATGCCGCCGCCGCGAATACAGTATGGCCGGTACAACACAAATAACGGACAGTTCCACGTGGCAGATATCGCATCGAAACGCTTCGACTACATCATTCTCGGCGGCGGGTCGGCAGGCTGCGTGCTCGCCAACCGCCTGTCGGCAAACGGATCGAACGAAGTCCTGCTGGTTGAAGCAGGAAAGGACTACACCCCGGGCAACGAGCCTGCAGACATGCTGGATTCCTATCCCATGGGCGCGTCCTTCAACCCCGCCTATCACTGGCGCGAACTTCAGGTCCGGCTGTCCCACACCCCGTCGAACAGCGCCCGGCGGGCCGCCCCGCGTTTCATGGAACAGGCACGGGTGGTCGGCGGCGGCTCGGCGATCAATGCCCAGATGGCCAACCGGGGCTCACCGCTGGATTACAACGAATGGGAAGAAAAAGGCGCCAGCGGCTGGAACTGGGACAGCGTGCTGCCCTATTTCCGCAAGCTGGAAACCGATCACGATATCCAGGACGAATACCACGGCAGTGACGGCCCCATTTCCATTCGCCGCGTCCCGCGGGAACACTGGCCGGAATTCACCCATGCCGTATCCGGCGTGCTCACCGATACCGGCCTGGCAGAGGTCCCCGACCAGAACGGGCTGTTCGAGGACGGCTGGTTCCGCAGCACCATTTCCAACAAGGACGAAACCCGCGTCTCGGCGTCGATGGGCTATCTGAACACGGATGTCCGGGCACGCCCGAACCTGCATATCCTGCCGGAAACCACGGTCGAGAAACTCACCTTCAGCGGCCGGACCGTTACCGGCGCCGTCGTCAACCGGGGCGGTTCCAGGCTAACCCTGCAGGGCGGGCATATCATCGTGTCCACCGGCGCCCTGCACACGCCGGCGCTGTTGATGCGATCGGGCATCGGACGCGGCGCGCATCTGAACGAAATGGGGATCGACGTGATCGCGGACCGTCCCGGCGTCGGCGCGAATCTCAACGAACACCCGACGATCGCGGTATCGGCCTATCTCAAGTCGCGGGCGCGGCTCGGTCCCGATATCGGCACCCGCCGCCATGCCCAGGTGTCGTTCCGGTACAGTTCAGGGGTCGCGGAATGCGGGCCCGGCGACATGTACGTATCCGTGACCGCCAAATCCGCCTGGCATGCGGTCGGGCAGCGGCTCGGGTCGTTCCTGATGTGGTGCAACAAGCCCTATTCGCGCGGCCGCGTCCTGCTGAACAGTGCCGCCCCGGCGGCGGAGCCCGACGTGGACTTCAACCTGCTGTCCGACCGGCGGGATTACGAACGGCTCGCCGAAGGCGTGCACCGGATGGCGGGATATTTCGCCCATCCCGCCATGGCCGGCATTACCGCCGACGCATTTCCCAGTTCTTATTCCGAACGGGTGCGCCGGATCGGCGCGGTCAACACGAAGAACCGCATCCTCACCAACGTCCTCGCCGCGATTCTCGACGGCCCCGCCCCGCTGCGCCGTGCCGCCATCAAGGGGTTTATCACCATGGGCGACACGCTGACTGACCTGATGGGCGACGAAAAAAGAATGGAAGCGTTTATCCGCGAAAACGTGACCGGCTGCTGGCACCCATCGGGGACCGCCCGGATGGGAGCGGCCGACGATCCCAATGCGGTGACGGCGCCGGATGGCAGCGTTTACGGCGTCGACGGGCTGACCGTGTGCGACGCGTCGCTGTTCCCCTGCGTGCCGCGGGCCAATACCAACATTCCGACGATCATGTGCGCCGAAAAAATCGCGGACGGGTTGCTGGCGGGGTAGCGAGGACAGACATTCCGCAGCGGAGGAACCCCGCCGGGCGGGCGTTTTTCAGCCTGCCTGTCCGCCTTCGTCCCGGACTTCCTGAAACACCCTTTCGGCGATAATCAGCGCTTCGCGGACCGTCGGCACGCCGATATACCCGCCGAGATGCAGCATCGCCTCGGTGAGTTCCTCTTCGGTCCAGCCGAGACCCAGGGCGAACCGGATGTGGATTTCGAGCTCCGGCCAGCAGTGATTGCACACGTCCGAGGTCAGCGTGACCATCGCCCGGGTCTTGTGATCGAGGCCGGGACGCGCCCACAGCATGCCGAATACCGCCTCCGTCGCGTAATCGGCGAATTTCTCCATCACCGGCCCGGCATAGACCGACCCTGCCATCCTGTCGGCCATCGCCTCGCCCATCACCGCGCGCCGGGTCGCGGCGCCTTTTATGTAATTTTCGCTTTTGGCCACGTCGGTTCTCCGGTCAGGTTTTCAGGATGCGAACGGGAAATGTTACGGAGCATAGCGGAGACCTGCCACGGCACACCACTGACGAACGCCCTGCCGCAACACGGGGAAGAGGCTTTCACACACATTCCGTTCCGCCGGACACCGCAATCTGCGGGCAGGATCGTGCCCCCGGCAGCGCGCCGGTTTGCGTGCCTACTCTGCCGCCTGGGCGAAAGGCTGCGATACGACCCCGTCATCGGCGAGCAGGGCCGGCGGGGCGCAATAGGTCGGGTCGTCGGCCTCGCGCTGGATCATGGCGTCGAGCAGGCGCCGCCCCGTCACCGGGCCCTTGTCCACTTTCACGGCCATCTGCGGCAGCTTCGGCATGCCTTCTTCCTGCAGCCGCCGGTCCTGCATTTCCAGCAGGCCCCGATCCTCCTTGAAGGTCCGGTCGGTGGCGGTATAGATGCCGTCGTTCAGTTCGTCGTCATCCAGCCGGAAATTGCGGGCCAGCCCCCAGATATAATGGGACGTATGGTCGGTTTCGGGTGTGATGAGATGGATCGGCCGCATCATCAGATGATCGGCATTACGATCCGTGCCGACGGCGTGGAAGCCGACCTCGGTCATGTTGAACCCGGGCGCCATGTAAATCGCGATCTGCCAGCGGTTGATGCGCCCGTCATGGCCCTGGGCAAGCGCGAAGAACGGCGGCGGTTCGATATTCGGCATTTCGCGGTGCGCCCGCACCACGCGGTCGTCGATGACTTCCGTGATCACCGGCGAATCGGCGACCGCATCGTTGCCGATGGTGTGCTTGTGGATATAGGTTTCGTGCGACAGGTCGAGCAGGTTGTCGTTGATCAGGCGGTAATCGGCGTTGAAATGAAGATAGCCGGTGGTCGCCTTCCAGCCCGGCCCGTCCATCCAGTGCAAATCGGGGATCAAATCCGTGTCCGCGAACTCGGCCGCCCCCATCCAGATCCAGATCAGCCCATGGCGTTCGGCGACCGGGAAGGTCCTGACGCCGGCGTTCTGCGGCGCCCGGTCCTGTCCCGGCACGAAGGCGCAGTTGCCGGTCGCATCGAACCGGAGGCCGTGATAACCGCATTCGACCAGGCCGTTAACCGTTTTGCCGGTGGACAGGGGAACCAGGCGGTGGGGACAACGGTCCTCCAGCGCCCCGATCGACCCGTCTGCCATACGCCACAGGATCACGGGCTGGTTCAGGAACGTGCGCGCAAACAGTTGATCGGTAATTTCATGCGCATGTGCCGCAACGTACCAGCAGTTTCTCGGAAACATTTCCACCTCACCGATATTTTTGTCTCTGAATTATCGCAACAGTCGCCAATTTATCAACGCTAAATCGCCGCGCTGTCAGACGACCACCCCGAAGACCGAGACCGCCTTCATGCCGGCGACAGGCGATTAGCCACACAGAAACCACAGCGGCGCTGCGGAAAACGACCGCCTATCGTGCGGACAAAGCGCCCCTGACCGTATCGACCACACTGCCGGGATCGGCGGGGATATCGTCCCCCCGCCACGCCACATGGCCATCGGGGCGAACCAGGACAAAACGGCGCTCATATGCGCGCGCGGTATCCGGATCGGCCACGCATTCGACCCTGAACGGGACGTTCCGTGCAGCCATGGCATCCGCCAGGCTTTCGACATCGCCGGGTCCGCCAGAAAGATCAAGAAGCACAAATCCGTCGCCGAACAGATCGAGTGTCGATACCCCGTCGGAAATCCATGCATGGGGCGCCCGTGTTCCGGGTCGGGCCGAAGGCACGTATTTGCCGGGCGGCGCAGCAGGCGGCGGTGTGGCACCGTCGGGCACGCAGATCGGCGAGTTTTCGTAGCAATACTGGGCCTTGTCGATTTCGCTTACGGAATACCGTCGAAGATCGGCGGTCGCCTCGGCGAGGGCGGCGCGCTGGCTGTCCCCGGCGGAGGTATCGTCGGCCAGCGCATCACCGCCCGGTATCCCGGTTATCTGACGGAACGCCCGGGTGGCGAATTCCACATTGCGCTCTCCGATCGGCCGGCGTTCGGCTTCGTAGGACGCCATCAGGTCGCTCCCGCCCCATCCGGCAATCATCGCTTCGAGCTTCCAGGCGATGTTCACCGCATCTTCAATCCCGGTATGCATACCGAGCCCGCCGGTGGGCGAACACTGATGGACCGCATCCCCCGCCAGGAACGCCCGGCCGCCGCCAAAACCGTCGGCGACGACATCGCGGCGTTCCCATGGACTTGCCGAGATGATCTCGAAGGGAAAGTCGCATCCGACCACACGGCGAAGCAGATCTTCCGCCGTCCCCGGCGTGCGTTCGCTGTCGAACACGGTCAGCCGCCAGAGCTCACGCCCGTCGATTGCGATCAGTTCGGACCAGCAGCCTTCGTGGCCGATCGCGCGGTAAAATCGCGCCCAGCCCTTGTCATGCAGCGCGGACAGTTCCGGCGATCTGAAAAAAATGTTCAGGCTTTGCGCAACCACGCCGCGCCCGCCGAGGCCGATACCGAGCACTTCGCGCACGACGCCGCCGGCCCCGTCGCAACCGACGAGATAATCGGCTTCGATCGTTTCCGTTTCTCCGGATTCGCCGTCCTTCAGGGTTGCGACGACCTTTTCTGCCGATTGCGTGAACGAAGACAGCTCCGTCCGGTACCGTATTTCGACGCTGGAAAGCCCCTGCGCGTATTCCGTCAGGATGGGATCGAAATAAATCTGGGGACAATGACAGCCGCCTTCGGGCGTGTAGGACAGGCTGCCCCGGTCGGAATGAGACGGCACCTTCATGCGCGCCAGTTCCCGGCCGCGCATTGTGGTCAGATATACAAAATCGAGCGAATTGTTCTCGGACCAGACGGCGTTCCGCACCCGTTCGGCAATTCCCCAGCGGCGGCAGAACTCCATGTTGCGGGCGCTGACGGCGCTCATTTTCGGCACAGATACGCTGCCGTCGCGTTTTTCCACCAGCACGCAGTCGATGTTGCGGCGACCGAGTTCGATCGCCAGTGCCAATCCGACCGGGCCCGCGCCGGAGATCAGCACGCGACATTCGCGCTTTGTGTTTTCGTCCTTCGCCGTCATTCGTCGTCAATCCGTCTGCAGGTCGCGCATCAGTTCATCACGCCTATGAACTTGGGGAACCAGAGCGCGACGCCCGGCAGCGCAAGCATGATGGCGAGCCGGATGACATCGGCGCCGAGGAACGGCACGATCCCGCCGAATATGCGTGATAACGGTATGTTCGGAACGAGCCCATGGATTATGAAAACGTTCATACCGATGGGCGGGGTGATCATGCCGATCTCGATAATCATAACGTTCATGACGCCCCACCAGATCGGGTCGTAGCCGAGCGATATCACCACGGGGAAGACCACCGGCAGCGTAATCACCATCGCCGCGACCGTGTCGAATACACTGCCGAGCACCAGATACATCAGCAACAGCAACATGATGACGACAATCGGCGGAAACCCGGAGGATTCGATAGCCCCGACGATTTCGTCGGGCAACTGGGTCAATGTCATGAAATAGGTGAACGTCGAAGCCCCGATGATGATGAGATAGATCATCCCGGTATTAGTTGCGGTTTCCTTCAGGACCTGGCCGACATCCGCAACCGTCAGCCCACGCCCGATCGCGAAGAAAAAGGCAAGGCTGGCGCCGACCGCAGCGGCTTCCTCGACCGTGAACACCCCGGCATAGATCCCGCCGCTGACCACAATCGCCAGGAGAAGCACCCGCCAGCATTGCAGGGTGATACGCAGCCGTTCGCCCCATGTCAGCCGCGGGCCCGGCGGCCCCGATTCAGGACGAATGCGAACCTGCACGGCAATGGCGGCGAGATACAGTGCGACCGCAATGATTCCGGGCACGACGGCGGCGGCGAACAGGCTGATAACGAACTGCTCGGTCAGCACGGCGTAAAGCACGAGAATAATCGACGGCGGGATCAGTATCCCGAGGGTGCCGCCCGCCGCGCAACACCCGGCGGCCAGGCCCGGGTCGTAGCGCCGGTCGATCATCTCCGGCAGGGCGACACGGGTAAACGTTGTCGCGGTAGCGATGGAAGAGCCGCAGATCGCGCCGAACCCCGCACACCCGCCGATGGTCGCCATTGCCAGGCCGCCGCGATACTGCCCGACAAGCGCATAGGCCAGCCTGTAAAGATCGGATGACAGCCCTGCCACCCCGGCGAAGCTGCCCATCAGGAGAAACAGCGGAATCGTCGCGAGCTCGCTGTTCGACAGAATTCCGGACGGCACCGTCGCGAACAGCGACGTCGCCGCCGACCAGTCCAGCATGACCCAGACACCGGCGACGCCGATGACCGCCATAGCCGCGCCGATCGGCACGTGCAGCGCGATCAGCAGGAACATCGCCGCGGTACCGATCAGGGCAAGGTGAAGGGGGTCGAGGCTCATGGGGTTTTATTCACTTTCCGGATTCCCTTCGGACACGCGGTTCAATGGGCCGAGTCATGGGAGGAGACATCCCGGCCGGTCGCCAGCGCGTGCAGGCAGCGCCACAATACCCAGGCCTGAACCGGCACGCAGACCCAGAACAGCACCGCCGCCGCGATCCACCACGGCCCTTCCAGAAACTGGTATGTAAGCGAACCGATTCCCCGCGCCTGGAGATCGAGCGCATAATCGGTCAGCCGCAGCGCCATCATTGCGAAGATCAGCAAAACCAGTGTCTGACCGACGACTTCCAGAACCCGGGTCACGGGCGGACCCAGCCATTTCCCGAGGAACCGGATCGTGATGTTGTTGCCGTGCGCGAGGGCCGCCGGGAAGCAGCTTGCGATCACAACTGCGAATACCAGCTTGCGGATGTCTTCGAGCCCTTCGAACGGCGCGTTGAACAACCATCGCATCAGGACATCGGCAAGCGTGGCGACCGCGACGATCAGCATCCCTCCGACGCCGATCATCGCAATCGCCGATGTCAGCCGGCTTACCCGTCCCTGCATATCCGCATCCCTATCCGGCGGCATTCCGTCCGGTCAGTTCCCCGCACGAACTTCCTTCAGAACGGCCATCAGGCGCGCATATTTCTCCGCGCCGTCCTTGACCGACGTCTTCCAGTCTTCGTGCAGCGCCATGAACATCTGCCGGCGTTGATCCGCCAGAGCGCCTTCGATCTTGATGAACGAACGCGATTTGTCGTTCTTGAACCCGGCTGAATAACTTTCGCTGGTTTCATCGAAAGCGCTGCCGCCGCGCTTCGCGAGGCCGAGACCGCCATGCTTGTCCATCGCTGCCTGCACGTTCTTGGGCAGTTTTTCGTAGGAACTGCGGTTCATGCCGATTATGAACGCGAGCGTGCCAAGGGGTTCCTCGACATGTCCCTTGGTGACGTTGGCGACACGGAAGGATCGTACGCCGGTCCAGCTTTGCAGCGTGCCGCCGATAACACCGCGGCTGATGGATTCCGTAACGGCCGGCATTCCCATTCCGACCGGCGTTGCACCGAACAGGCGGATAACGGCCGATTCCTGAGGTCCGGCGGTACGAATCTTCGTTCCCTTGATATCGTCCAGCGATTTGACCGCTTTCGACAGATGGAGAGAATTGTTGTCCGACGCGTAGATGGTGACGGGGTGAACCTTGTCGAAGCCCGTCAATACGCCATCCTTGTACAGGCGCCATGCGACGGTCGAGGCCTCTTCTCCGGACCGGAAGAGATAGGGCAGAGAGAACAGGGACATTTCGGGAAACTGTGCCAGCGTGTAGCTGGGCACGATAAACGCAACGTCGGCGATCCCGTTGACGACCAGTTCGTATTGCTTCACCGGGCTGCGGCCCAGCGCGCCGCCCCAGAAGTTCTGAAATTTAACGTCGTTGCCAACGTCTTTCGCAACCGCATCCATCCACGGTTTCATGACGACCTTGATAGTCGTCGCTTTCGCGGACGTAAACGACGCGACGCGGACGGTATCGGCCGCAGCGGCGGTCTGCGTGCTGAGGGCCAGAAGCCCGGCAACCGCGGTTATCGCAGATACTGTTCTAATCATCAGTCTTCTCCTGGGTTCGAGGTGTTCCTGGGGATCGTTTCTTCAGATCGAGCCCGAACGCGCGGCACGCGTTGAGGCCCATTATGTTGCGCCGTGCCTCGTCGGAAAGAAACGGCAGGTCGAAAATGACGCTCGGCAGGTCGAAATCCCAGTGCGGCCAGTCCGACGAATACAGGAGCTGGGTTTCGGCGTTGATTTCCGCGAATGTCGCTTCGAGCATTCGCGGACTGGTGAATTCCATGGGCTGGTTCGTAAAATACATCTCGCGGATGTAATCGCTCGGCATCCGGCGCAGCAACGGCGCTTCGGACGATCGCATCAGGTATTCGCTGTCCAGGCGCTGCATCACGAACGGCAACCAGGACAGACCGCTTTCGACCCAGATGGATTTCAGCCGGGGAAACCGCTCCGGAATGCCGTTGATGACCCAGTTGCTGAGATGGACGATATTGCACAGCGCGAACGACACCGCATGAACGGTCAGAAAACGGTTGAGCTGGCCGACATATCCGTCCTTTTCCCAGTTCGGTCCGGCGTGGAAAGCAATCGGCTTGCCCGCTTCTTCGAGCATCGAATACAGGCGCATGTAACAGTTGTGATGGACAGGCCGGTAGCGGCAACTCGTCACCACGAAACCCGCCACCCGGGGATTATCGAGATATTCCCGCACGGTCGCTTCCGCGGCTGCGGGATCGTTGAACGGTACATAAGGGAGAAACAGGAGCCGGTCGTCGCCGGGGACGACACGCTCCATCATCCAGGCATTATACGCCTCGGCCAGGGCCGCTTCGGTTTCCGGCTCGGGGTGAAGGCCGAGAACCAGCATCGGCGTCGGGAACACCACCTGATAGTCGATACCCATACTGTCCATCGCGCGGCGGGCCAGCACGACATCCGGGTGAACATCCGGCGCATCGCCGGTGGGCTCTTCCAGTCCCCGCTCATGCGGGATGCGTCCCGCCATGTGCTGATAGTTCGGCCATCCCGTCGATTGCAGGATTCCGGGATACATGCGGCCGTTGTTTTCGAAGCTTTCCGCTATGCCCTTGATAACCGGGTTTTTGACGTATTCGACGATTTGCGGCCAGGACTGCGTTTCGAACTGATGCGCATCGACATCGACGATCAGGTAGTCGTCATATGACCGGTCTTCCGCCTGGCGCTGCGCGCGCGCCAGCATGTCCCGCGTATCGGTGCCGCGCACGATCTCGGACGGGCTTACCTCGCGGAGCGATGCGGAGCGTCGGGTCACGCCGCGGACTCCTCCATCACCGGGACCCGGGTCTCTCCGATCCCTTCGCACCACATTTCCATAACGTCGCCGGGAAGCACCTGGCCCACGCCTTCCGGGGTCCCCGTCATGAGGATATCGCCCGGATAGAGCGTGTAGAACGACGACATGACCGAAATCTGGCGTGCGACGTTGAAGATCATGTGGCGGGTATTGGTGGCCTGACGATCCTCGCCGTTCACCTTCAACCACATGTCGAGGTTGTCCGGATCGTCGATTTCATCGGCGGTGACCAACCACGGGCCCAGGACCGAATAGGTATCGATGGATTTGCGCAGACTGCGTTCTTCGGGGCCGCGCACGACCATGTCGAGCCCGATCGCGTATCCGGCGACGACGTCAAGCGCGTCGGCTTCGGAAACGTTGGTGCATTCAACGCCGATCACGGCCGCCAGTTCCAGTTCATGGTCGTTGCGGCGCTCGGGAAAGCGCAGGCGGACGCCTTCGGAGACGCCGACGAGGGAAGTATTCGCCTTCAGGAACAATCCCGCTTCCGCGATCGTGCTGCGTTTCCGCCCGGCGGAAATCGCCTTATCGCGGCCGGCCTCCGCGATGTGGCGCTCGTAGTTCGACGGCGCACCGATAATTTTGGACGGATTGGCAACCGGCGACAGGAACGCAACGTCCGAAACGTCGAAACGCCGGCCCGATTTCGCCAGTTCCAGTATGCGCGGCCCGATCACGTCCAGCCGGGATATCAACGCATCGCCCGCCGGATAGGGATATGTCGCGGCCGGAATCAGATCCAGCGCGCCGGAGACGTCGACTATCTCGCCCTCCTCGACAAGGCCGAGCCTGTTGTCACCAAACCTGCATATCTTCATTTCAACCTTCCAGTTCCTGCAACAGACCGAGGCGGCGAAGCACCGGACGGTCGCTCACACAAATCAACTTCGCGGCCCCGCCATCCGAACGATGTTCGGCCGCCTGCCACTGGGGCAGCGTAAACAGGTCGTTCCGCGTCCATGAAACGGTCGTGTCGCCGATGACGGTTTCGCCGGCGCCTTCGATTACAAGGCATACGGCATTGGCGGATGATGCGGCAACGACCGCCTTTCCCCCGGGGCTCAGCCCGATCGCCCGGCAGTCGAGCGTGGCAAGGGCAGAATTCCCGATTACGGGGTCAATATATTCGAAAGCGGGTGTGTTATCGCCGGCTGCCGCCGCGTCCGCGATCTGCGCCGAAACCGCATCCCACGGAAAACGGCCGACCGGCAGAGTACCGTCATGCATTTTGCCGACCCGCGGGCCTTCCCCGCCTGCCCCATGAGAGCCACCGGTTTCGAAAAAGATCTGGTCCAGATTGCGGTAAAACGGCACGTCGAGAAAATCGATCCAAATCACGCGCTCCGCCCCCTGATGGGCATGGGCATGTGTCGTCCATGACGGCGTCAGAATGACATCGCCGCGCCGCATTTCATAGGACATGCCGTTCACCGACGTCATGCCACCTTCGCCTTCCAGCGAAATGCGCAGTGCGTTGGGTGAATGACGGTGCGGGGGCGCGGTTTCTCCGGGCATCAGAATCTGAATCCCGCAGTTGATGTTGCGGATCGTCGTCGTCAGGGCATAGCGTTGATCGGGATTTTTGAGGGTGAGTACCCGGCGCTCCACCTGATCCATCGGCACGTCGTCGATAATGCCGTCGATAAGCGGCTCGATATCCTGCCATCGCCAGTGTTTCGGGGCTTCGGGCGCCGGGGCGGGTTTGAGCCCGCCGGCCGCACGCTCCCACAGCGGCTCGAGATCGAGCATTTGCAGGGGCTGGAGGACGGATTTCATTTTGTGAAAATTATATCCCAAAATGAAATCCGTCAATTAGAAATAGTCTCTCCCACGGATGGCCTGTTGCTCTAAGCGTCTGCTGCCTGCGTTGCGCCGAGGGAACGCGACAGATTTCCGGCGACCTCGCGCAGATGTGACGCGACATCGCCCTCGATGTCGGTGCTGAAAGCATTGGTAATGCCGAGAACGGTCAGGGTAATGCAAAGCCGGTTATTCCTGTCGAATACGGGCGCGGAAAGCGCTGAAATACTGGAGTTCATGTCACCCAGCGACTGGGCCAGTCCCTGCCGGCGCACGGTACTGCGAATATCGTCGACATTGAATTCCGGCATATTCGACGAATCCCCGTCCATCGATGCCGCAAAGAGCGCCATTTCCTTGTCGACCAGATGTGCCGTTTCCGACGCCGGCAGGTAGGCAAGGAACACCCGGCCGGTTGCCGTCAGCAATACCGGCAGGTTGCGGCCTTCGCGGATCCGTACCGCATACCCGAAATGCCCCGGCTCCCATTTCAGAACGGTGGGGCCGCTGGTGCCCCAGACGTTGAGATGGGAGTCGAGCCCCGTACGGTCGTTGAGCTCGAGCAGCGCCTCGCTACCCAGCCGAATTGGGTCTATCCGTCCCATCGCCTTGACCCCCAGTTCGATCAACGCGGGTCCGAATTCGTAGCGTCCGCTCGTTGCATCGTGGACCAGAAGCCCCGTCTCGCACAGGCTGGTGAGATAGCGGTATGTCCGGCTGGCAGACATGCCGGACCTGGCGGAAATCTCGCGCAATAGCGACGGGTGACGGATCGACGAAACGGCGTTCAGAACGTCGATCGCCGTTTGCACCGCCTGAATATTGTTGCCCTTGCCGCCACTGCGCGCCCCCGCTTTCTTCGTTTGCTTCGCCAGAACCCTGCCCTCCCTGACCTGCCGCGGTTTGATTACCGGCTGTTAGTTTAGACTCTCCGGCGAGCGGCGAGTAGCCCGTCTCCCGCAGACACTGTCGGGGCAAACGGGGATCCCCACCCGCCGTCGCCCCCGGCCACGATCGCACAGCCAAACTTCGCACGCTATACCGCTTCGGGGCAGGGAGGGCAGATCATGGTTTGACGACGATCGCCGCCATCCGTGAACCGGCGCGGGATCTGAACAAAAAAATGCCGCTAACCCGTTGGATCAGCGGCATTGATTTTGGTTGCGGGGGCAGGATTTGAACCTGCGACCTTCAGGTTATGAGCCTGACGAGCTACCGGGCTGCTCCACCCCGCGTTAAACTTTCAAAACTTAGGGCCAGCGATTGCGGCGCCAGCCCTTTGTTTATTCGCACCGGCCGAAAAGGCCGGCCGTGATTGTGAATGCTGATGTTGTCTCCGCCTGGCGATTTCATTTCCGTCCGCTCGATCAGCGCGCTTTGAAGACCTGGCAACGACCTACTCTCCCACACCTTAAGATGCAGTACCATCGGCGCTGAGGGCCTTCACTTCCGAGTTCGGAATGGGATCGGGTGTTGCTCCCTCGCCATTGCCACCAGGTCATCAAAACGCACTGGTCTCGCAAGACAGAAATGTTGTCATCGTCCGTGAACAAACACGCTTTAACATCGTGTGCTTGAGCTTACCGCTGTACATGACAGCACATAATCAAGCCAATCGAGTGATTAGTACCAGTTAGCTTCACACATTACTGCGCTTCCACACCTGGCCTATTAACGTGGTGGTCTTCCACGACTCTAATGGGGACAATTTGTTTTGAGGGAGGCTTCCCGCTTAGATGCTTTCAGCGGTTATCCCGTCCGTACTTAGCTACCCGGCGGTGCTGCTGGCGCAACAACCGGTACACCAGAGGTACGTCCACCCCGGTCCTCTCGTACTAGGGGCAGCTCCTCTC
>CAXBCP010000034.1:0-48229 GCA_963974055.1 uncultured Rhodospirillaceae bacterium
TTTCATGGCGCGGCACGAAGAACCGGAACCGGAAATCGGCGTCGCTATCCGCCTCAGCTGGCAGGACGAACCCGCTCTCATGGCCGTGCTCTTCCGCAATCCGGCGCATGTCCTGCGCGGATAATCCTGCCGCGTCCAGGACTATGGGCGCCGGGTTGCCGCCGGCAGCCGACAGTGGAAAGACCCGCAACAGGTAGAGTTGGGTCATACCGAGGGCGTCCTGTTTTGTTGGTTGGATTGCGAACCGAAGATGGCAGGCGGGCGAAGATTTGAAAATCGTCATCCCCGCGAATGCGGGAATTTCCCTACTACTGGTCGTATTCTGACAGATTCACGCCGTTGCGGGAATGACGCCTAAGACGGAAGGGTTTGACCCTCCCCGAAATCCGCTGCCTGATGCTCGACCAGATGCTTGTAGTCCTCGCGGATCGGGTTGAATACGTCGAGGTTCATGGCGGGTTCGTCGCCGATCACTTCGCCCCAGTGGACCACGTCGGGCGGGATGCGGATCATGCTGCCGGGGCCGGCGTCGTAGACCTCGTCGCCGACATGGAAACGCACGGTGCCCTGGACAATGACGGCGATCTGTTCGAACGGGTGGCTGTGCGGGCCGGGCTCCATGCCGGGCTGCATCCAGTTCATCACCAGCAGCGTGTCCTCGCCGCGGAAACCGACGCGCTCGATGCCTTCGCGGACGGCTTCCCTGTCCAGATTGTCCCAGTTCGCAAAACTCGTTACCTCAACCATATCAATATGTTCCTGTATTTTGTTAAAGTTATTATTTATTATTAGAAGCGTCTAAGAAAGCTGGGTATTTCAAGAAGCTTTGAATGATTGTTGCCTCTTGGTGCTTGGTCGCCCTGATGAGAACTGGTGACGCCTGACAATTGGGTGTTTTTTTCTTGGGTTGTTTGCGAAGCCTTAGACGTTTCTATCGGCTTGGGTGGTTTGGGCCTCCACTCCTGAAGGTACTGGCCTACTTTGTCATAAAACTCGGGTACGAGTGACTCCAGTTCCTGGATAAACGTATTTCGTCCAGCAAATCGTCTGGAGTCGTCGGAGATGAGGATTACCTGAAATGCTCGAGGAGCGGATGACTTGTTTTCGTCAAGAATTTTTGGATTTTCCCGGATCGCGTTTGCTGCCAGCACAGTGTCTTTTGCCCGTGACGGCCATTTGACTCTCACGAATAAATTGTCGCCCTCATATTTGGTTAATTGGCGCATCAGCCAAGCAAGGCGTGCCGATGATCTGGCCTTATCCTGAGGCGCTCCGAGTTCCATCCCAACTCTTATAGTTTTTGTGTTGATATCAGCTTCAATAAACACCTCAGAAACAGTGCTTGGAATGGAGAGGCTTGCATTAAGAATTGCTGTTTTTGACAGATTCTCGCAATCGTCTTTTACGCGAGCGTCTAGGTCAACTGAGTGCCCCCGGCTTAGGTTCTCCCTGACGTTAACCGCAAGGTGTTCGCTCATTTTCAAAGAAAGGTCGCGAATTTCCTGATGCCAGCCACTAACGACGGCCTGAACGCTATCGGAGGTCTTTCTGAGAGCGGCGCCACTCTGTACGTGGGTAATTACGTCGGTCCATTCCATAGGCATTTGATCGTAGCCGCCAACGCCGATTGATTCATGTCCGAGAAACCGGATGAACTCGCGTAAAATATACGCTTGGTCAGGGTCGGCAACGGCTGATTGCGCCTGTAATAATATGGCTTCTGTCAGAATGAACTTCCATGACCAGTGGTACAGGTTTACCCGTCTCAACGCGTTTTTTGGAATGGAAACCGGGCTGTGGGTCGGGCGGCTGACGAATTCATTTGAAATGGTAATTACGGAATCTGTGCCGTTGTCGCGGGCCAACTGAATGTATCTTTGAACCTGATCTGTGTCGATTTTGGCTTTTCCAATTTTTGCTTCGATGAGGGCGGACCATGTCGATTTTCCATTTCGGTGCTCCAACAGCCCGTCCGGCCGATCCTTAATTGCTCCACTTTGTTGCAAGAAAACGACCTCGGTGAAGCTATTTATGATGCTCCGCTTCCCCATTCGGATTGAGATCGATTTCATGAGCGCGTCCGCGAAGTCTGGCACTGCTGAGAGAGTTGCCAAGAATACAGACGCTACCCTTTGTTCCTTCCGGTTGTCAGCGATTACGGGTATTAATCGAGCGACATCACCGGACTTTAAATAGCTTGGAAGTTCAATCACGTTTCTTGCCCCCTTGTTGATTGCTTACTCAGAATTTCAACAAATGATTGCAAGGTCAATCCGGAATACGATTTCGAGAATACCTTCGTTTACTTTGCCGCGCCGTAGCCGCCGCCGCCGGGGGTTTTCAGGATCACCTCGTCGCCCGGTTTCATGACCATCTTGTTGGCCTGGGCAGCGTCCTTGCCGTTGATCAGGAAGTGGCCGGCTTCGCCGTCCTCGCCGCCTTCGAAGCCCTCGGCGCCGATCTTCAGGCGGCTCGGCACCGCGTTGAGCAGCCAGTCATCCTTTGTGCGAAGGTGGAAGGCGATAATTTGGCCGTCGCCGCCGCGCGCCGCCCCGGCGCCGCCGGAGCCGTCGATCAGTTCTTTCTGCGTAAACTGGATCGGCATGGCGGCTTCCAGCACTTCGACCGGCACCGCCGCGACCCCCGTGGGGTAGCAGGTCGCCCCCAGGCCCGGCTTGGTGCGCCGCGCACCCATGCCGCCCGAATAGTTGAACATGGCGCTGGTGAAAGGCGCGCCCGCGTCGTCCTTGCCCTGCACCTGGAAGGTCCAGACCGCGCCCGCGCCTTCGGCCAGCACCCGGTCGGGGGCTACCTGGTAGAGCGCCTTCAGGATCGGCATCGGCACATACATGCCGACAACGTGCCGCGCCGCCACCGGCGACGGGTATTTGGCATTGACGATGCAGCCTTCGGGCGCCGACACAGTAATGGGTGTCAAGCTGCCGTAATTGTTGGGTAAATCGGGATCGAGGGTCGAACGCAGGGCGAAGGTCGCATAGGCGTGGGTGTAGTTGAGCACCACGTTGACGCCGTGCGGGCTGGCGCCCGACGAGCCGGCGAAATCGATATGGACCGAGCCCGCTTCGGCATCAATGGTCATGGCGCATTTGAGCAGGATTTCCGCGCCGCCCGGAATATCGAACCGGCTTTCGCCGTGATAGGTGCCGCCCTTGAGCTTGCGGATGGAGTCGCGCGTCGCCGCTTCGGACCGTTTGATGATTTCCGCCGACAATTCGTCGATATCGTCCAGGTTATGTCGTTCGCACAGCAGTTGCAGGCGTTCCGCGCCGACCCGGCCGGACGATACCTGGGCCGCGATATCGCCGAGGACCTCGTCCTTGGTGCGCACGTTGTGTCGGATGATGTCGAACAATACCTCGTTCGGCTTGCCGGCCTCGTACAGCTTGGCGCGCGGGATCCACAGGCCTTCCTCGTGCACGTCGCGCGCCCCGGCGCCGACGCCGTAGCCGCCGATATCGGTGTGATGGATGGTGGAGCCGAAATAGGCGATCACCCGGCCCTTGCGGAATACCGGGGTGATAATCGTGATATCGAAGAAATGCCCGGCGGACAGCCACGGGTCGTTGGTGATCAGGATGTCGCCCTCGTCGAGACTGTCGGTCGGGAACTTCTCAACGAAATGTGCACCTGCGGCTGCTAAGGTATTGATATGACCGGGAGTTCCGGTCACGGCCTGGGCGATCATGCGGCCTTCGCGGTCGAGCAGCGCGCAGGCGAGGTCGCCGGCTTCGCGCACCACCGGGCTGAAGGCGATGCGCTGCAGGGCGCGGGCCTGTTCGCTGGCCGCGCTGACCAGGTTGCTCCACAGGATTTCAAGCTCGATACCGTCCATCGCCATAATACTATTCCTTCCGCTCTGCCGTGATGCAGCCGTTTTTCGCCACCGATGCCGTCCAGCCGGGCAGGATGAAGATGGTGGTCTCCCGTTCCTCGATGATCACCGGACCGTCCATGACTTGTCCAGCGGCAAGTGCGGACCGGTCGTAGACCGCGACCGGTTCCGGCGCGCCGGCGATAAATACCGGGCGGTGACCCTTCGGATCGCCTGCTTTGTCCGCGAGATCGGGGATGCCGTGGCGTTCGACGGCCGGGCCGAGCGCGCTGATGCGCCAGGCGACGACCTCGATCTTCATATTGGGCAGGCGCAGGCCGTATTGCGCTTCGTAGGAGGTCTCAAAAGACTCGCGCATGCTGGCGATGTCCTGTTTGCCCGTGGGATCGCCGTCGAAATCGATGGTGACCTCGTTCTGCTGGCCGGCATAACGCATGTCCGCGCCGTAGATATAGGTTATCTCGTCCGGCGCGCAGCCGGCGGCTTCGAGCGCGATACCGGCTTCCGATGCCATGTCGGCATAGGTTGCCTCCGCCGCTTTCCAGTCGATGCCGCCGGCGGTGCCGCGGGCAAGGTCGAACCGGACCGGCGTGACCAGCGTGCCGAAGGCCGACAGGACGCTGGCGAGCGGCGGATAGATGACGGTGGTGCTTTCCAGCAGTTCGGCGACGTGGCAGGCATGCACCGGCCCGGCGCCGCCAAAGGCGAGAACCGGCATGCCGCGGTAATCGATGCCCCGGTCGGTGGCGTGAGCGCGGGCCGCTGCCGCCATGGATTCGTTGACCACCTGGAAGATGCCCCGCGCGGTCTGCGGCACCGACGTGCCGAGCCGGTCGGCGAGCGGCTTGATGGCGGCCTCGGAGGCCGCCTTGTCGAGCTGCATGTCGCCGCCGAGGAAGTTGTCGGCGTCGAGCAGGCCGAGGACGAGGTCTGCGTCCGTCACGGCCGGGTTTTCGCCGCCGCGGCCGTAACAGGCGGGGCCGGGTTCCGATCCGGCGCTGCGCGGGCCGACCTTGAGCAGGCCGAGCGCGTCCACCGAGGCGAGCGAGCCGCCGCCGGCGCCGATTTCGATCATGTCGATCGCCGGGATGATGACCGGCATGCCGCTGCCCGCCTTGAAGCGGTACATGCGGTCGACCTCGAACAGGCCGGTGACGGTCGGCTTGCGGTCCTCGATCAGGCAGGCTTTGGCGGTGGTGCCGCCCATGTCGAAGGACAGCAGCCGGTCGAGGCCGAGCCGTTCCGCATAGTAACTGGCGACCAGCGCGCCCGCGGCTGGGCCGGATTCCATCATGCGGACGGGGAAGCGGCTGGCGGTCTCGGTGCCCAGCACGCCGCCGTTGCTCATCATGATCAGGGGGCGGCTGGCATAGCCGCGGGACTTAAGTTCCTGTGACAGCCGCGTCAGGTAAGGCTCTGTAATCGGTCGGGTATATGCATTCAAGGCTGTGGTCGCCGCGCGCGGGTATTCGCGAATCTGCGGCGCGACTTCCGACGAGATCGACACGTACAGGCCGGGTGCGTGTTCCGTCAGGATGTCGCGGATGCGGCGTTCGTTGGCGCCGTTGACATAGGCATTGAGCAGGCAGACGGCGACGGCGACGACGCCCTTGCTCTTCATCTCCTGCGCCAGCGCCGATATCTGTGCTTCGTCTACTTCCGTGGCGATAGAGCCGTCGGCCAGGGTGCGTTCCGATATTCCCCAGGTCAGGGCGCGCGGCACGATCGGCTCGGCATATTCGATCTGCGGATCGAACATGTCGTAGCGGTGCTCGTCGCGGATATAGAGAACGTCCTTGAAGCCTTCGGTCACCAGAAGGGCGGTCGGCTGGCCGGAGCGGGTCAGAACCGCATTGGTGACCACCGTTGTGGCGTGAACGATCACATCGTCCACGTCCGCGGGCGTCGCGCCCGCCCTGGCCATGGACGCGTCCACGGCGGTGAAAAACCCGTCGAGCAGGTCGCCATAGGTCGTAAGGGTCTTGTCGACCCAGGTGCGTCCGTCTTGATGGCGGAGCACGATGTCGGTAAAGGTGCCGCCGATATCGACCGCAAAGGAATATCCACCCATCAATTTCATCCGGTTCCGGTTGTTGATTGAGGCGAACTATATCATCAGTTTGTAACGTATCAAGTTACGTTGTATCGCAATGTGTGACGATGTCTTGTTCTGGTTTTTGCCGTCGCGCCACTATAGCATCGGGAAGAGTAGTGCAGCAGGGGAGGTCGACATGGCACGCGTACAGATGCCGCAATTCGTAAAGATCCCGGTGACGGCGGAATGTCCGAACCCCACGCGGTCGAACATCACGGCGGGAAAACACAGCCTGGTCATCGACGAGCCGCCGTCGCGGCACGGCAATGATGCGGGCATGCTGCCGCTTCAGGCGCTGATGGCGGCTTTTGTGAGCTGTACCCATGTGGTGGCGAACCAGATCGCATCGGAACTCGGGATTGTCTTCCGCGATTCCGATATCGCTGTGACGGGAACTTTCGACACCAGGTGCTTTACCGGAGAAACGCCGGTCGATCCGCCGTTTCCTGAAATCGACATGTCGGTGACCGTCGCAACCGATGCCACGCCGGCGCAGCTCGAAAACCTGAAGGCGCAGTTGCGCTGGCGGTGCCCGGTGGCGGCCACGTTTATCGGGGCGGGAACAAAGATCAACGAAACCTGGAACGTGACAGGGACCGACTGAACCGGCGCTCGGCGCCGGCCTTCGCGCCTGTGTCTGCAATTTATTTAATACGTATATTGATTATATGTATATTTATAATTAGACTGTGCGCTCTGCGGCGGAGGCCGGAGGGCCCGATCCCAATTGAAACAGGAATGACGATGCTGACGCTTTACCACCACAATCTTTCGGTCTGCGCCCAGAAGGTCCGTATTGCCCTGGTCGAGAAGGGGATCGATTTCGAGAAACGCCATATCAACCTGATGCGCAGCGAGCACCTGACGCCGGAATACCGTGCCATCAATCCGAAGGCGGTGGTGCCGGCGATCGTCCATGACGGTCAGTCGATCATCGAATCCACCATTATCAACGAATATCTCGAAGACGCCTTTCCGGATGCGCCGCCCTTGCGCCCGGCGGATGCGGTCGGTCGTGCCCGCATGCGCGAATGGACAAAGATTCCCGATGACGGGCTGCATGCCGCCTGCGGCACGGTCAGCTACGGCGCTATCTTCGGGCAGCAGGTCGTGAAATTCCATGGTGCAGAAGCATTTCACAAGCGGATCGCCACACTGCCGGACCGGGCCCGCGCTGCGCGCCAGACGGAAATGATCGACAAGGGAATAGAGGCATCCTTCATGCCCGACCACGTGCGGCTGCACGCAAAGGTGCTGAAAGACATGCAGGCCAGGCTTGCAGAATCGCCGTGGCTGGCCGGATCGGCATTCAGCCTCGCCGATATCGCGATACTGCCCTATGTCTGGCGGCTCGAACGGCTCGGTCTCGACAGGATGTGGTCCGGTCTGCCGCTTGTCGCGGACTGGCTTGCCCGATCGAAGGCGCGGCCGAGCTGGGATATCGCAATGGAAGCCTATCCGTCTCTCGTCCATGTTGACGAGGACGATTACGACGACGACCTGGTGTCCCGTGGCGTCGATATCTGGCCCCGCGTCGCAAAAATGCTGGACCCGGCCTGATGAGCACGCGGCAGGACACGCAGAGCGGCTGGCCGGCGGGGTCGAAATTCGCGGAACCCGAGGACAGCGTCGGTTTTCTGCTGTGGCAGTCGCTGCATCTGTGGCAGCGCCACGCGACGGCCGGACTGGCGGATCTCAATCTCACCCACATGCAGTTCACGGTGCTTGCCGGAATCGGCTGGCTCAGCCGCGACGGTGCGGCGCCGATACAGGCGGCTGTGGCCGATCACTGCAAGCTCGATGCGATGACGGTGTCGCAGATCGTCCGGGTGCTGGAAAAAAAGGGCTTCATAGACCGCAGTGCGGCGGCGGACGATGCCCGCGCCAAGGCGGTCCGGCTGACCGCGGCGGGCGCCACCGCGCTTGCCGCCGCCCTGCCGCGCATCGATGAGCTGGATACCGGTTTTTTCGCCGCAGCCGATGTCGGCGCGCTGACCCGGGAACT
Organism: uncultured Rhodospirillaceae bacterium; assembly: GCA_963974055.1. GTDB lineage: Bacteria > Pseudomonadota > Alphaproteobacteria > MPNO01 > UBA830 > CAXBCP01. Next base: position 7,954 of record CAXBCP010000034.1, read on the forward strand.
CGGCGCATTATATCGTGCCCGCGTGCAGCCGGGCCGGGACGGACGTTGAGGAAGGGAACATGACCGACAGACACGAAGACCCGCGCAGCGACGGTATGATGCTTCGCAATCACTGGTATGTTGCCGCCTGGAGCGCGGATATCGGCGAAACCCCGGTGGCCCGGGTGCTGCTGGGGGAAATGGTCGTGCTTTACCGGTGTGCCGACGGCGCCGTTGCGGCCCTGGAAGACAGGTGTCCGCACCGCAATCTGCCGCTGTCAGAGGGCCGGCGTGTCGGCGACAGCATCGAGTGCGGCTATCACGGGCTTGTTTTCGATGCCGGCGGCAGATGCCGCCACCTGCCGGGAGCGGAAACGCCGCCGGACTGGGCGCGCGTGCGGCATTATCCGGCGATCGAGCGCCAGGGCTGGGTGCTGATCTGGATGGGGGACGCCGACGCTGCCGACCCGGCAGCCGCGCCCGATTTCGCTGTGCACCGCGACGATCCCGACTGGTTGACCGTCAGCGGCTATACCTATGCGAAATGCGGCTATCGGCTGGTGCTCGACAACCTTCTCGACCTGTCGCACCTGGCTTATGTGCATTCGTCGACCACGGGCAACGCGGCGCTCGCCGAGAAAGCGCATATCGCCTGTGCCGTGGACGGCGACCGGGTCTGCGTCACCCGCTGGATGGAGAACATCGACGCCGCACCGGCCTTTGTCGAATATGCCGGTTACGGCGGTGCCATAGACCGGTGGCAGGCCAGCGAATTCATGCCGCCATCCTATATCCACGTGAATTCCGGGACCGAAACAGCGGGCAACGGCGCACCGGCTGACCGCCGGCTCAGCGACCAGGGACGCTGGGGATTCGTCGTCTATCACGGGCTGAGCCCGGAAACCGAGCGCACGACGCACCAGTTCTGGTCGGTCTCGCTGCCGGCGGCATGGGTCGATCCGGCCAAGCACGATACCTTCGTCGCCCAGATGAAAAACATTCCGGCCGAAGACCTCGCCGTTTACGAAGCGCAGCAACGGGCGATCGATCTGGACCCCGACGCGTTCGGCGGCGATGCCAATCCGCGCGGGACGATCGCGGCCGATGAAGGCCTTATGGCGATGCGCCGGATTCTCAGGCGGTTGCAGGGCAACGAACGGCGGCACCGGGACGCCACACAAACAGCGGGAGCACCTTCATGAACGACTTTCCGACCTTCGAGGCCATCACCGGGAATGCAAGCTATGCCAGCCTGAAAGACCGTGTGGCGGTCGTGACCGGCGGCGGGCAGGGGCTTGGCCGTTCCTATGCTCATTTTTTCGCCGCTCATGGTGCGGTTCCGGTGATTGCCGATCTCGACGGAGACAATGCGGCGCGTGTGGCGGCGGAGATCGCCGATGCCGGCGGGCGCGCCCTCGGGCTGGGCGTGGACGTTGCCGACGAAACGGCGACCCTCGACATGGCGGCCCGTGTGGAAGACGCTTTCGGCAGGATCGATATTCTTATCAATAACGCCGCCGTGTTCTCGCGGATCACGATGGCGAAGTTCTGGGAACTGCCGCTTGCCGAATGGCGTCAGGCGATGGACGTCAATGTTACAGGCGCATTCCTGTGCGCCCGCGCCGTGGTGCCGGCGATGCAGCAGGGGCGTTGGGGCCGGATCATCAATGTTTCGTCGGGAACCACGTGTCTCGGTCTGCCCGATTATCTGCATTACATCACGTCAAAGGGGGCCATGACGTCGATGACCCGTTCGATGGCGCGCGAACTCGGCGAATGGAACGTGACGGTGAATACCTTCTGGCCCGGGGTCACCCAGACCGAAATCGAACGTCCGTCGGTTCCGGCGCACAAATTCGACGACTGGGCCAAGATGCAGTGTCTTGGCCGCAAGGCGGGGCTCGACGATATGGCGAAGGTCGTGATGTTCCTGTGTTCGGACGAAGCGGGCTGGGTGACCGGCCAAAATCTTCTGGCCGATGGGGGCCTGAACTTCCTATGATGTCCCAACGAAACCTTTTCCCGAACTGGAGTCTGTATTTATGAAGAATATCAACAGCCTGATCGCTGCTGCGGGCATTGCAGCGGCTGCACTTGGTGCGCCGCAGGCGCATGCGCAGAAAGTCACCTATCTTTTCCCGGCGCCGTCGTTCCTGCCGGCGTTCGGACCGATTCAGGTCGCCGTCGCCAAGGGCTATTACCGCGATGCCGGCATCGAATTCCATGGCCAGGTCGGCAAGGGCGGCGTCGATGTCGCCAAACAGGTCGGTGTCGGCAACGCCCTGCTTGGCGGAATTCTGGCAGACGGCCCGATCATCGTTCGCGCGAACGGCATTCCGATCAAGACCGTCGCCGTGTTCGGCGGGAAGGGCTTCATGCAGCTTACCGTGCGCGAGGATTCGGGGATCACGAAACCCGCCGACCTGAAGGGGCGGACCATCACCACCATTTCCTACCAGGACACGACCTTTTATGCGCTCCTGGGTGTGCTGGCGAGTGCCGGTCTGACCCGCAACGACCTGAACGTCCAGGCGGCGGGCCCGGTCGGTGTGTGGAAACTGGTTGCCGCCGGGAAGGCGCATGGCATGGCGGGCGTGCCCGACTGGATTGCGGCGATCGAAGGGACGGGCGTCAAGCTCCGCATCATGCCGAGCGACGACTATTTTCCCAGCATGGCGCAGGCGATCGGGGCGTCGGATGACGGCATCGCGAACAACAAGGGCCTGATCGGCCGGTTCGTGAAAGCGTCGCTGATGGGCATGAAGGATATGATGGACGATCCGGATGCCGCCGCGCTCGAATTCATCAAGGCGGTGCCGCGGTGGAAGGGCAAGGAAGCCTATATAAAGCGGGTCTTCAAGTACTACGTCGACCTGATCTATCCCGGCCAGAATACCCTGGGTGAGGTCAATACCGCCCGTCTGGCGAAGCTTCAGGACTTCTACCTGGCGAACAACCTCGTGAAAAAGAAGGTGCCGCTGGAAGATCTTTACACGAATGACTTCGTGAAATAGGTCGGGTCCCCGTCCGGGTGCGGACGGGGGGCGCACCGAATAAAGAAACGCTCCGCCGGTTGGCGGAGCGTTTTGCGTTTACAGGCGCTGTGCGGGGAAGGGCTTCCCCCGGCATCAGGCGGCGACGGTTTCGACGCCGGCCTTCAGTTTTTCCAGAATGTTCTGGGGCGAGGATTCGCCATAGGGGTCGGATTCGCAATTGTCCTCGAAGCCGGGTTCTTCGAACCATGCGGTGACGACGCCGTCATCGACGATGGCGGCATAGCGCCAGGAACGCATGCCGAAACCGAGATTGTCCTTGCAGACAAGCATTCCCATCTTGCGCGTGAATTCGCCGGTTCCGTCCGGGATCAGGGTGATGTTGCCAATATCCTGCGATTTGCCCCAGGCATTCATGACGAAGGCGTCATTGACGGCAATGCAGGCAATATCGTCCACGCCTTCGGCGCGAAAATCGTCAAAAAGTTTTTCGAAATCCGGCAGCTGATAGGTCGAACATGTCGGTGTGAAGGCGCCGGGGAGGGAAAACAGGACGACTTTTTTGCCTGCAAAGTAATTCTGGGTGGTCTTGTCTTCCCAGCGGAAGGGGTTCGGGCCTTCGATGGACTCGTCGCGTAGCCGGGTTTTGAAGGTGACGTTGGGGACTTTTTTGCCGATCATTTTTGATGCTCCGTAGTTTGATGCCAGATTTCGGCCTGTTCGATCCCTTTGAAAGACAGGCCATTTTTGACTATGATTGGAATGATTTTAATATACAACTGAGGTCGGGGATTTCAAGTCCGGCAGTCGAAAAAATGCCTAAAATTTTCGGGATTTTCGACCTAAATACCGGAGTAATTAATTTTAAAATAATTATAAATATGAAACAAATAAAAGACCATTTTTCAATTGGTTTGTTTACAAAGATATTGAATATTAAAAGCATATTAAAAGTTTTATTACAGTATATTGCCACAGACGCGATACGAACTTTACGAAACGGTCCCGTCAGGACGACGGGCAGGCGCACTTTCAAGGAAGATCGCCGAATCCAGGAAGGAACTACGATGCGCGTACAGCTGGCAATTCTTGCGACCGCCATGTTGACCCTGATGATGACGGGGGCGATGTCCGCCCATGCCGCCCGTTCCCCGACATTGTCGCCGACCTTGACGGATTTCGTCGGCAACTGGGGCACGAGCCGCGGTTGCGTCGGTGCGGGCGATTTCGGCTACGTCCGTAACGGCGCAAACGTACAGCGGATCGTTCGCGACGGGCCGCGCGAATACCAGACCCCTGTTCAGGTAAAGTTCGAGAACGGCTTCGTCCGGGTCCGGATGGACGAGAAGGTCTACACGTTCCGCCTGTCCGGCCCGAACCGGTTGCAGGCACTTAAATACACAGATTCACGGACCGGCCTGTCGGCGAAAATTTCGCCGAGGACCTGGTTTCGGTGTTCGTAATGGATGAGGACGGCACCAAGATGTCCGGCCCCGTTGCACGCAAGGTATCCCTTTTCCGGCGCGCGGTTCTCAGAAACCGCCGTCGGGAACAGTCCCGGGAAACGGTTGCGGCACGGGGCACGGACGCCGCCGCCCCCAACGCCGGCGACGCCGGCACGAAAAACGCCGTCAAGGCGCAGCAGATGAAGATAAAGGCCGCGTTCGGCGACGCCGACGCCGCCTGACCGGAGCGACAGAGGCACCAGAGCGGGACGGGGTTATCAGGTTCACCGTCCCCACGACTAGGGGCGATCCGGAGGTTTCCCTCCAATCCGGATCGTCCCGTTTTCGTTTCGGCTTGTTAGGCGTGGCTGCTCCGTTTTCATGAGCTGCCCATTTCCATTTTGATACAGTCTTCGTATTGTCCGGCCCTGACATACAGGGAGTAAGAAAAAATGCAGCGCCTGAATCCACCCGATCCGTCCGGTTACGATGCCGACCAGAAGCGTATAGCTGATTCCATATCCGGCACGCGGGGCTCGATCCGGGGCCCGTTCGGGCCGTGGCTGCATGCGCCGGGTTTCGCCGATCCCGCACAGGGAGTGGGGGCGTTTCTACGCTACGGGTCGAAAATGCCCGGGAATCTCCGCGAACTTGCCATCTGTACGATCGGCCGGCACTGGCAGGCGAATTACGAATGGTTCGCCCATGCGCCGATCGCCATCGAGGAAGGCGTCGATGCGGCGGCGATCGCACTCCTGAAGGAGGGCAAGCCGCCGGCACCGCTGACCGGCGAAGAACAGCTGGTTTATGACCTTGCGACCGAAATCGTTACGTCCGGCCGGCTCTCGGCCGAATCCTACGGGCGCGGTGTCGACCTCCTGGGGGACGAACAGATGGTCGAACTGGTCGGAATCTGCGGCTATTACACGCTGATCTCGTTCACCCTGAACGTTTTCGAGGTGCCGGTACCGGACGGCGAGGAGACGCCTTTCCCGGGCTAGACGGGCGTCATTTCCCCTTGAAGACCGGGTCGCGTTTCTCGAAGAACGCGGCCATGCCTTCCTTGTGGTCGTCCGACGTCACCAGCACCGATTGCGCCAGGCGCTCGATATCGCGGCCGGTGTGCATGTCGGCGTTGACGCACATATTGACCACGTGTTTTGCCATACCCATCGCGAAGGGCGAGTTTTTCAGCAGGCGTTCCGCATAGGCATAGACCCGGTCCATGAATTCGTCGTCCTTGTAGACTTGGCTGATCAGGCCGATACGGCGGGCTTCGTCGGCGTTGATGGGATCTGCTGTGATGATCAGTTCCTTGGTCTTGGCAAGGCCGACATGATGAATCATCCGGTTGCAGGCCCCGGAGGCCGGAATTGCGCCGAGCTGGTTTTCGACAAGGCAGAAGGTCGCATTCTCGGACGCGAGGACGATATCGCAGCTCAGTGCCAGTTCGACGCCGCCGCCGTAACACAGCCCGTTGATTGCCGCGATGATCGGCACTTCGAGCACTTCCATGTCGTCGAACGCCTGATGCGCCTGGCGGTAATAATACCGGAACGCCGACTGCGACAGCGTATCGCTGCCGAGAACGGTGAGATCGACGCCCGACGAAAACGCGCGGCCTTCCCCGGTAACGACAAGGACCCGGATTTTGTCGTCGAACGCACAGCGGGCGGCGACGTCCTTCCATTCGTCGAACATCTTGCGGCTGAAGCTGTTCAGCCGTTCGGGCCGGTTCAGCGTCATGGTTGCGATTCCGTTGTCGCGCACGTCGAATTTGATTTCGGTGTAGTCCATTGTCTCATCCCGGGTGATTTTTTCTGTCGGCCCGATGGTATGAGGGCCGACAAGGGTCGGCAAGTGGGCCACTTGCATTCCTGTCTGCGCCGCCGCACCATCACGCCAACAAGAATTCGAGACGTTTAAGCAGGGGAGGAACGGCGATGTATCCCGCATCCCGCATTCTGGATCGCGCGGTCCGATTTTTTCCGGACCGGGAGGCCGTGATCGACGGCGACGTGCGGCTGACCTACCGCCAGCTTGGGGACCGGGTGAACCGGCTGGCCAACGCATTGCTGGGGCTCGGGCTGGTCCGTGGCGACCGGGTCGCGATCCTTGACCGCAATTCATACCGATACGCGGAAGCCTATTACGCCTGTGCCGTTGCGGGGCTTACCTTCATGCCGCTCAATTCGCGGCTTGCCGCGCCGGAGCTCGAATATATCTTCAACGATTCAGATGCCCGCGCGGTGTTGCTGTCCGAGCCGTTTCTGGATGTTTACGAGGGCGTCCGGTCGAAAGCGCCGTCGCTGGATTTCACGATCGGCATGGACCTTGAGACGCCTCCGCGCGGCTTTCACGATTACGAAGACATGCTCGCCGTCGCATCTGCTGCGGCGAAGCCGGCGGATACCGCGCTCGATGAGATCATTCAGATCTACTACACGTCCGGCACGACGGGCGATCCAAAGGGCGTGTGCCTGACCAATGCGAATGTCTTCTGGTGCGGCGTCGACTGCGCGACGACCCTGGATTTTCGGCTGGGGGCGGTGTGGCTGCACTCTGCCCCGATGTTCCACCTTGCTGATGCGTTCGCGTTCTGGTCTGTGCCGATGGTCGGCGCAACGCAGGTCTGCGTTCATTTCCAGCCTGACCGCGTACTTGAACTGATCGAAAAGGAGCGCGTCACGATTACATCGCTGCCCGCAACGCTGATTGCGCTCATCGCCAACCATTCCGACACGTCGAAATACGATCTGTCGAGCCTGACGCAGATCATGTATGGCGGCTCGCCGACGCCGCTCGGGGTGCTGCAGAAAGCGGAACGAATGTTTCCCTCGCACCTGTTTCTGCACACCTATGGAATTACCGAAACCTCCGGGATTGCGTGTTGCCTTCACCCGCAGGACCATGACCTGACCGTTCCGGAAGGCGGCGTCCACAGGGCTGCATCTTGCGGCCCGCCGTCGCCGCTGATCGATCTTCGGGTGGTCGATGCCGACGACAACGATGTGCCGGTCGGCGAGATCGGCGAAGTGGTTTTCGGCGGCCCGAAGATCATGAAGGAGTATTGGCGGAAGCCGGATGTGACGGCGGAATCCCTGCGCGGCGGGTGGTATCATACCGGCGATGTCGGATATCTCGACGCGACCGGGCACCTGTATCTGGTCGACCGCAAGAAAGACATGATCATTTCCGGCGCGGAGAACGTGTACTCGGTCGAGGTTGAGAATGTGATTTCCACGCACCCGGCGGTGCTCGAAGTCGCCGTTATCGGTATTCCCCACGATCTCTGGGGAGAACAGGTGCATGCGATCGTCGTGCCGCGCGACGGGGCGGAACCCGTCAACGGCGATGACATACTCGAATTCTGCCGCGGCAGGATTGCCGGCTACAAGATTCCGAAGTCTCTCGATTTCGCGGCAGGTCCGCTGCCGACGACCGGCCCGGGAAAGATCGCAAAAAGGCGCCTGCGCGACCCGTACTGGCAGGAGTCCGAACGGCAGATTTGATTCCCCGCCGATTTGCAATAAGGTTTCCGGCATACAGCAGGACATTCACGGAATGAGTAATTTTATTCGCAATGCCTGGTATGCGGCGTGCTGGTCCGAAGAACTCGGGCAGGAACCGCAGGCGAAAACGATCCTCGGCGAGGAACTGGCCGTTTTCCGCACGGAATCCGGCAGCGCCGCCGCCGTGGAGGACTGCTGTCCGCACCGGTTCGCGCCGATGTCGCTGGGTGCGGTCGAAGGCGAGACGATCGTGTGCGGCTATCACGGGATGGCGTTCGGCTGCGACGGTATCTGTGTCGCCATTCCCGGACAGAAGAATGTGCCGGGCCGTGCGCGTCTGCGCGCTTACCCGGCGGTCGAACGGAATACGCTCGTCTGGATATGGATGGGCGACCCGGATGTGGCGGACGTAGACCTGCTGCCCGACGTGCACTGGCTCGATACGCCCGGCTGGAAATCCGTGACCGGCACGACGCGCTATGACTGCAACTGGACGCTGCTGGTCGACAACCTGCTGGACCTGACGCACACGACATTCGTTCACAAATCGACCATCGGCACCGAAGACGTCGCGAATACGCCCGTCACATCTGCACGGGACGGCGATATCGTAACCATTACGCGCGTGATGAACGATGCGACGCCGTCGAATTTTTACCGGCGCGTCGGCGGGTTCGAAGGCAAGATCGACCGATGGCAGAAAATCTGGCTGGAACCGCCATCCACCGTGATCATCGATGCGGGCGGCGTGCCCGCAGGGACGAACGACAAATCTGCCGGTATTGATACGCGGATCATCAGCATGCTCAAACCCGTCGATGAGCGGACGGTGGACCAGGTGTGGGCCTTCGCGCGCGATACCTGTCTGGACGATACGACGCTCGATGCCGATATCGAAAAATCGATCATTCACACGTTCAGCGAAGACGTCGCATTTCTGGCCGGTCAGCAGCGTAATATGGAAAAGAACCCGGGGCGGCCGATGTTGAACAATGCCGCGGATGCAGGCGTCGTGCAGGCGCGGCGCGTGATCGATGAAATGCTGGCAGTGGAAGACGTGCTGGCCCAACCCGCCGAACACTAACCCCTGGAACTGTGACCCTTGTGAATAAATATTTTATCCGGCCGCTGGCCGCCGCGTTGTTTTCGTTTATTGCCGTGCCGGCAGCTGCCCAGGTTGCCCCTGACGGCGGTTTTTCGAGCCCGCTAAAATGCACCCTCGATCAGGATTGCTGGATTTTGAATGTACCTGATGCCGATCGAAGCGGCGCCAGGGCACAGGACCATCGTTGCGGTCTGCGGACTTATAACGGTCACAAGGGAACCGATTTCGCGATCCGGGATTTCCGCACCCTGGATGGCGGGGCGGATGTGCTGGCGGCCGGTCCGGGACTGGTCACCGCGGCGCGGGACGGTGCCGCCGAATATTTCAAGCAGACGGCGGAAACCCGGAAGCTGATCGGCCGCAAGGCGTGCGGCAACGGCGTGATAATCGAACACAAGGGCGGCTGGGAAAGCCAGTATTGTCATCTGCGCAAAGGCACCATCGCGGTGCGTCTCGGCGACCGTGTGAAGCGGGGAGATGTGCTCGGCAAGGTCGGGATGTCCGGGCGGACGGAATTCCCCCATGTCCATGTCGAATTCCGTGTCGGCGGCAAGACAATCGATCCGTTCACCGGCGAGGCCGTCGGCGCGGGGTGCAACCGGCCGCAGCGACCGGTATGGGCGAAGGAGTCAGGTATCCGGTATCCCGGTTTCGCGCTGTATGCCGCCGGATTTACCGACCATACGCCCACCGCCGACCGCATCCGGTCATCGGCGCGAAGTCCGATAAGCCTGGCGCGCCATGCCCCCGGCCTTGTTCTGTGGGCCGCAATGTTCGGCATCCAGAGCGGCGATGTGCTCAAACTCCGGATTCTCGATCCGACCGGCGCCGCCGTTGCCGTGCGTGAAGTACGGTTCGACCGGTCGCAGGCATGGCGGATGGAAGCATCGGGGCGCAGGATGCCGGCGTCCGGCTGGGCACCGGGCAACTGGAAAGGCGAGGCGCAGTTGCAGCGCTTCGTCAATGGACGTACCGTCAATCGCAGCATTATCGTTCCTCTAATCATCAAATAGTCAGGTCGCGCCGATGTCAGGCTTCGAGATTCACATCGGTTGCGATATCGGCGGCACGTTTACCGACATCGTGGCGCAGATGGGGGATGGCGCGCTCCATGTCCGCAAGGTCGCCTCGACGCCGAACGATCCGGGTGAGGCCGTAGTCGCCGGCCTGGCTGATCTGCTGGCCGACGTCGGCGCATCGCTGTCGGATGTACGCGAAGTCGTGCATGGCACCACCGTGGGTTCGAACACGATTCTTCAGAAGGCAGGCGCGAAGACCGGACTGATCACCACGGCGGGCTTTCGCGATATCCTGGAGATCGGCCGCATCCGGACACCGACCATGTTCGATCTGACCTGGGAAAAACCGGAACCGCTTGTCCCGCGACGCCACCGGTTGGAAGTCGGCGAACGCATGGGCGCCGACGGTAACGTCGTCCGGCCGCTGGTCGACGACGAAGTTCTCGCTGCGGGAAAACGTCTTGTCGACGAAGGCATCGAAGCAGTCGCTATCTGCTATATCAATTCCTGTTTTAACGCCGAGCACGAGCGCCGCTCCGCGTCCCTGCTGGCCGATCATTTCCCCGATCTGTTGGTGACGGCCTCCTGCGACGTGTTGCCCGAGATGAAGGAATACGAGCGCACCTCCACGACGGTGGTGAACGCGTATCTTCTGGTGGAGATGCGCCGCTACCTCGCCAATCTGACCCGCAACCTCGGCGCCGCCGGCATGACGGCGCCGTTGCTGGTCGTCGCGTCGTCGGGCGGGATGATGCGGGTCGAAACCGCCAGCGAAATCCCGGTCTTTGCCGTCGGATCGGGTCCGGCGGGCGGGGTAATGGGCGCGGCGCGGCTCGGCCAGGCGAACGGCAACCCCGATGCGATTGCCTTCGACATGGGGGGCACCACGGCCAAGGCGTCGATCATCGAGGGCGGCGCGCCGATGCTGACCTCGGAATACGAATTCCGCGACGGTATTTCCACGCCGAGCCGGTTCATCAAGGGCGGCGGTTACATGCTGAAAGTCCCTGCGATCGACATTGCCGAAGTCGGCGCGGGCGGCGGGTCCATCGCCTGGATCGACGACGGCGGCTTGCTTCAGGTCGGTCCGTTGTCGGCGGGTGCCGATCCCGGCCCTGCCTGTTACGGCCGCGGCAACGACCGGCCGACGGTGACGGATGCGAATGTCGTTCTCGGATATCTCAATCCCGCCGGGCTTGCCGGCGGCAGCCTGGAAATCGACCCCCAGCTGTCGGAACGCGCGATCATGACCCATATCGGCGAACCGCTCGGGCTCAATCTCGTTCAGGCGGCGTCCGGGGTCAGGAAGATCGCCAATGTCGCGATGGCGCGGGCGATCCGGTCGGTAACGGTCGAACGCGGCCGCGATGCCCGCGACATGGTGCTGATGGCGTTCGGCGGCGGCGGGCCGGTTCATGCTGTCGAAGTGGCGGGGTTGCTCGGAATCCGAGAAGTGATCGTGCCGGCGATGTCGGGCGTGTTCTGTTCGGTGGGGATGCTGGCCTCCGACGTCGAGCATAATTTCGTGCGCAACATCCTGCGGCCCCTCGCGCAGCTCGACGCCCAGACATTCGCAGCGGCGGTTGAGGGGCTGGCGGCGGACGGCAGGGCGCGGCTCGGCGCCGACGGTTTTCCCGCCGAGCGCATAAACCTCGCCTTCGGCGCGGATATCCGTTATCTCGGCCAGTCGTCGGAACTGACGGTCCCGTTCGATCCCGATGGGCTGCGCGGCGGCGACTTTACCGTGCTGCACGATGCCTTCCAGCACAGCTACAACGAGACGTTCGGCTACATCAATGACGAGCCGGTGGAGATCGTGAATATCCGTCTGGCCGCGCGCGGGATCCGTGAGAACCGCCTGACCTTCGAAGGCGTGGATGCCCATGTGGTGGCGCTCGATATCCCGGACGGCGAACGCAGCGCGTGGTTTCCATCGACGGGCGGTTACGCCACGGTCCCGACCCGGGCGCGGACGGCGGTCAGCGCCGGGCCGGTTGCCGGCCCTGCAATCCTCGAAGCCTATGACACCACGATCGTTCTGCCGCCGGGTGCGACCGCCCGCAGCGACGGTTGCGGCAGCCTGGTGATCGATGTGCCTGACAGCGTGATGGAGCAATAGATATGGATGCCAGCGGAACGCGCGATATCGATCCGATCACCTTCGCCGTCATCAAGAACGGCCTCGATGCGATCGTGGACGAAATGGCCTACGACGTCATCCGCACCGCGCGGTCGGAAATCGTGAAGGACGTGATGGATTATTCGGCCGCCATCTGCGACACGCAGGGCAATATGATCGCCCAGGCGAAAACCGTGGCGCTGCATCTCGGCGCCGTGCCCGAGGCGATGGGCGTGGTGCTGGATCTTTACGGCGACAGCCTCGTCCCGGGCGATGCGGTGATCCTCAACGATCCCTATCAGGGCGGTATGCACCTGCCCGATATTTTCATGTTCATGCCGATCTTCCACGGCGATACGCTGCTCGGCTTCTCGGTTGTGATCTGTCATCACACCGATGTCGGCGGACGGGTCGCGGGATCGAATGCGAGCGATTCAACCGAGATTTTTCAGGAAGGAATCCGGATTCCGGCGCTCAAGCTTTTCGCGGCCGGGGTTCAGAACGACACGCTCATCATGCTGATCGAAAAGAACGTGCGTCTGCCCGACCGGGTGATCGGCGATCTGAAGGCCCAGTTCGCCGCCTGCCGCACGGGCGCGCGCGAACTCGGCAAGCTCGCCGACCGCTATGGCGCGGAAACCGCTGCGATGTATTTCGACGAACTGCTCGACTATGCGGAGCGGATGACCCGGGCGGAAATTGCCACCTGGCCGGACGGGACCTACAGCTTTACCGATTATATCGACGATGACGGGTTTACCGACACGCCGCTGCCCATCGCGGTCGCGATTACGGTACATGGCGACAGCGTGACCGTGGATTACGAAGGATCGGCGCCGCAGGTGCCGGCGGCGCTGAATTCGACCAAGTCGTATACGAATTCCTGCACCTATCTGTCCGTCCGCTGCTGCCTGAAAGGCGATATCCCGAACAATGCGGGCGTGTTCCGTGCCATCGCCGTCAACGCGCCGGATGCGTCCATCGTAAACCCGAAGATTCCGGCGGCCGTCGCGGCGCGGGCGCTCACGGGCTACCGCATCGTCGATGCCATGTTCGGGGCGCTGGCGCAGATCGTGCCGGACCGGGTGCCGGCGGCCGGGGAGGGCGGCAATACCGTGGTCTGCCTCGGCGGATACCGCGAGGACGGTGCGCCGTTTATTATTGTCGACATGATCTGCGGCGCCTGGGGCGGGCGGCCCGACAAGGACGGGATCGAGGCGATTACCAACCCGTCGCAGAATCTGTCGAACACCCCGGTAGAGACGATGGAGGCACAGCATCCCGTCCGCGTCGAGGAATACGCGCTGGTGCCCGACAGCTGCGGCGCCGGAAAATGGCGGGGCGGTCTCGGCGTAGTCCGGTCCTACCGGCTGCTCGCGCCCGAGGCCGGCCTGCAGCTGCGCGCCGACCGCATGAAGATCCTGCCCTACGGGCTTGCCGGCGGCGAACCCGCGACGGGCGCCATCAACGAAATCACGACTGCGGACGGCGAGCACATCGACCTGCCGAGCAAGATCAACCGCCGGATGGCCCGGGGCGACCTGGTGCGCCATGTCCAGCCCGGCGGCGGTGGCTTCGGCGATCCGCTGACCCGCGATCCCGAACGGGTCGCCCGCGATGTCTGGAATGCCAAGATCACGGCGGACTATGCGCGTGAACACCACCGTGTGGCGGTCGATGGCGCGACCGGTATTCTCGATGAAGCGGCGACGGCAGCTCTACGCGCCGGCGGTTAGCGCATTTCCATCCGCCGGATTCGCTGGGGCCAATAGCGTTGCGGGTAGGGCGCGGTCGACCAGTCCGCTGCGGGTAAAGGACGAAACGGCGTCGAGCAGCGCCTCGCGCACCGGGCGTGGTGTCAGTTTCAATTCGGTCCGTGCCTTAGTGCAGTCGAAGATCATATCGGCCCCGGCGATGCGCACGCCGGTGAGCGAGGCTTTCGGCGGCGTTTTCGTCACGTGGTCCGACATGAACTCCGAAATCGCCGCCACACCCAGCGCGAGCGCGAAGGGGATTCGCGTGCGCGGCATGGGCAGGCCGGTCAGTTCGCGAAGGATTAGAAGAACCTGCGCCAGCATAATGTTTTCGCCGCCGAGGATGTAGCGGTGCCCTATCTGGCCGTACTCGGCGGCACGCATATGGCCGAGTGCGGCATCGCGGACATCGATCATATTCATCCCGAAATCGAGATAGGCCGGGTTCTTGCCGTTGATGAAGTCGAGCAGCATGCGCGACGGCGGTGTAAGCCGCCGGTCGCCGGGACCGATGGGCAGGGTGGGGTTCACGATGACCACCGGGATGCCGCGTTTGGCGGCCGCAATCGCTGCCTGTTCCGCCAGGAATTTGGACCGGCAATAGGGGCCGGGCATATCTGCAAGGCGCCGCGCGAGGCCTTCGTCGACCGTCTCCCACTGTGCGCCGCGCTTGCCCTTAAGAATGGATTCCGTCGATGTGTGAACGATGCGGTTCACGCCTGCCAACGCGGATTCCTCGAGAACGACGCAGGTCCCCTGATAGTTGACGCGCATGAAACTCGATTTGTCCCGTGCCCACAGGTTCGGGTCTGCGGCGAGATGAAAGACCCGCGCGGCGTCGCCGACGACATCGCGAACCAGCGACCGGTTGAGAATCGAGCCTTCGACGAACTCGGCACGTTCGTCCAGCGTGTCGGATTTTGCGAGGTCCAGCACCCGGACGCTAAATCCGTCATCGGCGAGTTGCCGGACCAGATGATGGCCGATGAAACCGGATCCCCCTGTAACGACCGCCTGCATGCCCTTGTGGGCTGTGCTGATCGGCACCGCCGACGGGAATAGTTCGGTCATGCGTATGCCTCCTCGGATTGGGGGGTAAGGTCGATGCCCAACTCGGTGCTGAAACCGGCAAACCGGTCTACTTTTGGGGTAACTCGTGGAATCTTGTGCTGGCCGCCCATCTTGCCGTGGCTGCGCATCCAGGATTCGAACGTTCCAGGAGGGAGCCATCTTACTTCCGGTGGTGCAAGCCCCGCATTTCCGGCGCGTTGGCATGCATAATCCTCATTCGTTCCGATCAGCACCCGGTCGATGGCGGTGGCAAGGTCCTGCGCGGGTTGAATGTTGTGGGAGTCACGGAGCGCGCCGGCCGCTTCGATCAGGTAGACATGATAGCCGGTCGCGCCCGCGCCGGATGGAAGCACCGGGCCGACGCTGTATTCGCCAATTGATATCCCCGTTATCGCGGCGGCGACCCCAACTGCCTCTTCGATCTCGGCACCGATGAGATGTTCTCCGAAGGGCGACAGCATCTGCGAGACGCGCCCCATAATATGCAGGCGGGGCGGCGCGGTATCGACGAAACGGACGACATCGCCCAGCAGGTAAGACCAGAGCCCGGCACAGTTCGACAGCACCAGCGCATAATCGACGTTCCGTTCTATCGTCTTTACCCAGTGCCGGGTCGGGTTGTCGCTGCCGAGTTCCGACAGCGGAACGAATTCGAGAAACAGGTTGCTGTCCAGCATCAGGCGCATGCCTTCGCCCGCCCCCCGGTCGGCACAGGCGATGAATCCCTCGCTTGCCGCATAGAGTTCGCGGCATTCCACCGGCGCACCTGCCAGGTGGCGCTCCAGCCTGTCGCGATAGAGTTCCATCGGAACGCCGCTATGGATCATGAGCTGAAGGTCGGGAAGGGTGGGGCCGTCGAAGCCGCCGCGGGCTTCCTTCAGGTCGCGAATACGGTCCAGCATGATCAGCACCCAGTTGCACATGCCCGACACCATGGTGATCCGCTGGTCGAGGGCCAGTCGTGACAGGGTGTCGAGCTTCTCGTCCCAACTGGAGATCAGGGCGTGTTCGGGCGACGGAAATATCCGACGTTTGATCCAGAATGGCGTGTTCCGGGTATTCATGCCGCTGACATCGCCCCCCAGCACGCCGGGGGCGAGTTCCTGAAGCGCGGTCGAGCCCGCGATGATGAACGTTTTGCCGGAAAGCGGTTTGCTCTGTGGGTTGTGGGCAAGGTGATATGTCATCAGATCGAATCCGGCCTTTTCATTCGACCGGATGATTTCCTGCGTGACCGGTATGTGTTTGGTTACACCGGTCGTGGTACCCGATGTCTTGGCGAAATAGGGAATGCGCCCGGGCCACGAAATATCGTCAAGGACGGGAAACGAGGCTTCCCAGTAGTCTTTCCACAGATCCTCGAACGGACGTATTGGGACCCGATTCTGGAATTCGGTGACGCAGGATATGCCTGCGAAATCGTGATCGCGGCCGAACTTGGTGTTCTCCGCGCGCCTGACGAGGTCAAGCAGACAGGCCTCCTGCGCGTGAGCTGGATCCGTATGCGCCAGCCGAGCTGAGCGGCGTTTAGCGAGTACCTTGAGGGCGGCTGTCAGGTCCATGAGGCGTCTCTGTAAGTCCGGGGAACGGGGCCGCGCATCTGGCGAAGCGCGAAATGCACGTATGTCCCCGAAAATCGGTCGCCGTTGTTTTCGAAAAGTGCGGGCAGTTGGTGCCACGGCGCCTGCGGGTGACGGTGATGGATGGCATGAAGGTTGAAGTTCAGCAGCATTTTCTGAGCCGCCGCCGGCAGACTCAGATTGTAGGCGGATGCGGTGTCGTCGGTCCGCGAGGCGTAATGGTAGATATAGTCGAGGAACGAGATGCAGACCCCGCGCGTCAGGAGAACGAGCCCGAGCATCCAGAGATGCGCCCCGTAGGCGAAGGCGCTTAAGCAAAGCACGGCAAGGATCGCCGCACCGTCGATACGCACCTCCCGGACGCAGCGCGGGCGGAGCAACGTGGTCGCCGCGTATCCGTTATAGCTGTCCGGAGCGACGAAGCGCCGCCGTGCCCACCGCATCGTGCGTAAGGGCAGGAAGAAAGCGATCGGGCTTAGTATCTGGGTAAGGTAGAGGCCGACGAAAAGCTGGAAATAGTATTTTCCCGCGGCGATAGGCCATCGCGTTTCGCCCGGATTGTATATTTCCGGTCGCTCCAGGGGCGAGCGGTTGAAGCGGTGGTGGAGCAGGTGGCCCGTCCGGAGGATGCGCCAGGGTGCGCCGTAACACACTGCGAGCACCCGCCCGGCGGCGCGGTTCTGCACCGGGTGGGAATCGAACGTTCCGTGCACTGTTTCATGGATCAACGACCAAAGCGGATTGTTGAACAGTGCCAGTGGCAGCAGAATCAACGCCCAGGCGATATCGAGCGGCAACAGGAACAGCGGCAGTACGAAGAACTGGACCATGGCGACGGCGACATGCAGCACCAGCAGCAGCCGGTTCGTAGGACAGGGTGTGAATCGCGGGCCGTCTACGTCGCTGGGAGATTGGCTCTTGGCGGGGGCGGGGGCGGGGGCCCCGAATCCGGTCATTCCTGTTTTCCGCTCCGTCCATGGGCGGCGTGTCTATCGCCAAGTATCAACCTGACGCGTGGATGTGTCCCCGTTGTGACGGTTCTTTTGCAGGATTGTTAAAACCGCATCGCCGGGAAACGCCCGGCGCCTTTTCCAAGCGGGGCGTCATGTCGAGGTAATTCGACCGCTTCGTGATCGCCGGAACCGCGGCATTGCCGCAAAACCACGTGATTGTGTCGTCAAGGAAATTCGCTAAGGTAGATGCAGATGTGGCCCAAGCCACACGGAAAAAACACCGGAGGAAACGGAGATCATGAAAACATCACTCAGAATGCTGGGCGCGGCGGCGGCGGTCGCGACCCTTGCGACAGCGGGTGCGGCAGAAGCGGCGCCGAAGAACCTCAGTCTCACCATCGTCGACGGGTATCCGCCGCGCGCGTTGCAGGTGAAGACGCTCATTGAGTATTTCATCCCCGAAGTGGACAAGCGCCTCGCGGCGACCGGCGAGTACAAAATCCGCTGGAACCAGGCTTTTGCCGGCCAGATCGTGAAGGTTCGCCATGTCATGACCGGCATGCAGAAGGGGCTTGGCGATATCGGCGTGGTCACCAGCGTCTTTCACCAGGACAAGGTGCCGATGCAGGCGATCGCCTATGTAACGCCCTTCGTCACGTCCGATCCGCATCTGCTGTCGCGCACGGTCGATGAAATGACCGAACAGTTTCCGGAAATGCAGCAGGCCTGGGCGAAATACAACCAGATCGTTCTGACCAGCTTTTCGGTCATCGATTCCTACCAGATGTTTTTCCGGGAAAAGGTCACGAAGATCGAGGATTTCGAGGGCAAGAAGATCGCCGGCGCGGGGATCAACATGCGCTACCTGACGGGCACCGGGGCAACGCCGGTGATCGGATCGATGATCCACTATTACAACAAGTTCAAAACCGGTGCGATCGACGGCTCGATGCTGTGGACCGATGCGGCCGTCGCCTTCAAGCTTGTCGAAGGCGCGAAATACATGTTCAAGGCGGACCTGGGCACGGCAAATTCCAAGGCGCTCACCATGAACATGAAATCCTATCAGCGGCTGCCGAAGGCGGTTCAGCAGATCATTCGCGACGTGTCCCGGGATTACCGCGACTATACCGCAAAGGCGGCGATGGCGGATGCGGGCAAGGCCTATGAAAACTTCAAGGCGAAGGGCGGCGAGATCATCCAGGTTTCCGCCGACGCGCGTCAGAAGTGGGCGTACAAGATGCCCAACATCGCCAAACAATGGGCCGCGGACCTCGACAAGGACGGCGCACCCGGCAGCAAGCTCCTGTCCGCCTATATGGACAAGATGCGGGCGGCCAACCAGCCGATACTGCGGCAGTGGGACAAGGAATAGTTTTCCTTGTCCGATAGACCTGTGAACGACGGAGCGGGGCGCGAAAAAAGCGCTCCGCTTCGCATTTTCGGCGGGATCGTCAGCGGCATGAACGCGGCGGGTTCCTGCTGGATCGTCGTCTTGATGCTGCTGATCAACGTCGAAGCGATCGGACGGTCCGCGTTCAACGAACCGATCATCGGTGTCATTGAAATGATCGAGATTTCGATCATCGGGATCGTGTTCATGCAGTTGGCGGATTCGCTGCGAAGCGGCGTCATGACCCGTTCCGATGGCCTGTTCAACCAGGCCCTCCAGCGCCGGCCGGCGATCGCGCATGTGATGGGGATCGTTACCTATCTTCTCGGCGCGGTGTTCATGATTATCATCCTGCTGGGCAGCATTCCCTATCTGCAGGAATCGTGGGCCGAAGATTACTATATCGGCGTTCAGGGCATGTTTACCGCGCCGGTCTGGCCGGTGGCGCTGATTATCGTTGTCGCAGTGCTGGTAACGATGATCCAGTTTCTGCTGATCTTTGCCGAGCACGTTCGCGCGTTCGCAAATCGTAAATCCGGTGCCGCCCCGGCATCCGGCGGGGATGACGGACAATGATTGGCGTTGAAGTCGGAATTGCGTCGGTACTACTTATTCTTGTTCTGATTTATACCGGGATTCACGTCGCGGTGGCACTCGGTCTGGTGTCGTTCATCGGGGTCTGGATCTATCGCGGCAATGTCGATGTCGCGATCAGCCTGCTGACGGCGGCGACCCATGACACGATCGCCCACGAAGTGTTCGCCAACGTGCCGCTATTCGCCCTGATGGGGATCGTGTCGAGCGAAATCGGTCTCGGTGCAGACGTTTACAAGGTGGCGGACCAGATGTTCCGTCGTGTCCGGGCAGGTCTCGGCATGGCGACGGTCGCTGCCAATGCCCTGTTCGCCTCGATTACGGGATCGTCCATCGCATCGGCTTCGGTTTTCACCCGGATCGCGGTGCCCGAGATGCTCCGGTTCGGCTACACACGGTCGTTCTCGGTCGGGGTCGTGGCCGGCAGTTCGGTTCTGGGCATGTTGATACCGCCCTCGGCGATGCTGATCATCTACGCGATCGTCTCCGAGCAATCGGTCGGCGACATGTTCGTCGCCGGGTTCATCCCCGGCATATTGCTGGCCGTATCGTTCATGGCGGGCATTCTGCTGATGTCCTATATCCGTCCGTCCTTTGTCGGCAGCGCGCTAACTCGGTCGGAAGAGGAAGCGCCGCCGCTCATGGGTGCGTTCGAGGTCATCCGTCTGATGATTCCGGTCGCCTGTCTCGTGGTGGTCGTGCTCGGCGGAATCTATACCGGCTGGTTTTCGCCGGAAGAGGCGGGCGCGGCCGGGTCGGCCGGCGCGCTTTTCATCGGTATCGTCAAACGGCGGCTTACCTGGCGCGGATTATGGCGGGTGCTGGTCGAGACCGGACATATCACCGCGGCGATCCTGTTCCTGATCATTGCCGCCTCGATGTATAGCCGCATGCTCGGCGTTGCGGCGCTGCCGACCCTGTTCAGCGAATGGCTGACGGACATGAACCTGGGGCTGATGGGGCTGATGGTGATTTACGTCATCCTGATGGTCGCGCTGGGAACGATTATCGAGACGGCGTCGATTATCCTGATCGTGGTGCCGCTGTTTCTCGGCCCGGTCGAAGCCCTCGGCGGCGATATCGTCTGGTTCGGAATCGTCACCGTGATCGGCGCCGAAATCGGTCTGTTGACGCCGCCGCTCGGGATATCGTGCTTTACGATCAAGAGCACCATCCGCGACCCGTCGATCACGCTTCGCCATATCTTTACCGGCGCGTTCCCGTTCGCGGTGATCATGCTGATGGTGCTGATCGCGATTATCGCCTTCCCGTGGCTCAGCCTGGCGCTGCTTTAGCGAGGCGGAGGGGCGGCGACCGGGGAACGATGAAATCCCACAAAAAAAGGCGACCGGAAGACCGGTCGCCTTTTATTCTTATCGTTCGACTGAGTTAGTCGAGGGCGACGAGATTGTCGGCGCTCTGACGTCCGTCCCGGCTGGGAGCGAGTTCGAACTCAACCTTTTGTCCTTCACGGAGACCCGGAAGTCCCGCGCGTTCGACGGCTGAGATATGAACGAAAGCGTCTTTTCCGCCATCGTCGGGCTCAATAAAACCGAAACCCTTGGTCGGATTGAACCACTTTACGGTACCTGTCGGCATAGCTAGTCCTTTTATAGTAGTCTGTGCGTTCACCCCGGAATTCCGAGGAATTCTGCGGATCACGCGGTCCTGATCGTACTGTCCGGGAGTCGCAGGTCAGGCGTCGGTAACGTCGACGAGTACGCCTGGTCAGGTATAGATCAAGCTAAGATTAGCGTTCTTTAGGGTTTGAACGCAAATTCTTTAATTCAGACGCTTGTTTCATATTGTTACGCGGAGAATTGTTTGCGGCGTTCGTATACCGCCGGTGCGATGGCTAAATGCATCGGGCCGCGGCCGGATTTCTTTATTGTGCAGCCAAAGACGCCAGAGGCGCCGGCGTTTTTCCGGGGCAGGCCAGTCCTTGTAGGCCGTACGCGAGTGCATGGTCACATGGCTGTTCAGCAACTGGATATCGCCGATCTCGAATTCCATCGAAAGGTGTAATTCTTCGTTCACCTCGGCCATCAGTGCGAAGGCTTCCATCTGGGCGGCGGTGAGCGGCGGGTTGCCGGGCAGGGCGTGGCCCTTTTCGATATGCTTGTAGCCGCCCGCCGTCGTCAGGTAGCCGTCGAGGTAGTTGAACACCGCCATGCGGTACCAGGGGTCTTCTCCGGGCACGACTTCGCCGTGTTTGGTCCAGAACATGTCCGCCGTCAGCTCCGCGACAAGATCGGGGCGCCGGCGGATCATTTCGTTATGGACAGCGGGCGCGCTGACGATCTTCGACTCGCCGCCGGACTGGGCGGTCTGCAGGCAGAGCAGGCTGACCACGTCGCACTGATCGGTGTGAAACAGCATGTGGGCGCTGGTCTGATAGCCGCGGTGGTTCGGGTTCTCGTAGTCCAGGCCCATATCGGTGACATGGCCGATCATGTCGCCGTCGGGATTGTTCGATAGCGGCACGCCGATCTGCAGCCCGATCGCCCAATAGGCGATTGCAAGGTCGAGACGGTCCCAGGTCGCTACCGGCATGCCGCGGATGAGCTCAAACCCGTGCCCGTCTTTCAACTGATGAAAAATTTCCGCCATAGGGGCGCCAAACGCGCCGAGGTCGGCATCGGCCCGTGCGATCTGAAGAAGCCCGTTGGGATCGTCGCCGATCGTCGCCCGGACCCGCTTGGCGAGGTCGCCGAGCGCGGCGGTATCTTCGGTCGTCAGCGTGTAAATCCAGTCGGTCCGCCCGGCCATCTCGGCACCGGTCCAGACGGCGGGGTCGATCACCGGTTTTCCGGCTTCGGCCGGTTCTCGGGCAGGGACAGGGTTTCTGGCATCGTCGGGCATGGTCGAACTATAGGCCCGGCGTTCCGGTTGCGACAAGCATGAAAACGGGGCGCCCGTCGGTCCGTTGATACAGATCAAGGCGGCCCCGCCGGACCGGTATAGGCTGCAGGTGGATTTCGTTTAAGGACCCCGAAAGGAAAACCCCATGATCGGTAAAATTCTTGTCCCGCTTCCTGTCGATGCCGCCACATCCGGCGGCGAAGCGATTTCCATGGCGGCGGATATCGCTAAATCGAACGGCAGTAAGATCGTGTTGCTTCACGTGATCGAAACCACGCCGGGATATGTCTCCACTTACCTGCCGCCCGATTTCCAGAAGAAGGCGATCGAAACATCCGAGTCGGACCTGAAAGCGGCTGCCGAAAAATACGGTCTTGGCGATGACTGTGAAATTCTCGTCCGCGTGGGAAACCCCGGCGTCGAAATCCTCGAATTCGCCAATACTGCGGATATCGACATGATTGTCATGCAGTCGCACGATCCGGGGCTGGCGGATTACCTGCTCGGATCGGTTGCCGCCCGCGTCGTCCGCCATGCGCATTGTTCGGTGCTTGTGGTTCGTCACCCGAAGAGCTGACAGGCGTAAGCATCCTGGTGCGCTGTGCCCCATCTTGCGGGTTTCTGCGAAATGCAGTGGAATGTCCCCAACTAAACGGCGAAACGGGGAGAGACGGATGGACACGCATATCGTGACACCGGGCACTGAAGTCCGGACGGTCGAGGAAATGATCGACGGGTTCGGCCGTCACAACCTGATGGCCGGCTGGGACGTGCTGGCACAGGAAGTCCCGCGTGAGCCGAGCAGTCTGGCGGTTCCCTGCCACTGGCCCTATGGCGACGTGCGCGAACAGTTGTTCCTGGCGGGAAAGCTTGTGCCGCCCGAAAACGCCGAGCGGCGCATCCTGGTGATGGCCAACCCGGGGCTCGACGGCCGGCCCGCGACGACCCCGACGATATTCTCCGACGTCCAGCTCGTCCTGCCCGGCGAGGAAACCAATATCCACCGCCACACACCGTCGGCGCTCCGCTTCATGATCGAGGGCGAAGGCTCCTACGCCATGACCGGCGGCGAGCGCACCGGCCAGCACCGGGGCGATCTGGTGCTGGGGCCGAGCTGGGGCTGGCACAGTCACGGCAATCTCGGCGACGACCCGGCGGTCTGGTTCGACGCGCTGGATATCCCGCTGGTCAAAATGCTCGATGCCAGTTTCTTCGAAGGCTACGACGCGCCCGTATTCCGCGATAACAAGCCCGATGACGGATCGCAGAATACATACGGCCATGCCGGGCTGATGCCGAGCTGGGACCGGGCGCGCACCGCCGGCACGCCCTTGCTGAAATACGCATGGGACGAGGCGCGGGCGGCGCTTGCCGGTCTGCCCGATGACAGCGCAAGCCCGTTCGACGACCTGATTCTGGAATACGTGAACCCATTGAACGGCGGTCCGATCATGCCGACCCTGACCTGCCAGCTGCAGCGTGTCCGTCCCGGCGTGAAAACGCAGTCGCATCGGCACACGTCCAGCACCGTCTATGTCGGCGCCGAGGGCGCGGGCACGGTTGTTATCGGAGATCATCGTTTCGACTGGGCGCGCGGCGACGTGATATCGCTGCCGAGCTGGTGCTGGCATGCCCATGAAAACCGTTCGGCGGCCGACGATGCGATCCTGTTTTCGGTCAGCGACGCGCCGACGCTGAAGGCGCTCAACCTGTATCGCGAGGAACCGGCAGGCTAGGGCGGGACCTTCCGGAAACGCGGTTTTTCCGCGCGCGTGTTATTTCCCGAGCGGCTATTTCCAGTGCGGCGGGTAGGCGGCGTCGTAGCCCGGCAGGTCCTCGATGCGCCCGGCCCAGGAGGCGAGATGGGGGTAATGGTCTTCAAGCGGCGCAATGCCGAGGTTCAGCGGCGCGGCATCGTCGCGGCCGGCGGCGCGCTGCAATTGCATGATCACCGGATAGACGAGTAGATCGGCGGCGCTGAGCCCGTCATTGGCGAGCCACATCGCGGCGGACAGGCGCGTCTCCAGCAGTGCCATCTCGCCGTGGACGGCGGACATGGCGTCCGTAATCTCGGTTGCGGCCTCCGCCGCCCGGCCGCGGAACAGCGGCCGGGATATATTGCCGACGCGGTCGCGCATATTGCCGTCGCAATCGCAGATCGCCTGCCAGATGCGGGCGGTTTCCAGCGGTGTGGTGCCGAACAGCGGCGGCGCCGGATGGGCGGCGTCGAGATAGGCGAATATGGCGAGGGTTTCGCACACCGTAATCCCGTCATCGACGAGCACCGGCACGTTGCCGCGTGGATTGACGGCCAGGAAGTCGCGGCTTTTCTGTTCGCGCTTTGCGTTATCGAGCCGGCGCGGCCGATAGTCGAGCCCCTTGACCGCCATGGCCAGCATCACCGACCAGCAGGGCGGGGAGCCGGAGATGAAATAGATTTCGCGCTGGGTCATCGGGACCGTCCATGTGCCGTTTGCAGGCGTGGAGAATAGCAGAGAAAACCGGCGTTACGATTTCAAAAACGGGTTTCCCGCCCGTGAGGCCGGGCTGTCTGCGGGATCGGCGACGCCGCCGGGGGGTGCCATCAGCCCGAGATGGTCGATCAGGTCGATCAGCTTGCGCAGGGTTTCCAGCTGATAGGCATCCACGTCGATATCGCGGTAGTCGTAGAATCCGCGGCCCTCTCGCAGACCGTTGCGGCCTTCCTTCATGTATTGTTCGGCGATCGCCGGCACTTCGAACCGGTCGGAATCGAACGCCTTTTTCATATAGTTTCCGGCATAGTAAAGGATGTCGTTGCCGCCCCAGTCGATGAATTCGATCAGGCCGAGAATGGCGAAGCGCAGCCCGAAGCCGACGCGCACGGCCTTGTCGATTTCCTCCGCGGGGGCGATGCCGTCCTCGACCGCGCGGGCGGCTTCGGACATGGCGAGGGACTGGATGCGCGGCACCACGAAACCCGGCATGGCCTTCAGAACCACCGGCACCTTGCCGACGGCTTCGAGGATTTCCTTAAGACGCTCGACCACCGCCGGAGACGTCTCGCTGCCCACGCTCATCTCGACCAGCGGGATCAGGAAAGCGGGGTTGAGCCAGTGGGCGTTGAGGAACCGGTCGCGCCCGGTCACGAAGGCGGCCAGTTCGTCGACCAGCATGGTCGACGTGGTCGAGGCGATGATGGCGTCGGGCGCCGCATGCTCGCTGGCAATGGCAAAGGCGCGTTCCTTCGCATCCAGCACTTCGGGCACGCCTTCAAAGATCAGCGGCGCATCGCCGAGCGCATCGGCGGCGCGTTCCAGCGGCCACACCGTTACACGGGCCATGATCCCTTCGATATCGTCCGGCGCGATCCGGCCGAGCGCTGCCATCAGCCCGATTGTGCGCCGGATATCTGCCTGCGCCTGGGCTTCGAGCGCCGCAAACTCCCCGGCATCGCGGTCCTTGACGTCGAGCAGCCGGATGTCGTGGCCGGCATAGGCGAACACATGAGCAAGGCCGCGCCCCATGCGGCCCGCGCCGATCGCGGCGACGACGGGCTTGGTCACGCCAGGCCCTCGTCGAGCAGGGTGCGCAGGTCGTCGCGGCCGAGGCCGTCGAGACCGATATTCTCCCAGGTCCGCCCCGTCGCACGATAATCCCGGCCGACGGCGGCGCCGCCGATGGCGAGCAACCCGGCGGCGACGGGGCAGGGGACGCCCGCCCAGTCGCCGAGCGAAACCAGGAACGCGAGGCCCAGCGCGATATCCTCGATCATGTAGCGGTGGGTAAACAGGTCGATGTCTTCGCGCCAGTCGCTGGAATCCACCAGTTCGTCATGGGACGTGACCGAATACATCGTGTCGCCGTCGGGATCGCGGTTGTAATGATCGGCGAGCGGGAAATGCGGCCCGCCATAGCCGAGCGCTTCGCGGATCGCGATACGTTCGGCGTCCAGCGCGTCATGGACGTTGCGGATGGTCGTCTGCGTACCTTCGTTGTGGATGTCCCACGCGTCGAAATGCGCGAGCGGGCCCGCGTTCATCAGGATCAGGGGCGGATGAATGATCGGCCCGTAATTGAGCAATGCCGCATCCAGCGCGTCGCGGCGGCGCTCGGTCTCGGCGAAGACCTGTTCGATTAGGCCAAAGGCGTGGTCCGACAGGCGCGCCGGAAAGATGCCGCTCGGCAGGCGCACCGTGCGGGTGGTGATCCGGGTGGATCCGTCGGGCTGTTTGCGGACCAGCCAGGGCAGGGTGCCGGCGTCGCCATAGGCGATAGCGGCCTTGTTGCCGGTATCGCGCACTTGTTTGGCCATCATGTAGCTGCCGAAAGTTCCCGGCGGGATGAACACGACCTGGCCGCCTTTCAGATGCGGGGCGATGGTGTCGGCGAGGCCGGCCTGGGCGATGCCGGGCAGGGGCGACAGGATCAGCTCGGCGCCGTCCATGGCCTCGGCCACGTCGGTTGTGGCGAGGCCGAGCGCCACGTCGCGTCGCCCTTTGCCGTCGGAGAGAAGTATGGACTGGCTGTCCAGCACGGGTTTGAAGGCATCGGCATCGCGCCGCCAGAAGCGGACGCTGTGGCCGGCTTCCGCCGCGTCCGCGGCTGCCGCGTAACAACCGTGGCCGCCGCCCAGAACCGCTACTTCCATCTTGTCCGCTCCCGCTGAAGGTCAGGGTCTATTTGTATTCATTTTCATATAAATAGGTCAAATCGTTCGGGCGCTGCCGTCCCCGGCCCGTGCCGGCGTCATCGCAGCCCGGCATCCGCGAGCCGCGGCAGGACTTCGTCGCGGAAATAGGGCAGGTGATCGGTGTAGTTGGCGAACCCCATGGCGAAGGCGTCGATCCCGGCGCGATGGAGTTCGATCAGCTGGGCCGCGACTTCGTCCGGGTTGCCGACGATGGGGTAGGCGCCGTTACCGCCGCCGGCGCGCTGGCGCAGGCTGCGGCGTACATCTTCCGGCAGACCGTCATACTGTCCCCGGCTTCTCCGTCCCGCCAGCAGGGTTTCGACGGCGGCGGTGTCGGCCCTCTCCAGCGCGTAATAATCGTGGTATTCCGCCGCTTCGGCGCTGGTCGGCCGGCAGACGATATAGCAGTTGGTGAACATGCCGATGTCGCGTCCGTATGCGCCGGCGCGCGCTTTCAGGTCGGCGATGTCGCGGGCGACCTTGTCGGGCGCTGCGTGGATGCCGGTGAACATCATGTCGGAATTGCGGGCGGCGAATTCGCGGCCGCGGTCGGAACTGCCGGCGCTGACGATCATGGGCCGGCTTGCGGATGCCGGCTTGGGCTTGATCAGCGCGCCGGCCACCGAATAGTGATCACCGTCGTAATCGAACGGCGTATCCGAGGTCCAGGCGCGGGTGACGATGTCGATCCATTCCTGGCCCTGCTCGTAGCGCGCCTCGTGCGCATTCATTTCCACCCCGGCCATGGCGAATTCGCCGGTGTTCCAGCCGCAGACGATGTTCAGGCCGAAGCGTCCGCCCCCGATAAGGTCCGCCGTCACCATTTGCTTGGCGGCGACGATGGGGTTGAACAGCGGCACGTGGACGGTGCCGAACGCCATTATGTTATCGGTCGCCGCCAGTACGCCCGCCGCCCAGGTGATGGTTTCCAGGCTGCCGCCATTGTGGTCGGTCTCGCCGCCGTAGCCTTTCCAGCGTCCCAGCGGCAGCAGGAAGTCGAGCCCCGCCGCATCGGCCATTTTCGCGGCGGCGAGGTTCTGTTCCCAGGTGCCTTCCCAGCGCTCGGGCGCAAGCGTCGCCGACAGCCCGCCCGAGCAGTTGAGGCCGAACAGGCCGAGCTTGAGCTTGTGCCGGTCGAAGCTGCGCATCGCTATCCTTTGACCGGTCCGGGAAGGTCCAGCCCGACGCCCCGGAGATGACCGAACAGTTCCGCGAGCCGCGCCGTATCCGCCGCCGGCAATGGCGGGCGCAGGATGGAGGCGATATTGGCTTCGAGATGGGCGGGGTTGCCGGTGCCGAACAGCACCACGTCGGCGCCGGGCTCGTACCGCGCATAGCGGTAGGCCGCATCGATCACGCTTTCGGCGCCGCCGTCATGGACGAGAAAGCCGAGCGGTTCCGCTTGATCTGCCAGCGCGTCTGGCACGCGGCCGTCGGCGGCAAGTTCCTTCATCGTCGCGTGCAGCAATCCCGGCTTGCTGAATAGGTTGCGGACGGCAAACATGATCAGCGTGCCGATATTGCGGTCCCTCGTGTGGGGCAGGACCCGGTTGCGGGCGACCTGGTGCATCATGTTGAAGCCGAGCATCATCACGTCCCAGTAGTCGTCCTGCACGGCGCGGCCCAGCATAATCTGGTCGTGATCGTGGGGCGACGTTTCGGTGATGCCAAGGAAACGGATCTTGCCCTGTTCCTGCGCCCGCAGCAGGGCCGGGGCAAGCACGTCCCGGGCATGGTCGTAGGTGTCCGGGTGGACGCCGTGGAGGTGATAGACATCGACGTAGTCGGTGCGCAGTTCGCGCAGCGACGTATCGATCGCCGCAGATATCTGTTCCGCCGACACGCCGCCCGCATGGTGCTTCGACGATACGACGACGCTGTCGCGGGGAACGTTCGAAATCGCTTCGCCGAGCACGCCCTCGGTGCCGTAGCCGCGCGCGGTGTCGAAAAAATTCACGCCGAGGTCCATTGCCCGGCGTATCAGCGCCACGGAATCGGCGGTGCTCTGTCCCGCGCCCTGGCCGATCTTGCTGTTGCCGCCGCAGCCGAGACCGGCGACGCTGACGTTCAGACCGGTTCTTCCGAGTGTCGTATATTCCATTGCGAGCCTGTTTCTTCCGGTTGGGACGTTGCTGACGCCCGCAAATTATCCGTCTGCCCATATGAAAGCCATCCCGGGCAGGGGGGCGCCGTCAGCCGGCGGATTTGAACGGCAGGGCAAACTTGCCGCCCGCCAGCAGGTAAAGCCCGACGAGAACGAGAACGATCCCGGCGATGCGGCTGAAATCCGCGACGACCGGTTTGAACAATGCGGGAAAACTGCCCGCCAGGACAACGGACAGAAAGAACACGATCATGCTGGCAGTGGCATACATCACCGGCGGCAGGCCGGGATTGGGTGCCAGGCCGATCGCCTGGAAAAGCGCGCCATTGGCGAGCGCGCCGAAAACACATCCGATCGCGACGATAACGCAAATCAGGGGCGGAGACGGCACAAGCTCAGCGGCCCGACCGCTGAGCGCCAGATAGGTTGCGATGCTTGCCGCCGTCGCGCCGAAATACCACGCCAGGAAAACAAGCGGGTCGATTCCGAACCTGTATTTGAACAACGGTATGGCGATAAAGGTCGGAACGATGCTGACCGTGGCGAGGATCGACTTTGCGAACCAGGCTTCCATTATCTGTCTTTCCCCGATGGTGATCGCGCTTGCGGTTGGAATCGAATTTTTTCAGGAAGCAGCGCCGATGTCACGAAGGGTTTGCGCAGTTGTTTCCGGCCCCGGTCACGCGACCGGGAAATAGCGCTCCAGCCAGTTGCGCAGCGTGAAGGCGACCTGCGGATTGGCGTCGACGAACATGAAATGGTCGGCGCCGTCCAGCAGATGCAGCTCGAAGGGCGGCCCGGCGTGGCGCGCCAGGCTGAACGCTTCCTCGTAGTCGCACACCCGGTCGCGGGCGCTGTGCAGGATCAGCACCGGGCGCGGTGAAATCCGGGCCATCATTTCCTCGGGGCGAAACATGAAGGAAGAACGACACCGCGGTTTCCGACGTGAACTGCATCACCGAGTTGTTGGATGTCAGATTGACCTGCAATTCCTTCGGCATTTCGAATATGTCGAAGCGGTGGATCATTTTCGACGTGCCGGTTTCCTCGCGGTGGCGGATGCCGTCCTGCATCAGCTCCAGAAACCGGTTCCAGCTTTCATCGCTATGCATGCTGCGCATCATGCGTTCGCCGTTGCCGAGGCCGTTTTCCAGGATCACCGCGCCGACGCGGTCGTCTATCGCGGTGGCATACACTGCCACGGCGGCGCCGAGGCTGGAGCCGCAGAGCGCGATGCGCGCGGGATCGACCTCCGGCCGCGCCGCCATGTAGGTGACGGCGTTTTGCGCGTCGGAGACTTCTTCCATCGCGATCACGCGGCCCGGTTCTCCGCCGCTGTCGCCGCAACCCCGATAGTCGAAGCGCAATGCGACATAGCCCCAGGATTCGAACTGTTCGCAGACCCATTCGGGGCCGCCGTTCTTGTTGGCGCCGAAGCCGTGCATCATGATGATCGCCGGGCGGCGTTCTCCGTCTTCGCGCCCGTCAGGCACATGGACGATCCCCGACAGCGCCAGGCCGTCGGACGGGAATGTGATGATTTCCTGCACGAATTCCGTCCCTGTTTGTTGCACGGATCAAGATTGCATATCAGGGTGGGCGCCGTCGAGCGTCGCAGCTGCGACGGACGGGTAATTGTTCGGGTGTCGGCAGGCTTTACAGTTTCGGGCGGTGACTCGAATAACTGGTTCTTTAACTCATTGATATTAAATAAAAACTGTTCTTGGCACGGATATTGCTTGATATCAGGTCAAGGCCCAATTCCGGGCAAAAATCCAGGGTAATATGAATGTCGAGATGGCGGAATCTGCTTGGTGCAGGGCTTGTTTTCGGGTTTGCGCTGATGGCGGCGTCCGCCGCCCGTGCCGTGCCGGCGCTCCAGCTCGATATCATCGGCGGCACCTATGACGCGGCCACGCAGACCGTCGTTTCCAATGGTCCGAGCTTCACGGTACTGGCGTTGGCGACGGCAACCGGTAACACCTCTTCATCGGATATTCTCGCCGAAACCTATTTTCTTTCCGCCGCGTTTCTGTCGGGTCCGGCCCAGAGTGCGGGGTTCAATGCCGGTTCGTTCACCGTCGGGGGCGCCACCGTTCAGGCCACCGATAGCGGGCTGGATTACGGCGCGCCGCCGATCGATGCCGCACATAACACGAACCTGCCGAACCATGGCGTCTTTCCCACCTATTTTCATGAAGTTGCGTTTACCTTCGACGGCAGCGACACAACCGCGACCTACAATGCACAGGATGATGCCGGCGGCGGGTTGTTCGACGAAACCGGCAGCGGCACGTTTTTCGTAAAGTTTGAGGTCAACGTCGCCGGACTGGCCGGCGAGGTGCTTCATTTCGATCTCTACAACATGACGGTCAAGAAAAACGGCGATATCAAGATCGACGACTTCGCGCCGTTTTCCCATGACGCACAGTCGGGTTCCTCCGGACTTCCGCCGACATCGGTTGAAGTATCCGAGCCCTCGACGATCATCGTAATCGGGCTGGGTATCCTGGCGCTCGGCGCTGCAAGACGACGCAAGTCTGCCTGAACCCGCCCTGTCGGGGGCAGTACCGGTCGACGATAAAACAACGGCGGTTTCCACGGGAGACCGCCGTTAAGCGTTTTCCCCTGGTCGTTTCGAGCCCGGGTACCCGCTCACCCGGCTTCGTAAGGGTTGGGCGGCAGTTCGATATCGAAATGGGTCCGCAATATGTCGTCGATCAGGTCGAAGCAGGATCCGTAGCGGATGACCTTCATGTCGCTGACATTGATCATGGTCGATGAATGATTATAGCGGTTCCAGCGCATCAGCCCGTAATCGATGACAATGTCGGCGGCGTCCAGGATCTGTTGTTCGATCTCGGTCGCGCGGAATTTCACGCCCTGCAGCGATACGTTGGCCGACGAGCCGATGGCCATGCGGTTATCGGCGAAGGCGAGGCGGGCGATATTGTCCATCAGCGGACCGGCATTGAGCAGCATCGCGAGCGTGCCGTCATGGGTGGTCTGATTGAGCGTATCTTCGGGCAGGTTGGCGATGGCCGGGTGATCCATACGCACCTTCGCCGCGGTGCCCATGGGCAGGTCCCATTCCCCGGTAATCGCCTCGACGACGGCGCGGCGGTCGTCGGCGAGGTCGTGCATCGCAAGGTGCATTTCGCGGCAGCCGCAGACGGCGTTGAGCTTTTCGGGCTTGCGGTTCTTTGCCTCGAAAATGCGCCAGATCGCGTCCGGATCGCAGGCGACGATGACATAGCCGACATGGCTCGGGATCACGCTGATCCCGCCCTGTTTCAGTACGTCGTAAACCCGTTGTGCGTCGCCTTCGTAGTCGTGGATCGTCATGCCCGCTCGGCCTCCTGGTTATTGTTTGTCCCGGCCATATCGGGCGATACGGCGGGGTGGCGTATTATAGTCGCCCGGCGGCGAAAGAGAATGCGTGCGCGGGGTGGGGCGGCGGTGCTATGAAAACCTGTCGCGGCCAGAACGTTGAAATATTTTACTGAATCAGAATTGTTTCACGTGAAACACTGATTATGAGGCGAAAACATGTTGGATAAGATAAATTACGATCCGCCCCGGTCCGAAAACGGGCTGCGCCGGTCGATCGAAAATCTGCCGGGATCGCTGATCCGCCACGTCGCCGAACCCAATATGGGCCGCGACGGCCTGCTGAAGCTGTGGTTCGGCGAACCCGACGTGCCGACGCCGCAATTCATCAAGGACGCGGCAACCGCGGCGCTGGCCGACAACCAGGTGTTTTACGCCCAGAATCGCGGCGTGCCGCTGCTGCGCCGGACGATTGCCGACTACGCGACCGGGCTGCACCGCCCGGAAACCGGCCACGATATCGCCATCGACCGCATCACCGTGTCGGGCTCCGGCATGAACGCCATCATGATGGTGTCGGAGGCGCTGATGTCGGCGGGCGATAACATGGTCGCTGTCGGCCCGATCTGGCCCAACTGCAAGGAAACCGTGCGCATCATGGATGCCGAGGCGCGCCAGGTGTCGCTGCGGCTGGGCGATGACGGGCGCTGGCAGCTCGACATGGACGAACTGTTCGATGCCTGCGACGCCCGCACCCGCGCGATCTTCATCAACTCGCCCGGCAACCCGACCGGCTGGGTGATGCCGCGCGACGACCAGCGGGCGGTGCTCGACGAATGCCGCCGCCGCGGCATCTGGCTGATCGCCGACGAGGTCTATCTGCGCCTTGCCTATGAAACGGACCTGCCTTTGGGGCGCGCGCCGTCCTTCCTCGATATCGCGCAGCCCGACGACCGCCTGATCGTCATCAATTCGTTTTCGAAATCGTGGTCGATGACCGGCTGGCGGCTCGGCTGGATCACCCACCCGGCGGATTGCGGCGAAGCGTTCGAAAAGCTGGTCGAATACAACATCGCCAACCCGACGACCTTCGTGCAATACGCCGGCGCGGTGGCGATCCGCGACGGCGAGGATTTCGTGGCGGAGACGGTCGACCGCTACCGCCGCAACCGCGATATCGTGGTCCAGCGCCTCGGCGCCATGAAGCGGGTGACGCTGTCGCGCCCCGAAGGCGCGTTCTATGCGTTTTTCGCGGTCGACGGGATGACGGATTCGGTCGCCTTCGCCCAGGAACTGATCGACAGTGTCGGCGTCGGCCTCGCCCCCGGCCGCGCGTTCAGCGAAGACGGCGAAGGCTGGATGCGCCTGTGCTTTGCGGCGGACACGGCGACCGTGTCGGCCGCCATGGACCGGCTGGACCCGGTGCTGGGGTAGGCGGCGGCCGGACGGGCAATCCCGGGAGAGATTCCCGGCGCCGTCACAGCGCGGCAAGCACCTCGTCGCAGGTCGCAATCTCCGAAATCGTCGACAGCGAGCCGATTGTGGCATCGTGCGCTTCGTCGCTGAACGCCGCGCAGCCGTCGGACAGGACCACCGTATGGAAATCGCGGACATGGGCGTCACGCACCGTGGAGGCGACACCGCCATTGGTGACGATGCCGCCGAAAACCAGCGTGTCGATGCCGGCACGGCCCAAAACCCACTCTAGGCGGCTCTGGTAGAAGGCGGAAAAGGCGACTTTCTCGACGCTGAGATCGGCGGGCTGCAAATCGTCGATCAGCGCATGGCCGGCCGATCCCGGCGCGAAATCGCCCTTGCCGAGAAACGGACGCAGTTTTTTCAGATGGGGCGAGACGAAGGGCGTGCCGCCCTTGCCCGGCACCAGGGTGAAATGGGTCGATACGATCCAGCCGCCGGCGGCGCGCATGGCATCGGCGACCGGCGCGAGCCGGGCGGGCAGGGCGGCGATGGCGGGGCAGGACTGGTTCGCCCGCCCGTACGCGCCGTTCGGGTGCAGGAAATCGTTCTGCATGTCGACCAGGACAAGGGCCGTGGTCGCGGGAGTGAAGGCGGCCATGGGGTGGCGCTCCCGTTACGTCGCCGGCCTAGACCACCGGCGACGCGCCGCCATCGACATTGATCGACGTGCCGCTGATGAACCCGGCCTGGTCGGAGGCGAGGAAGCAGGCGATATTCGCAAATTCCTCGGTCTCGCCGATCCGGCCGAGCGGGATGCCGCGGTCGTTGGCCATGTTCTGGACGAAAACCTCGTAATCGCCGCTGTTATCCGAAGCCTCGAAGGCGCGTTCCCACTGGCCCGATTTGATCAGCCCGACCATCAATGCGTTGACCAGCACGTTATGGGGCGCGCCGTCGCCTGCCAGTATCTTGGTCAGCGCGAGCCCGGCGGCGCGCGACACCGCGGTCGGCGATCCGCCGGCCCGCGGCGCCTTTGCGCCGATATTGAGCACGTTGATGATGCGCCCCCATTTGCGCGACTTCATGCCCGGCAGGGCCGCACGGCACAGGCGGACCGCCGCCATCAGCTTGAGTTCGATGTCTTCGTACCATTCTTCGTCGGTGACGGTTTCGAACGGCTTGGCCAGCGACGTACCGGCATTGTTGACCAGGATATCGATCTTGCCGAGCGTGGTTTCGGCTTCGGCGAAGGCGGCATTGGTGGCCGCGGCGTCGAGCAGGTTGCAGGAAATGGCGACGACCTTGCCGGTTCCCGCCGCGTCGATCTCGGCGCGCGCCGCTTCCAGCACATCCGGCCGCCGCGCGAGAATGGCGACATCCGCGCCTGAATCGGCAAACCGGATTGCCATGCCCTTGCCCAGTCCTTCGCTGCCGCCGGTGATCAGCGCCGCGCGCCCGTCGAGTCTGATGTCCATTTTTCTGGTCCTTGTGATTTAGCGGGCGCAGTTTGCGATGGCGCATCGCGCGTGACAACCGCTGTGTCATTCCATCGCCGTTCGCAGTCTCGGGGACGCCGGTGGGGGCGCGGCTAGGCGGCGGCAGCCGCCGGTTCCGGCGGGGCGCTTTGGCTGGTCTTCGTCAGCAGAATGCCGACGATCACCAGGTTGACGCAGTTCGCCGCGACGCCGAGCAGGAAAGGCGTCGTGTAGCTGCCGGTGGCGTCGAACAGCGCGCCGCCCATCCAGCTGCCGAATCCCATGGCGCAGGCGCCGAACAGGAACACGATGCCGGTGCGCCGGCCGGCCTGGTCGACCGGCATGTATTCGCGGACGATCACCGCATAGACCGGGAAGATGCCGCCATAGCCGAGCCCGAACCCGATACCGACGACGTAGAGCAGGGTCGTGGTGTCGGCGACGGTCAGCAGGCCGAGCATTACCGCCTGGAGCGCCGAGAAACAGAACAGCGCGGCGAGCCCGCCGAACCGGTCGGACAGGAAGCCGACCAGCAATACGCGGCTGACGAAGGCCGCCATCAGCGTTACCGACAGCACCGTCACCGCATCGGTCAGCGGCAGGCCGGTATCGCTGGCATAGGCGACAAGATGGGCGAGCGGCAGGGACATCGAGATGCAGCAGCCGACGATTGCGGCGCACAGCATCATCTGGAGCGCGTTATAGCTGAGGCTGGTATCGCCCTTGCGCGGGCGGCGGCGTGCGCGTCCCTTGCTGTCCGTGGCGTCGAGCGCCTCGGCGGCGGCAAGGGTCTCCAGTTCCGGCGGTTTTCGTGTGAACACCAGGCAGATCGGCAGCATGATGCAGGCCGCGATCACCCCGAAACCTATGAATCCGTGACGCCAGCCGATTTCGCTGACGGCATAGCCGAAAATCGGCGGCCATACGATGCCGGACAGGCTCTGGCCGCTGGCGACAATCCCGACCACCATGCCGCGCCGGCGTTCGTACCATTTCGAGATATTCGCCATCAGCGGCGCATACAGGCTGCCCTGCCCGAGGAATCCGAACAGCACGAGGTAGATCGCGTAGAGCTGCCACTGGGCATCGACCATCGTGGTCAGGATGGACCCGGCGACGATCGCGCAGGCGGCGATGGCCGGCAGCACCACGGCGCCGACCCGGTCGAGCAGGTATCCCATCAGGATGCCGCCCAGCCCGCCGCCGATGAACTGCAGCGAAAACGCCAGCGACGGCACCTCGCGCGGCCAGCCGAATTCGAGCGCCAGATCCTTCAGCGTGACGGACAGCAGGAACAGGCTGCCCGACCCGACGAAGATCAGCGCCAGCGACGCGGCCAGAACGTAGAAGCGGAATTTGAGAAGCGCATGGAGATGTTCGGACATCGAGGAAGCTGCCACCTGTTGGATGTCCTGTTCTATAGCGTGATTGATGCGCCGCGGACAGGGGCAAGCCATGCGCCGGACGCGGGCCTGTTTGGCGCATGGTGCGTGGAGAAAACGCCTGTCCGTCAGGCCATCCGCGCTACGAAGCGGCAGGTATCGCCGCCGGTGACGGCGGCGCATTCGATCTCTTCCACGTCGGGGTCGACCGAAAAGATAATACCGCCGAGGGCTTCGGTCAGGCCGAGTATGGGGGCGCAGACCGGGCAGTCCGAGGCGCCGTTTTCGGCGTGGTCGTGGCCTTCGGCGAAGGGGCTGCTCGTCACGTCGAGGGTCATTTCGCCCGGGGTGTGCGGGCCGAACCGCCAGCCGCCCCAGCCCATGTCGGCGGCGAGGTTCACGGCGGCGTTGAGAAATATCTCGCGCGCCGCCGGGCCGAGTTCGTGGCGGTAATGCTTGACCGACTGGCCGGAATGTTCGGCGATGGATTCCGCGAAGGCGGCGAACATGGTGTAGCGGGCGTCATCGTCGAGCCGGCGGAACGCATCCATGAACGCGTCGGCGCGCATCAGGAACAGCCGCGTCGGGCCGTCGCGCAACTCGCCCAGGGCCGGGTCGCGGGAAATACGGTCGTAAAGACGGTTCGAGCTCATGACGGCGAGTTTAGTCCGAAATGATATGCGGCACGAATCGCGCGTTATTGCCGGTGACCAGCGATGTATCTTCGCGGATGCCGATGCCGCAGGGCTGGCTCGCGACCAGCCACGATCCGATCATGGGGAAATTCCCGGCGAAGTCGGGCAGGGGATGCAGCGCCTGGATGATATGGCCTTCGGTGCCGTAATCGCCCGCGATGCTGATCGTGCGCTCGCCGTCCTGGAAGATTTCGACATTCGCCCCTTCGCGGGAAAACAGGGGCTTGCGCACGTAGTCGCCGCCGAGCGACGCCGCGCCCGCATCGCCGTCGAAAAACGCGGGCAGGAGGTTCGGGTGGCCTTCGAACATTTCCCACAGCAGCGGCAGCAGGCCCTTGTTCGACAGGATGGATTTCCAGCCGGGCTCGATAAAGCGCGTGTTGCTGGTCGGCACGTTTTTGCCGAATTCGTCGGTCATGATCCATTCCCACGGGTACAGCTTGAACAGGTGGGTAATGGGTTCGTCCTGCAGGTCGGTAAACCCGCCCCGGGTATCGATGCCGATATCCTCGATATAGATCAGCCTGGTTTCGACCCCGCCCTGGCGGGCGCAGTCGGCCAGGTATTCGACGGTGCCTTCGTCTTCTTCCGATTCCTTGCAGCAGGCGAGATGCAGCATGCCCGATATGCCCATCCGGCCGAACGTGCCGGTCAGCGCTTCGTGCAGCGAATTGAACTGGTCGCTGTCCTCGGGAATCAGGCCGCGTTCGATCGCCTGTTCCAGCCAGACCCACTGGAACACGCCGGATTCGTAAAGCGACGTCGGGGTGTCGGCATTGTATTCGAACAGCTTGGCTGGACCCTTGCCGTCATAGGCGAAATCCATGCGGCCATACAGGTTGCGATGCTGCTGCGACCAGCTGTCGGCGACGAAATCCCAGAACGTCTCGGGGATGCCGAGCCGCGCCATAACCGCGTCGTCCGCCAGCGCGCGTTCGACCACCTGGAAGCACATCTGTTCGATCTCGGCGCTCGGATCCTCGAGATCGTCTTCGATCTCGCGCAGGGTGAACCGGTAGCAGGCGCTTTCGTCCCAGTAGACTTCGTTGTCGATGGTATGGAAGCGGAACCCGTGGGCCTCCGCTGTGTCGCGCCAGTCGTCGCGCGGCTCAACCGTTATGCGTTCCATGGGGGCGACCCGGAGCCCGGGTCAGCCGCCGAAGGAGCGTCGCATCGGGCTGCGCGCACCCGCGCCGAAGCCGCCGCGCGACACGGTGCGGGTCTTGGCCGACGCCGTCTGTGTCGTGCTGCGGGCGACCTGGGTGCGTCCGGTGGATTTGGCCACCGCCTTGTTGTCGCCGGTGCGGAACGTGCTGCGGTCATTGGCCGACTTGTACAGCGGCTGTCCCGCGCCGCGGCGGCCGCCCGACAGCATGCTGCCCATCAGGTAGCCCGCCATCAGCGGCATGAAGACGCTGCCGCCCGACGCCGTGCGCTGGGGCGCGACCTCGCATTTCTCGGCGCCGAAATCGACTTCGCAGTCTTCGCGCTTGCTGTATTTCGGCGCAACGTTCACATGGTTTGCTTGGGCTTCCCTGTAATTGGCCTCGCATTCCTGCGCGCTGAAACCCAGTGTCGTGCACTGTTTGACGGATTCGAACAGGGCGGTATCGACCTTCGCTTCTTCGCAGGCGGCGACAAGCAGAAGCCCGGTGCCCATGGCGACAAGCCTGACCGATTTTGAACGTTTCATGGCGCGGAAATCCCTGATGTTTGTTCTGTACAGGTTATATAGCACTGTTGATGCCGGATTTCCCTGTTTGACGACGGAAAAATTCACAGGGTGCAGCGGTGCAATGGACTTGTCCTTCCCGGAAACCTAGAATTCCGCCAAAGGCCGGAATACGGCGGCAAACGGGGAGATTGCGCATGGCGACCGCGACGACGGAAATATCCATTACCGATATCGACTACCTCACCCATGGCGACCGCGCCCTGAAGATGCGCCTGTTCCGCCCGCAGAGCGATGCGCCGCTGGCGGTGATCGTCGATGTGCATGGCGGCGCCTGGAACACCGGCAGCCTCGACGGCTGCCGCGACCGCGACATGGCCCTCGCCGAGGCGGGTTTCGCCGTCGCGGCTGTCGATTTCCGGCAGGCGGCGGACGGCTATCCGACATCGCTGGCCGATATCAACTACGCGGTGCGGTATCTCAAGGCGCGCGCCGGCGAATTCGGCATCGATTCAGGCCGTGTCGGCTATTCGGGCCAGTCGAGCGGCGGCCACCTGGCGATGCTCGCCGCGATGCGCCCCCGCGATTCCCGTTATGCGGCAATTCCGCTGGCCGGCATCGGCGAAAACGACGGGATCGACGCGACGGTGCGCTGCGTCGGCATGCTGTGGCCGGTGATCAACCCGCTGTCGCGGTACCGGAATGCCCTGCGCCAGCGCAACAGCGACGATCCGCCTGCATGGGTCGGCGATATCCCCGAACGCCACGATATATACTGGGGCGACGAAACGGCGATGCGCGAAGGCAATCCGGTCACGATCCTGGAGGAGGGCGAACCTGCCGAAACGCCGCCCGCGCTGTGGGTGCAGGGCCGGCCCGATCCGGTGCACGACTATCACGACCCGGAGTCCGGCGGCGACCTGAACGAACCCGAACGGTTTGCCGGGCTATACCGCGCAGCCGGCGGCGACATCGATATTGTCGATATCGAACAGGCTGCCAAGACGACCGAAACGACGGTCGGCCCGCTGATCGACTTTTATCGCGCGCATCTGGGATAGGGGCGGGCTGCTGCGCCCGCGCCCGCGTCAGGGCGTCAGGGCGTCAGTATCTGCCGCAGGGCCTTGCTTGCCGCCATGTTTTCAAGC
>CAXBCP010000035.1:0-45624 GCA_963974055.1 uncultured Rhodospirillaceae bacterium
TTCGACGATACTTCGGTCGTGCCGGTCGATGCCTGTTCGACGTTGGAGGCGATCTCCCGCGTGGCTTCGGTCTGTTGCTCGATCGCCTGGGCGGTGCTGGCCGAAATCTCGTTGATCTCGCTGATCGTGGTCGTGATTTCGCGGATGGAAGCGACGGCTGAGTTGGTCGCGTTCTGGATGTCGCCGATCTGTTCGCCGATCTCTTCGGTCGCCTTGGCGGTCTGGTCCGCAAGGGATTTGACCTCGGTCGCGACGACCGCAAACCCTTTGCCGGCTTCGCCGGCGCGGGCCGCTTCGATCGTGGCGTTCAGGGCCAGCAGGTTGGTCTGGCTCGCGATATCGTTGATGAGATTGACGACTTCGCCGATCTTCTGCGCGGCGCTCGACAGGCTTTCGACTTCCTCGTTGGTCTTCTGTGCCTGCTCGACCGCGACGCTTGCGATTTCCGCGCTCTGTTTGATCTGGCGGCCGACCTCTTCGACAGAGGCGGTGAGTTCCTCGGTCGCAGACGCGACGGACTGAACGTTTGTCGCGGTCTGTTCCGCCGCGGCGGCGATATTGCTGGATTGCTGGCTGGTTTCTTCGGCGGTCGCGGCCATGGACTGCGAGGACGCTTCCATTTCGGTGGCTGCACCCGAGACCGACGAGACGATCTCCCGCACGCCTTCGCCGAACCGGACCTGCTCGGTCACGATGTTCCAGGTCAGCATCGGGCCGAGATATTCCCCGTGATCGCTGGTGATGGCTGCGACTTCAAGCCGAAGGATGTGCTCTCCGAGATTGATGTTCGCGGAGAACGGCAGGTTCGCCGGATCGGAGAGGATTTTCCGCTGGTGTTCCGGATGGGCATGAAAGATATCGATGCACTGGCCGAGAAGTTCGTCCGCGTTGCAGGGCAGCAGGTCGTTCAGCGGAGTCAGGGTGTCGATACTGGTCTTGTTGACATAGGTGATCTTGAAGTCGACCGGATCCGTCATCATCACGTTGATCGGCATATTGTCGACCATGGTCATCAGGCGATTTGTTTCCTGCTTGGCTTTCTCGACTTCGGTTACGATTTCCCAGACCAGGCAGATCGAGACGTAGTTGCCGTCCTTGTCGTAAATCGGATTGACCCGGAGATCGAGAATCTCGTCGCCGAGCGTGATGTTCGTACGCCACGGCAGGTTGGACGGATCGGCGAGGATTTTCCGCTGGTGGTCCGGCTGTTTGTGGAAAATATCGATGCACTGACCGAGAATTTCCTCGGCTTTGCAGGGCAGCAGTCCTTCGATTTCTTTCAGCGTCTCGACGCTGGTGGTATTGATGTAGTCGATGGTGAGCGTATCGACGTCGCAGGTCATGACGTTCACCGGCATCGAGTCCAGCATCTGTTTGAGCGCGAAGAGATCCTTGGTGTCGGTGACCGGATCGTCCGACGCGATGGTCGTGTCCAGTTCGACGACTTCTGCAGTGTTCCTTCTAAATCCGAGCATGAGCGTTTCCTATCACGGGGGCGGCGGCGATATTTGGCCTGAATTCCGATATCCAGTGGCATGTGTGTGTTTTGTATTACAGATGCATTTGAGACCGTTGTTGTTTAAAAACACTTAAAATTAAACCTTTTCATTCAACCGACCGTCCGGGGCAGGGGGAGCGAGATGGCGGCGCCGGGCCGGGAAGCCGCGGATCGGGAGAACGGAGTGAGGGAAGCAGCGTTGGAGAGACCGGATCGGGGCATCGGCGTTGCCGCCGCACGCGATATCGTGCAGGACGCATATGAAATAGGCGGCGATCTCGGCGCGGCTATGGCGATGACGGCCCGTTAGCGGTGGGGGCTAGCTTTTGCCGGACATGCAGTTGGCGCACAGGGGAGTATGGGGGAGCAGTTCCAGGCGTTTTTCGGGAATGTCCTCGTCGCACTGGACGCATATTCCGAAATTGCCGTCTTCGATCCGTTTGAGCGCCGCCCTGATCTGTTGAATTTCCTTCTGGCCCTGAATTCCGAGGCCTTCAAGCACTTCGTCGCCGGCGATTTCCGTGGCGCGTTCCTCGAAATCCGCCTCGGCGCCGTGTTCCTTGAGATCGCCGTCGATTTCGCTGAGCTTGGACGTCAGCACGGCGAGACGGGCTTCGAGGCGGGTTTTGAAACTGTTCACGTCAACCATAGTCGTTTTCCCGAATAAGAATACGGCCGCACATGTGTAAAGGGTGCGGGGTGAAAAAGAACTGTCAACAGTAGAATAGTGTCACACAAGTTCGACTTGCGCGAGTCTTGAAAAAGCCCGGCAACATGTTCCAGCTTATGCCGTAAATCGGCCGATTACATGGTTTTCGGCGTCAGGCAGCGGTCCAGCCGCCGTCGATCGGCAGGGTTACGCCGGTCACCATCGAGGACGCGGGACTTGCGAGGTATAAAAGCCCGCCGGCGAGTTCCCAGGGCTCGCCGAAACGGCCCATCGGCGTCGATGCTTCGATGGCGCCGACCAGGTCCGGGTTGGACTGCATGTAAGCGGCCCCGAAATTGGTGCGGAAAAAGGTCGGGGCGACGGCATTCACGCGGATGCCCTTATCCGCCCATTCGACGGCAAGGCCGCGCGTCACGTTGACCAGTGCGCCCTTGGTTGCCTGGTAGCCGATATGCGCAAACAGCCGGTTTCCGACCAGCCCGACGATCGAGGCCAGGTTGACGATACGCCCGTTGCCGTGGGCGAACATATGGGGAGCGGCGGCGCGACTGCCGAGCACGACGGCGGAAAGGTTGATCTCGACCACGCGGTCCCAGTCGTCGTCGGTCATGTCCACCGTCGGGCCGCGATGACTGACCCCGGCGTTGTTCAGCAGGATATGCAGCCCGCCCAGGGCGTCGGCGGCGTCGTCTATGGTTTTCTTCACGGCGGCGCGGTCGGCGACGTCGAGCTGAAGCGCAACCGCATGGCCGCCGCCCGCGACGATCTCTGCGACGACGGCATCCGCCTTGTCCTTGTCGATATCGGTCACCGCGACGGACGCGCCGGCATTGGCATAGGTCAGCGCCCCGATCCGCCCGAAGCCGTCTCCGCCGCCGGTGACGAAGGCGACGTCGCCTGCAATGCCGAAGAGTTTGTCGATGGAAAGGTCTTCATAGGCATTCATGTCTTTTCTCCCTGTTGGGGCGGCGTGGCCTGATTTCCGAGAATCCGGATAAGAACAATGCCCATTATGCCGACAATCCCCACGATGATCGCCCCCATGACGAAGAAACCGGTGGCGAGCGAGGTTGCACCGACGACCGCCCCCATGAAGACCGGTACTGCGAGCGATGCGGTCCTGTTCATGGTTGCGCGCAGGCCGACGCTCAGTCCCTGCTGCGCCGTGCCGGCGCCGCGGGTCAGTACTGTCAGGATCATTGGAAACGCCGTGCCGGAACAGATGCCGGTGGCGCAGGCAATCGCCCAGAGCGAC
The DNA here is from genome assembly GCA_963974055.1 of uncultured Rhodospirillaceae bacterium. GTDB lineage: Bacteria > Pseudomonadota > Alphaproteobacteria > MPNO01 > UBA830 > CAXBCP01. Next base: position 3,424 of record CAXBCP010000035.1, read on the forward strand.
CAGAACCCCGTAAAGAGCGGGGCGAGGCAGAACGTCGCCGTCGCCAGCGCCGTGCCCGCCAGCACCAGCCAGTGGGGCGCCATCCAGCGCGACAGCCGGCCGACCGTCAGTCCCGCGACACTGCCCGCCAGGGCGATGCTGCCGACGATGAACCCGATTTCGCCGCCGCTGAAGTCGATGCTTTCCAGATACACGGCAAGAAACGTGTGGCGCATCGCATAGGTGCCGGCCAGCACCGCGGAGACGACGATGACATAGGCGACCATCGGCACTTTCAGGAGGCCGAACCCGGCGGCGTAATGGGCCCAGCGGGGGATGAATTCATGCAGTGTGACCTTTGCAACCGACCCTGAATCGATCGATTTCGGCACGGCGGCGATGGTCGCTACGAAGGCCATCGACCAGGCGGAGACCATCATAAATGCGCCCCAGGGGCCGAGATGCTGCCAGGCCATCCCGGCGAGAAACGGGCCGAGGAAATTTCCGAGCGTCGCAAGAAACGAGAACCGTCCCATCATCTCCGGGGCGCCCTCGGTCATCCGGCCGACCAGCGCCTGCGCCCCGATCCAGCAGGTCAGGTGCAGGAAGCCGACAATCACCTGAAGGACGAGAATTCCGCCGATGGTCGGGAAAAGAGGATACAGCAGAACCAGTGCGCTGCCCGTAACGCCAAGCGCCATGGTGACGCGCCGCGCACCGAGGCGGTCCATGATGGCGCCGGTCTGGATCGAGAAAAACATCGCCATGAGCGCCCGCATCGCGATCGCCATGCCGATCCAGAATGCGCTTGCCCCGATATCGAGCGCCCAGAGCGGGACGAGCAGCGTCATCATGGGAATCTGGCTGAGGCTGAAAAAACCCGTAGCAAACACCGCAGCGCGGCCGAACGGCGTTGCGACGGGGGAATCTGGAGCGGCGGGAGGCGTTGCGATGAGCCGTGTCCTGTGAATTGCGCTGTAACGTCCGGACGAATATAGTTCGGTTACTAAGTATCTGTTACGGGAAAGATAACGCTATGGCGACAATGATCGCAGAAATAAAAGTGAACCCGCTATCCGACGCACTTGGGGCGGAAATTATCGGCGTCGACCTGTCGAAGCCGCTGGACGCGGCGACGGCGAAAGCGGTGGAGGACGCCTGGCACGAGCATATCGTGCTGGTTTTCCGCGATCAGGAAATGTCGAACGAAGATCAGGTCCGGTTCTGCAGCCATTACGGCGAGCTTGAAGAAGTCCGCACCGGCAATTACGCCAAGGAGGACATGAAGCACACGATGCTGATCAGCAATGTCACCGATACCGGCCTGATGACGGCGCTGGAAAACGGCGACATGTGGTTCCATTCCGACCAGTGCTATTACGAATACCCGTGCAAGGCGTCGACGCTCTATGCGGTTGAGGTACCGTCGGTTGGCGGCAATACGCTGTTCGCCAATTGTTATACGGCGTGGGAGACCCTGCCGGCGGAACTGCGCGAAAAGCTCGACGGGCTGAAGGGCCATCATATTTACGATTTTGCCGGCAACCCGATGAAGCTGGAGAGCAAGATCGATCCCGATTCGCCGCAGCATCTTCACCCCGTGGCGCGGACCCACCCGGCGACCGGGCGCAAGGCGCTGTATGTGAACCGGCTGATGACGGATTACATCGAAGGTCTGCCGCGGGAAGAGAGCGACGCGATACTCCAGGAACTGTTCGCCCACGGCGAAGACCCGCGTTTCGTCTATGAACACGTCTGGCGGGTCGGCGATTTCGTCATGTGGGACAACCGCTGTTCCATGCATGCGCGCACGGATTTCGATCCGAGTGAACGACGCATGATGCGCCGTATTACGGTAAAGGGCGAAGCGGTCCGGTAATCGGCTGCGCCTTTACGCTCGGCTGACCTGATCGGTTCTTCGGCTTTTTCCGGTCTTGGGTATAGCGAATACGCGGCTTGGTCGTTCCGCCCGTTTTTGAATTGGTGCCGCTCTGCAAAATTCAGCGCAAATGCCGTTGCGGTATGGAAGCGTATTCATGTATATAAAAAACATATACCGAGAGTGCGCAGAATGGATGTCCGGCAGCTTCGCTATTTTTCCGAGATTGTCGCCGCGAAAAGTTTCACGCGCGCGGCCGACCGGGTGCGCGTGGCGCAGCCGGCGCTCGGTCTTCAGATCCGCAAACTGGAAGACGAGCTTGGTGTAACCCTGCTGCACCGCCATTCGCGCGGGGTGGAGCCGACCGAGGCCGGCGTGGTTCTGCTGCGGCACGCGAATGCGATCCTGAAACAGATCGAGCAGGCCCGGAGCGAGGTCATGGATTTGTCGGGGCCGCCGCGGGGAAATATCGTGCTCGGTATCACACCGACGGTGAGCGCCCTGCTGGCTACCCGGCTTGTCCGGACCTGCCGGGATTCATATCCCGGTATTGCCCTGAATATTTTCGAAGGGCTGAGCGAGGAGATCATGCACCGGCTCGACGCGAACTCGCTCGATATGGGCTTCTCCTATAATCCCGGCGCGGCGAGCGCAATCGTCAGCGAACCTTTACTGACCGAAGGCCTGTATCTGGTCGGTGCGGCCGGGGCGGACGACCCCGGCGACAAGGTGCCGTTCGCCGAGGTATGCAAACGCAGCCTGATATTGCCGAGCCGGGGCTTCGGGCTGCGCGACTGGGTGGAAGATACGGCCCGCAACCGGGACCTGACGGTCGACGTTGCGTTCGAAGTCGATGCCGTCGCCACCCAGCGCGAACTGGTGGAGGGCGGTCTCGGATGCACGGTGCTGCCCTACGGCGCGGTGCAGCGATCCGTCGACGGGGGGCGGCTTTTCGCGGCCGAGATCGTGCGGCCTAAAATATCACGTACCCTGCATTTCGCGTATTCGGCCGCCCATACCGACAACAAGGCGAGCCGCGCCGTGCGCGAAGTCATCGACCGGGTCATCGCCGAGAGCATTGCGGAAAGCAGCGGGCGTCTCCGTGCGCCCTGACCCGGGAAATTCACGGTCGATATCGTAACGGTATGTCGTATTGGAAAACCTGATGGAAGCTATCGCAGAAGAGTTTTTGATACCGGCGTCTGCAAAATCGTAAAATCCGAGACAAGCAAGCAACAAGGGAGAATTCATATGAGCACCAAATCAGTGATCGCTGGGATCGACAAGGCTGTCGATAATTTTTCGAAGCAGAACCGGATGCTGAACGAGCCGATGACCAAGGGGCGGGCATACACGTTCGTCATGCAGCATCGTCTGAATACACGGCAACGGAATTCGGTCCTCAAACTCCGGGTCGCGACGAATACGCCGGAATGGGACGTCAAAATAGATATTCTCGAAGCGTGCTTCGAGGAGCTGGTCTCCGACGCAGAACACGGCGACGGCCGGCCGCACTGGAAGGTGCTTGAAGATCTCGGCGTCGATTGCGGCATGCGTCGGGCGCAGATCTCGAACGCCAAGCCGTTGCCGTCGACCCGCCTGTGCTGGCGGGCATGGGACGGCCTGATGAGCAATCGTCACTGGTTGCTGGGGCTGATGGCAAATACCTGTGCGGAACGCGCGAACATTCCCGGCTACGGCAAGGGCGAGGTCCGCAAGCGGGGCTGGTTCGGCAACGAGAACCGCCGCTGGGGCAAGCTGTTCGGTCTCACCGAGGAACAGCGTCTGTTTTTCGGCATGCATTCCGAGGCGGATATCAAGCATTCCGATCTCGGCTGGAAGACCGTCGCCAAACACGCGACGAATCTTCACATGGAAGACGAGGTCGTCGATGCCTGCGAGGAAAACCTGATCGTCTGGGACCATTATCTCAACGGGATCGCGGATGCGGGCGATGCGCTGGACAAAAAGATGGGCTGGAGTCAAAAGGTGAAGTAGCGTTCAGGCGCAACCGCACCGATTGCCAACAAGAAAAATTGCCGGGGGTTGCTAATGCCCCCGGCAATTTTGGTTAAAAATAAGAGAGGACCCCCGCGATGTCGAAACTCACCGTTACATTTGCCGCCAGCGACTACGAACATACCCGCGATCTGACCCGCGGCGACATACAGGCCGAGGGGATCGACCTCCGCTATCTCAACCTGTCGATCGAGGAGACGTTTTTCCGGTTCATCAAGTTCCGCGAATGGGACGTCTCGGAGATGTCGTTCGGCAAGTATATCGCGCTTAAATCCCAGGGCGACGACACCATCACCGGTATTCCGGTTTTCCCGTCGCGCGTGTTCCGCCAGTCTTCGCTGTTCGTCCTGCCGGGAAGCGATATCAAGGATGCATCGGATCTGCGCGGCAAGCGGATCGGTATACCCGAATGGGCCCAGACCGCATCGATCTATACGCGCGGCTGGCTGGTCCACCAGATCGGTATCCCGCTCCAGGAAATCGAATGGGTGCAGGGCGGCGTCAACGGCGCCGGCCGCAAGGAAAAGGTGGCGTTGAGCATTCCCGAAGGCGTCTCATACACGCCGCGCCAGGACAAGTCGCTGACCGACATGCTGTTCGACGGCGAAATCGACTGCATCATGTCCGCCCATCCGCCGACGCCGGTGGAAGAGGGGAAAGACACCATCGTACGCCTCTATCCGAATTACCGTGAAGTCGAGGAACAGTATTTCCGCGACACCGGCATCTTTCCGATCATGCACGTGATCGCCATGCGCGGCGATTTCTTCCGGGAAAACCCCTGGGTCGCGACGAACCTGTACCGGGCGTTCGAGGAAGCGAAGAACCGGGCCCTGTTCCGCGCGACCGAAATCACCGCGACCCGTATGCCGTTCGCCTGGTGCTATGAGGCGGCCGACCGGGCGAAAGACCTGTTCGGCGACGATTTCTTCCCCTACGGGATCGAGAAAAACCGCACGACCCTGGAAGCGTTTCTGCAATACGGGTTCGAACAGGGCGTGTGCCAGCGCAAACTGACGCCGGAGGAACTTTTCCCCGAACAGATCGTCAAGGTGCTGACCGAGTTCCACGTGTAATATCTGGCGTATGACCCTTCCGTTCGTTCTCGTTACGCATGCGCCGCCCGACGATATCCGGGATGTCATCCGTGAGGCGTTGACCGGGGTCGCCGAGGTGCGTTTCCTGCCCGACCTGGCGGGGGATGCCCGGTCGGGCGCCCTGAAATCGGCCCGGGCCGTGATGACCTATCACCCGGTCCGCGATCTCGGATTTCCGGCAATGGCGGAGCTCGGCAATTGCGGGTTCATGCAATGCCTGACCGCCGGGATCGATTATCTGCCGCTGGGCGATATCCCGGGCCATATCGCCGTTGCGTATAACGCGGGCGCCTATGCGGAACCAATGGCCGAACATGTCGCCGCGATGGCGCTGTCGGCGTCGAAGCGGCTGGCGTCGGAACACCGCCTGATGCGGGACGGCGAATTCAACCAGTTCGTGACGACGAAGAAAATCGCCGGCGCGACCTGCGGTATTCTCGGCTACGGCGAAACCGGGCGCGAGGTCGCGCGGCTGATGCGGGCCCTGGGGATGAATATCCAGGCAATCAACCGGTCCGGGCAGACGGACGAGGCCGTCGACTTTATCGGCACGCTCGACGACGTGGACCGCGTGCTCGCCGCGTCGGATATCCTGGTGATCACCCTGGCGCTGACGACGAAAACCGACGGTCTGATCGGCGCGGCGCGGCTTGCCCGGATGAAGCCCGATGCCGTGCTGGTCAATGTGGCGCGCGGCGAGATTATCGACGAAGACGACCTCTATGCGCATCTGCGCAACAATCCGGCCTTTACCGCCTGTCTGGAAGCCTGGTGGGTCGAACCGGTCCGCCACGGCAGGTTCGAGACGAAGCATCCGTTTCTCGGCCTGCCCAACGTGATCGCCTCGCCCCATAATTCCGCCATGACCGAGGGGGCGCTGGCCACCGCCGCCCGCCGCGGTGCCGAGAACGTCGCGCGGTTCCTGACCGGCGGGACGCCGAAATTCATCGCCGGCGACGATGTGAGAATGGTCTAGGCCCCGGCAGCCACGTGCCGTTCGATCTCCACGGTCGCGTGGTCTATACCGTGTGCGTCGTGAAGCCGCGACTTGATCGCGGCGATGGCGTCGGTGGTGGCGATGCTGTCTGCGATGCGGGCCTGCAAGGTCACCATGCGGCGGTCTTCGGTGATCGACCATGCGTGAAGGTGATGCACCGCATCGACGCCGTCGATGTGCTCCACCAGATCGGCGATGACCGCCTCGACGTCGAAATTTCCGGGCGTGCCTTCGAGCAGGATATGGCCGGACTCCGACACCACGCGCCAGGCGCCGCGCACGATGATCAGCGCGACCAGCACCGACAGGATCGGATCGGCCGGCATCCAGCCCGTCAGGATGATAATCCCGGCGGCGGCCAGCGCGGCCACAGATCCCAGCAGGTCGCCCATCACGTGGAGCATCGCGCCCCGCATGTTCAGGTTGTGATTGTCCGCCCCGGCGCCGTGCAGCACCAGGAAGGCGACGATATTGACGGCAAGCCCGGCGGCGGCAACGACCGCCATGACCGGGCCGATCACCTCGACCGGGTCCATCAGGCGCTGAACCGCCTCGAAGACGATCCACCCGGCGATGAAAAACAGGGTCAGCCCGTTGGCGAAGGCGACGATGACCTGAAACCGGTCGAAACCGTAGGTGCGTTTCCAGTCCGCCGGCCGCCGGGACAGCCGGAACGCGAGCCACGCCATCGACAGCGAGGCGAAATCGGTCAGCATGTGACCGGCATCGGCAATGAGCGCCAGCGAGCCCGAAATTATGCCGCCGGCGACCTCGGCGACCATGAACATCCCGGTCAGCACTGCGGCGATTGCAAGGCGGGTTTCGCTGCCGCCGTGGGAATGGGTATGTCCGGCCATGATGTCGGAAAGTATAGGCCGCCTTTTGCGAATCCGGGCGGCGGATCTGACGGCGCCTTTCGGATTACACCGGTTGCAGGTGAATGCCGCACTCGGTCTTGTCGCGCCCCGCCCAGCGGCCGTCCCGTGCGTCGTCGCTTTCGGTGCTGCGGGCGGTACAGGGCATGCAGCCGATAGAGGTGTAGCCGTCGGCGACGAGACGGTGACGGGGCAGGTCGTAGCGGTCGAAATAGGCGGCGATATCGCGCAGCCCCCAATGGGCAAGGGGATTGATCTTGATGCGCCCGTCAAAGGCTTCGAGCGGCGCAATGTCGGCGCGCAACCCGCCCTGGGCGCGTTTGCGGCCGTTGATCCAGGCATCGAACCCGTCGAGCGCTTCGGTCAGCGGCACGACCTTGCGGATATGGCAGCAGGCATCGGGGGCGTCGCGCCACAGGACGCCGTCGGCATCACTGCTGTTCACGCTTTCGGCAGCGGGGCGCAGGTCGCGGACGTCCGTCAGACCGAGCTGCCGGGCGAGCTCGATACGATAGCGCAGGGTTTCGCCGAACAGCTTTCCGGTGTCGAGAAACAGCACGGGGGTCTTCCGGTCTATCCGCGATACCATGTGCAACAGGACCGCCGAATCCGCGCCGAAGGACGAGGACAGGGCGATCCGGCCCGGAAATTCGGTGTGGATCATCGCGTCGAGCAGGTCGATCGCCGAATGGCCGCCATAGCGGCGCAGCAGGTCCGCGGCGTGTTCGGAAGGAGAGGCCATGACCGGGATCAGTAGGCCCAGCTCGCCAGCGCGCGGTTCCGCTGGGCGCTGGCCGGGCGCCGGTCGTCGGCGGCGGGCTGGTAGAATACACTGATTTCGTTGACCGCCTTCTCGAACGCCTCGGCATCGGCCTGTTTGCGGATTTCGAAGGCATCGATGCCGCAACGCTGCATGAACAGCAGCTGGTCGCGCAGCACGTCGCCGAAGGCGCGGACTTCGCCGCCGAACCGGAAGCGTTCGCGCAGAAGACGCGCCTGGGTATAGGCGCGTCCGTCCTTGAAGGCGGGGAATTCCAGCGCGATCACGCCGAACCGGTGAAGGTCTTCGCCCAGCATTTCGGGCGACTGGTCGTTGCGCAGACGCACGCCGACCGGGCCGTTGCGGTGGACCAGGGTATCGCGGTCGGCCAGCCAGCGGTCGGCGCTGACGATGATCGCGGCCTCCAGCGGGACATCTTCGCCGTCGGCGATATGGGTCCATGAATCCTCGACGATGGATTTGTCCTTAACGAGCGGCATAGAGAGCCTCCTTGAAGGGGTGTGAACCAAGCCTGGAATAGGCGTCGATGAAGCTTTCGTCTTCGTCCTCGCGGTGGGCGAGATAGGTTTCGACGACGGTTTCGACGGCATCGGGGACGTCTTCGAACGAGAACGCCGGGCCGACGATCCTGCCGATTCCGGCATTCTCGTCGGCGCGCCCGCCGAGGGTGACCTGGTAGAATTCCCGGCCGTTTTTCTCGACGCCGAGCAGGCCGATATTGCCGACATGGTGATGGCCGCAGGCATTGATGCAGCCGGATATGTTGATGGTCAGCCGTCCGATATCGTGCTGGCGCTGGATGTTTGCGAACCGCCGGCTGATTTCCTGGGCCACGGGGATCGACCGGGCATTGGCGAGGGCGCAGTAATCGAGTCCCGGGCAGGCGATGATGTCGCCGGCATGGCCGATATTTGCGGTCGCCAGCCCGTGAATTTTAAGGCCGAGCCACAGGCTGAACAGTTCTTTCTGCCGAACCGAGGGCAGCGTCAGGTTCTGTTCGTGGGTGACGCGGATTTCGCCGAAGGAATAGCGTTCGGCGAGGTCGGCGACCGCATCCATCTCGTCCGCCGATGCGTCGCCGGGAATGCCGCCGACCGGTTTGAGAGAAATATTCACGATGCTGTAGCCGGAAACCTTGTGGGCGCTGACATTGGTCCGGACCCATGCGCCGAATTCCGCGTCGGCGGTCTGGGCGCTGGTCAGTTCTTCCGGCGAGTCTTCGAGGGACTCGAAGGCAGGCGGCGCGAAATAGGCGCGGATGCGCTCGATCTCGGCGCCTGGCAGGTCGAGCGTCCCGCCGCGGATCTGTGCGAATTCCTCTTCGACCAGCTCGGTGAAATGGGCGACGCCGGTTTCCTGAACGAGGATCTTGATACGCGCCTTGTATATGTTGTCGCGCCGTCCGAGCGTGTTGTAGACGCGGAGAACGGCCTCGAGATAGGACAGGAGGTCCTGTTTCGGCAGAAAATCGCGAATGGTTTCGGCGACGATCGGCGTGCGGCCCTGACCGCCGCCCACATCGATCCGGAAACCGGCCTCGCCCGCGTCGTTGCGCAGCATGGCGATGCCGATGTCGTGGAGCTTGACGGCGGCGCGGTCGGTTTCGGTGCCGGTCACGGCGATCTTGAATTTGCGCGGCAGGAACGAAAATTCCGGGTGCAGCGTCGACCACTGGCGGATGATTTCGGCGTATATCCGCGGGTCCTCGACCTCGCCCGCCGTGACACCCGCATACTGGTCCGCCGTCACGTTACGGATGACGTTGCCCGATGTCTGCAGCGCGTGCATTTCGACCTTCGCCAGTTCGTCGAGCAGGTCGGGCACGTCGACCAGGGCCGGCCAGTTGTACTGGATATTCTGGCGCGTCGTGAAATGGCCGTAGCCCTTGTCATAGGCGCGCGCGATATGGGCGAGGGTATGCATCTGCCGGGCCGACAGGGTGCCGTAGGGGATGGCGACCCTCAGCATGTAGGCGTGCAGTTGCAGGTACAGCCCGTTCATCAGGCGCAGCGGCTTGAATTCGTCTTCGGTAATCTCGCCGGACAGCCGCCGGGCGATCTGGTCGCGGAACTGGTCTACCCGTTCCTTCACAAAGGTGTGGTCGAATTCGTCGTAGCGATACATGGTCAGTGTCCTCCGCCGGCGTGCCGGTCCGCCTGGTAGCCGAGATCGCGGCGCACCGTGGGGCCGTTGGCACGGATGACCTCGCGCCAGCGCACAGGGCCGTCATCCTCGAGATCGATGAGATAGGGATCGGCGACTTCGTTGCGCGCGGCGGCCTGCCGTCCGAGATCGTCCAGTGCCGCGGCCTGGTCGTCGTCAAAGGCTTTCCGGGCGGAGTCGATATCCGCAGACCAGCCGTCTGCGCCGAGGTAAATCACCAGCCCGTCCTGAAGTCGGTTCGCGGTGAGAATTTTGTAAGTCATCGTTCTTCCTAACTTGCTGCCGAGAATACCGGCGCCGCCTGTTGATCTTCGTTTCGTTCCGCGCCACGGGCGAAGGCCGCGACGTCTCCGATAATGGTCAACGCCGGACCGGCGAGGTCCTTGCCGCCGACGATATCGGCGATGTCGTCAAGCGTGCCCGCAATGACCCGCTGGTCCGGCGTTGTTCCGTTTTCGACCACGGTCGCAGGCGTCGCGGCGGGAAGCCCGTGGGCGAGGAGCCGGGCGGTAATGCCGGGAAGGGCCGCGAGGCCCATATAGACCACGATCGTGTAGCCGCCGCGGGCGAGGGTTTGCCAGTCGGCTACTGCCCCGCCGTCTGCGCCCTGACCGGTGATATAGGTGACGCCCTGCGCCAGCCCGCGATGGGTCAGGGGGATGCCCGTGGCGGCGCCGATACCGGCGGCGGCGGTAATGCCGGGAACGATGTGGCAGGTCAGGCCGGCTGCCTCGACGGCCTGCATTTCCTCGCCGCCGCGCCCGAACAGGAACGGATCGCCGCCTTTGAGGCGGATAACCTGCTTGCCCTGGCGACCGAGCCGCACGAGGAGGTCGTTAATGTCGTCCTGGGACATCGCGTGTGCCCCGGGGGCCTTGCCGGCATAGATCATTTCCGCATCGCGCCGCGCTAGGTCGAGCACGGCGTCCGACACCAGGCGGTCGTACACGATGACATCGGCATATTGCAGCAGGCGGTGCGCCCGCAGCGTCAGAAGTTCGGGATCGCCGGGACCGGCGCCGACCAGGTAGACCGCGCCGGGGGCGGGGCCTGTGCGGTCCAGTTCGTACTGTAGCGCGGTGTCGGCGTCTTCCGGGCGGCCGTCGAGCGCCAGTTGCGCGGCGGGGCCGTCGAATATGGTTTCCCAGAACCGCTTGCGGGACTCAATCGATTCCAGCCGGTTCTTTGCGACCGGCCGCCAGCGATCCGCGAGGCTTGCGAGCCGGCCGAGCGCGGCAGGCAGCATTCCCTCGATCCGTCGGCGGACCCAGCGTGCCAGCACCGGTGATGTGCCGCCGGTCGAAACCGCGATCAGTACGGGATCGCGGTCGACAATGGCGGGGACCTGGAACGTGCACAGGGCGGGGTCGTCGACGACGTTGACGGGAATGCCGCGGCGTCGCGCTTCCCACGATACCTGCGCGTTCAGGGCGCGGTTGTCGGTCGCTGCGATGACGATGGCTGAATCGGTCATTTGGTCGGGGGTGAATTCCTGCACGATATGCTGGATACGGCCGGCGGCAACGCCGCGCGACAGGGAAGGGACGAGTTCAGGTGAAATCACGCGAACGCGGCCACCGGCACGCTCCAGGAGGGCAATCTTCCGCGCCGCGACTTCACCGCCGCCGACGACGAGGCAGGGTCGTCCTGCGATGTCGAGAAAGGCGGGGAGATGGCGCATCGGTTTTGCCCTGTTCGGTTGGTCTGGCGCCGGATATCCGGAACGCCGTTTCGATGATGTTGAGATACGCGAACGGAATTGGAAAATCAATCCGATAAAACGAATATAATAGAAAAATTTTACAAAAATAGGATTAACACCTCTTCTGTATTCGATAAAATCCTACGATTTTGAATTAATTGGAAAATATATTCTAAAAATTTTGGAATGGTGAACCCCCGTACCCGCGTTTTCACCGCGCCGGGAATCGGTGATCGGCGATCGTGTATTGCGATGGCGGCGTTTTGCCGTCACTCTGCGGCTTTCGGCTTCGGGCAGGTTTAATGAAGTTCTATAAGTATCTGGCGCTGTTGGCTGTTTTTGTGTTCGTGCCGGCCGGGCAGGCCGTGGCGCAATGCACCGTGGCCAGCATCCAGTTCGAGAACGATATCGGCATTGGCGGTACGGACCGGCATTACACGCATGGCTCGCGCATCTCCTGCATGTCGGAGAACCAGGCCGGCGGCACGACCGCGCGGGATATTGCCGACGGGCTTTCGTTCAGTGTCGGCGGTTACGCGCTGCTCGATTCCGACCGGGACGTCCGCTACGGGGTCGCTCTGGGGCAGGCGATGTTCGCGCCCGAGGATCTGACCCGTACCGACCTGATCGTCGACGACCGGCCCTATGGGGGCTGGCTGTTCGGGACGTTCGGGCTCGTGCTCGGGCCGAAGACCGAGCAGCGTCCGGGATCGACCGCGTTCGACCGGATGGAATCCCTGCAACTGACGCTGGGGATCGTCGGGCCGCTATCGGGCGCCGACCGGACCCAGAAATTCGTCCATAGCGCGATCGGCGCCCAGAAGCCGCGCGGATGGCGCAACCAGCTTGAAAACGAACCCGGGTTCATTCTCGAATACGAACAGAAGTGGCGCACCGAGCCCTGGAACCTGCTGCCGGGCAGCGACCTGTTCCAGATCGACCTGATGCCGTCTGCGGGGGTGGCGCTCGGCAACGTTCACACCTATGGCAGCATGGCGGCGACGTTCCGTATCGGGAACCGGCTGGCGAACGATTTCGGACCGCCGCGTATCCGGCCGTCGATCGCCGGATCGGAATATTACGAACCGGCGCCGGACGAGAGTCTCGGCGCCTACCTGTTCTTCAGCGTCGGCGGACGGGCGGTCGCCCGGAATATCTTCCTCGACGGCAACAGTTTCCGGTCGAGCCACAGCGTGGATAAAAAGCACGTCGTGGGCGATCTCCAGTTCGGGGCCGTGGTCTCGCTGTGGGGAACCGCGCGGGTGTCGCTGACGCATATCATCCGGTCGCGCGAATTCGAGGAACAGGATAGTGTCGACCAGTTCAGCGCGGTCAGCCTGTCCTTTCGCTATTGATAATTTCGGGAATACCCATATGCCTTCACTCGTTTCCATGGCCGAACCGGTCGGCGCCCTGTTGAAAGAACGCGGCCAGACGGTCGCGGTGTCCGAATCCGCTGCCGGCGGGCTGATCTGCGCGGCGCTTCTGTCGGTGCCCGGCGCATCGAACTATTTCCGGGGCGGCGCGTCGGTCTATACCCAGACGGCGCGGCGCAGCCTGTTGCGCTTCGACGATACCCAGGCGCAGATGCGCGGCTCGACCGAGGAATACGCGACCCTGGTGGCGACGACCATGCGCGGCCTGATGGAAACCGACTGGGCGATCGGCGAATCCGGCGCGGCAGGGCCGTCCGGCAACCGCTACGGCGATCCGGCGGGGCACGTGGCGCTGGCTGTGGTCGGCCCGATCAGCGCGACGCGCATCGTCCAGACCGGCAGCGGCGACCGTGAAGCCAATATGTGGAGCTTCGCGCAGGCCGCGCTGGACCTGCTCCACGAGACGGTGAAGGCGGGCTGACATGATCACGGTATACGGCATCAAGAACTGCGACACCTGCCGCAAGGCGCTCAAATGGCTGACGGCGGAGGGGATCGAGCACCGGTTCCACGATTTCCGCGCCGACGGGCTCGACACATCGTCGTTATCGGCCTGGGTGAAGGACGCAGGCTGGGAAAAGCTGCTTAACCGGCGCGGCACCACGTGGCGCAACCTGTCCGACGCCGAAAAGGACGGGGTCGACGCGGCGAAGGCAGAGACCCTGATGGCCGCCAACCCGACCCTGATCAAGCGTCCCGTCTTCGAGACCGGCGGGAATGTGCTGGTCGGGTTTACCGCCGCGGAACAGGCGGCGCTGAAGGGTTAAAGGCGCTGCGGCCCTGGTTCCTCCAATGTGGGCCAATTGCTCTCTGGCTTGCTTCGATGACGGCGCGCAGAAGATCCCGAACCCGTCGGTAATTTTTACAATTCGCGGGGGCGTGGCGGTCGGGCCGAACCGTAACCCCTTGAAAACCCCCAAAGACGGCAAACTGGCACGGATATTGCTTCTGGAAGTGTTCCCGGACCCGACGGGCTCCGCCTGGAACTCGCGGGTTTTCTGGAACGTCGACCAACCGAATAGTCTGGAGGCTCAAATGAGATACGTTCCTGGCAAGATTCTCGGCCTGACGATGGTTTTCACCGCAATCGCGACGCCGGTATGGGCGTCGGTTGAAATACCGGAGCCCGCAAGCATTGGCGGATACGTGCTCGGTATCGGCGCGGCCTGGCTGATCATTCGCGCGCGGCGCAAAAAGTAAGCCGCGGCATCGCGGCATCCTGTGCGGAAAGGCCGTCTGTCGGTTTCTCGAGAGCCGGCGCGAAAACGGCGGCCCCGCATACCGGAACCGCCGCATTCTTTCGTCCGGGGCAGCCCGGATCCTGACTAGGAGACGTCTCCCAGCGTCGTGGTGACGTCGAGTATCGCGACCCGGCCTTTCTCGACCTCGGCGACAGCACGCTGCAGGGCGGCAGCGAGATCGTCGGGCGTGCCGACCGGGCCTTCGGCCCAGGCACCGAACCCGCGCGCCACATTTGCGAAATCGATGATCGGATCGCGCATCGCCTGTCCGATCCAGGCGTTTTCCTTGGGCCGGTTGCGGTTATGGGCGACCTCCACCTGATGAACCTCGTCGTTCCCCCAGGTGGAATTGTTGTTGATGATGTGGAGCATCGGAATGCGGTAATGCACCGCCGACCAGATCGTGGCCGGGGCCATCAGGAAATCGCCGTCGCCGCCGATCGATACGCAGAACTTGCCTTGGTCGCGCAGCGCGATAGCCGCGCCAACGGCCGCCGACGTGTTGTAGCCGACGCCGCCGCCCCCGTCCGAGCCGAGGAAGGCGCCCGCGCCGGGGAAATTCCAGACGACCTCGTTGAAGCTGCGGTGATTGGCGGCGGTCAGCACCCAGGGCTTGTCTTTCACCGCCTGGTAGACTTCGTGGATCATGCGTTCGATCGTCACCGGCGCCGCATCCCAGTTGCGGCGGGCTTTCTCGGTCTGCGCGGCGCGCAGTGCGTCGTGGCGGGCCGACAGGGTCTTCTTGCGGGCTTCGATACGCGCGTGGCTGCTGGCGTCGCGTTCCAGTGCCTTGCGCAGGGCGGATGTCAGCTGTTCGACGCCGTATTGCGGTTCGCACACGATCTGGAGGTCGACCGGCGGGGTCGGGCCGCCGAACGCCGTCCATGAATTGTTGTCGATGGCGTTCATCGACATGTCGATGATCTTCGGCGGCTGCTTCTCACGGTCTTCGCGGATATCGGCGCGGCGCCGGATGGCGTAGGTGCCCATGGTGTTGTTGATGTCGATGACGTCGAGGCAGACGATGACATCCGCTTCGCGCAGCGCGTCGGCGTCGCCGGACAGGTTCTGCGCATGGTCGCTCGGCCAGCAGAAGATGGCGCGGTCGTTCAGCCCGGCGGCGCCGGACAGTTCGAGAAGTTCGATCAGCGGGTGACGGACGGCTTCGTACATGCCGAACCGACCGCCGACAATCACCGGGAATTCGGCATTGACGATCATCTCGGCAGCCTGCTGAAGCGCGTCTTCGTTGGCGCCCATCGGCGGCGGCGCCTGATGGCGCGGCAGGCTGGCGTCGAACGGCTCAAGCGTGTCGTCGACCGGCTGCTCCTGGATATGGGTGTCGATCGACACGTAAACCGGTCCCTGCGGCGCCGTGGCGGCGATCTGCTTGCCGCGCAGGATCGACTTCAGGGTGGCGTTTCCGGTCGGCGGCTCGTCGGTCCATTTGACCCAGTCCTTGATGATGTCGGCCTGGGTGCTGGCGGAATGATTCCATTCGATAAAGCGCCGCTGATCGGGGTCGAGCGGGCCGGACCCGCCGAGGAAGACGACGGGAACACGGTCGCAATAGGCGTTGTACAGCCCCATCGAGCCGTTCATCAGGCCGACGAGGTCGTGCAGGATGCAGAGCGACGGCTTGCCGGTCGCCTTGGCGTAGCCATGCGCCATCGACGCTGCCGACAGTTCGCTGGTCGCCAGGATGATCTGCGGATTGTAGTTGCGGTTATGGTTCACCAGCGAATCGTGCAGCCCGCGATAGCTCGCCCCGGGCAGAAGAAACACGTGGCCGAAATCCATTTCGCCCAGCAGTTCGGCGATGACGTCCGAGATGAATTCAGGTTCCGGCTTGTTGGCCGGAAGGTTGACCGGTGCTTCATGGTGCGAAAAATCGGGATATGCGTCGTTCATGGCTTGTTGGGGTCCTGTGTCGGTTGGGAATTTGGCCACATGGAATACGACTTTATCGGCGGTTTTCCAATTGCGAATAGCGGGATTATGCCGGAATTTGACGGGCCCGTACGGTTCGCGGTCCGCCGGCGGGGTATTCAGCGCAGGCGGACGGGGAGCGTTTCGGTGCCGAACATGCCTTCCGCTTTCAGCGATGCGAATTCCTCGCGGACGAGGTCGGCGATGATGCTGACGGCCGGCGACGAGGGGCGGTCCATGCGGCGGATGAATGTGCGGGTAAGATCGATGCCCTCGAATTCGCAGGCGACGAGTTCGCCCGACGCAACATCCCGGAAGACCGAAGAATACGGCATGATCCCGTAGCCGAGCCCGCGTCGGATAAAATCCTTGATAACGTCGGGGCTCGCCGCTTCGAAACGCACGTCCAGGGCGACCCGTTGTGCGGCGGCGACGGTTTCAAGCAACATGCGGCTGCCCGATGGACGCGAGAATAGGACCAGCGGCCGCCCGGCAAGGTCGCGCACGGTGCACGGGGCGTCGGGCATGTTCGCATGACGGGCGCTGGCGACGAGATAGACCTTCTCCGTGACCAAGGGCTCGGTCGACAGGTAGCTCCGGCTCTCCGGCGCGACCATGACCGCGAGATCGATGCGCCCCGTGTCGAGCCCCTCGAGCAGGAAATACGATGCTCCTTCGGTGATGCGCAGTTCGATATCCGGATAACGCTTACTGGTCGTTTCCGCGAGGCGGGCATAGAGAAGCCTGCTGGTGGTCGCCGATGCGCCGATGGTCACCGATCCGTGCGGACTGGCGCCCGAGCTCGTAAGTTCCGCCCGGGTATCCTCGACGTCGCGCAGAATGCGGTCGGCGCGCTGTTTGAGTTTTTCGCCCTGCGCCGTCAGCCGGATGCCGCGCGCGTGGCGTTCCAGCAATGTCACGCCGAGCTCGTCTTCGAGGGTGCGCATGTGGCGGCTCAACGCCGACTGGGCGACATTGGCGCGCTCGGCCGCCTCGCGGAACGATCCGCTTTCGGCAATCCGGCAGAAATACTGCAACTGGCGCAGATCCATGAACAACTCCGACCGATCTCGAATTGCGATCACTCATATCGCGATATGGCATTTGTGGCAATCGGTCGGCAAAAGTAATATTGCCGCAACAAGTTCGGAATGCGGCGCGAAACCGGCCGCATAGAATACCGACAGAGGCGAAACCGACCGATATCGGGACGACCGATATCAAAAGGTGAAGGAAACAGGGCTGATGCCCGGAAAGGTGGGATGCGCCGCGGCGGACGGAAATTGTCCGCGCCGCGAAATAACCTGAATTCACATAGCCTGAAAACAGAATGTTCGAACACGCGTGGACGGCCTCGAGGGGCCGGGGCCGTGCTCCGAAATCCCGCGAAAGGTGGGTTTGTCTCCGAGGCAGAAAATCAACAACAGTCCGGGGACAGGAAAATGCCGGCGAGGTCGCCGTTTCGGCGGTCGCAAGCCGGCCAACAACAAGAGGCTAAAAGCCTAAAACCAAGAGACCGAAGGGTCCGATAATAAGAGACCGAATGGTCCAAGAAGAAGAATACGGAAGGGGTCGTCAGACCTGATAAGAATAATAACGGATACCAGACTGGGGGGCGGCGCAAAATCATTTGCGCCGTCTCGTTTATCCGGCCCTCCACCTGCTATATTCGGGGTCTTGCGCCGAATGGATTTTACAAGCTCACCAGGAGAATTTACCGATGGACGGCTCGCTCGCCAATCAGCACGTACAGACCGATTTACGCGACTTTCTGGCTGCGGTGGACGAGGGCGGCGAGCTCAAGACCGTCTCCGGCGCCCATTGGGACAAGGAAATCGGCGCCGTAACGGAGGTCCTGTACCGCGAAAAGGTCGACCGGTCGCCGTTGCTGCTGTTCGATGACGTCCCCGGCTACGAGAAGGGTTTCCGCTGCCTGTACGGCATGCTCGGATCGCCGCTCCGGCTGGCGCTGGGCATGGGGCTCGATCCCGAACAGTCGGGCGACCGCCGCGCGATGCTCGATGCCTACCGGACGCGAATCAAGCAATACGAGCCGATTCCGCCGAAAATGGTCACCGAAGCGCCAATCCTGGAAAACATCGACCGCGACGACGATGTCGACCTGACGAAGTTTCCCGTGCCGGTGCACCACGAAAAGGACGGCGGCAGATATATCGGCACCGCCTGCGGCGTGATCACGAAGGATCCCGATACCGGGCGCGTGAATGTCGGCACCTACCGGGTTATGCTGAACGGCAAAAATATCGCCACATCGTATATTTCCAACGGCAAGCAGGGCCGTATCCAGCGCGACAAATACCTGAAAGAGGGCAAGCGCTGCCCTATGGTGATCGTGGTCGGCATCGATCCCGCAACCTATATCGCTGCGCGCTATACGCTGGCCGATCACATTCCGGAACTCGACTGGGCGGGCGGCCTGTCCGGGGCGCCGCTCGAATGCGTCGAGGGCGAGGTCACGGGCCTGCCGTTCCCGGCGCGCTCGGAACTGGTTCTCGAAGGCTGGGTCTCGCCGGACGAAACCGCGCTCGAAGGCCCGTTCGGCGAATGGACCGGGTATTACGCCGGTGCCGCCAAGGAAGAACCGGTCATCCATATCGAGCGGGTCTATTACCGCAACGATCCGATCCTGACCTGTGCCGCCAGCCAGAAGCCGCCGCATTCCCACCTGTTCGAACGCTGTTTTATCCGGTCGGCCGGGCTGCTGGATTCCCTCGAAGGGGCCGGCATACCGGACGTAAAGGGCGTCTGGGTCCATCAGGCGGGATCGGGGCGCACCTTCGTCGCCGTCGCGATCAAGCAGCGCTATTTCGGCCATGCCAACCAGGTTGGGCTGGTGGCGTCGCAGGTGAACCCGGTCGGCTATGTCGGGCGCTATATCGTGGTGGTCGACGACGACATCGATCCGACGGATATCAACGACGTCATCTGGGCCATGGGCACGCGGTCGGACCCGAAGCGGGACTTTACGATTCTCGACCGGACATGGTCGTCACGGCTGGATACGATGGTATTCGACGACAAGCTGTATAACAGCCGCGTCGTGATCGATGCCTGTATCCCCTACGAGCATATCGACGATTTTCCGGAGGTCGCCATGACGTCGCCGGAACTGGCGAAAGAAATGCGCGCAAAATTCCCGGACGTTTTCGACTGACGGAAAACGGAGGGCAGCCAATCGCCCGCCCGGCGGGAGCGTGCTGCTCCATTCGTTCCCGGTTTAAAGGTATCAGGCGCGTGGGCGGCGGAAAGCCGAGACGGCAATAAGACCCAGCCCCAGCAGGCCAACGGCGCCGGGCGCCGGTACCGATTCCGCCGCAAGTTCGTATTCGATCTCTACGACGTTCGTCAGGAAGCGGTTCGAACTGACGAGAACGGCCAGAATTCCGCCGGACGGATCGGAGACGTTCAGGTCCAGAAAATCGTCATTGCCGGCGGGCAGGATACCGCTGTCGAGATCCAGTATCGAACTGGTGGGCGGGAAAAAAACCGGGTTGCCCTGTGCATGCTGGTTAAAGGCGGATGCGCTGCGGGTGTAGTCGACATGGCTGTCGAACGCCCGCAAGGCGGGGCTGGCGTCGTCCTTGAAATTGCTGAACCGTACCCGGACGTTGCTTACCGCATTGTCGAACCGGACCACGAAACCGAAGCCGGTAACGAAGACCAGGCCGGGACCTTCGAACTGCATATGGTCCACAGCCGAAGTGCCGCCGTCGGTCGCGCCGAATTCAATCGTCGTATTCAGCGGGTTGAACACATGTGTGTTCAACGCATTCTCCAGGCTCTGACCGTTCGTCGAGCTGCTGAACAATCCGGACGCAACCGATGAATCCAGCGGTATGACGACGGCGTGGACGGGGCCGTTAAAGACGAAAAGAAAAAAGGGAAGTACGAAGACGCGTATCAACGCGGATGTTTTTTGATGCATACTAGAACAGAAAGCCGACTTAACTAATTGATTATATGAGGATTTGGATTGCATAAATATGCTTGAAACAGGGGCGGGGGTCAACGGGCGGCCGGATACCGGCAGCTGCGGGCGTGTCCTGTTTGAGGCCTTGTCCGCGACATGCAGACAACGCGATATGCAGACAAAACGCGTTCAGGCCTTGAGGATACGATAAGCGTGATCTTCCGCGACCCGCGTCCGGGCGGCGTCCAGTGCGTCTTCGGTGCGGGCATGAATACGGTATAGCGGCTGGCCCGCGCCGACTTCCTCGCCGGCGCGGACGAACAGGTCGAGCCCGGCCCCCTTGTCGACCGGGGCGCCGGCGGCCCTGGCGATGCCCGACAGCGCGAAACAGTCGATAAAATCCACCGTGCCGGCTTCGTCCGCGGCGATGGTCACCGTGCAGGTGCCGATCTCCACCCGCTCCGGCGGCGGGCCCTGGGCGGCGATCATGCGTTCCATGGTCTCGAACGCGGCGCCGCTGTCGAGCAGTTCGCGTACCCTGACCGGCGCCTCCGGTATCGACATCTCGGGATCGAAACACAGGATCGCGGCGGCGAATTCCAGCGATTTCGCGCGGAGGTCCGCCGGCGCGTCGGCGTCGCCGCGGAGAACCGCCATCACGTCGCGGGCTTCGAGGGCCGGGCCGATACCGTTGCCGATGGGCGCGCGTCCGTCGGTGAGGCGGACGTCCAGGGTCAGCCCCAGCGCTTCGCCGACATGCAGAAACAGGTCGCGCATGGCCTTGGCGTCCTGAGCGCTGCGCACTTTGGCGGTGGGGCCGAGCGGGACGTCGATAATGCAATGGGTAGCGCCGGCCGCCAGTTTCTTGGACAGGATCGACGACACCGACCATTTCAGCGAATCCAGCTTCAGCGGTCGGGTGATGGCGTTCATGACCTCGTCGACGCGGGAATGGTTGAGCCGCCCGTTCCAGGCGATGCAGCCGCCGGTTTCGCGCACGACCCGCTTCACGTCGTCCGGATCGAGATCGACCCGGGCGAGAACCTCCATCGCGTCTGCGGTGCCGGCCGGCGACGTGATCGCGCGGGACGAGGTCTTGGGGATCGTCAGCCCGTGGGCGGCGACCAGCGGAATAACCACCATGGTGATCCGGCTGCCCGGAATGCCGCCGATGGAATGCTTGTCGACCACCAGGTCCGCGCCCCAGTCGATGGGGGCCGAAAACCCCGCCCGCGCCCGGGCAAGGTCGACGGTCTCGTCGTCGGTCAGGGATTCGGACACGGCGACCAGGAAATCGGCGACGTCCTGGTCGGCAAAGCGGCCCGACACGATGTCGCCGATGACATCGCGGTAACCTGCGTGATCCAGCGCGCCGCCGGCGATCTTGCGGCTGAGCAACAATCCGCTATGCGGGCCTTCGCCTTTCAGGGCGGCGACGAAGGCGGCAATGCCGTCCTCGGCGGTGCCGTCATTTACGATGGTGGTCTTGACGGCGTCTTCGGGGATCGTCGCGGCCTCGCGGGCGAGGCGGGCGCGGATGTCGTCCGCGGTCTCGCGGCCGCGGCCGGCAAGGCGCGCTGCCAGGATGTCAGGCGAAGCCGTGATTTCAAGCACCGCGGCGGGCGAATAGCGGGCGATCGCTTCGGGGATGACCGACCGCGAAACATTGACGATAACCCGGCGGCCGGCGGCAAGATCGTCCGCATAGGCGCCCGGCACGCCGTATTTCAGGCCGTGCGCCTGCCAGTCGAGCATGAACCCGCCGGCCTGGTGACGGGCATCGAATTCGGCATCGGTGACGGCGTCGTGGTCTTCGCCGCCGGCATCCTGCGGGCGGGTGATCGCACGGCGGGCAAAGACGATTCCAGGATCGTCCGCCAGCATGGCGCGGGCGCCGTCCATCAGGGTGTCCTTGCCGGCCCCGCTGGGACCGACGACGAGAAACAGCGTGCCCGGCATCTAACCCTATTTCGAAATCGTCACGTCGAGACCGATATCGACCGCAGGCGCGGACTGGGTCATGCGGCCGACCGAGATCACGTCGACGCCGGATTCCGCTTTCTCGGCGATATCGTCGAGCCGGATCCCGCCGGAGGCTTCGGTCTTTGCGCGGCCCGCGATCAGGGCAATGCCCTTTTTCATCATCGCTGCCGTCATATTGTCGAACATGATGACGTCGGCGCCGGCCTTGGCGGCTTCCTCGACCTGTTCCAGCGTATCGCACTCGACCTCGATCTTGGTCAGGGCAGGGGTCAGGGCGCGGGCCTGGGCGACGGCCTTGGTAATCGATCCGTGCACCGCGATATGATTGTCCTTGATCATCACCCCGTCATGCAGGCCGAGACGGTGCGGGCGGCAGCCGCCGATGCAGGCGGAATATTTCGACAGCATCCGCAGGCCGGGAACCGTCTTGCGGGTATCGATGAGCTGCGCGTCGGTATGGGCGATCCGTGAGGCGTATTCGTTCACCAGGGTGGCGATGCCGCACATGAACTGGAGAATATTCAGCGACGTGCGCTCGGCGGTCAGCAGCCCTCGGCCCGGTCCGGTGATCCGCATCAGCGACGTGCCCTTCTTGGCGAGCGTGCCGTCCTTGACCATCACCTTGACCTTCGCTTCCGGTACCATGTGACGGAAAACCTCGGCGGCGACCTCTATCCCGGCGATCACGATGTCCTGGCGGGTATTCATGAGGAAGTCCGCCCGCGCGTTCGCAGGAATCATGATGTTGGTCGTCAGGTCCTGGATACCGACATCCTCGGCCACCCATTCCTCGATCATCAGATGAATCTCTTCCTTGGGCGGCAGCAGGAACGTCGCGTCGATGGTTGTCGGACGCACCTTCGCGGCGGTCTTCGGGGCAGGCTTTTTCGCGGTCTTTCTAGCGGCCATGTCGATCTCTCACTGATGTTGAAACTCATTTGTACACAAACAAATATAAGGGGGCAAGAATGTTACTTTGCGAGGATATTTGCCGGGACTTTGTCAGGACCGGGCTGCGGTGAACGGAGCGACGCAATAGCCGGGGCGAACCGTTCGGAACCTAGGCATTTTCCGTGACGCACGCATGACATGTCTGCTTTAATCGAAGGAAACACGGAGGAAGCCGATGGATACCGGGGTCGATAACACGCGGGAACTGCGTAAAGAGATCGATATCGAGACCGATACGCGGGAAATCCTCGCCCGGGCCAGCCGCTATGCCGAAGAGCGGAACTTCAAGGACTGGCTGATCGTCGATGTCGATGCCCATCATTCCGAACTGAGCTCCTGGAAAGAGGTCGTGACCTATATCGAGGATCCGGTGGTCCGCGACATGGGCGAACAGATGCAGCACCGGACCGGGGCGGGGGCAGGGCTGTCCAACGCGGTCGGCGGGCTCCGCTACCAGGACATGGCGGGGCGCATCCCGCACCAGACCGCGCTGAAGGAAGGCGTCGACGACACCAGCGTCCATCGCGACGTCACCCTGATGCGGCGCGTCATGGATGCACTGAGCATCGACTGGCAGATCCTGTTTCCCGGCAACCTGCTGCAACTGGGCCTGCATCCGCAGCCGCGGATCGAGGTGCAGCTTGCCTTCGCCTATAACCGGTTCCTGATGGAGCGCATCGTTCCCGCCGAAGACCGCCTGAAAACCCTTTTGTACCTGCCGTTCTGCGAGCCCAGGGAATGCGAACGCATGGTCGAGGAATTCGGCGATCATCCGGACGTGCTCGGCTTCATGGTCACGTCGGTGCGTTACAAGTCGGTCCACCACGACAGCTATATGCGGCTGTATGCGATGCTGGAGGAGCGCGGCAAGCCGCTATGCTTCCATGCCGGCAATAACTGGCAGGACGACTACCTGAAGCAGCTCGACACGTTTATCTCGATGCACGCGATCTCGTTCGTGCTGTGCTCGATGGTGCACCTGACCAACTGGGTCATGCACGGCCTGAACGAACGGTTCCCGAAGCTCGACGTCATCTGGACCGAAAGCGGGGTCGCGTGGATCCCGTTCATGATGCAGCGCCTCGACAACGAATACCTGATGCGCTCGTCCGAAGCGCCGGGCCTGAAGAAGCTGCCGAGCGAATACATCACCGACATGTACTACACCACCCAGCCGATGGAGCGGACCAACATGGATCTGCTCGAAGCGAGCTTCAAGGCAATGAAGGCGGAAACGCAGCTTTTATACGCAAGCGACTGGCCCCATTGGGATTTCGATGCGCCCAGCAGCGTCTACGACCTGCCGTTCCTGTCCGAGGATGGGAAGAAGAACATCCTCGGCCGCAACGCGGCGCGCCTGTTCGGCGTGCCGGATCCGACGGCGTGACGGGCGGGCGGCCGATGGAGATACCGGCTTACGGACTCATGGCCGCCGGCGGGATCGTATTCGTCGTCAACTGGTGGCGGATCATCCGCGAAGGCTATCACCTGCAACAGATGTATTCCGCCGGTACATCGGCGGGCGGCGGCGGGCTGTCATCACGCTGGCGCTTTTTTCTGATCAGGGCGCTGTATTCGTTTTGCGGGTTTGCCGCGCTGCTCGCCGGCGTGCTGATGTCGAAGTCCGGCTAGACGATTTTTACAGGAGGAGAAACCGATGATCACCGTACTCGTGACCTACAAACTGCCGGCGGGCGTGGACCGCGCCGCGGCGGCACAACAATCCGGGCAGGCCGCGCCGAAGTTCCAGGCGCTCGACGGGTTGCTCACCAAGCATTTTCTGTATCAAGAGGCCGAGGGGCTCGGCGGCGGGTTCTATGCGTGGAAAACGCGCGCACAGGCCGAAGCCTTTCATTCCGAAGCCTGGCTCGATTCCATGGAGGAACGCATGGGCGCGCGCCCCGAACTGACCTTCTTCGAAACCGCCGTCGTGGTCGATAACGCCGTCGGCGAGGTGCAGGTCCAGGCGGCGTGACCGGCCCCAGGCACAAGGCCGGGGTGACATCGAATTTATTTCGGCTGACGCGTAGCCTCATTGTCATCCCGGCCTTGTGCCGGGATCCGGATTTTCGCCGTCGTCCCTCAGGACAGGCCCGGGGAGAACTGAAGGTCCCTACCGCTTGACCCGCACCTGTGCGAGCAGGTCGTTCAGGGTCTCGTCGCCTTTGCCCATGGGGCGGACGCGGTCGAACTTGTCGCGTTCCTTTCCGCGCCAGGTGGCGGGCTTGGTGGCGTCGATCGCAAGCTTCCCGCCGACCCGCATGACCGTGTAGTCCTCTTTCACCTGCGGGATCGAGATATCGAGCGGATGCAGGCGCGAGCCGGGCAGCATGTGGGTCATGGTCTGCGGATCGCAGCGGCAGGCGATGGCCCACAGCACTTCTTCGGCGTTGTAGATATCGACGTCCTCGTCCACCGCGATGACGATTTTCACGTGCAGGTTCGGCCCGGTCAGCGCCGACAGCAGCGTGTCGCGCACCTGGCCGTCCCACTTGGCCTCCATCTGGATGATCATCATGAACTGCGACGCCCAGGGCGGCACGAACACGTCGAGGATGTTGGTGTTGCCGTGGGTTTCCTTCAGGCGGTTGTAATAGGTCGCTTCCATCGGCAGCGTGATCAGCGGCTGGTGGTCGGTGAACCAGGTCGCCTGCATGTGGCGGAAGATCGGGTCCTTGCGGTGGGTGATGCCGGTGATCTGGAAGACCGGGGCGGGGCCCTCGGCGCCGGCGCCGAAGGTGGTGAATTCGCCGAACGGGCCTTCGGGCGCGCGGTCCTTCGGATGGACCAGGCCTTCGATCACGACCTCGGCATGGGCCGGGACTTCGAGGTCGATGGTGTCGGCCATGATCATCTCGATGTTTTCGCCGAGGATGCCGGCGCCGTATTCCAGCTCGTCGAAATCCTCGTGCTTGCCGGACCAGTTCGACATGATCTCGTAGACCGGGTGCAGGCCGATCGCAAACGCCATCGGCATCGGCTCGTCCATCGCGACGTATTTCATGTAATGGGCGTAATTGTGCCGCGCCGCCATCCAGAACGTCGCCTTCTGCGGGTCGTCCGTCAGCATCATGCGGATGATGGCTTCGTTGCGGATACCGGTTTCGGGGTCCTTGGTAATCGTGATGCCGGAACCGAGATAGCGCCCGCCGTCGCCGTGGCTGTGCTGCGGGATGGGCAGGGCGTGCAGGTCGATGTCGTCGCCCAGCATCTTGACCTCCTTGACCGGGCCGTCCGTGACCATCACGGACTTGCCGCGCTTGGTCGCCATCTGTTCGGCAAGGTAGGGGCAGACCTCGTTCGCCCTGTCGAGGCCGAACGCCGCAGCCTGGCCGGCGCGGTCCTTGATCAGGATGTCGGTCAGCCGCCAGTCGGGGAAGCCGGTCATGTTATGGAACATCAGCGGACCCTGGCTTTCGGAACACAGATAGCCCACCTGGGTCAGCGGATCGACGGGGTCGTGGATATGCAGCATCCGGTTGTCGATGGAATCAAGAAAAGTGCGAAGTGAATGCGGCATATGTAACGGCTCCTTTTGGAATTTTGTTGAAAAGAATATACCCTATGACGTTCGTAGTGCACTGGTTGATTAATTGTTTGTGTACATACAAAAATGAATCGCTAAACTGAGGCGCAGGCGGAAATTGTTTTAAGCTTAAAATAATTGGTGACCGTCCGGCGGGGGCCTATTATGATCCGCCGAATTCGGATTAATATTGCGGGGCGGACAGCGGATTTTCCCCGGCAGCGACGATAACGCGAAAGGAATGACAGATGGCGACGAACGCAGCGGATGCAGGCGGCCACACGCCGCGCAAATGGGGCACCTTCAACTGGGAAGACCCGATGGCGCTCGACAGCCTCCTGACGGAAGAGGAGCGCATGATCCAGGAAACCGCGCGCCAGTACGCCCAGGACAAGCTGATGCCGCGGATCGTCGACGCCTATAACGAAGAGCGCGAAGACCCCGACCTTATTCCCGAAATGGGCGCGCTCGGCCTGCTCGGTCCGACGATTCACGGCTATGGCTGCGCCGGGGTGTCCTATGTGTCCTATGGCCTGATCGCGCGCGAGATCGAAAAGGTCGATTCGTCCTACCGGTCGACCCTGTCGGTGCAGTCCAGCCTGGTGATGTGGCCGATCTACAATTACGGCACCGAGGCCCAGCGCGAGAAATACCTGCCGAAGCTCGCCAGCGGCGAATGGGTCGGCGCGTTCGGCCTGACGGAGCCCGATCACGGCTCCGATCCGGGCGGCATGAAAACCCGCGCCAAGAAGGTCGATGGCGGCTACAGCATCAGCGGTGCCAAGATGTGGATCTCGAATTCGCCGCTCGCCGACGTGTTCGTGGTCTGGGCGAAGGACGACGAAGGCGTGATCCGGGGCTACATCCTGGAGCGCGGCATGGACGGCCTGTCGACGCCGAAGCTCAAGAACAAGCTGAGCCTGCGCGCGTCCACGACCGGCGAGATCGTCATGGACAACGTCTTCGTGCCGGACGAGAACTGGCTGCCGGAAGCCCGCGGCCTTGGCGGGCCGTTCGGCTGCCTGAACAACGCGCGCTACGGCATTGCCTGGGGCGCGCTCGGCGCTGCCGAATTCTGCTGGCGGGCGGCGCGCGAATATGCGCTGGAGCGCACCCAGTTCGGCAAGCCGCTGGCCTCGTTCCAGCTGGTCCAGAAAAAGCTCGCCGACATGCAGACCGATATATTCATCGGCTATCAGTCCTGTCTCCAGATGGGCCGGATGATGGACGAAGGCACCTGCGCGCCGGAACTGATCTCGATGCTCAAGCGAAATTCGACCGGCAAGGCCCGCGATATCTGCCGCGACGCCCGCGATATCCATGGCGGCAACGGCATCACCGACGAATATCACGTGATGCGCCACATGATGAACATGGAAACCATCTTCACCTACGAGGGCACGCACGACATCCATGCGTTGATCCTCGGCCGGGCGCAGACGGGCATCCAGGCGTTTTTCTGAGTGCGGCATTATCGCCGCTGATCGCGGCGCACCCTCTCCCTGACCCTCTCCCTATAGGGAGAGGGGAGGCTGCTCAGACACCGGCTAAATACTATTTCCCCTCTCCCGGTGGGGGAGGGCCGGGGAGGGGGCGAGTCTCTTCAGGGAAAAACTGACGGTCGGACAAACAAAATGACCCAGCCTCTCGATCACATCCGCGTCCTCGACATGAGCCGCATTCTGGCCGGCCCGTGGTGCGGCCAGACCTTTGCGGATCTCGGTGCCGAGGTCATCAAGATCGAACGGCCCGGCGCGGGCGACGACACGCGCGGCTGGGGCCCGCCCTTCATGGCCGACCGCGACGGCGCCGAGACCGATGTCGCCGCCTATTTTCTCGCCGCCAACCGCGGCAAGAAATCGGTCACTGTCGATATCACGAAACCCGAAGGCCAGGACCTGATCCGCAGGCTGGCGGCGGAATGCGACGTGCTGATCGAAAACTACAAGGTCGGCGGGCTGAAGAAATACGGGCTCGACTATGACAGCCTGTCGAAGGTGAACCCGAAGCTGGTCTATTGCTCGATCACCGGGTTCGGCCAGACCGGCCCCTACAATTCGCGCGCGGGCTACGATTTCCTGATCCAGGCGATGGGCGGGCTGATGAGCGTGACCGGCGAATCCGAAGACAAGCCGGGCGGCGGGCCGCAGAAAATCGGGGTTGCGCTGTCGGATATCCTGACCGGGCTGTACACCACCATCGGCGCGCTGTCGGCGCTTGCATATCGCGACAAGACGGGCAGGGGCCAGCATGTCGACATGGCGCTGCTCGACGTTACCATCGCGGCGACCGCGAACCAGGCGATGAACTATCTCGTCACCGGCAAGGCGCCGACCATGATGGGCAATGCGCATCCCAATATCGTGCCGTACGAAGCCTACAAGGCGGCGGACCATTACATCATCCTCGCGACCGGCAATGACGGCCAGTACCAGCGGTTCTGCGACGTCGCGGGCCGCCCCGACCTGGCGAGCGACGAACGCTTCGCGACGAACCGTAAGCGTGTGGAAAACCGCGATATCCTGGGGCCGGTTCTGAACGAACTGATTGCCGCCAAGCCGCGTGCGTTCTGGCTGGCCGAGCTGGAAAAGGTCGGTGTGCCCTGCGGGCCGATCAACAATCTGGAACAGGTCTTCGACGATCCGCACGTGCAGGCGCGGGGCGCCCGGCGCGAGGTCGATCATCCCGTCGGCGGCGCGATCCCGACGGTCGCCAATCCGATCCGGCTGTCCGACAGCCCGATCGAATACAACCGTCCGCCGCCCGGCCTGGGGCAGCATACCGACGAAGTGCTCGCCGAACGGCTGGGGCTGGATGTCGCGGCGATCGGGCGGTTGCGCGACGAAGGCATCATCTAGGGTCCTGCCGCCGGGGCCGTTGGCGTCCCCGTTGGACGCCGGGTGGTCCGCGACCGGCGCTTGACAGAATCCCGCCCCTCGACCATCGTTTGTGTACGAACAATTCAGGAAAGAACGCCATGCCCTGGCGAGCGACGGACCGTGCCGAACTGACACTGAATGCAGAGGCCGCAGAGGCCCCTGAATATCTGCTGGAGGACCAGGTCGGTCACCTGCTGCGGCGCGCCCATCAGCGCCATACAGCGATTTTTCAGGCGACCATCGGCGATGAACAGCTGACGCCGCTGCAATTCGCGGCGATGATGAAGCTGGCGGATGTCGGCGAGACGTCGCAGAACCAGCTCGGTCGCCTGACGGCGATGGATGCGGCGACGATGCAGGGGGTGATCAAACGTCTTATCGCGCGCGGGTTTATCGCGCGCCGGCCCGACCCCGACGACCGGCGCCGCCTGCTGCTGACCCTGACCGGCGCCGGCGAGAGCCTGGTCGCGGAAGCGACCGTGCGGGGACATAAAATTTCCGACGAGACGCTGGAACCGCTGTCGCCGTCCGAGCGACAGGTTTTTCTCAAACTCCTGCGCCGTCTGAGCGACTGAACGAAAACGGCGGCCCGTGCATTATGCAGGGGCCGCCGGTTATCGGATTGGTGGAGAAGGGGGTCAGCCCGCTCTGACGCGTTGCAGGAAGCCTTCGACCGAAGTACCGAGCTTGTCTGCCTCGTCGGACAGGGATTTTGCAGAATTCAGCACCTGTCCGGCGGCTGAGCCGGTGTCGCCGGCGGCCTGGCTGACAGAGGCGATATTGCTGTTTACCTCGTCCGATGCTGCCGAAAGCTGCTGGATATTGCTGGAGATTTCCTGCGTTGCGGAACCCTGTTCTTCAACTGCGGCGGCGATTGCCGATGCAATTTCGTCGACGGTTTTGATCGTGCCGCTGATCGATGCGATGGCGGACACCGCTTCGCCGGTTGCGCCCTGGATGGCCGCGATCTGCGCTCCGATATCTTCGGTCGCCCGGGCCGTCTGATCGGCAAGGGATTTGACCTCGGTTGCGACGACCGCAAACCCTTTGCCGGCTTCGCCGGCGCGGGCCGCTTCGATCGTGGCGTTCAGGGCCAGCAGGTTGGTCTGGCTCGCGATGTCGTTGATGAGATTGACGACTTCGCCGATCCGGTTGGCCGCTTCTTCGAGGCTCTGGACCTTCTGGTTGGCCATTTCCGTCTCGTCGACGGCGCCGCGCGCCGTTTTCGCGCTTTCCGATACCTGCCGGGTGATCTCCTGGATCGACGAGGACAGTTCTTCGGTGGCGGTCGCGACAGTCTGGACGTTGGTGCTGGCCTCTTCTGATGCCGCTGCCACCGTCGCCGACTGGGAGCTGGTTTCGTCGGCCGTGGCGGTCATGGCCTGGGCGGCGGACTGCATCTGCGTTGCGGCGCTGGAGATTTGCTGAACGACGCTGCCGACTTCGGCCTCGAAGGTTTCTGCAAGTTCCAGAAGAGCCTGGCGGCGCTCCGCAGCGGCTTTTTCCTCGGCTTCTTTCTTCTGCGCTTCTGCCTTCTTTTCGGCCTCGCGCTGCTCTTCTTCGCGCTTTCGCGCTGCCTCGGCCTCTTTGCGCTCGGCTTCTTCGGCGGCTGCCTTGAGACGGACGGATTCCTTCATATTTGCGCGGAATTCGACAAGCGCGTCGGAGACCGAGCCGATTTCATCGTTGCCGTACTTCACGATCTCGACGTCGAGATTGCCTTCCTGGAGCTCGGCCACAACATCGACGACGCTCCGCAGCGGCCGGGAAATCGCGCGGCTGACAAGGAGAAACGCGAAGATCGTTGCCAGCACAAAGGCGGCCGCAGAGACGATCATCAGCATCTGGACCGCAGATTTTTCATGCTCTTCGGCCGTGTGGGCGGCATTTTGGGTGAATTTTTCAAGCTCGACGAGAAGCGCTTCCAGTTCCTGGTTGAGCTTTCCCTCTTCGACCTCGATTTTGTCGACAAGCTTCATCGCCTCGGAGGTCCTGTTGGTGTTCAGGAACTGAATGGCCTCGATGGCGTGCTTGTCGTATCCGGCGTGGTGGACTTCGATTTTCTTCAGAACTTCGAAGACATGGGCGAATTCTTTCTTACCCTCGGCCGTGTGCGCTGAGGCCGCGGCTTCCTGGGCCAGTTTTTCGCCCTTTGCGATCTCGACGTTGACCTTGGCCGAAAGTTTTTCGAATGCATGGACCGTTTTTTCGAAATGCGGCCGTTTTTCCGGATGGGTGTTCATTTCTTCGCCCAGGCGGACGGCCCGTTCGAACTGGATTGACTGTTCGAGCTGTGTGACGGTGATATGGGTCACGACCTCGGTCATCGGAATGTCGCGTTCGGCGATACCGACAATCTCTTTGTTGATCTTTTCCATCTGCGTGATGCCGATGCCTGCGACCGTCGCGAGCGCGATCAGGCACATGGCGACGACCGAACCGATCTTCATGCCGACATTGATCGACAATCCGCGCTTCTCTTTTTTCTTTTCGCCGAGATCGGCATCTGTTGTCTCTTCGTGTGCCGCGGTGGACATCGGGTTGGTTTCCTGAGATTCGACCGAAGGATTCTCTGCTTCGGGCTCTATTGCTTCGGAATGTTCATTCATTTCGGTCGTGTTCATTTTATTCCCCCTTCATAACAATACGATTGTGGATTGGCTGTGTCGGGCGGGCGTTTTGCCCATGGTGTCGGCGATAGCCTTGATTTGTGCCGGGCGTGCAGGCCCGGGAGGCCGTGCAGCAGGAGCGACGGCAATGGAAAGTGCGGATGATCTCATTTTGAAGACTTTCCTGTTCAACCCGGCGCAACGGCGGAGTAACGCTGAGCGCCGCTATCGGTGTTTTCTGCCGGCAACTTGAAGGATAAGTCTAAAAATTTGATTAAATTGGGATTATATCGGGTGAGGATTGAGTAACGAATACGATCCCCGCGCAGTTTTATTGTTTGTGTCGAATAGTTTTTCTGTTGAAATATTTGTAATGCATAAGCAATGCGTGCTCTGTGCGACAGGCGTGAGGCCCGTTTAAGTATTGAAACGGTGGTAGACGGCGGCGGATTTTTTCCCGAACGGGATGCTCAGGCGGATGCCTTCGCCGCATCGAGCGCCGCGATCATATCTGCCGGGGTGACGAACTTGCGCCGCGGGGCGCCGTCCGGGGCGGCCTCGATTTCGAGGCGGTCGATTACCTGCCAGTCTGTAAAACTGACAACCCGGATGCCGCGCTCTTCGAGCAAGCGGTCTATTCCATCGATGCCGTCGCGGCCCCCGGCATCGTATTCCGCGATGATCCTGTCGACGACTTCGAGAGAATCGTTCTTGTTCGTTCCGATCGTGCCCGATGCGCCGCGTTTCAGCCAGCCGACCGCATAGAGACGGTCCGATACCTTGCCGTCTTCGTTTTCGACGATGCCCCATTTTTCGTTAAAGGGCAGGTTGTCGATCGGAAAGGCGCGCGACCCGATACAGGTGATTACGAGTTCGCACGGTATATCGACCGTTTCCCCGGTGCCGTGAACCTTGCCGTTGGCATCGACGGTCGTGCGTTCGCAGCGAACGCCTTCGACGCGGTTTTTGCCGAGAATCTCGACGGGCGACAGGAAGAATCCGAAATGGACGCGCTTTTTCTTGCCTTCGGGGCTGACATCGAGAAACGACCGCATGGTCTCGATGTTTTTTTCGCGCAGCCGCAGGTCGCGGTCGGACATGTAGTCCGCGACGATCTTTCCCGGAAGGTGTTCGGGAACCATGACGGGGGCGGCGTTTTCCAGCTCGCCCATCTCGCGCAGTTCGACATTGGTGAATGCCGCTTCCACGGGTCCGCGCCGGCCCAGCATGTGAATATCCGTAACCGGCGATGCATGGGACGCCCCGGCCGCATAATCGACCAGGTCGGTGATCGACATTTCCCCCGGCGTTTTAGCGAGCACGCGGGCGACATCCAGCGCGACATTGCCGACGCCTATGATGACGGCCGCATCGACATCGAGATCGGGATCGAGATTCCGGAAATCGGGATGGCCGTTATACCAGCCGACGAACGCGTTCGAGCCGTAGACGTTGGGCAGGTCTTCGCCGGGGATACCGAGCCGGTTGTCGTGCGGCGCGCCGTAGGCAAGCACGACGGCATCGTAATGTCCGAGCAGTTCGGCAATCGAGACGTCCTTGCCGACCTCCACATTCCCGAGATAGCGCACGCGCGGATCCGCAAGGGTGCGTTCATAGGCCTTGGCGACGCGTTTGGTCTTCTGGTGATCGGGGGCGACGCCGCCGCGGATCAGCCCGAATGGCGACGGCAGCCGTTCGATGACGTCGATCCGGCAGTCCGGATCCTTGTCGAGCAGCCCCTGCGCTGCATACATCCCGCCGGGACCTGACCCGACGATCGCGATGGTACGATCCATGGTGAAGCCTTTGTGCGAACGTTTCCGTGTCTTCGCGACATCTGCCGGATATCATAACGGCTGTGCGGCGCGTGAAAAGGGCACCGCTGGCGGTACCGATTCCCGGGGTACGGCAACCGCCATTCCGCTGGCAAGACGAAGTGCCTGTGCTACGATCCGTAACCGACGAAGCAAGCTGCGCGGGCAAAATGACTGAAAACATTACCTACCTGTCGCCGAATGGCCAGAACGTTACCTACGGTACGGGGACCGTCACCCGGATGTTCGTCGGTACGGTCGAGGGGGTGGTGACGCTGGACCGGAAGCTCCGCGGCAAGCCCTGGGTCGAGACCGCCCGCGGGCTGGAAGGGCTGCATATCAGCGCGCTGTTGGCGGAACCGGTTTCCGGCAAGCTGTTCGCAGGGTGTCACGGTGATGGCGGATTATGGGTAAGCGACGACGGCGCCGGTGCGGAGTGGCGGCGGATCGAGACCGGCGGAATGGAGCATGCCCATGTCTATACGCTGGCGGGGCGAACCCGGGACGGGAAGGTAACGCTCTTTGCCGGCACATCGCCCGCCCGGCTGTACCGCAGCGCGGACCTGGGCGAAAACTGGACCGAACTCTCGGGGCTGCGCGACGTTCCGGGCTCGGAAAACTGGACATTCGTGCCGCCGCCGCATCATCCCCACGTCAAAAACATCGTTTTCCATCCGACGGACCCGGCGACGTTTTTTGTTTTGGTCGAGCAGGGCGCGCTCCTTAAAACGACAGACAACGGCAGGACCTGGACCGAACTGGATGGCTATGTCGACGAGGCCGACAAATCCTGGCGCGAAGTCCACCGGTTGATGATCCATCCGCATGACCCGGATCTGATGTATCTCGCGACCGGCGAAGGACTGTATCGCACCCGCGATGGCGGGGCGGGTTTCGTCAACGTTCATCATCGCGGCGAACGCATGGGCTATCCCGAATTCCTGTTTTTCGATCCGTCCGACCACAAAACCATCCTGATGGGCGGTTCGCGCTTCAACCCGACCGAATGGTTCAGGGACGGGATCGCCGATTCAACCATCCTGCGAAGCGGCGACCAGGGCGATAGCTGGACCGAGCCGAATGGCGGGTTTCCGAACCCGGTCATCGGCGCGTTCGAAGCCATGACCATGCATTTGTGGTACGGGGGCATGATGCTGGTGATCGGCACCGCCACCGGGGAAATCTGGGCGACCGACGATTACTGCCGGTCCTGGGTATGTCTTGACGACGACGTGCCGCCTCTGTCGAAGGAAGACCATCACCTGCCATTCATGTCGGACGCAGACCGGGCGGCCGCAATGGCCGAGCGCGGAATCTGACCGTCCCGGATATTCGCGCGCGGCGAATGGCGGGCCGGGTTTGGGTCGGGAAACGGGCGTCCACCCGGTGTAAACTGGCACCGGATTAACCGTTCGGTAAGCAATTACGGTTGTATGTATATAATACAAAGTAATGTTGTAACCGGTTTTTTGGAATGACAAGTTTAAGTCGCGTGTTTTCGGGGTTTCGTATCTCCAGGCAGGGAAAGGGGGCCGAGACCGATGCCGAGCTGGATTCGGTCGACCTGCCGGAAGAGGTGCGTTGCGAAAAGGCGACCTTCGAACGCGCCGGACGGTTGCACCGCGTCCATTGGGCGGTTATCGCCCTGTCGCTCGTTATCACGCTCGCGGCGTGGCAATATTCCGGCGAACTTGTCGAACGCCGGGCAGCCGACCGGTTCGCGCGCTATTCCACCCAGATCGTCGAAATGATAACCGAACGGATGGGGCGATACGAAGACGCCCTGTGGGGTGGCGCCGCGGCGATCTATGCGAAAGGCGGCGACATCAGTCATTCCGACTGGAAAGTTTATGCGGACAGTCTTCGGATCGGGGCGAAATACCCCGGCATTAACGGTATCGGGGTCGTCCACTACGTCGCGCCGGGCAAACTCGACGCCTATATGCAGGCGCAGCGGAAAGAGCGGCCGGACTACCGGATTCACCCGCCGCACCGGGAAAGCGACAACCTGCCGATCAGCTATATCGAACCGGTGGCGGCCAATCGCCCCGCCGTGGGACTGGATATGGCGCATGAACGCAATCGCTACACCGCTGCATTGAAAGCGCGGGACACGGGACGGGCGCAGATCACCGGCCCCATCGTTCTGGTCCAGGACAGCGAACGCACCCCCGGGTTTCTGTTCTACGCGCCGTTTTATACAGGCGGCCTGCCGGAGAACGGCCCGGCGCGGCAGGCCCGTTTCGCCGGGCTGGTCTATGCCCCGTTTATCGTGAAGCGCCTGATGGCGGGAACGCTGCAAAAGGACAAACGCGAAATCTCGGTCAAAATATCGGACGGCGAAGCTGTCCTGTATAACGAGCATGTCGCGGCGGATACGGATTACGACGCCGACCCGATGTTTCGCCAGACCGTCAGCGTGCCGATGTACGGACGGAACTGGTCGTTCGAAATCATCACGGCGAAATCGTTCCGGGATAACTATACCAGCAGTCAGCCGACCCTGATCCTGGTCGGCGGTATTCTGATCGATGTATTGCTGATCGTATTGTTCGTGTCGTTCAGCCGGACCAACCGGCGGGCGATCGGATTTGCCGGCCGCATGTCGCGGAACGCCGACGAGAAGGCGGTTGAACTGGAAAAGATGGTCGGGAATCTGGCGGCATCGAACGAGGAACTCGAGCGTTTTGCCTATGTGGCCTCGCACGACCTTCAGGAACCGTTGCGGATGGTCCGAAGCTTTACGGTGCTGCTTCGCGACCGTTATGGCGACCGGCTTGACGATGACGCCCGGAACTATATGAAAATTTCCATCGATTCCGCGGAACGGATGCAGGAACTGGTCAGCGATCTCCTGCAATATGCCCGTATGGGAGAAGACGCCCAGCAGGTGACAAATATCGGGCTGGACGAGGCGTTCGACTACGCTGTCGAGAACCTCAGCGATGCCATTCGGGATTCGGGGGCGACGGTTACCTCCGATAAGCTCCCGGTTATCCGGGGAAATGCATCGCGCATGGCGCGGGTGATGCAGAACCTGATCGGAAACGGATTGAAGTATCAGGCCAAAGGCGCGACGCCGACAGTGCATGTATCCGCCGAAAAATGCGATGGCGGCTGGATCGTTTCGGTTCAGGACAACGGCATCGGCATTGCGCCCGAATACCACGAACAGGTTCTTCAGCCGTTCCGGCGGCTGCACAACATGACGGAATACAGCGGGACCGGCATGGGGCTCGCAATCTGCAGAAAGATCGTTCTGAGTTTCGGCGGCGAAATCTGGGTGGACTCGGAAGAGGGCAAGGGAAGCACGTTCTGTTTCTCGGTGCCGGAGGCCGTCGCCGATGCCGCCGAAAATGCAAATTTGGAGACATCGGATGCCTAGGCAGCCTGACGACGAAGTTGAGATTCTCCTGGTGGAGGACAATCCGGGCGACATCATCCTCGCGCAGGAAGGATTCAAGATGTCGAAGATCGTCAACCGGCTTCACGTCTGCGAAAACGGCGAGAGCGCGCTGGCGTTTCTGCGCCGGGAAGGCGAGTACGCTGACGTACCCCGCCCGCATCTCGTCCTGCTCGATCTGAATCTGCCGAAAATGAGCGGGCATGACGTATTGCAGGCCATCAAGGAAGACGAGGCGCTGTGCGAAATTCCCGTGATTATTCTGACCAGTTCCAGCGCCGAACGCGACGTCAGGATGTCATTTCGCCAGCATGCAAACAGCTATATCGTAAAGCCCGACGATATCGCCAGGCTGACGGAAATCGTCGAAGCAACGGAAGCGTTCTGGTTCGGGGTTGCGAAATCGCCGCGCAGGATCACCTAGGCTGAAAACGGCGCGCGGAGACAGACCGTCGCACCGCGGTCAGGCCTTCCGCAGGTTCACCAGCGCGACACCGGCCAGGATCATCCCGATTGAAGCCCAGACGAACAGGCTGTGGGATTCGCCGAACAGCACGAGGCCGAACACGACGCCGAATCCGACCGACAGGAAATTGGCCTGGGACATATAGGTTGGCCCGGCGAGGCGGATCAGTTCGAAAATGGCGTAAAAATTCACCGCCGCCAGCACGGAATGGGCAACCAGGGCCTGTTCCCCGGTGCTCAGCGGCCAGCCGGGGGTCTGGAATTCGCCGAGAACCAGGGCCAGCGGCAGGGCGAAAAACGCCGCCGCCAGCAACGTGCCGCTCGACAGCGTAAAGGAATCGACGCCTTTCGGACGGGATTTTTCCGACAGGGCGACATAGGCGATCGCGTGCAGCAGCGGCGCCCCGAAACCGATAAGCACCCAGATGGCAAGAGCGGGGTCCGGCAGGCTCGATTTCGGGACCACGATCAGCATCACGCCGCCGAAGCCGAGCAGGATGCCCGCGGCCCGCAGCCACAGGAACCTGTCGATCCTCATGACAACGCTGATGCAATAGGTCAGGATCGGCACGAAGCTCATGATCACCGCCATCAGCCCGACCGGTACTTTGCCCTGTACCGTGTAGAGGATCATGTTGGCGAGCGTGAACCGCACCAGGCCGAGCTTCATGTAATAGGGCAGGTCGGCGCGCGCGAAACGGGGCCGCCTGCCGCGGAGGCACCCGCCGAGAAACAGCCAGCATCCCGACAGCAGCGTGAACCAGAACAGGTAGCTCACCGGCCGGACGCCGTCGGTTACCGCGATCTTGATCAGCACGAAAAAGCCGCCCCATAGCGCGCCGATCAGGAACAGCAGCGCGACCGGCAGCAGGGCCGGCGGTTTCCTAGCGGCGGGCTGCGCGGTGTCGGGCATTGGCGGGACGGGGACAGCGGGCCGGGAAGGGCCGCGTAAGGTGCGATTTCATCGCGCCTTTATGGGCCTGAATCGGCCGCCGTAAAACCCCGCCCGTAAAATGACGGCCGGGATGCCCCGTCAGGGGCCGGCAACCGGCGGCCGGATGCGCGTCAGTTCGAGAAAGCGCCCCGGAACATGGCGGGCGTGACGATCAGCGCGATCCCCAGCACCATCAGCGCCTGGGCGCCGGACGGATGGACGTTTTCGGCGCCTGCCCGCTTCGCCGTCTGACGTGGACGACCGACGGCGGCAGTGATGTTGCGGTTGCCGGGCGCGGAAGCGTCCGCGACCTGGACCGCGCTGCCTTGCGGTTGCGGTCCGGTGACGGCGGCGGTGTTCTGCTGGGCGCCGAGCGGTTGATGTGAGGCGGCAAAAAGGATCGCCGCCGCCAGTATCGTTCTTGCATCGTTCATAATGACCTACCCTTTGTCGTTTGCGGCAATCGTGGAGCCGTGACCGGACAGTTTGCATACTAGGGTACTCGACAGGGTCGGGGGCGCCGGAAAGCCCGATGTCACAGATTTGACACAGGGTCCGCCGCGGGCGCCGGGCGGAATTGGCGCTGGCGCGATGCGGTCGCGTCTGCGTAGAATTCCCGCAACCCGGCTCGAAATCGCAAGAGGCTTTCATGAAATTCTACGATAACGCGGTTGCCCCGTCGCCCCGGCGGGTGCGCATGTTCATCGCCGAAAAGGGACTCGATATCGAAACGGTGGAAATCGATATCCGCACCGGCGAACAGTTCACGGACGAATTCCGCGCCAAGAACCCGTTCTGTACCGTCCCGGTTCTCGAACTCGACGACGGGAGCCACCTGATCACGACCGACGGCTGCTATGCCTGGCTGGAGGAAACCTATCCCGACCCGCCGCTTCTCGGACGGACGGTCGCGGAACGCGCCCATGTGGCGGATGCGCTGCAGATCGTCATGTTCCACGGCCAGATGGCGGTGTCGGAGACGCTGCGCAATTCGATGGAAGCGATGGTCGATCGCGGCATTATCGGGCCCGACAACTATGCCCAGATCCCGGCCCTGGCGGAGCGCGGGCGGGTGCGGGGCGGGCGGTTCATGTCGACCCTGAACGACATGATCGGCGACGGCGGCTACGTCGTCGGCGATGCGTTCACGGCGGCGGATATCGATGCGTTCGTCTATGTCACCTTCGCCAAATGGGCCGAGATCGAGCCGGAGGACGGCCATACCGCCCTCAAACGCTGGTACGAGGCGGTTTCGGCCCGTCCCAGCGCCGCCGTCTAGGCGGCCGGGCGTCGCCCCCGATGGCGGAGAATCCCGAGGGTACGGCGACCTATTACATGGTCGAGATGGACTACCCGCACGATACCGCGGCGGAGCGCGATGCGTTCGACGCGTTCTATCAGCGCCATATCGACATGCTGCTGACCATTCCGGGGTTCCTGACCGCCCAGCGCTTCCATTGCGCGCAGGCGGCCGGGGTGCCGGTCAGGGCGCCGTTCCTGGCGCTCTACCGGCTGGCGGGGCCCGGCGTCATGACCAGCGACGGCTATACGTCGAAGGCCGGCCGCATGTCGGTGGATCCGGATTTCCGCGTCAACATGACCAACTGGGACCGCAATCTCGTCCAGGGGCCGGCCGGCACGGGACAGCCGGACCTCGCGGTGGACATGGGTGGGCATATGACGCTGATCGACCGGTTGACCGCCGCTGCGCCGCCGCTGCCGCCCGCATTCACGCCGCTGGCGGTGGTCGGCCTCGACCGGACGATTGCCGAACGGGGCGCTGCCGCCGGCGCGTTTGCGCCGCCCGGGCAGACGGACGGATGGGAAACCCGGCTGTGGCAGCCCATTCACCCGGTCCGGCGGAGCGCCTAGGCCGCAATGTCGGTCCGCGGCGCGCGCTGCGCCTCGCGGGGGATTTCGGGTTTATTATGTATTAATATCAGCAAGTTAAAAATTTAACTTAATCTGATATATCACGTTAAGTCGCGGCATTGCAGCCGGGATCAGCCGGTCTTGCCGCGGCGCATGTTCCATACCACGCGGTAGAGATCGAACCGCCGGTCGCGCAGGTTGCGCACCGTGCCTTCCGACCGGGCGACCCGCAGATCCGACAGTTTGAGGTCGGCGAAGGCGATGGTCTCGGTGTTCGGCGCGGTATCGGCGGCGACGCCGTCGCGGGCAAACGGCAGGTCCGACGGCGTCAGGATGCAGCTTTCGGCGTAGTGGATGTCCATGTTCTCGACATTGG
Source organism: uncultured Rhodospirillaceae bacterium (assembly GCA_963974055.1). Classification (GTDB taxonomy): domain Bacteria; phylum Pseudomonadota; class Alphaproteobacteria; order MPNO01; family UBA830; genus CAXBCP01. Next base: position 44,265 of record CAXBCP010000035.1, read on the forward strand.
GCAGGTTGCCGACCACGCCCGACATCACGACATAGCACTGGTTTTCCACCGCCCGCGCCTGGCAGCAATAGCGCACCCGCAGGTAGCCGCGGCGCTCGTCGGTGCAGAACGGCACGAACAGGATCGTCGCGCCCTGGTCGACCAGGTGACGGCTGAGTTCAGGGAATTCGGCGTCGTAGCAGATCAGCACGCCGATCGGGCCGCAATCGGTGTCGATGGGGGTGACGCGGTCGCCGCCCTTGATGTTCCACCAATAGGCTTCGTCCGGGGTCGGGTGGATCTTCTCGCGCCGGTGGACGGATCCGTCGCGCAGGAACACGAAGGCGGTATTGCGGATATCGCCGTCGGCATGCAGCGTCGGGTGCGATCCGCCGATGATGTTGATGTTGTAGCGCAGCGCGAGGCGGTTCATGAAGGTTTCGAACCACTCGGTATATTCGGCGATGCGCTGGATACCCTCGGCCGGCGGCAGGGCCTTTTTCTCGATCGACAGCAATTGCAGCGTGAACAGTTCGGGGAACACCACGAAATCGCAGCGGTAATCCGACGCGACGTCGACGAAATACTCGATCTGGTTCTCGAACTGGGCGCGGTTGTCGATTTCGCGCATCTGAAGCTGAACGGTGGCGACCCGCACCGAGTTGGTCATGGTCAGCGCGTCGGCGGGCTCATGCGTGCCTGTGCCTTCGACGTAGAGCGGGTTGTGCCACACCATGTGGGTGGCGTAGCCCAGCGAATCGTGATCGTCGGTGTCGTATTCGTGCAGGATGCCGATGGGCTCGAAGTCGTTCGCCATGTGAAAGCGGATCGTGGAATCGCGGACCTTGCGGTCGGCGACGGCGGCGAGATAGTCCGCCGGGTCCGGATAGGCGCGCCGCCGTTTGGCGTAGCCCGGCATGCGCCCGCCGAAAACGATGCCTTTCAGCCCGAGATGTTCGCACAGGGTGCGCCGCGCCTCGTACAGCCGCTGGCCGATGCGCAGCCGCCGCCTGGCGGGATCGACGCTGACCTCCATGCCGTAAAGCCAGTCGCCGCCGGCATCGTGGCGCGAAGCCAGGCCGTCGCCGGTGATCTCGTCCCAGCTATGCGGCGCCATGGCGGCCGCTTCGCCGATGATGAAGGTGGCGCAATGGCCGACGATTTCGCCGTCGAGCTCGGCGACGAACTGGCCGTCGGCAAAGGCGACGATCTGGCTGCGCACCATGCGCTGGCTGTTCCAGGGGGCGGGCGCATAAATCCGCCGGCTGAGCGCCGCGATCGCGACCACGTCGGCAAGCCGCGCCGGCCGGATCGTCAGCGTCGCCCGCGTCGCGGCCTTCTGCTGGGCGGTATCGTCGGAGGCTTTCGCGGCGGCCCTGGA
>CAXBCP010000036.1:0-45049 GCA_963974055.1 uncultured Rhodospirillaceae bacterium
CACCCATGTACCTAGCCCGCCACGGACAGACGATGTTCAATGTCGTCTTCGGAGAAACAAAGCAGGATCCGGGGATCGAGGATCCGCCGCTGACCGATACGGGCTTCGCGCAGGCCGAGGAGCTGGCAGAGAAGTTCGACGAACTGCATGTCACCCGCATCATATCCAGCCCCTATACCCGCGCGCTGCAGACGGCGCGGGCCGTCGCCAACCGGCTGGACGTGCCGGTGACGGTCGATGCCGACGTGCGCGAACGCACGGCCTATGTCTGCGATGTCGGCACGGTGACGGCAACCCTGGCGGCCGACTGGCCGCACCTGGATTTCGCGCATCTGGAAGAGACCTGGTGGAACCGGGTAGAGGAGACCATCCCCGAATTCCATGCCCGCTGCGCCGGGTTCCGCGCCCGCATGGCGGCAATCGAAGACTGGCAGCATGTCGCCGTGGTCACCCATTGGGGGTTTATCCGGTCGATGACCGGCCGGCGCGTCGGCAATGCGGCGCTGGTGCGCTGCGATCCGAATGACGACCACCCGCCGCTGGATACGACCTGGCCGTGACCGGCCCTGACCGGCCGCGCCCGTCTTTGCCGGCCGGCGGTCCCGGTATACGGGCGGTAAACGGGCGGTAAACCGGCGGCTGTCCGGCACCCGGTCCGCGGCAAAACGATGCGCCCATATTGTTTCGCGCCGCCATCCGTGATAGCCACGCACCCACAGACACACCGGAGTGAAAAATGGCCGACAATCCCGAAAACGCGATGGAAAACGGCGCCAACGGCGCCGACGGCGACGGCGATCAGGAGGCCGTGCCGTTCCTGATCGGCGCCCAGTACATCAAGGATTTTTCGTTCGAGAACCCGCGGGGGATCGAGACCCTGTCGGCGATCCAGAACAACCCCGACGTCAATGTCGATGTCAGCACCAATGCCCGCGCCATCGGCGAAGAGGGCATGTATGAAGTGCTGCTGTTCATCCGCGCCGAAGCATCGGTCGACGACAGCCCGGTCTTCATCGTCGAGCTGACCTATGGCGGCGTCGTGCAGGTCGCGGGCGTAGCCGAAGAGGAAGTAAAGCCGGTGGTCCTGATCGAAGGGCCGCGCCACCTGTTCCCGTTCGCCCGGTCGATCGTGTCGAATGCGGTGCGCGACGGCGGTTTCCCGCCGCTGCTGATCAACCCGATCGATTTCCAGGCGCTGTATATCGAACAGCACGTGGATTCCGAAGGGTCCGATATCTAGAGGGCATTTCACCCCGCGATAACACGCCGACCGTCATCCCGGCGAAAGCCGGGACCTTCCCGCCCAGATACTTATAGAGATCCCGGCCTTCGCCGGGACGGCGCTATTCCTTCGCCGCCGCGTCGGCCAGCCACATGGGCTCTTTCAGGGTCGCGATAAAGGCGTCATGGGCCGCGATCTCTTCCGCCGTCGCGGCATGGGGGCGCGGCGGGCGGATTTCCGCGCTGGGCGCCGGGATCGCATTGTCCGCATCGTCGGACTGCGACGACGCGCCGGCCTCCGCCGAGGCCAGGCTGAGCCCGGGCTGGCGGCCGCCGCGCAGTTCCAGATAGACCTCCGCCAGCAATTCGGCATCGAGCAGCGCACCGTGATAGGTGCGCGACGAGTTGTCGATATTGAAACGGCGGCACAGCGCATCGAGCGACGCGGGCGCGCCGGGAAACCGCCGCCGCGCCATCTGCACGGTGTCGACCGACTGGCTCATCGGCAGTTCGCGCCGTTTCAGGCGCCGCAGTTCGGCATTTATGAACCCCATGTCGAAACCGGCATTGTGGATCACCAGCGGATCGTCGCCGATGAAATCGAGGAACGCATCGGCGATTTCGGCGAAGACCGGGTGGCCGGACAGGAATTCCTCGCTCAGCCCGTGGACGGCGAAGGCGCCGGCCGGCATGTCGCGCTGCGGATTTACGTATTGGTGATAGGTCTTGCCGGTCGCGATGTGGTTGAACACCTCGACGCAGCCGATTTCAACCAGCCTGTCGCCGTGAACGGGATCAAGCCCGGTGGTTTCGGTATCGAGGACGATTTCGCGCATCTGGGCTCCGGCGGTTGACGGTTCGTTCGGCGAAGGCATCGGGCGGCCAATGCGTCGCGACCATGTTCCGGGAGAGTCTCGCAATTCGCGCCAGCCGGCGCAAGGTTTCCCGCTTGCCGCGCCCGCTGGGGACGACGAAATCGGCGCGCCGGCGCTTTTCCGCATCCGGCATCTGGCGGGCGAGAATGCCGTCGTACTTTTCGCGCGTCATGCCGGGCCGGGCCAGCACCCGCGCCGCCTGGATGAACGCCGGCGCCGACACCACCGCCAGCACGTCGCAGCGGATATCGAGCCGGACCTCGAACAGAAGCGGGATATCGAGCACCACCAGCGGACAGCGCCGCGCCGCACAGCGTTTCAGAAAACCGTCCTGGCGCGCCCGCACCAGCGGATGCACGATGGATTCCAGCGTCTTCAGCGCCGCATCGTCGCCGAACACCCGCTTGCCGAGCGCATCGCGGTCCACCGCGCCGTCGACGACGACACCGGGAAACGCTTCGCCGATCGGCGCGACCGCCGCACCGCCCCGGCCGAGCACGACATGCACCGAGGCATCGGAATCGTAGACCGGAATGCCCATGCGCCGGAACATCCCCGACGCGGTCGATTTCCCCATCCCGATGGACCCGCTGAGACCGATGACGATCATGCCTTGCTCACAACGCCGCCAGCACGTGGTCGCGGAGCGCCTGGTCGACGACCGGGTCGGTGCCGAACCATTCCCGGAACCCGGGCCGCGCCTGGTGCAGCAGCATGCCGAGCCCGTCGATGGCCGGATTGCCGCGGGCGCGGGCGGCGGCGAGCAGCGGGGTTTCCAGCGGCACGTAGACGATGTCGTAGACCACGGCATCCGCCGGCAGTTTCGCAAGGTCGAGATCCAGCGCGGGCTGGCCTTCCATACCGAGCGAGGTGGTGTTCACGACAAGTACTGCGTCTTCCAGCGCATCGGCGCGGTGTTCCCACAGCACCGGGCGAACAGGATTACCGAATTCGTCGCGGATGGCGGCCGACCGTTCCGGCGTGCGGTTGGCGATGCGGATTTCCGGCGCACCGGCATCCTGGAGCCCGGCGACGATTGCGCGGGCTGCGCCACCGGCGCCGAGAATGACCGCCGGGCCGGTATCGGCCCGCCAGTCCGGGCGGGCTTCGCGCAGGGATTCGAGAAAGCCGAACGCATCCGTGTTCGCTCCGTAGAGAATGCCGTCGCGCACCATGATGGTGTTGACCGCTTTCATGCGCTGTGCCCAGCGGTCGACCTCGTCCATGGCCTTATAGGCTTCTTCCTTGTTCGGTACCGTGACGTTGAGGCCGCGGATGCCGAGCGCCGGCAGCATGCGGATGGCGTCCTTCGCCCGGTCGGGCGGAATGGCGAGCGGCACGTAGACGCCGTCGATGCCGTATTTTTTCAGCCAGTAATTGTGAATCCGCGGCGAGCGCGAATGTTTTATCGGCCAGCCGGCAACCCCGGCGACGATCGCCGCGCCCGTGAAATTCATGTTTCCAGTACTCCGTTTGCCCGGAGATAATCGAGCAGCGCCAGCATCGGCAGGCCGAGAATGGTGAAATGGCTGCCGTCGATCCGCGCGAAAAGCTGCGCGCCGAGGGATTCGATGCGGTAGCCACCCGGCCCGTTAAACGCATCGTCGCCGGCAGCATCAAGATAGGCGGCGAAGAATTCATCCGTCGCATCGGCGCGAATTTCAAGCCGGGCGCGATCCACCGCCTGCCATATCCGCACACCGCCGCGGACGATCACGGCATAGGAAATCAGATCGTGGCGTTTGCCGCGCAATGCCTGCAGCTGGGACATGGCATCGGCCCGGTCCACCGGTTTGTCGAAGGTCTCGCCGTCGCATTCCAGCACCTGGTCGGCGCCGAGCACCATAAGTTCCGGATGTTTTCGCGATACGTAAACCGCCTTGGCTTCGGCCAGGACTTCGGCAATGCCTTCGCCGGACGCTCCCCCGCTGCGCAGGCTGAGCTTGATTTCATCCTCGTCGACCCGCGACGGCACGACGATATGGGGCACACCCGCGCCGTCGAGCAGACGTCGGCGGGTAATGCTCGCCGAGGCAAGCACGATGGATGCCAGCGGCGTTCCGATCAGACGCGGTTCGTCGGACGGGCCGTCGATCATGCGTCGTCGTCTCCGGCCGGATCGTTCTCTTCGTGGAACCGGGTATATATCTGGTAGATGGCGGCGGCCGTTTCCTCGATCGAGCGCCGGGTGACGTCGATCACCGGCCAGGCATTTTTCGAAAACACCTTTCGCGCTTCCGAGATTTCCGCCTTCACGGTGTCGATATCGACATAGTCGGTTTCCGGTTTCTGGTGCAGCATCAGCAACCGGTTGCGGCGAATCTGAACCAGGCGGTCCGCCGATGCGGTGAGACCGACAACGACCATGTCTTTGAGATCGAACAGATTTTCCGGCAACGGAATACCTGGCACGAACGGCACGTTCGCGGTTTTCAGACCGTAGTGATTGGCCAGATAAATCGATGTCGGCGTCTTTGACGTGCGCGACACGCCGATGAGAACGATATCGGCCTCTGTGACATTCTGGGTCGCCTGACCGTCGTCATGGGCCATGACGTAATGCAAAGCGTCGATCCTGTCGAAATATTCCGCGTTCAGCATATGCTGGCCGCCGGGCCGGTTGACGGTCTTCTGGTTGAAGTAGCGCGCAAACATGCTGATGACGGGATCGAGCACCGAAACGCAGGGCATCCCCAGGCGGGCGCATTCTTCCACCAGCGGCTTGCGGATACGGCTGCTGACCAGGGTAAAGATTACGGGGCCGGGATTTTCCTTTATGCCTTCGATCACCTGTTCCATCTGGGCGGTGGACCGCACCATCGGCCAGATATGTTCCTGGGCCTCGACCGCTTCGAACTGGGCGATACTGGCTTTCAGAACCCCCTGCGTGGTTTCCCCCGTGGAGTCGGAGATCAGATGAATATGAAAACTTTCAGTCACGTTGCCGAACCCGCCTTGTTTTTTGTCCTGAACCCCGTCCAACCGATTCGCCCACAGGAAGGCCGATCGGCACACCATAACGGGGATAACCGGGCCAATTCCAGTGCCGGGAAAAAACGATACCCGGTATCCCCGAATTGGTCAGAACGGTTACCCCGCGCCGACAGGTTCTATCATAACTGGGGACAAAATCAGTTATGCACGTAATTCAGGCTGTGATGATCCGCACTGCGACGAAGCAGCGTATAGAGGAAAGATCATTCATACAGATCCGCCCATGAACGATTCACAGGTCGGAGAGTCGGTCCCGTTTCTGTGGACGGAAAAGCATCCCCGGGATTCACAGGCCCTACTAACTACTACTACCTAATTGAAATTAGATAATAATAGATTCGCCCTTCGTGTGGAGAACGGTTCGTGAGATATTCCTGACATCGTGAAAAGCTCAGACAAACCCCTCATCGCCGCCCTGAACGGCGAGCGGATCGGCCCGCCCCCGATCTGGCTGATGCGCCAGGCCGGGCGCTATCTGCCGGAATACCGCGCTTTGCGCGAAGTCGCCGGCGGTTTCCTGAACCTGTGCTACGACCCGGAAAAGGCGGCGGAGGTTACCCTGCAGCCGTTGCGGCGGTTCGGCTTCGACGCTGCGATCCTGTTTTCCGACATCCTGGTGATCCCCCATGCACTCGGACAGGAAGTTACATTCGAAGCGGGGGAAGGTCCCCGGCTGGATCCCGTGCGCGACGCCGACGGGCTTGGCAGGCTTGGCATGGACAACCTGCATGAAAGCCTTGCTCCGATCTATGAGACCGTGAAACGGGTTGCCGCCGACCTGCCCGACGGCGCGGCGCTGATCGGCTTTGCAGGGGCACCGTGGACGGTTGCCACCTACATGGTCGAGGGTAGCGGCAGCCGCGATTATCCGAACGCCAAGGCCTGGGCGCTGGGCAATCCCGATGGCTTTCAGGTTCTGGTCGATCTGCTGGTCGATGCGACGACGGAATATCTGATCCGCCAGGTCGAGGCCGGTGCCGAAGCGCTACAGATTTTCGATACCTGGGCAGGGGTGTTGCCGAAATACGCGTTCGACCGGTTTTGCGCCGCGCCTGTCCTGGAAATCGCGCGCCGGGTGAAAGCCGTGCATCCGCATATTCCGATAATCGCTTTTCCGCGCGGCGCATCGCTGTACCTGCCGAAGATGGCAGCTGCGCCGGAAATCGATGCGATCGGAATAGATTACGCCGTCGATCCGGTCTGGGCGGCGCGGGAAATTCAGCCCCATGCGGCGGTTCAGGGCAATTTCGATCCGATTCTGCTGCTTGCCGGCGGCGACGAACTCGAACGCCGCGCCAAAGAGATCGTCGAGGCACTGTCGAACGGCCCGCATATTTTCAATCTCGGGCACGGCATCCTGCAGCAGACGCCGCTGGAACATGTCGAACGCCTTGTCCGCGCAGTCCGGGGATAGGACTGGAGGGATGAGCAAAACCGCCGTCGTCATCTATAATCTGGGGGGGCCCGACAGCCCGGAATCGGTGCGCCCGTTCCTGAAAAACCTGTTTTCGGATCCGATGATCCTGCGGGTTCCGGCGCCGGTGAGGTGGTTCCTGTCCTGGTTTATCGCCTGGCGGCGCGCCCCCGTTGCGCGCGGGATTTATGCACAGATCGGCGGTCGGTCGCCGATATTGCCCGAAACCGAAAAACAGGCGGCTGCCCTGCAGGCCGAACTGGGTGACGGGTTCAGGGTGTTTGTCGCCATGCGGTACTGGCATCCCTTTGCCGATGCGGTGGCGCGCGACGTGGCGGCCTGGGGGCCGGAACGGGTGATCCTGCTGCCCCTTTATCCGCAGTTTTCGACCACGACGACGAAATCCTTCACGATGATCTGGACCGAGGCAGCGGCAGCAGCCGGGCTTGATGTGCCGACATCCGATATCTGCTGCTGGCCCGAAGCGGGCGGGTTTATCGACGCGGTCGCCCGCGCCACCGATGGCGCCATTGCCGAACTGCCGGCGGACATGCCCTACCGGATTCTGTTTTCCGCGCATGGCCTGCCCAGGAAAATCGTCGAGGCGGGCGATCCCTATGCGAGTCATGTGGAACGTACTGCGGCGGCAGTACGCCTGCGCCTTGCCGCCCCGGACGCCGATCACATTGTCTGCTATCAGAGCCGCGTCGGGCCGATGGAGTGGCTGCAACCCTATACCGAGGATGAAATCAAACGCGCCGGCGCAGACAACATCGCGCTGGTCGTGGTGCCGGTAGCGTTCGTCAGCGAGCATTCCGAAACCCTCGTCGAGCTCGATATCGAATATGCCGAGCTGGCCCATGAAGCGGGTGTGCCGCAATACGTGCGGGCGCCGACGGTGAATGCCGATCCTGCCTTTATCGGCTGCCTGGCGGATATGGTCAGAGCCGCGCCGAAAACCGGGACGCGCCCGGCGGGTCCGCGCTGTTCGCCCGAATACGGCGATTGCCCCTGTCTCAAAGCCGGTGGGAAGGCGGCGGCCTGATGGCGGAATATTACCTCTGGTTCAAGGCGCTGCACATCGTCAGCGTGATCGCGTGGATGGCGGGAATGCTGTATCTGCCGCGGCTGTACGTGTATCACGCCGATGCCGAGCCGGGGTCCGACAAGTCGGAAACCTTCAAGATCATGGAGCGCCGCCTGCTGCGCGCGATCACCAATCCCGCCATGATTTCCAGCTTTATCTTCGGCGGGTTGATGCTGTCGGTTCCCGGCATGATCGACTGGGACCGTGGCTGGATCTGGGTAAAGCTTGCCATGATCGTCTGCATGGCGGGAATTCACGGATTGTTCGCCCGCTGGCGGCGCGATTTCGAGGCCGACCGGAACGTACGGCCGGCGAAGTTCTACCGCATGTGGAACGAAGCCCCGACCGTTCCATTGATCGTGATCGTTATCATGGCGGTGGTGGAACCTTTTTAGGCATTCTGTCGGCGTTCCAGGTTGCGGGATTTCGAGCGGTGTGTCACACAAAAGTCGGTTTGTATTTTGGGTAGGTGAGAGTTGTGATGACTAAATTTCTTAAAGTCTGGGCGGCCGCCTTGCTCGGCGTTTTACTTTCGGCCAGCGTTCATGCTGCGCCGATCACGATCAATTTCACCGGCGCCGTCGATTTTTTCAATCCGGGACCGTTTACCCAAAACGTGCCGCTGAGCGGCGAGATCGTGCTGGACGATACCGTCGTTGCAACCGGCCCGAACAATTCTTTCAACAATGTCATCACCAGCCTGACGCTGACGATATCGGAACCGGCCGGCGCGGTTGTCTATACCTCTAACGGCACGGGCGGCCGGGTGCAGCAGTTTATCGGCGCGTCCAGTACAGAATTCGTCTCGGTCGCCTTTGGCGGCGGCGCGGGGGGTACGTTCAATATACCGTCGGGGGCGCCGGTAATTACGTCCTTCAATATAGACTTCCGGGGCGCGGACCTGTTTGTCGATCCCACCGTTCTGGCGACGGGCCTGACCGCGGCCGATTTTTCGTTTTCCCGCGCGAATTACAATTTCGACAATGGCGGGACCAACCTGCTGATGGTCGAGCGGGCACTCGATACCGTTACGTTTTCCGGTGAACGGCAGATCGCCGCCGTTAATGCGCCGGGTGCGGCGTTGTTAATGGCGATTGCCGTATGCGCAGTCGTTCTCGGCGCCTCCCGCCGGCGGGGCCCTGGAATGCGACATGTTTTCGCAAATACACGGTTGGGGCGGCGATCATGCGATCCGGAAACCGCTGCCGCTTAGCACTGGAGGCAATAATCCGCTTCCGGTTGCCCGGTGGTTTTGATACTAAGGCTGTCATGACGTGCCGCTGCCGGGAAATGGGCGGGAAATGCCGGGAACCGGAACATCGGGAACGAGAGAAGAGGTTGATATGGACGGCGCAGGCCCCAATTCCGAATACCGCACGATGACGGTCACCCAATACACCCCGGCGATCGGGGCGACGGTGACGGATATCGATCTGACCCGGCCGCTGACCGATCTCGAACTGGCGGAACTGAAGCGCGCCTTTGTCGAACACCAGGTGTTGTTCTTCCGCGACCAGAAAATCAGCCATGACGACCATGCCCGGCTCGCCGAGTATTTCGGCACCATCGGCCAGCATGTCGGCAAGAAAACCAACAGCCAGGAAAGCGACGATCCGCGGGTGCGCAAGTTCCATGCCGACGGCGCGTCGCCGCGCGTGTCCGGCAATCTGTGGCATACCGACCAGTCCTGTGCACCGATCCCGCCGATGGCGAGCATCCTGTATTTGCATACCGTGCCGGAAAACGGCGGCGGCGATACCGGGTTCGCCAGCATGTACGCGGCCTATGACGGGCTGTCGGACAGGATGAAGGCCTATCTCGACGGGCTTACCGCCGTGCATGAAGGCGCGCATCTGTTCGGCGAAGGCACGCCGGACGCGGTTCATCCCGTGGTGGCGCGGCATCCTGAAAGCGGCCGCAAGCTGCTCTTCGTCAATTCCGGCTTTACGATGCGCATCAACGACGTGCCGCGCGCCGAAAGCGATGCGATCCTGCAGTTCCTGTATACCCACCAGATCCGCCCGGAATGGAGCATGCGCTTCAAGTGGGAACCCCATTCGATCGCGTTCTGGGACAATCGCTGCGTTCATCACCGTGCGATTTCCGATTACCTGCCGCAGGTGCGCTCGGGCTTCCGCGTCCAGATCGAAGGAAATGCCCCGCCGGCGATGGCGTGACGCCGCGGCCGGTTTTCAGCCGACCGGGTTTTCCAGCGTGCCGAGCCCGTCGATGGTGAGCGTGCAGATATCGCCTTTTTTCAGGAATACCGGCGGTTTGAAGCCGATACCGACCCCTGCCGGTGTGCCGGTGGCGATGATATCGCCCGGAATCAGCGTCATGCCCTTTGAAATCGTCGATATCAACGTCGGAATATCGAAAATCAGGTCCTTGACCACCGAATCCTGGCGCAATTCGCCGTTTATACGGCACTGAACCCGCGCTTTCCGGATATTTTTGAATTCGTCGGCGGTCGCCAGATACGGCCCCATCGGGCAGTAATTGTCGATGTTTTTGCCGATGAACCACTGTTTGTGCTGCTGCTGCAGGACGCGCGCGGTGACGTCGTTGACGATGGTATAGCCGTAGACATGCTTCATGGCGTTGCGCTTCGAGATACCGCGCCCGCCGGTGCCGATCACGACAGCAAGCTCGACCTCGTAATCGGTCGATTTGGAATGGTCGAGATAGGCGGGAATTTCATCGCCCGGCCCGCACACGGTGGTACTGGCCTTCGAGAAGATGATGGGATACGCGGGAATGGCCGAGGCATCCGCGGTGGCGTTGAAGCCGCTGGCGTCGAATTCCTTCGCGTGCTCGTAGTAGTTCTTGCCGACGCAGATGATGTTGCGTACCGGCGACGGGATCGGTGCGACGATCCTTGCCCGTTTATAGGGAATCCGCGCGTCTTTCCTGCGGGTGGTGAGGGCCTTAGCCGCCGCTGCCCGCATTTTGTCGCCGCCGGCGATAAACGCCGTCATATCGGCCGGCAGTTTCGGCGCGGCGACCGAAAGGTCGATCACTTCGGTGCCGTCTTCGGCGAGGATTCCGAGGCGTATTTTGCCGCCGCGTTTGAACGATACGAGTCGCATGTTTTCCCATTCTTCATTGTGTCTTCGGCGTGGTCGGGGCGAATATTAAACCGCGTGTAACGGGCCTCGCGCGTCGCCGCGACGAATCTCGGCCTGAATGTCGGTTTTTTTTACAATAAATTAACCAACTTTTAGATGAAAGCCCACTAACACATTGATTCTAGGGGGTATCATTTATTGGCATGTTTATTGCATATTGGCGTTCTGCCTGCCTTTTGCATCTTTTCTGAGCGAATTACCCAATAATAAGGAAATAGAAACTATGAGAAATATCATCATGGCGGCGTCGATCGTCGGGCTTTCGGCCGTTTTCGTTCAGGGCGCGGCCGCAGAGAAATCCGCATCCGTCGAGGCGAATGTCGATCTGAATCTGTTGATAGATCAGGGACAGGCGATAATTTCGACGTTTAAGAGCGACAAGAACAATCTTGTCGTGGTTGTTGAAAATTACACCAAAAAACCGTTCAACATCGGGTCGTTCCTCGAAAAGAAAAATTCCATCACACAGGGCGCGGTTCGTGCGGGCTTCCGGCAGACATCGAAGGATCCCAAGAAGGGGTTGTCGAAGTTTGATCCCACCCGGGTCGATGCGTGTAGCAACTGGGCGATGTTCGGCTGGCGCGCCCATTCGGCTAATGCGAAGGCGTTTGTCAATGTGATCCCGACCTATGTTAAAAAACCGAACGCGGTGTCGTTTTACGCGGCCAGTAAAAACGGCGGTGCGACATTCGGCTATTTCCGCCGGGGCGGGACAGCGGTCAACAAGGACCCGAAAACCCTCAAAGGATTCAAGAAGATTTCCCGGGCGTCGGCGAATTATTTCACGGTCGCCAAAAACATGTGGGGATTTTCGGACGATCTGAAATTTGTCTACAACCTGCAGGACGGGAACAAAAACAATCCGGCGACATGGACGATGCAGATTCGGTACATGAATTCAAAGAAGGATTGCAAGTAGGGCGCTCTCCCGGATCGCCTGAGTCGAAAAAATTACCGGCCAGAGAAAAGGCTGTGCTTAATAGGCACAGCCTTTTTATGCGGGTCGGGGACAGTGATCACAATGTGGCCAGCGCCTTTGCGTGATGGCGCAGATGGTCGCCGATGACGGTCGCGATGAAGAAATAGCTGTGATCGTAGCCGTCCTGGCGGCGCAGGGTGAGTTTCTGGCCGGCGGCGGCGCAGGCATCCTCGAACATGGCGGGATTGAGCTGGTCGAGAAACTGGTCGGCGAGGCCCTGGTCGATGAGGATTTCGGCGCGATCGGCTGCGTCGCCGCGCGCCGTGACCAAGGCGGTCGCATCGTAGTCTTCCCACGCCGCGCGGTCGGGGCCGAGATAGGCGTTCAGCACCTTTTCGCCCCAGGCGCAGTGCATCGGTGCGCAGATCGGCGCGATGCCGGATGCGCTGGCGAACATGTCCGTGTTTTTCAGCCAGATTGTCAGTGCGCCGTGCCCGCCCATGGAATGACCCATGATGCTGCGTTTCGCCGGATCGGCGGGGAAATGGGCGTCGATCAGGGCGGGGAGTTCGCCTGCGATATAGGAATACATGTTGAAATGGGTATTCCAGGGCGCCTCGGTGGCGTCGAGATAGAATCCCGCCCCCTGGCCGAGATCGTAGGCTTCGTCGTCCGGCACGTCCGTGCCGTCGCGGTCGGCGCCGCGCGGGCTGGTATCGGGGGCGACCACCATCAGGCCGAGCTCGGCGGCGACACCGTATGCCCCGGCCTTGGTCGTGAAATTGTCTTCGGTGCAGGTCAGGCCCGACAGCCAGAACACCACCGGCACCGGCCCGTCGGCGGCCTGCGGCGGGGTGAACACGGTGAAGCGCATGTCGCAGCGACAGGAATCCGATGCATGGCGGTAATAGCCCAGCGTGCCGCCATGGGTTTTGTGTTGCGAGACGGTTTCGATTGATGCGGTCATGGCGGGGCTCCGGGTCGGGTGGAAAAGCGTTCCCAGTATTACAGGTTCTGCCCGCGATGTGCCATGTGCCGGCCCGCCTCCGGCGCCTTTGATTCAGGCGCCGTCGTCTGCAATCAGACGAAGCGCCGCCCGCCATTCCCGGATAAGTTTGCGCCGCAGCCGGATGTCATCGTCCCACAGCGACGTCAGCGCGATGCCGCGCATCATGTTGTTGGTCATCTGCAGCATCACGGCGGCCCGCTTGTCGGGAATGCCGGCGGACTGGAACACGGTCAGCCAGATGCCGTCTATCCGGCCGCGCCAGCGCCGGACCAGCGGCAGGTAGTGGCGGCCCAGCTCGGGGTGGGTGCGCGATGCCACCACCAGTTCGATCATCGCGGTATAGACCGGGTGGAAAAAGAACCCCGCCGCGTCGTCCAGGAACTTGGCGACCGGGTCGGCCGAGCCGAGAGCGCTTTCCGCCGCCGCCGCCGCCAGCGCGGTGCCCTGTTCCATCAGGTGGTTCGTTACCGCGACGATCATGTCGTCGCGGGTACGGAAATAATGGGCCTGCGCGCCGCGGGAAACGCCCGCCCGTTGTGCGACGTCGGTGGTGGTGAGCCCGGCATAGCCCTTATCGACGAGAACCGCGACGACGGCATCGAGCACCTTTTCCCGTGTTTCGCGGCGCCGGTCGGCCTGGGCGCGGCGCCCGGTTCTGGGCGGGGCTTCGTTTGCGTTTACGGTTGCTGTTGCGGTCATGTCGGCGTGGCGTTCCCGATAGCCGGGACGGTATCGCCCCGGAACACGGCGAGAATCGCACAGCCGGGCGGCACTGACAATAATAATCAGTACTGCCGATTAGTTATTGACGGCGGATTGCGCGGCTGGTTGAATTCTTGGCGACAAACAAAAACACAATGCCAGGGGAGAGAGACATGAAGCGCGACAGCAACCGGATTATGACCACCCATGTCGGCAGCCTGCCGCGGCCGCACGATCTGCTGCACATGATGGAAGCGCGGCTGGCGGGGAACGACGATGCGCCCGACGAGGCCGTCTACCAGGCCAAGGTGACCGAGTCGGTCGCCGACATCGTCAAGAAACAGGTCGATAGCGGCATCGATATCGTCACCGACGGCGAGATTTCAAAGGCCGGTTTCTTTGTCTACGCGAAGGAACGCCTGAGCGGTTTCGTGGCGCGGCCCGAAGACAAGTACGAATTGTACACCGCCGAACAGGCGGCGTTTCCCGAATATTATGCCGATTATTTTTCCAAGCGGATGCTGGGCGGCATGATCGCGCCGATCGTCAAGATTTTCGCCGTTGAGGAAATCAAATATATCGGCGAGGACGCGCTCAACCGCGACATCGCCAACCTGAAGGCGGCCATGGCTGCGGCCGGCGTCGACAAGGGGTTCCTGCCGTCGACCGCACCGGGCGGCATCGGCTTCAACGAATTCTACAAGGACGACGAGGCGTTTTTCTTTGCCCTCGGCGACGCCATGCGCACCGAATACCAGGCGATCGTCGATGCCGGGCTGGACGTGCAGGTGGACGATCCGTTCCTGTCGGACATTTTTTCCGACGACAAGCTGAACGACGCCGAGCGGCGGCGCAAGGCGGACATATTCGTCGAAAGCATCAATTACGCGCTTCGCGATATTCCCGAAGACAGGGTCCGGTTCCACACCTGTTACGGCATCAACGAAGGCCCGCGTATTTTCGAAGTGCAGCTCGGCGAAGTGATCGACTGGATCTACCGTATCAACGCCAGCGTCTATTCGTTCGAGGCCGCCAACCCCCGTCACGAGCACGACTACCACGTGTTCGAGACCAACAAGCTGCCCGACGGCAAGGCGATCATGCCGGGCGTGATTACCCATGCCAGCAATATCGTCGAACACCCGGACCTGATCGCCGAGTGGCTGGTGCGGTTCGCCAATATCGTCGGGCGCGAGAACGTCATGGCGGGGGCGGATTGCGGGTTTTCGTCCCAGGCCTGCTATCACACCGAAGTCCACCCGACCGTTATCTGGGCGAAGTTCGAGGCGATGAAACAGGGCGCCGATATCGCAACCGCGAAGCTCTGGGGTTAAGCGGCGGGCAAAGCCCGCTGAACGCCCCTGAACGCCGTCAGGGCGGCGGTACCTCGACCTCGCCGCCCTGCTGCGCGGTTTCGTGCAGACAGCCGATAAAGGCCGATGCCGCCTCCGACAGCGTGCCGCGCAGCCGGGCGGTAATGCCGATCGGCCGCGACGGCGCCTGCCATTTCACCGGCAGGACCGACACCAGCCCCATTTCGCGTTCCATCCGCACGATCTGCGCCGGCAGAACGGTCAGGCGGTCCGTTGCCAGCAGCAGGGCGCGGACGCAGGACATCGAGGACGTTTCCACCGCGCTCGCCGGCGGGTCGAGCCCGGCGCGGCGAAACGCGTTTTCCAGCTGGCTGCGGGGCGCCGTGCCGCGGGGCGGCAGGATCCATTGCTGCCCGGCCAGATCGGCAATGGCGAGCGTTGCTTCCGCCGTATCGGGTTTTGCCAGCGGGTGGCCGGCGCGGGCGAAGATCGCGAGTTCGTTGTAATACAGCAATTCCTCGGTGCAGGCGGTGTCGGGCCCGTCCGGCGAAAGCGGCCCGACAATCATATCGAGCGCGCCGGTGCGCAGGGCCGGGACCAGGGTCTGGTTGGTGCCTTCCGTGACGGCGACATTGACGTCGGGATAGGCGGCGAGAAACCGCACCAATGTGCGGGGCAGCAGGTCGTCGACCACGGCGGGCGCGGCGCCGATCAGCACGTTGCCGGTGGCGGTGTCGCGGATCAGCGACAGGTCGGCCGTGGCGCGCTGCAATTCGGCGAGCACGGTCCGCGCATGGGCGATCAGGGACTCGCCGCCGGGGGTCGGACGGACGCCCCGCGGTTCGCGGTCGAACAGAACCACCCCCAGTGCGGTTTCGAGATCGCGGATGCTTTTGGTCAGCGCCGGCTGGGAAATATTCAGCCTGGCTGCGGCATGGGTGATGTTGCCGCAATCCGCCACGGCGACGAGATTGGAGAGCTGGCGCAGATTCATGAAATAACCATATGGTTATGGATATAGCGATAATTTATATTTTTAGGTGAATGCTAAATCAAGGAGGGTAGGTACCGGAAACGGGGAAACGTTCGGAATGACGGCAGAAAACAAGGCCGGACCGGCAGTTCAGACGACGCCATCTCGGGAATCGCCGGCGCAGACAACTCAGGTGCTGATCGTCGGCGGCGGTCCGGTTGGCCTGGCGCTGGCCGCCGAACTCGGGCGGATGAATATCGACTGCATCCTGGTCGACCAGCGCGACGGCACCATCGGTTTCCCGAAGATGAACATGGTGTCGAGCCGGTCGATGGAATTCTGCCGGCGCTGGGGCATCGCCGCCAGGGTCCGCGAGGTCGGCTGGCCCGATGAATTTCCCCTGAACATTGCCTTCGTGACCGCTATGACCGGCTACGAACTGGCGCGGTTCGATTACCCCGGCTATGCCGAACGCGGCGCCATGTCCCATACGCCGGACGGCAATCGGCGCTGCCCGCAGACGCTGTTCGATCCCATCCTGCAGACGCGGGTACGCGAATTCGCCAGCGTCGGATTGCAGTACCGCGCCCGGCTGGAGGAATTCACCCAGGATGCGGACGGCGTGACCGCGACGATCCGCGATCTCGACGCCGGCGGAACGCGTCGGATCAGGGCTGCCTATCTCGCCGGGTGCGACGGCGCCGACAGCCTGGTACGCGCCGCCGCCGGCATTGAGATGATCGGCAATCCCGCGCTGACCCATAACATCAACGTATTTTTCACCGCCGCCGAACTGCCCGGCTGGGTCGATCACGGGCGGTGCTGGGCCAACTGGCTGGTCGGCCCCGACGGCCAGTGGGGCAATATCGTCGCCGTGGACGGCCATGACAAATGGCGGCTGTCGATGACAGGTTTCCGGGAAGGCGACGTCCTCACCGATGCGGAAGCGGCAGCCCGCGTGCGGCGCGCCGTCGGCTGCGATTTCGATTTCGAAGTCCATAACGCCCTGCCCTGGACGCGCAAGCAGCAGGTCGCCGAAACCTATCGCCGCGGCCGGGTTTTTCTTGCCGGGGATGCGGCGCACCTGCTGTCGCCGACCGGCGGGTTCGGGATGAACACGGGTATCGGCGACGCCGTCGACCTGGGCTGGAAACTGGCGGCGACGCTGGACGGCTGGGGCGGGCCCGTGCTGCTCGACAGCTACGAGGCGGAACGCCGGCCCATCGGTGTCGCGAACGTCACCGAAGCGACGCGCAACCATTCGAAGCTCGCCGCCCTGCCCAGGGGTGCGCCCATTGCCGAGGATTCCCCCGCGGGCGAAGACCTGCGTGCCCGGATTCGCGAAACCATCGAAACCGGCGGCTATAATCAGGAATACGAGGCCGAGGGCCTGATCGTCGGCTACAGCTATGACGGATCGCCGGTCATCGTGCCTGACGGCACGCCCTGCGTGCCGCAGACCGTGTCGGAATACCGCCCCAATACGCGCCCCGGCGCGCGCGCGCCCCACGCCTGGATTTCCGAAGACGTTTCGACCCTGGACCTGTTCGGCGACGGCCTGACCCTGCTGCGGACTGACGGCGGCGGCCAGTTACTGGCCGACGCGGCGGCGGATGCCGGGGTGCCGCTGTCGGTCCACGATATAACCGATGCCGAAATCGCCGCCCTGTACGAAAGCCCGCTGGTTCTGGTGCGTCCCGACGGGCATGTCTGCTGGCGGGGAACGGAACCGGCCGGCGCCGCCGCGGTGATCGCGACCGTACGGGGCGCGGCATGATGCAGCCTGAAGTAAACTGTCGAATGAAAAACCGGACAAACGTCCAACGGAGGAAACGAAATGCTTTCTAGAACGATTTACGGCCTGACCGCCGCTATCGCACTTGCCTGCGCGGTTTCAGCCCCCGCGACCGCCCAGCAGAAGGTCAAGTTCAGCACGTTCGGCCACGCCAAAATTCCGGTCGTGAAATGCGCCTGGCTCGGCACCGCGAACGCTGTTGCCGCGCAGTCCGGCGGCACAATCGCGCTCGAGACCTATCTCGGCGGCACGGCGTTCGGCAATCCGCGCAAGCAGTTCGATTTCATTTCGCGCGGCGTGATGGACATGTCGGCCGGGGTGCTGTCCTACAAGCAGGGGGCGTTTCCGCTGACCGGGCTCATCAACCTGCCCTTCATGGTCAATGACAGCGTCAAGGCGTCGATCGCCCTGAACAAGGTCGTGCGCCGCCGGATGGCCGACGAATTCAGGAACATCCACCTGATGTTCGTCGGGCTGGTGACGCCGTACCAGTTCCACCTGCGCGAACCGATCAAGGGGCTCGAAGACCTGAAGGGACGCCGCATCCGGATTTCCGGCAAGGCGGCGACCGACGCGCTGCGTATATTCGGCGCACAGCCCGCGCCGATGCCGATTACGCAGTCCTACGAGAACCTGCAGAAAGGCGTGATCGACGGGGTCGGCGGCACGTGGACGGCGATCCTGGCCTTCAAGCTGGGCGAGGTGACGAAGTTCCATTACGAAGTCAATTTCGCCTCGCCGTCGGTCTTTATGGGGATGAGCAAAAAGGCCTATGCCAAGCTGCCGGCGGCGGCGCGCAAGGCGGTTGATGCCCATTCGACGCCGGAATACGCGGGCAAGGCCATGAACTGCTGGGCGCGGACCACCGCCCCGGCCAAGAAACTGGCTCTGAAACACGGCAATACCATCAAGACGGCGAGCGCCGCCGACCGCGCGCGCTATGCCGACATGGTCGCCGGCGTGACCCGCCAGACGATTGCCGATCTTGCGGCGAAGGGACTGCCGGCCCAGACGGTCTATGACGAACTGAAGCGCGAGGTCGCGGCGGCGGAAGGCGCGAACTAGGCGCGGACCGGGGCCGCGGCGGGGCGCCCGGATGAGCCCGCTTGAAACCGGCGCCTGCGGATTCGCGATCCTGTTCGTTCTGATCGCCGCGCGCATGCCGCTGGGCCTCGCGCTGTCCGTGGTCGGGCTCGGCGGGCTTGCGCTGCTGCACGGCACCGATACGGCGGTGTTCGTGCTGGCGACCGCGCCGGTCGAGACGATGTCGCGCTACACGCTGTCGGTGCTGCCGCTGTTCCTGCTGATGGGATCGTTCGCCGTCCATTCCGGGCTGTCCGAAGGGCTGTACCGGGCGGCGAACGGTTTCGTCGGCCATCACCGCGGCGGCCTGGCGATGGCGAGCGTGGTGGCCTGCGGCGGATTCGGCGCGGTCTGCGGATCCTCGCTTGCGACCGTCAGCACCATGTCACGGATCGCGGTCCCGGAAATGCTGCGCTACGGCTATTCGCCCAAGCTGGCGGCCGGCACGATCGCGGCGGGCGGCACGCTCGGCATCCTTATCCCGCCGTCCCTGCTGATGATCGTCTACGGTTTTCTGACCGAAACGTCGGTCGGAAAGCTGTTCGCCGCCGGCATCGTGCCCGGCATCGTGTCGATCGCCCTGTACATGATCGCGATACACCTGTGGATGCGCCGGCGGCCGGCGATGGGCCCGGCCGGCGCGCGCACGGCTTGGCCCGCCCGGCTGGCCCTGCTGCGCGATATCTGGGGGGTGGGCGCGCTGTTCGTCCTGGTGATGGGCGGCATATTTGCCGGGCTGTTTTCGCCGACCGAGGGCGGCGCCGTCGGCGCGTTCGGCGCGCTGATCGTCGGCCTGGTGAAGCGGCGTATCGACCGCCGGGTGTTCTTCGACTGCATCCGCGAGACCATGCAGCTATCGGCGATGATCTTTTTCATCGTCATCGGGATTTCGATCTTCGACTATTTCATGCAGGCGTCCCGCGTGCAGGACGCGCTCGGCGCGTTCATGAACGGGCTGGACCTGCCGCCCGAAGCGGTGCTCGCCATCATCCTCGGCGTGCTGATCCTGCTCGGCTGCGTGATGGACGCGATCGCCATCGTATTCATCACCACGCCGTTCATCTATCCGATCATCGTCGGCCTGGGCTACGATCCGGTATGGTTCGGGATCATGACCGTGATGGTGGTCGAGATCGGCCTGGTGACGCCGCCCTTCGGGATGAACGTTTTCGTGATATCGCGCCTGGTGCCGCAGGTGACGACCTGGGGCGCGTTCGAGGGCGTGCTGCCCTTCGTCGCCGCCGATATCGTCCGTGTTGCGCTGTTCCTTGCCTTTCCGGCGCTGGTGCTGGCGCTGCCGGACCTGGTGTCGTGAGCCCGCCATGAGAAGGGGAAGCGAAGGATGAAAGCCTGGACCGCCGTGACGCGCTATGCCGCCTGGGTCGGCGGCGCCGCCCTGATCGTGCTGATGAGTGTGACCGTGATCGATATCGCCGGGCGCAATGCGGGTGTGCTGTACCTGCAGGGCGTGATCGAGCTGTCCAATATCACCGTCGTCTGTCTCGGGATGCTGGGGCTCGGCTATTGTTTTACCCGGCGCGGCCATATCGTTGTCGACCTCGCGACCATGGCGACGCCGCCACGGCTCAACCGCGCCCTCGATGCACTTTGGCTGGCGGTTGCCGCCGCCGTCCTCGGGGCGATGGCCGTGCTGATGTGGCAGGAAGGCTGGTCGCTGCATGAATCCGGCGAGGTGTCGGACAACCTGCGCTGGTCGCCGCTGGTGTTTTACGTGCCTGCCGCCGCCGGCGCCGGGATCGCCGCGCTGACCTGCGCAGCGATGGCGTGGACCCAGGTTTTCCGCGGGGCGGCGCCCGGCGAGGGGAAAAACGACGCCGGCATCTGACGGCGATGCGGTCCGGGATACAGGCTTCCGAGGTTGTATATTCGGCCCTTGGCGTTACGATTGAGGCCCTGTGGGACAATCGATACGGGGATGAAACATGTCGGGATTCAGCCGGTTTTCAATAGCAGTGGCAGGATTATGCCTGTTTGCCGCACCGGTAGCGGCAGCCCCGGTGACGTTCGATTTTACAACGCTGGGCACCGGGCAGACCAATAGCGGGCTGAACCTGACCTCCGGCGGGGTCGGACTGCGCATCAGTGCCGTCAACCGCAGCGTGAATACCGGCAATCCGCCGCCCAACCAGTACCCCGACATCCGGGTGACCTATAACGCCGACGGTCTTGGCGCCCGGGCGAGCGTTTCCGACAGCCTGGAGTTCGATTCCGTCGGGCCCGACGAAGCCCTGCGGTTCCGTATCACCGGCCTGCCCACCGGTATTGCCGCGCTGCGCCTGGAGCAGGTCGTTTTCTTCGGACTGGATGTGGACGGGACACCCGAAAGCGCGCGCGAGGAATTCACGCTGACGATCGATAACGATTCCATCATCCACAGCGATATCCGGCCCGGGACCACGGCCCCGTGGCTGGTCGCGTCGGATATCGTCGACCCCGCGCTGCGGACCGGTGCGCTCAACTTCCGCTTCCAGCTGGCATCGTCGGTTGCGGGCGACAACGATTCCTTCCGCATCAGCAGCCTGACCTTCGAGACGGTCACCGCCCAGGTGCCGGCGCCCGGTGCGGTCGCGCTGCTGGTCTGCGGGATCGTCTGCCTGGGTGCGCTGCGCCACCGGTAGCCCGGCCCCCTTGTTGCGACCGAAAACCGTCGGGGCCATAAACGCTGGCGCATTTCTGTTTGCGGGATTACGGTTTTAACGGACCTGTCTGTCGGGATTCGCCATGCGGATTTTTACCTGCCTGTTTGTGTTGAGCTGCCTGTTGTCTTCCGGCGCCCGCGCGCAGGACACCCCGGTGCCCGCGAAAATCGTTTATCGGGACGTGGCGCTGCGCCTGAACGGATATGGCGAACGCGAAGTGATGTGGATGGATGTGTATCGCTGCGCGTTGTATCTCGCCCGGCGGTCGGCGGACCCGGCCGAGATCGTCCGCACACGCGAGCCCAAGCTGCTGGTGATCCGCGTTTTGACCGACAATGCGCCCGCCGACATGCCGGCGAGGTGGCGCGAGACCCTGGACGCCGAACTGACTGCCCCTTTGTTCCGCCGGATCAAAAAATCGTACCGCCGGGCCGGCACGGGGGACGTGCTTAAATTCGCCTATCTGCCGGGCAAGGGAACGCGGTTTTATTTCAACGACCGGCACGTTCTCACCGATCCGGGCTACGGCCTGATGGAATCCCTGCTGGACCAGTGGCTGGGCGCGCGGCCGGTATCGCGGAACCTGAAGCGGTTGCTGGCGCCGGCGACGGGATAGGCGGGATAGCCCCGGATCGTCATGGAATCATCATTTGACTTGAAGTTCGTTATTCAATAACTATTTCCCACTATAACGGGTCGGCGCTCTGCCGTGTCCCCGACGGTTTACGCCGAATACCGCACCGAACTTAAAACACTCCAAAATAACAATAAACGCCCGAGTCCGTTATGTACTCCGCGGTTGTTTCCTTTCCGAAGTCCCGTTCCGGCGCTTTGTACCTCCTCAATAATATCCCTGGCCCATACCGATGAACCTCAAGGAACTAAAACAGAAAACCCCCGCAGACCTCCTCACCTATGCCGAGGAACTGGAGATTGAGAACGCTTCGACGATGCGCAAGCAGGACATCATGTTCGGCATCCTCAAGCAGCTTGCGGAAAACGACGTGCCGATCTTCGGCGACGGCGTGATTGAAATTCTGCAGGACGGCTTCGGCTTCCTGCGCTCGCCCGAGGCGAATTACCTGCCGGGTCCCGACGATATCTACGTATCGCCGAGCCAGATCCGCCGCTTCGCGCTGCGCACGGGCGATACCGTCGAAGGCGAGATCCGCGCGCCCAAGGACGGCGAGCGCTATTTCGCGCTGCTGAAAGTCGGGCTGATCAATTTCGACGAGCCGGACAACGTCCGCCACCGCATCAATTTCGACAATCTGACGCCGCTTTACCCGGAAGAAAAGCTCGGTCTCGATTCCGACGATCCCACCATCAAGGACATGACGCCGCGTATCGTCGACCTGATCACGCCGCTCGGCAAGGGCCAGCGCGCGCTGATCGTTGCCCCGCCGCGCACCGGCAAGACCATGATGCTGCAGTCCATCGCCGCGGCGATCACGGCGAACCACCCCGAAGTCTATCTGATCGTCCTGCTGATCGACGAGCGCCCCGAAGAAGTCACCGACATGCAGCGCTCCGTGAAGGGCGAGGTCATTTCGTCGACCTTCGACGAACCCGCGTCGCGCCACGTGCAGGTGTCCGAAATGGTGATCGAAAAGGCCAAGCGCCTGGTCGAACACAAGCACGACGTGGTCATCCTGCTCGATTCCATCACCCGCCTCGCGCGCGCCTATAACACGGTCGTGCCGTCATCGGGCAAGGTGCTGACCGGCGGCGTCGACGCCAACGCGCTGCAGCGTCCGAAACGCTTCTTCGGCGCGGCGCGCAACATCGAAGAGGGCGGCTCGATGACCATCATCGGCACCGCGCTGATCGATACCGGCTCGCGCATGGACGAGGTCATCTTCGAGGAATTCAAGGGCACCGGTAACTCTGAAATCATCCTCGACCGCAAGCTGGCCGACAAGCGCACCTTCCCGGCGATGGACATCACCAAGTCCGGCACCCGCAAGGAGGAACTGCTGGTCGACAAGGGCACCCTGTCCAAGATGTGGGTGCTGCGCCGCATCCTGACGCCGATGGGCGTGGTCGACGCGATGGAATTCCTGGTCGGCAAGCTGAAAGGCACCAAGTCGAACGAGGAATTCTTCGATTCCATGAACCAGTAGGCCGCGCGGCGGTTGCGAATAAAAAAGGGCGTCCAACCGGACGCCCTTTTCGTGTTTCGTATCAGAGAACCGGTCCCTAGGGCTCCAGCACGATCGAGCCGGTGGTCTTGCGCGCCGCGAGGTCGCGGTGGGCGCGCGGCGCTTCGCGCAGCGAGTATTTGTGGTTCACCTCGATCTTCACGTCGCCGGACTTGATCACCTTCATCACGTCATTGGCCATCTTGCGCATGCGTTCCGGCGTGTCGGCGAAGTCGAACAGGGTCGGGCGCGTCATCATCAGCGAGCCCTTCTGCACCAGGATCGCCGGATCGAAAGGCGGGATCGGCCCCGAAGCGTTGCCGAAGGTGACGAACAGGCCGCGCTTTTCCAGGCAGTCGAGCGAGGCCGGGAAGGTGCCGGCGCCGATCGAATCGTAGACCACCGGCACCATCTTGCCCTTGGTGATCTTGCGCACCCGGTCGACGAAGTTTTCGCGGCTGTAGATGATCGGATAATCGCAGCCATGGGCCTTGGCGAGGCGCGCCTTGCCGGGCGAGCCCACGGTGCCGATGACCGTGGCGCCGAGCGCCTTGGCCCACTGGCACAGGATCAGCCCGACGCCGCCGGCGGCGGCGTGCACGAGGATGGTATCGCCCTTTTGCACCTTGTAGATCTGACGGATCAGGAACTGGACCGTCATGCCCTGGAGCATCATCGCTGCGGCGGTGTCGTCGGAGATTTCGCGCGGCACCTTGACCAGCTTGCCGGCGTCGATATTGCGGATTTCGGCATAGCAGCCCGACCCGGCGGTGCCGGTGGCGACCCGGTCGCCGATCTTGAAGCCGCTGACCCCGGCGCCGACCGCCTCGATCTCGCCGCACAATTCACCGCCCGGCGTGAAGGGCAGCGGCATCGGGTACAGGCCCGACCGCTGGTAGATATCGATGAAGTTCACGCCGATCGCCTTTGCGCGGACCGTGACCTCGCCCTTGCCGGGTCGCCCGACTTCGATGTCGCGCCATTTCATGACCGATGGCGCACCCGTTTCTTCGACGACAATCGCTTTAGGCATGTACAGTTCCTTCTCTGGTTGGCGGTGCGCCGGTCCGGAAATTTCGTCCGTCCCGGCAGTCGTGCCATGGGCTGTGAACGGGCAACATGCCCGTCCGGCAGTTTGAGTTGTCCGGCAACCGGACCGTCATTGGGGGCGTGGTCAGGTCAGATTGGCCCGGAAAAGTTCCGCCGTGCGGCCGTTTGCGGCAAGCGCGGCGTCGGCATCGTAATTGTCGCCGCCGACGCGGGCGAAAGCGTGATCGACGCCGGGATAGGAATAGACCGAGACCAGCTCGTTTTCGTCCAGCGCAGATTTGATCTTTTCCTGCGCGTCCGGCGGGCAGAAACCGTCAAGCTCGGCGATGTGCAGGATCAGCGGGTTTTTGATGCCCCCGGCCATGCCGAGCGACTCCTCGATCTGGACCGGGTAATAGCCCGAACACGCATCCGCATCGGTAAAACATGCCGTCGCATAGGCAAGGCTGCCGCCGAGGCAGTATCCGACCGCACCGACCTTGCCGGTGCAGCCGTCCATGCCGCGCACATGGGCGATGGTGGCGCCGATATCGCCGACGCCTTTCTCGAAATCCGGCAGGAAGGCGTTCATCAGTTCGAACGCCCTGTCCCATTCCTGCTGGCTTTTATCGGTCAGCTGGACGCCGGGTTCGATCCGCCAGAACAGGTCGGGCGCCACCGCGATATAGCCGTCGGCGGCGAAGCCGTCGCACAGATCGCGCATGACCCGGTTAACGCCGAATATTTCCTGCAGCACGACGATTCCGGGGCCTGAGCCCGAAGCCGGCATTGCGCAATAGGCAGAGAATGCTCCGCTGCCGTCGGCAGCCTGGATGGTAATATCGGGCATGTATGTCCCCCTGAAGGTCGGCCGCCTGAAGTTCAGTGGATCTGGGGCCGAGTTGTCCGCCGGGTTAACCGCTTCTTATCGTTAATATAATAGCGCTAAACGGCGCAAAAGTCACCGATCAATAGGCGCATACAACGTGCAAATAGAGCAAACGTGCTGTGCGTAAATAGACCGCCGGCGGGCGGGTGCGGGCTAGAAAAGCCGGGTGTCCCGGTTTTCGAGGTCGAGAAGCGCCGATTTCGTCGCCAGCCCGCCTTTGCCGGAATATCCGCCTGCGCCGCCATTGGCGGCGACCACCCGGTGACAGGGCAGAATGACCGGGATCGGGTTGGCGCCGCAGGCGCCGCCGACGGCCCGTGCCGCCGAACCGGCGCTGCGGGCGAGATCGCCATAGGTCCGGGTTTCGCCATAGGGGATGTCGGCCATCGCCTGCCAGACGCGTTTCCGGAATGCGCTTCCCGCCGGGGCCAGCGGCAGATCGAAAGCGGTAAGGGCGCCGTCGAAATAGGCTGTGAGCTGACGGGCGGCCTCGGCCAGCAGCGGTGTCGGCGCGTTGTCCGCAAGGCCGCCGGAGACGCCGTCCGGTGCATCGTTCCAGTCAAGCGCGACGATCGCGCCGCTTTCTTCGACGACGGTCAGCAGGCCGAGCGGGGAGGGAACGTTGAGCACAGGCATGGCAGCATGGTCGCGGATGTGGCGGGCGGCGGTCAAGCGCGGGCGGCGGTCAAGCGCGGGTGGCGTTTACGACGTGCTTTCGCCCTTCAGGCAGGCAGGTCGAGCCCGTCAAACAGGGAATCGATTTCGGTGGCGAGGCCGCCGCCGTCCTCATCGCCATCCCCATTCCCTTCCCCATTCCCGTCCCCGTCGGGACCGGCTGCCTGTCCCATCGGCGCGGTCAAACCGCCATGGACGGCGGTCTGGCGGGCGATCGCGGCATTGAACTGGGCGATTTCGATCGGCTTGGGAACATAGTCGTTCATGCCGGCGTCGATAAAGCGTTCGCGGTCGCCTTTCATGGCGTTGGCGGTCAGCGCGATGATCGGCAGGGTTCTGAACGCTCCGCCGATGGCCCGGATGTGGCGGGTTGCTGTCACGCCGTCCATTTCCGGCATCTGGATATCCATCAGCACAAGGTCGTAGGGGTGGTTGCGGACGGCCGCGAGCGCTTCGATCCCATTTCCGGCGAGATCGCAGCGGTGACCGGCGCGCAGCAGCATCAGCTGGATTACCTGCTGGTTCACGGTATTGTCTTCCGCGACGAGGACGCGGAGGGATTTCGTCGGCGGGGCGGCGTCGAGGGGGTCCGGGCCGGAGGCTTCCGCGGGGAGTTTCGCCGCCGATCCCGCCGGGCAGACGATCGAGAACCGGAAGGTCGTGCCGTGGCCGGGCGCGCTGTCGAAATGGATGGTGCCGCCCATCCGTTCGACCAGGGATTTACAAATTGCCAGGCCGAGCCCGGTGCCGCCATAGCGCCGTGTGATCGAGGAATCCGCCTGGGTGAACTTTTCGAACAGCTTTTCTTCCAGTCCGTCCGGGATGCCGGGCCCGGTATCGGTGATTTCGAAGGTATTTTCGATGTCGCCGTCGGTCCGTTCCGACTGGGTGACGGATAGTGAAATGCCGCCCGTTTCGGTAAATTTCAACGCGTTCGATACCAGGTTGAAGAGGATCTGGCGAAGCCGCGCACTGTCGCTGAAAAGGACCGGTGCCAGGGAATCGTCGACATTCCAGTCCCAGGCCAGTCCCTTGGCGGCTGCCTGCGGCTGCCACATATCGTCGATTCCCGCGATCAGCGCCGCCAGGCTGAAATCGCGGCATTCGAGATCGAGCTCGTCGGCTTCGATTTTCGAGAGATCGAGAATGTCGTTCAGGATCATCAGAAGCGACTGACCGGACGCGCGAATGGTTTCGATCTTTTGCGCCTGGTCGGCATCGAGCTCCGAATCCAGCAGAATATTCGCCATACCGAGCACGCCGTTCAGGGGCGTGCGCAATTCATGGCTCATTGAGGCCAGAAATTCCGACTTGGCAAGATCGGCGGCCCGAGCCTTGTCGGCGGCCTGCTTGTACATGATCGCCGCCATTTCGGCTTCGTCCCGGGCAATGCGAAGCTGCATTTCGCTTTGCCGCAGATCGGTCACGTTGGTATTGACGCCGCCGACCCCGATGATCGCGCCGTCCCCGTCATATACCGGAAACTTGGTGACGAGAAAGTCGTGGGTTTCGCCGTGTCTGTCGACCATCTGCGCTTCGACCTGGCGTTTCTCGCCCAGTTCGATGCATTCTTTGTCTGCCTGGTCGAATTTTTTCAGGTTCTCGGGATCGATATAGCTCGCCGACTGCGCGCCCAGGGTTTCGTCGGGCGTCCGGCCGAAGAATTCGAGAAATTCCTTGTTTGCGAAGACGATCGTGTGGTTCAGGTCCTTCATGAACATCGCTGACGGGGAATTGTCGAAAAACGCCTGCGAGCGCCGTTCGCTGTCGGTGAGCGCCTGTTCGGCGCGAATCCGTTCGCTGATATCGGTCGAGATGCCGCAGATGATATATTCGTTCCGGTCAGGGTCGAAGACCGGGAATTTCTGGGTAATATGCGGATGCAGCGTGCCGTCGGCATGGAGCAGGTTTTCCTCGATCGTCTCGGCGGCACCCGATTCGATTACGCGACGGTCGCCGATATGCCACGTCGACGACACTTCGGCGCCGAACAGATCTGAATCGAGGCGGCCGATCACGTCGGCCCGGGCAAGCCCGCGCGACCGGCAGAAGCTTTCATTGGCGATCAGCATCCGCCCGTCCGCCGATTTGGCAAAGATCTGCGAATCGGTGTTTTCGATCAATGCATTGAAGCGGGCCTCCGATACTTCCAGGTTATGCTTGATCTCGTGATGGTTGATCCGGGATGCGATCCATTTTGCGACCTTTTCCAGGTCGCCGACGATGTCGGGGCGGTACGCATGGGGGGGATACCATCCGAAATTCAGGGTGCCGATACAGGTTTCCGCCGCGACCAGCGGCAAAATCACGACCGAACGGTACTTGTGGACGGCATGTTGGGTGACATGCGCCGCCGCCCAGTCCGGCCGTTCGGTGTCCGGCGTGGCGATCGTCTTTTGCGATTTGAAACAGACGCCGAGCCTTGTGCCTTCGATCGGCCAGAGTTCGTCCCGGTGATGCACCTGGCCGCCGCTGAACGCGGTAAGACGCAATGTATGTTCGTCGTTGCGCAGCGCAATGCCGAACCGGTCGGCCTCGAAGACCCGGGGCAGCCAGTGGGCCGCGGCCTGCAGCAGTTCGTCGAGGGTCGCCGCATCTGCGAGATCGGTAAGAAAGTCGAGCGGAATCGCAGCGCCGCTGTCATCGGCGCCGGCCGGTTGTTGCCTGTCGGTCGGTGCGTTCATCGTTCACCCGCTAATCCGTTCGTACACTAGCGGTTGGCGGTTTCGATTGTATTAATACTGCAATACGCCGCTTTGGCGCTTCCGACGGTCCGGCAGGCATTGATCCCGTCGCCCGGCGCGTTACTGTGCATGAGATGAACGGGATCTATATCGACATTTACTGCGAACGGACCGGCCCGGAATTTTGGTCGGAACCGTTGAACGCGGTCACGAATCTGGCCTTTTTCGTAGCGGCTTTCCTGCTGGCGCGGGCGACGATGCGTGCCGACACGGCGGTCCGCCGCGATTATGCGCCCTGGATGTTCGCCGGCCTGATCGGTGTCATCGGGCTCGGCAGCGGCCTGTTTCACACCTTTGCCACCCGCTGGGCGCTGTTCGCCGACATCATTCCGATCGCCGTGTTTATCCTGTTGTACACCTGGTACGCGCTGCGCCGGTTCGTGGCCGCGCCGGTCTGGGTCTGTGCGCTGTCGGTGGCCGCCGTGCTGGCGCTCGCCATGGCGGTACCGCCGCTGACCGGGTTTCGCGGCGGCTCCTACGTGGCGGCACTGACGGCGCTGATCGTCATCGGCGGCTTCCTGAAATTCCGGCGGCGGCATCCGGCCGGCGGCGCCCTGCTGACGGCGGCGGCGCTATTTGCGGTATCGCTGGCGTTCCGCACCGTGGACGCACAGGACGGGCCGGTCTGTGCGGCGGTCCCCGCCGGCACGCATTTCCTGTGGCACCTGCTGAACGCCACGGTTCTGTTTATTGTCGTGCGCGCATTAATCCTTTCCGGCAGGCGGAATTGACCGGCCCGGCCGGCGCCCCCAATTAGGGCGTTCGGCCTTTCGTCCCTTCAGAATCAGAATCGAGACCCTTCATGAGCGATCTTTCCGGCTTCCCGATTACCAGGCGCTGGCCCGCCGAAAACCCCGAAATTCTTCAGCTCTATTCCCTGCCGACCCCCAACGGGGTCAAGGCGTCGATCATGCTGGAAGAAACCGGGCTGCCCTACGAGGCGCACCTGGTGTCGTTCGGCACCGACGACCAGATGACCCCCGAATTCCTGTCGCTCAACCCGAACAACAAGATTCCGGCGATCATCGATCCCGACGGACCGGGCGGCAAACCGCTGGGCCTGTGGGAAAGCGGCGCGATTCTGGTGTATCTGGCGGAAAAGACCGGCAGGTTTCTGCCCGCCGATCCGGCGGCGCGCTATGAATGCCTGCAATGGCTGATGTTCCAGATGGGCGGCATCGGCCCGATGTTCGGCCAGCTCGGTCATTTCCACAAATTCGCCGCCGACAAAATCACCGATACCTATCCGACCGACCGCTACCGCGACGAGACCAGGCGCCTGCTCGGCGTGCTCGATGCGCGGCTCGACGGCCGCGCCAATATCATGGGCGACGATTACACCATTGCCGATATCGCGATCTTTCCCTGGGTCCGGGTGCTCGACGGGTTCTACGGCGCCGGCGCGCTGGTCGGGATCGGCGAATTCGGCAATGTCACAGACTGGGTTGCGCGCTGCGAGGCCCGCCCGGCCTCTGCGGTCGGCCTGAACATGCCGCCCCGAGGCTAGACACCCGGCTTTTTCGGCTTCCCCTTGCCCTGTCCCGTTTGATCTTAATACACTGTCGTCTTTCAAGGGGTAGGAGCTATCAAGATGAATCTATTGGGGTCAGGGCCGAAATCGGCCCTGCTGGGGGCCGTGCTGTCGTTTGCGGTCCCGGTTATGCTGACACCGGGTGCCGCGCTGGCGTGGAAACCGACGACGCATGTGTATTTCGCCGAACGCGCGCTGGACGACGCGCAGGACGGCAAGGTGACGATCGAGAGCGTCGACTACGAGACCGGCGTCGTGACCGGTAAGGTCGGCACCTATTCGGTCGACAGTAAAATTCTCGCGGCGATCCGAAAGTACCCCTCCCACTATCGGGCGGGGGTCCTCGGCCCCGATGCCTATCCCGATATCCTGTCGGGCCAGCAGTCGATTCATCCGGACGAAAAAGGGTCCGGTGTAAAGGGCGGATCGGATACGTGGCTGCAATATATATGGGCCCGGCGCGACCCGTTCAGCAATCCTGTGGTGAAGCGCGCGTTTCAGACACTGAAGATTCCGACGGATTCGCGCTACATGACCGCGTTTGTCGCGGGTTTCCTGACCCATGCGGCAGGCGACATGTATGGCCACACGTTCATCAACAATTTCTCGGGTGGGCCGTTCACCTTCAATCCGCCGAGCAATGCGACCAAACATGTCCTGCTGGAGGGGTATGTGGACAAACGCCTGCCCAAGAACGCGCTGGGTGGCGACTTCTTCAACGCCAGCATCTCCGGCATTGACCGGTTGATCTACACCTACATGGTCGATGCGCGGCCGGGAACCTATCTGGGCAACACCCTGCTGCGGCAGGGGGCGGCGGGGACGACATATTCGATCCCGCGAATTTTTTCCACGATCCGCGCCAATCTCGCGCGCGACATCAAGAAATACCAGGACACGGTTGCCGATTACAAAAAGAAGATCGACAAGTGCAAGCTGACCGATTTCAGCTGCAGCAAGGTCGCCCTGGGCACCAAGATGACGGCCTATATCACCGCGAACGGTATCCAGCAGGCCTACCGCAAGGCGTGGATCAAGGACATCGATACCGGTCTGCGAAAATGGCCGCAGGTCAGTCACGAGGTCGCGAAGGCGCTGTTTTTCAACAAGGGCCGCACGGCCGACATCGCGAAGGCCGAAGCGATCATGAGCGCCTATGCGCGCGATCACATCCTGTCGATGGCCGGGGCGCCCGATTTCGTCGGCGCCACCGCCAAGGTGATCGGCAAGGTGATCGACGCCGTAACGCCGAAGGCGCTTCAGGCCGCGATCAAAAAGCTGAAGGACAAGGCGTTCGACACCATGCTGCAAGCGGCGATCGGCATGAACAAGGCCGAGCTTAAAAAGCTGCTGACCAGCCCGCAGAACTATTTCAATTCGGTCATGGGGTCCGGCGGCGGCGAAAAGATCACCCTTGCAAACTTCAACGCGCAGCACCTGAAAATCGCCGACAAGGGCTACTCCAACCCGAACGAGGCATTCGATTACCGCAAGTTCGCTGCGGGCTTCAACACGGTGCAGATCAGCAAGATGATCCTGATGTCGCGGGGCGAGGTCAGCCGTATGCTGCGCGATATCGGATCTAAAAGCACCGCGTCGGGACCGAACGTCATGCTCGGTTTTATGCGCACGCTGGACGGTAACGTCCAATGGCGCAACGGCATGCCGGCGGCGCGCGACTGTGTCGCCTATCGCAAGATATTCATGAAGCAGGCCGGCGATAATGCGAGCTGCGCCGGCGCTGCGAAACCCAAACCGACCCCGGTTTCAACCGGCGGCACGCCCGCGCCGAAATGGGTGACGGTCAGGAACGGCCGGATGCCGCGTGGCGTGTTCATCGGCGGCCGGGAACCCGGCCGCACCCTGCCGGTTTGCCGCGCTGCCTTCAACAAGGGCGTGCATCCGGGCAAGGTCGTTGCCGGCAAGTGCAATATCGGCTGGGGCGGCAAGGAGCGCACCTTCACGTCCTACCAGGTGCTGGTCGCCAGTTCGAAATCGTTCCGCTGGATGAAAACGACCGGCCGCCTGCCGAAGGGCGCCTATGTCGGCGGCAAGGAACCGGGCCGGAGCCTCGTCATCTGCCGGGCGCCGCTCAACAAGGGCGTGCATCCGGGCAAGGTCGTTGCCGGCAAGTGCAATATCGGCTGGGGCGGCAAGGAACACACATTGCGCCCGTTCGAGGCGCTCGTCCGGGTTCGGTAGGCCCCGGAAAGGCAGGGACCGGGAGAGTCCGGCATGCGCCGGATTCTCCCCGCCCTACTTGTCTTTCAGCGCGTCGCGGATATTTTTCTGCGCTTTCTTTTTCTTCTTTTCAGCCTCGATGTTCCGCGCCAGGTCCCCGGACGCGTCGGCCGCGCCTTCCTTGCGCATTTCCTCGATCTTCCTGGCATGGGCCGCTTTTTCGGCGCGTTCCTTCTCGACGCGCCGCTGCAGGTCCTTGTTCATGGAATCTCTCCTGAATCTGTGGACGACGCTCTCAGCAAAGCACGGTTCCGCATCCGGCGGCTTAACCTGGTTTAAGGTTGCGCCGTTACGGCAGTTTCCCGTCAAGGCCCCCGCTCCGCGGCCGGGTTAGAGCGCGTCGCGCAGCGCCGCCGGATCGATCAGCGGCAGCGAGCAGGTCTGGCCGATGCAGACATAGGCCGTGGCGCGCCCGCCCTGCCGGCCCTTGCCGGCGGCGGGGTGATTTTCGGGCAGGGCGACGTCCGGCGGAATACGCTGGATCAGCTTGTTCATGTTGGGCGCCTTCCAGGCGATGTCGAGCAGCGCCAGCGTGTCGGGATCGTCCGCCGCGCCGACGATGACCACCTGCGCGCAGGTCTGGAGGATTTCGTTGGCGCAGAACAGGCCGGTCAGGGGAAAGAAGTTCTGCGATGCCTCGCCTGCGAAAAGCGCGATGATCGCCTCGGCGCGCTGACGGTAATGGTCGTTGCCGGTCAGGTAGTGCAGCCGCGCCAGGGTCGCCGCGATCACGCTGTTGCCCGACGGTGTCGCGTTGTCGGCGGCGGATTTCGTGCGGATGATCAGCGCCTCGGCATCGTCGGCGGTAAAGAAATAGGCGCCGCCGGTATCGTCCCAGTAATGGGTGTCGATCACGTCGACCCATCCCATCGCCGTGACGACATAGGCGGAATCGCCCGTCGCCTCGTACAGCGCGACGGCGGCCCGGGCCATGTTTGCGTAATCGTCGAGCGGCGCGGAATGCTTCAGCTTTCCGTTGCGGAACGAATGCAGCAGCCGGCCGTTTTCCTGCATGCGGTCGCGGACGAAGGCGAAGGCGGAGATGGCGGCGTCGAGCCAGTGCGGCCTGTCGAACACCCGCGCCGCGTTGGCCATGGCGGCGATCATCAGGCCGTTCCAGTCGGCGAGCACCTTGTCGTCCCAGCCCGGCCAGATGCGCGTGTTGCGGACCGCCAGCAATTTGTCGGCGCAGGCTTTCAGCGTGGCTTCCCGGGCATCGTCCAGCAGGTCGGGATGGGCGATCCGGTTGAGGATATTGCCGCCTTCCCAGTTGCCGGCGGGCGTGACGTCATAAATCGTCTTGAACAGCACCGTGTCGGCGCCGTCGCCCAGGATGTCGGTTATTTCCGTTGACGACCAGACATAGAACTTGCCCTCGACGCCCTCCGAATCCGCATCGTACGTGGCGGCGAAGGGCTTGCCTGCGGCATCGTCCACCGGCGCGATCATGTCGCGCAGCACCCATTCGATGGTTTCTTCGACGCGCCGGGCGAACAGTTTGTCGCCGGTGGACTGCCACGCCCAGGTCAGCAGGTCGACGATCTGCGCATTGTCGTAGAGCATCTTTTCGAAATGCGGGGCGAGCCACATCGAATCCGTCGAATAGCGCGCATAGCCGCCGCCGAGATGATCGTAGATCCCGCCCTGGGACATTTTGGTCAGCGACACCAGAACGGCATCGCGCAGTTTTTCGTTGCCGCCGCGCAGCCAGGTGCGCCACAGCAGTTCGTGGATCGACGGGTTGGGAAATTTCGGCGCCTGGCCGAACCCGCCATTTACCATGTCGAATTCCTGGGCGAGACGTGCCGCCACGCCGTCATTGACGGCAAGCGCGATGCCGCGCCCCGAACCTTCGACCGCTTCGGGCGACCAGACCTTTTGCAGCCCGCCTTTCAGCGCCGCGACGGTTTCCAGCGCCTTGTCGCGCTGGTCGGTCCAGTATTCTGCGAGGGCGGACAATACCTGCGGAAAGCCGGGCCGGCCGTAACGCGAATCCGGCGGGAAATACGTGCCGCCCCAGAACGGTTCGCCGTCGGGGGTCAGGAACATGGTCAGCGGCCAGCCGCCCTGCTGGCCGAGGAGCTGCAGCGCATGCTGGTAGATGGTGTCGATATCGGGGCGTTCCTCGCGGTCGACCTTCAC
The DNA here is from genome assembly GCA_963974055.1 of uncultured Rhodospirillaceae bacterium. Taxonomy (GTDB): domain Bacteria; phylum Pseudomonadota; class Alphaproteobacteria; order MPNO01; family UBA830; genus CAXBCP01. The sequence continues at coordinate 34,566 of CAXBCP010000036.1, forward strand.
GTTGATATACAGCTCGTTCATCATCCCGGCGATGGCGTCGTCTTCGAAACTTTCATGGGCCATCACGTGGCACCAGTGACAGGCGGCATAGCCCACCGACAGCAGGATCGGCTTGTCCTGTTCCTTCGCCGCCGCCAGCGCGTCGGGTCCCCAGCCGTACCAGTGGACGGGATTGTCGGCGTGCTGCAGCAGGTAGGGGCTGGTTTCTTCGGAGAGGCGATTTCTGGACATACCGGTCTTTCGGATGTTTGGCGGATGGCTGGCGGGTAACTGGGCCGTTGAACTGGGTCTGTGATACAGTACTTGCGTCACTGGCAGAAGGAGTCAACATTGAAAGTATCATTTGATATCGATTGTACGCCGGAGGAGGCCCGACGGTTTCTCGGTCTGCCCGACGTCACCCCGGTGAACGAAGCGGTGGTCGAAGAGCTGACCAAGCGCGCCGCCGAAATGGCGCAGAACATGGACGCGGAAAAGATGATGACGCAGTGGATGTCCGCCGGGGTCCAGGGGTTCGGCGATATTCAGAAAGCGTTCATGGAACAGTTCGCCAAGGCGCAGACAGGTGGCGACAAGGAATAACGACCTATCCGGGTGCGCATTTGTCATCCCGGCCTTGTGCCGGGATCGAGAACACGGCGCTGTCTCAAGGCTGGATCCCGGAATAAATCCGGCATGACAGTCGCGATGGGGTTGAGGCCGGGATCATCGCTTTATAAATTCGATTTGCCGTCGTCTAACAGGAAAATCAGGAAATACACGCATGACGAAAACACCCATCGTAATTGTCGGCGGGGGTCCGGTCGGGATGAACCTGGCGCTCGACCTCGCCTGGCGCGATGTGCCCTGCATGCTGGTGAACCAGGCGGAAACGACGCCGAACCATCCGCAGGGCAACACCCACAACGCGCGGACGATGGAACATTACCGCCGTCTCGGAATCGCGCCGCGGATGCGCGATGTCGGCCTGCCGCTGGACCATTGCGGCGACGCGATTTTCGTCACGCGGATCAACACCCACGAGATCGGGCGGATCAGGATTCCGACCCTGCGCGAACGGCTGACCCCCGGGTCCTACGACCTGGAAATCGGGCCGGAGCCGTTGCAGCGCGCGTCGCAGATGTTCGTCGAACGCGTGCTGAAGGAAGAACTCGATACGAAGGACAGCGTCGACCTGCGGTTCGGCTGGCGGATGAATTCCTTCGAACAGACGGCGGACGGGGTGTCCGTCGAGATCGAAAACCTGAAAACCGGGGAAACCGAGAGCGTTTCCTGCGGCTACATGATCGGCTGCGACGGCGGCCGCAGTTCGGTGCGCAAGGCGCTGGGGATCGAATATGACGGCAAGTCGGGCGAGGAGCGCGACTTCATGATGGGCCAGATGCTGTCGGTCTATTTCGAAGCGCCGGCACTGTATGACGTGATGCAGACCGACGCGCCGTGGCAGTTCCATTCGCTGAATCCCGAGGGCCGGGCGTCGATCGTGGCGCTGGACGGCAAGGGTCAGTTCCTGACCTGGGCCAAGCTCGAACCGGGACAGAACGCCGAAACCCTCGACCCGCGCCCCTATATCTGCCGCGTGATCGGCAAGGAAATCCCGATCAAGGTGCTGTCGTCGAAACCATGGCAGGCGGGCCTGTCGCTGGTCGCCGACCGCTATGGCGACGGGCGCGTGATCCTGGCGGGCGACGCCGTCCACCTGTTCACCCCGACCGGCGGATTCGGCATGAATACCGGCGTCGGCGATGCCGAGAACCTGGCCTGGAAACTGGCGGCGTGGCATCACGGCTGGGCCGGCGAAAACCTGGTGGCAAGCTACGAGGCCGAACGCCGCCCGGTGGCGGTCCGCAACCTGGCGCAGTCCTATGCGCTGGCGCAGGGGAAATCGTCGCTGACCGTGCCGGTGAATATCGAGGACGAAACGCCGGAAGGCGACGCGCTCCGCGCCGAATTCGGCAAGCGCACCGAAGAGACGCTGGCGGAGGAATATTTCTGCATGGGGATCCAGCTCGGCGCGCGCTACGATTCGTCGCCGCTGGTCGATATCGCGGCCGAATCCGCGCCGCCGCCGGAAAGTTCGCCCTTCGATTATGTCCCGACGGCCTATCCCGGCGGCCGTGCGCCCCATGCCTGGCTGGCCGACGGCACGGCCCTGTTCGATCGTTTCGGCAAGGGGTTCACAGTGCTGCGCCTGGCGGGGGATGCCGACATTCAGCCGCTGCGCGACGCGGCGGCGGCGAAGGGGGTGCCGTTTTCGGATTTCGATGCGACCGGCGAGAATCTCCGCGATTTATACGAGGCCGATCTTGCGGTTATCCGCCCCGACCAATATGTCGGCTGGCGGGGCAACGCGTTGCCGACCGATGCGGCGGCGCTGGTGGACCGGCTGCGGGGCGCCTAGCGCATATTCCGCTTACGCGGACCCGCGCCATCCCGTGCCCGTCAGAACGGGAAACGGCGGACCCGGGCGAAACCGAGCCCGGCAATGCCGAGGGCGAAAAGCGCGATCGCCGCCGGTTCCGGCACGACCGACGGCTCGATCGCCTCGGTTGTCCGGATTCCGAACGTGAAGCCGTGCCAGTTTTCCGATGTCGGCACGGTCCAGGTGAAGGTGGTGAACGTGCCGATGAACTGGATGGTGCCATGGCCTTCGGTACCTTCCAGGATGTCGCCCGGGAGTTCGCTGAACGCGGTCGTGGAGCCGCCCCAGTGGCCCTCGTCCTGGCTGACGATCTCGAACGGCGAATCGAAGTCGTAGGTTATCGCCTCGCTGTCATTGCCGAGGCTGACGATGGCCATGATCGGATCTTTGATCGCTTCCGACAGGGTGACGCTGTAGGTCTGGTTGTCGCCGCCGACAAGCGAGATGATATCGCTGTCGGGCGGGGCGTTGTCGACCTCGGTGCTGAGGAACGGCGCCTGTGCGTTTGCATTCCAGTAATTGATCCCGGTGCCGTCGATCTGTGCGAAATTGAGGGTGCCGGGCGAGGTGTCGGCGTTGATGGCCGCGAAGCTGACCGTCACGGTGGATGAATCGGGCAGTGTAATGAATCCGGAGGCGGTGCCGCCCGCGGCATTGGCGTCATCCCAGTCGACGTAGTGGTATAGCACGGCAGATGCCGTGACCGGGGTGAAGGCAAAAGCGGCGGCGGTAGCTGCGGCGAGGACAAATTTCCTGTTCATGCTTCCATACTCCACGTATTTGACCCGTTATCAGGCGATAAACACGCAGATATCATGCAAGAAACGGGCCAGATCGCCGATTCCGGGGAGTCCCAAGGGTTTCGGAGGCGCCGTTCGATCGATTCCGTGTCGCATTGTAAAAAATACCGACAGTTTTGCCGTTTAAGCGCGCTTCCGGCGTGGTGAAACGCTTATTCCGGCAATGCCGGGCGCGAAGAGCGCAAGCGCCGCGGGTTCGGGCCGGCCGAATGGGGGATGCGGGCCTGATCGCCGCCAGCGTCAGGGTACGGGCGGGAACCGGAAAATTGATTTTACTTTATGGTTGAACCCGGTGCGGCAGTTTCGTCCGGTACGTTTCGGGCGCAGGCCCGTCCGGACTTATTTGCGACGCGCCTTGCGGGCCGCATAGCGGCGGTCGCGTTCTGCTTTCTGCGCGGCGAGACGGTCGATTTCAGCCTGCGCAGCGTCTGCGGCTTCGGCTTCGAGGCGTTCCTTCTCGGCGATTTCGGCAGCAATGCGGGCGGCCTCGGCCGCGGCCTTTTCCTTCGCCTTGCGCTCTTTTTCGGCTTCGCGTTCGGCCTTGCGTTCGGCGAGCCGCTTTTCGCGGGCGATGGCGGCGAGCCGGCGCTTTTCCTGGCGCTCGGCGAATTTCGGATCCTTGGTCGGGTCCTTTTCCTTGGCTTTTTTCAGCAGGGCCTGCTTGGCCTGGTTCGCGGTTTTCTGGCGGTCGGCGAAATTGGGTTCGTGGCTGTTTCTCATGTAGCGGAATCTCTTTGCAAACGGTCTATAAGGGGTGCCGACGAAGGGCTGCACCCATACTCAGGGAGGGATGTATAGGGGGGCTGCGGGACCGCGCCAACCGATTTCTGCGCCGTGGCTGCGATCGGTCGTAGGGCGGAGTCAGACTTTCCGTCGTTTCCCCAAAATCGTCAGGGTGGCGGCAACCGCACCGCCGGCAAGATTGACGAAGGCGGCCCCGTCGATCACGGCGGCGGGGATCAGCAGGGCGATACCGGCGGCGATATAGACGGCGCGGATTGCGGTTCCGAGATTGGCGAACATCCGTCCGGCAAGCCCTACCGATACCGACCATATCCCGGCGACGGCCGCCGCCGTGGCGGTCAGAACCGATACCGCCGTTCCGTCAAACAGCAGCGCTGGCGACACCACGAACAGGAACGGGATCACATAGGCCGACCAGCCGAACAGTACGGCGGCATAGCCGGTGCGCATCGGATTGGTATTGGCGACCGTTGCCGCGGCGAAGGCGGCGATGGCGACCGGCGGGGTGATCATGGACAGCATGCCGAAATACAGCGCGAACATGTGGGCGGCCATTGGCGGTACGCCGACCTCGATCAGCGACGGGGCGACCAGGGTGGCGAGCAGCAGGTAGACGCCGAGGGTCGGCATGCCCATGCCGAGCACGATCGACACGACCGCCGCCATAACCAGCAGCAGGAACAGGTTGCCCGCTGCGATCGCGATCAGCGCCTGGGTGAGCGCGAATCCGAGCCCGGTGATGTTGAGCACGCCGATGACGATACCCGCCATGGCGCCGATCATGACGATCTGGGTGACGGCGATTCCGGTAGTGGAGAACGCCCGGAATACGGATCTGACAGACATGCGGGCGCCGTCGTAGCCGATACCGATTCCAATGATCACGGCTGCCAGGGCCGCCGCCAGGGCCGATGTGTCCGGGCGCAGATTGAAATGGAACAGGGCCGCGATCAGTACGACGAAGGGCAGCAGGAAAGGCCATCCCGCGCGGAATACGCGGCCCCTGGCGGGGATCAGGTTTTCCTCGACCCGGCTGATGCCGTGGCGCGCGGCGTAGAGATCGGCCTGAATGAACAGGGTGATGTAGTATAACAGCGCCGGGATAATGGCGGCGATTACCATGTCGCCATAGGGGACCTGAAGGAATTCGGCCATTACGAAAGCGGCGGCGCCCATGATCGGCGGCATCAGCTGGCCGCCGGTCGAGGCGACGGCTTCGATCGCGCCGGCGATATGGGCGGGATAGCCGCCGCGCTTCATCATCGGAATCGTGATGACGCCGGTGGACACCACGTTGGAGACGGCACTGCCCGAGATCGACCCGAAAAGGCAGGATGCGCTGATCGCGATTTTCGACGAGCCGCCGCGGTAGCGGCCCATCAGGGCGACGGAAATATCGGTGAAGAATTTGGACCCGCCCGACGCTTCGAGGAGGTGGCCGAAAAACACGAAGGTGATGACGATTGTTGTCGAGACGACCATCGGGATACCGACCAGCCCGTTGGGGTCGAGCGCCACGTATAGGAACATCCGGTCGATATCGACGTCACGGCCTTCGAACTGTCCCGGCACGTAATGGCCGTACAGCCCGAACAGGATGAAGAAGGACATGAAAACGAAAAGCACCTTGCCGGCCGTCCGTCGCAATCCTTCGCCGACAAGGGCGACGATGATGACCGCACAGACGATGACTTCCGGCGGCCGCGCATGGAGATTTTCGAAGATATCGGCGTATTGCCAGGTTACGTAGATGCAGACCGCCGCCGAAACCGCGATTCCGATCCAGTCGTACCAGGGGATAAAGGGGCGCGGCGCTTTCGGGACCGCCGGGAAGACCGCAAAGGCCAGGACCAGCGCGATGCCGAGCATGCCGATCAGGCGCTGTTCGATAAAGCCGGCCGTGCCGGCGAGCTGATAAAAATCGAGCGCTTCGGCGATGGAGCCGAAGGTCAGTGCGGCGCCGAGCACCGCCCCGATGATTTTGACATGCGGCGCCGTGATTGCCGGCATATCGGGTTCGGGCGTGACAGGACCCGGTTCTGCCGGGTCCTGCGGGCGGGGGTCGGTCATCACTCGGTTTCCCGGCTCGGACCGGTCTACGCGATCACATGCCCTTTTCTTTATAGAATTTCAGGGCGCCGGGATGATAGGGGACACCGACATCGGTGTGCATCTCTCCGGGTTGCATACCGTTGAACGCCTTATGGGTGGTGACCAGCTTCGCCTTGTTTTCGTATATCGCCTTCGCGATCTTGTAGACCGCTTCGTCCGGCGTCTTCGCTGCGGCCATCAGCAGGAAGGGCGCCGCGAAGACATTGGTCGGGCCGGTCACGCCGGGATAGGCGGGTCCCGGGCCGATGGTTGCGATATGCGATCCGGGCGCGATTTTCTGCATCGCCTTTTCGGCGGCGGGGGATTTGGGCAGCGAGAGGACGCGGATGCCGCCGACCTTTGCATGTGCCTGGGCGGTTTTGCCCGAGGTCAGCGAGAACGTGACGGCATCGATCTTGCCGGCCATGAAGTCGTCGACCTGTCGTACCCCGTTCGGCACCGGAACGCCGATGACGTCCTTGTAGGTCAGCCCGGCGGTGGCGAGCTTTGCCGCCCCGGTCAGCTGGATGACGCGCTGCTTGGGATATTTGGACCCGAGGCGCTTGCCCCGAAGATCCGCTATCCGGGTGATCTTTGACTCCTTGCGGACGAAAAAACCGAGATGCAGCGGGAACAGCGCGGCGACGGTGCGGACATTGGGCTGTTTGCCGCTTTTGGTGAACATGCCGCGGCCGAGCGCTGAAAAGGCGGCGGGTATCGAGAGCGAGATCGAGAAGTCGAGCTCGCCGCTATTGACCTGCGGCAGGGTGACGACCGGGCCGCCCTGCGGGATGACGCGGACCTTCAGGTCGGTTGCCTCGGTCGATACCTTGGCGATCCCGGCGGCGGTGGAATAGGCGAGCGAGCCCTGCGGGTTGCTGCCGATGCTCAGGGTCTGGGCCGATGCGCCGCCGATGGAGAGTGCGAGCACGGCGGTGAGAGCGGTAAACGGTGCGGTTTTCATTGTTGTGTCTCCCTTGTTGCCGGATTGCGTGATTTTTTTGGAATCAGAGTGCCTTTGTCGGGTGTGTCTGTACAGCACGTTGACGGGGATCATACCTCGACTCGCATCAGGTCGTAGGCCATCCGCAGCGGGCCGTCATAATTCAGACGGATATCGCGGACCACGTCGTTCATCATGTCGGGACCCATCAGGTCGACCGGCAGGTGATGCCGGGCGGCTTTCAGGATGACCGGATTGGTGGATTCGAAATGGCCGAAATGGGTGGCGACCAGCGATTTTACCCCCGCACGCTTTGCGATTTTCCCGAGTTCGGATGGCGGCGTGTGGGCGAACGTGCCGACGCCGGATTTGCGGCGGTGTTCGACGAAGGCTTCCGGGAAGGTGCATTCATGGAACAATACATCGGCGTCCTTCGCCAGGGTCACCATGTTTTCGCAGGGGGCGGTGTCGCCGGAGAACGCGATGACCCTGCCTTCGGCCTCCATGCGGATGCCGAAGCATTCGCTTATGTCATGGGGGATGTGATCAACGAAATCGCAATACACTTTGACGTCGTCGTCTTCGTAAACCAGTCCGGGAGAGACTTCGCGCACGTCGGGGCGGATGGCCTCCAGGTTGGCCTGGCGCAGGGGATAGGCGCTGCGGGCGCGGAAATCGGTATCGAACGCGCCGCCTTCGAACAGGCTGTCGCAGAAATGCTGCGTGCCTTTCGGCCCGAGCACGACGGGCGAATCCGGCCGGTCCCACATCCAGCCGGTGATGGCGAATAGCGGGAAGTCGCAGATATGGTCGTGGTGCAGGTGGGTCAGGAACACCATCCGCACATCGGCGGGGCTGGCATTGGCCGCGACCATGTTGCGTACCGTGCCGGCGCCGCAGTCGAACATGTAGCGCGCGCCGTTATCGAGGGTGACGAGGATGCCCGATTGCGCGCGGTCGGGGTCTGCGAAGGCCGCCCCGGTGCCCAGCATGGTGACATACATTTCTGAATTCTCCCGCTTCGATCAGCCTGATTTTTGAAACGCTAACATTAAAACTGGTAATTACCAAGGTAATTACATTGGTAAAAACCAATAAGGTCAGGGTATGGTCTCCAAACCCGGCGGACGGGCGGATCAGGGACTGGAATGGCGAAGAAGAAAAAAACAGGTTTCAGCGTGGAAGACTCCCACGCCTATTACATCTATTCGATACAGGCATCGTCCTACGCCCTGCTGGCCGAGGCCCTGCGTCCCTACGGGCTGACGCCGCCGGCCTGGCGGGTGCTGGCGAACCTGCAGGAAAACGACGAGGTCGGCGTGCGCGACCTGGCGCGGCGAACCGTGGTCGACGTGTCGAACCTGTCGAAGCTGATCACGGCGATGGCCGGACCGGGAAAGATGGGGGGCCTGCTGCGCAAGGAGCGCTCGAAGAAGGATGCGCGGGTGACGCTGGTCTACATTACCGACAAGGGGCGCAAAAAGTTCGAGACTGCCCTGCCCGCGGTGCGGGGGGTGCTGGACCATAACCTTGCCGGGTTCAGCGACAAGGAGCGCGACAGGTTCATGTCCTATCTGAAACGGATGATGAGGAACGCCGACCCTTCCTAGACAGGAATTTCGTGTATCCTGCGCCCGGCACACCCGGGGAGACAGACCATGATCACCAGAACCTGCGGCGCCTGCCGCATCGATGCCGTCGAGGAATCGCGCGGCCCGTTCCGCACGCCGGCCGACCTGTATCCCGATGCGACGCCGGAAATAGTTGCGCGCCATATGCACTGGATGGCGCCGGACTACATGGACGCCGAGACGCAGATGCTGCTGTTTTCGTTCCGCAGCTACGTGATCCGCACCGAACGCCTGACGATTCTGGTCGATGCCTGCATCGGCAACGACAAGGACCGGCCGGGCCGGCCCCACTGGCACCGCCAGACCTGGCCGTGGATGGCGAACCTCAACGCCGCCGGCGTGACCGCGGAAGATATCGACATCGTCATGTGCACCCACCTCCATATCGACCATGTCGGCTGGAACACGCAACTGGTCGATGGCCGCTGGGTGCCGACCTTTCCGAATGCGCGCTACGTGTTTTCCGAAACCGAATACCGCCACTGGGAATCCATGCTCGGCGCGTCGCCGGTCGGCGACAACGTGTTCAACGACAGCGTCCTGCCGGTGGTCGAGGCCGGCCGCGCCGACCTGGTGGCCGATGACCACGAGATCGACCACGGCATCGTGCTGGAACCGACCCCCGGTCACACCCCCGGCCACGCGGCGCTGCATCTCGCCCGGGGCGGCGACACGGCGCTGTTTACCGGCGACCTGTTCCACCATCCGCTGCAGGTCTACGAGCCCGACCTGTCGAGCACGGTCTGCACCGATCCCGATCTGTCGCGCACATCGCGCTACGATTTCCTGAACAAATATGCCGATAGCGGGGCGGTGATCTATCCCGCCCATTTCACGGGTGGCGTCGTCGGCGAGATCCGCACGCAGGGCGGCGGTTTCCGCTTCGATTTCGCGCAGACATAGGCCGCCCCCCGGTCCGGCTGTATTGGAGATTTTCGCAGCGGATGGCATAGTGTCCGCCGCCCCGGATTTCGGCGGTATTTCAGGTGCGGCGTTGAGTTATTGGATTGGGGGCGGAACATGTTGCAGGTACTCTACGCATCCCGGCTGCGGTCATGGGCCCGGGCCCTCGGCATTACGTGGCTTCTCCAGATGCCCCGGCGCATCCGTGGCCGCAAGCTGGCTGCGCGCTGGGACAGTCACCGTGGCGACACGCTCGCCGTGGATATTGCCGGTGTGACGGTGGTCTGCCCCGCGTCCGACAAGGCCGAATTCCTGCGCGCGGTTTACCTTGCCGAAGACGCGCAGATACTGGAAACCATCGCCGGCGCCTGCGGTACCGGCGCGGTTTACTGGGATGTCGGTGCCAATCTCGGACATTACGCGGCCATCCTGTCGAAGGTTGTCGGCGCGGAGGGCAAGGTATTCGCATTCGAGCCGGAGCCGCGCGTGCGCGACCGGCTCCACGCCTGTGTCGGGCTGAATGGCGACGCCAATGTGACGGTCGTGCCGCTGGGGCTGAGCGACCGAACCGGGCGGCTCGATTTCTTCGCCGACACGGAAAGCGCGTCCGGCACCCATAGCCTTATCGCCCATGGTCCCGGCAGCGAAAAGATCACCGTCGACGTGACCACCGGCGACGACTTCGTGGCGTCCGGCAACCCGTGCCCGACCGTGATGAAGATCGACGTCGAGGGCGCCGAGCTGTCGGTCGTCCGCGGCATGCCGGAGACACTGAAAAACCCGGCCTTGGCTGCCGTCCTGTGCGAGGTCCATTTCGCGGTTCTCGAACGGAGCGGTCAGGGCGAAGCGCCGGCCGAGATCGCCCGGCTGCTGCGCGACGCCGGCCTGACCGACCAGCGCTGGGTGGATGCGTCTCACCTGTTCGCCCGCCGGGCGGCCTGACGCGCTAG
>CAXBCP010000037.1:0-43296 GCA_963974055.1 uncultured Rhodospirillaceae bacterium
CCGCGCTGCCTTTCCCTGTGCAGTCCGCGCCCGGAATCCTGCAATGAGGTTCCGGCTGTTCTCCCCGCTGACGCGGCGTATCCTGACGGTGAATGTCCTGCCGCTCGCGCTCCTGGTGGCGGGGATTCTCTATCTCGACGAATACCGCGAGGGGCTTATTGAATCCGAACTCGCGGCCCTTGAAACCCAGGCCGAAATTTTCGCCGGCGCGCTCGGCGAGGGGGCGATCGGCACCCGGCCCGACGGTACCCAGTTCCTGCTGCCGGGCGTCGCCCGGCCGATGCTGCGCCGGCTGACGGCGCCGACGCGGACCCGCGCCCGCGTGTTCGCCGTCGATGGCATCGCAATCGCCGACAGCCGGTTCCTGTCCGGACAGGGGGGCGCGGTCCAGGTCGAAGCGCTGCCGCCGCCCGATACCAGCGATATTTCGACATCGGCGCTGAACGGGCTGTACGACCTGTTCTTTGCCCTGCTGCCCCGGGGCAAGCGTCCGCCGCCTTTTCCCGAAACCGCGCCGCTGCCGGGGCGGGACCTGCCGGTTGCATCGAAAGCGCTGGACGGGACAACGGGCACCGCCCGCTGGTCGATTCCGGGCGGCGGGATACGGCTCGGCGCGGCGGCGCCGATCCAGCGGTTCAAACAGGTGCTCGGCGCCGTGCTGCTGACATCCACCGCCGAGGAAATAGAAGCCGCCGTGCGCGCGGTGCGGTTCGATATCCTGAAGGTGTTTGCCGGCGTGCTGGCCCTGACCGTGCTGCTGTCGCTGTATCTCGCCGGCGCGATCGCGCGCCCGGTGCGGCGTCTGGCGGCGGCGGCGGACCGCGTGCGCGGGGGGCATGGCGAGGCCGATACGATTCCCGACTTTACCCGCCGGCGCGACGAGATCGGCGATCTGTCGGCGTCTCTGCGGGAGATGACGGAGGCCCTGTGGCAGCGGATCGAGGCCAATGAGAGCTTCGCCGCCGATGTCGCCCATGAAATCAAGAACCCGCTGACGTCGCTGCGGAGCGCGGTCGAAACGGTGGCGCGGGTCCGCGATCCTTCAAAACAGGCCGCGCTGATGGACATCATCCAGGATGACGTGAAACGGCTCGACCGCCTGATCAGCGATATTTCCGATGCGTCGCGGCTGGATGCGGAACTTGCCCGCGGCGAGATGGAACCGGTCGATCTCGGCCGCCTGCTGCCGGCCCTGGTGCAGGTGCACGAGACGACGGGGATGGAACGGCGGCGGGCCGCGCTGGCGTTCCGCGGCGATACCGCCAACTGCACCGTCTACGGCATCGAAGGCCGCCTCGTGCAGGTTTTCCAGAACCTGATCAACAACGCCCTGTCGTTTACCGCCCCGGAGGGCGAAATCGTCCTGTCGCTGCGCCGCGACCGGGGCGACGTGGTGATCCAGATCGACGACCAGGGCCCCGGCATTCCCGTCGAAAGCCTCGATTCGGTCTTCGAGCGGTTCTATTCCGAACGTCCGGAAGGGGAGACCTTCGGCCGCCATTCCGGCCTCGGGCTCAGCATTTCCCGCCAGATCATCGAAGCCCATGGCGGCACGATCCACGCCGAAAACATCCATGGCGACAAAGACGGCAGGCGCCGCCAGCGTATCGGCGCGCGGTTCGTCGTGCGGCTGGCCGCCGCCCGGCCATGAGCGCTGCCGCCGGCCGCACCGTCCATGCGACCTGCATCGCTTTTGGCGATATCGGGGTCCTGCTGCGGGGACCGTCCGGGGCCGGTAAATCGGATCTGGCGCTCCGCCTGATCGACGCAGGCGCAGAGCTGGTGGCGGACGACCGGGTGGCGCTGACCGGCCGGGACGGTCGCCTGATCGCCGCCGCGCCGCCGGCGCTCGCCGGCCTGATCGAGGTCCGCGGCATCGGCCTTGTCAGCATGCCGCATGTTTCCGGTATCGCCGTCGGCCTCGTCGCCGACCTGGTGCCGCCGGGCGGGGCTGAACGGTTGCCAGATCCCGCCTGGGACGCGTATTTAGGGGTCCGCATCCGCCAGGTTGCGGTATCGCCGTTCGAACAGACGGCGATTGCGAAGCTGCGTATCGCGGCGTATGACGCGGCGGGGCAGAGCGATCCCGTAACCGGCGCACATCGCCACTGTAAGGACGAACCGACACGATGACGGACAGGCCCGATACCACGCCGCCGCAGGAAGACGCACCGCAAGGCGGCCAGCCCGGCGCGCCGCTGCCGGTCGTCATTGTCACCGGCATGTCCGGCGCCGGCCGGTCGACGGCACTGAAAGCGCTGGAAGACCTGGGCTACGAGGCGGTCGATAACCTGCCGCTGTCGCTGCTGTCGAACCTGCTGACGCCGGGTGCCGGCGGCGGGCGCCCGCTCGCCATCGGCGTCGACGCCCGGACCCGCAATTTCGGACCGGCCCCGTTCCTCGAAGAATTCGATGCGTTGCTCAACATGGACTCGCTGCGGGTGCGGCTGCTGTTTCTCGATTGCGATTCGGAAGTATTGCAGCGCCGGTTTTCCGAAACCCGGCGGCGGCATCCGGTAACCCCGGACCGGCGCGTTACCGACGGCATCGCGCGCGAGCGCGAATTGCTGGTGCCGCTGCGCGAACGCGCCGACGAGGTGATCGACACCACCGAAATGGCGGTCGGAGAACTGAAGCGGCTGCTGGATGCGAACTATGCCCTCGAACGCATGCCGGGCCTGGCGGTTTTCGTGACCTCGTTCGCCTATCGCCACGGGCTGCCGCACGAGGCGGACCTTGTCTTCGACGTCAGGTTTCTCCGCAATCCGCATTACGTCGATCGCCTGCGCCCGTTGAGCGGCCTCGACCGGCCGGTCGGCGAATTCATCGAAAACGACCCGGACCTCGAAGCCTATTTCGGGCACCTGACGGACCTGCTGGAACCCCTGCTGCCGCGCTTCGAATCCGAAGGAAAAAGCTATCTGACGATCGCTGTCGGGTGTACCGGCGGAAAGCACCGCTCGGTCTATACGGCGGAACGGCTCGGCGCCTGGCTGGCGACGAAAGGCGAACAGGTCAGCGTCAATCACCGCGACCTGAAAACCGACGGTCCGGAGACTCAGCGGCAAGAGACCCAAAGCGGAGGCACGACATAAAAATGATCGGACTGGTAATCGTCACCCATGGCAGGCTCGCCGAAGAATTCGTCTCGGCGCTGGAACATGTCGTCGGCCCGCAGAAGCTGGTGGAAACCGTGTGTATCGGCCCGGACGACAACATGGAAACCCGGCGCCAGGACATCGTCGCCGCCGTGGCCGCCGCCGATACCGGCCGGGGCGTGATCGTGCTGACGGACATGTTCGGCGGCACCCCGTCGAACCTCGCGATTTCGATCCTCGAGGAAGCGAATATCGAGGTGATCGCCGGGGTCAATCTGCCGTTGCTGGTCAAGCTCGCCAGCGTGCGCAAGTCGTCCGACATGGCGACCGCCGTGGCCGAGGCGCGCGATGCCGGCCGGAAATATATCAAGCTTGCCTCGAACCTGCTCGACGACACGGCGTCCTGACCGCAGGCGGAACCCGCATTGCCCCCCGAACGCCCCGTCGAAATTACCGTTGAGATCGTCAACGAACGCGGCCTGCACGCGCGTGCGGCGGCCAAGTTCACGGCCCTTGTGGAAGGGTTCGATGCGGTTATCAGCGTTTCGAACGGGCGTGAATCCGTCGGCGGCCGGTCGATCATGGGGCTGCTGATGCTCGGCGCCGCCCGGGGAACATCGATAACCGTCAGCGCCGACGGCGCTGATGCCGGCGCGGCGATCGCCGCGATCCGCGCCCTGGTCGAAGACGGGTTCGGCGAAGACCGGGACTAGAGAGTTTTCTGTTTTGACGGCACCGGGCCGGCGCGATTCCGCGTAAGCGGGATATGCTCGAGCCTGTCCCGCCTGTCCCGCCTGTCCCGTCAGACCGTCGTTTCCGACCGGGTTTCCTGGTGCCAGACCAGCAGGCGCCGGCGGATGAATTCCATCGCCCGGATGACGCAGAACCCGACGATGCCGATTTCGACGATGCCCGCGAACACGCCCGGCGAATCGACGTAGCGCGCGCTGCGGAGCATGGAATCGCCCAGGCCCTGTCCGCCCATGATCATCTCCGTGATCAGCACCACGATCAGGCAGATCGGCATTGCGATCTGCAGGCCTGTCAGGATCTGCGGCATCGCGGCGGGAAGGATCACCTCGCGCAGAATGTCGCGGCGGCTGGCGCCGAGGCTTTGCGCCGACCAGATCAGTTCCTTTTCGATCGCCTGGGTGGCGGACCAGGTCGCAATGATAATCTGGAACGACGCCGAAAAGGCGACCATCAGGATTTTCGACAGGTCGAAAAGGCCGAACCACAGCATGAACACCGGCAGCAGCGCGATCTTCGGCATCGGCAGGCCGATCGAGACCAGCGGATCGAAAAACCACCGGATCGATGCGTTGCGCGAAATCAGCAGGCCGATCGTGACGCCGCAGACCGTCGCGAGCGCGAATGCGGCGAGCGTCCGGTAGAGCGTGATCGCGATATCCATCGGCAGCTGGCCGGATGCGAAATCCGTCGCGATGCGGGTTACGACGACGGAGAGCGGCGGCAACAGGAAGGCAATGACCAGGCCGAGCCGGGCGGCGAGTTCCCAGGCGATCAGGAGAAGCCCGATCGTGACGAAAGGCCCAACGGTGTCGAACGCCCGGCGGGCGGTCAGGCCGTTCCCGGCGCGGATTCCGGTTCGAAGGGTGCGCGCCATGATCCTAGTCCCGCCACACGAGGAGGCGGCGCGTCAGGGCGACATATGCCCGGTCGGCGAAAAAGCCGATGGCGGAAATCGTCGCAACGCCGGCGAACATGCCGGCGTAATCGCCGCCTTCGCCCAGAAGGTCGATCAGGTAGCCGATGCCGTTATTGGCGATGATTAGCTCGCCCGATACCAGCAGAATAAACGCGAGCGCCAGCGCGATCCGGATGCCGCTCAGAATTTCGGGCATCGCCGCCGGCACGACGACCTGCCACAGCACCTCGCGTTCGCGCGCGCCCATGCTGCGCGCCGACCAGATCAGCACCTGGTCGACGCCGCGCGCCGCGTTGAACGCGCTGAGAACGACCGGCAGCAGGCAGCCGATGAAGATCAGGGTGATCTTCGACTGGTCGCCGAGGCCGATCCACATGATCGTCAGCGGGATCAGTGCGGATTTCGGCATCGGGTACAGGCACCGCAGCAGCGGATTGATCAGGATATGGACCGGCCGGTACCACGCCATCAGCACGCCGGCGAGCACGCCGACGATGACGGCGCTGACAAAGCCGGTCGCGCCGCGATACAGAGACTGCGCCGTGTGCGCCCACAGACCTTCTTCGGTCAGCCGGGTAAAGGAGACCACGACATCGCTGAACGGCGGCAGGGCGAATTCCGACACCAGGCCGAACTGCGATATCGCTTCCCAGAACGCGGCAAGCAGCAGCAGCGGGGTAAAACGCCAGAGGGTAAGTGCCAGTCGCACGGTGCCTACCCCGCTTTCGAGGAATCGGCGGCGATGGCTTCTTCGCGCACCAGGTCCCAGATTTCGTCGACCCGGTCGAGGAATTCCCGCGACTTGGCGATTTCCGCGTTCATCCCGCCGTCGAAACGGGTATCGACGATTTCCTTCACCCGTCCCGGCCGGGCGGTCATGACCACCACCCGGTCGGCGAGCAGCACCGCTTCGCGCACGTCATGGGTCACGAACACGACCGTCGTCGGCGAGCGGTTCCAGATGGCCAGCAATTCTTCCTGCATCAGGCTGCGGGTCTGGGCGTCGAGCGCCCCGAACGGTTCGTCCATCAGCAGGGTGTCGGGGTTGATGGCCAGCGTCCGCGCGATCGCGACCCGCTGCTTCATGCCGCCCGACAATTGCGACGGAAAACTGTCTTCGAATCCCGTCAGGTGAACCAGGTCGATGAATTCCTGGGCCGTGGCCTCGCGCTCCGCCCTTGCCAGTCCCTGTTTTTCGAGACCGTAGAGCACGTTCTGGCGGACGGTCTTCCAGGGGAACAGGGCGAAGTGCTGGAACACGATGCCGCGGTCCGGCCCGGGGCCGGTGACGTCGCGCCCGTTGACGGCAATATTTCCCTGCTGCAGCTCCATGAAGCCGCCAAGCAGGTAGAGCAGGGTGGATTTGCCGCAACCGGACGGCCCGAGAATCGCCAGAAATTCGCGATCCCGGACCTCCAGGTCGATATTGTCGAGCGCCAGCACCGGCCGGCCACGGGCCGGCCGGTATTCATGGCATACTGATCGGATCGATATGCCGCCCGCGGACCGGTCCGCGGCGGTTGCGGGGTGTGCCGTCATTTGTTCGCGCGGCCGGCAGCCTCCTGGGCGATCGACAGGTCGACATAGTTTTTGACCGCAATGTTTTCCTTGAGGATGCCGAGCTTCACCAGATCGTCGACGTTCTTCTGCATCCGGTCCACGTTCACCATGGCATTGGGCTCGCGGTAGTTGTCCTCCTTGGTGAATGCCCAAGAGGCATAGTTCTTCGCCGGCCGTTTGGTGACCTTGGACAGGGTTGCCAGCACCTGTTCACGGTTTTTCGGATCGTACAGCCATTTCCGGAAACGGATATTGTCGGCCAGGAAATCGACAAGGGCCGCCCGGTTCTTTTCGATCCAGTCGGCGCGGCCGATCCATTGCAGCGTCTCGGTCGGCCCCAGGGCGTCCCGCATGTTGAACATGTACTTTACGCCGCCCTTCTTTTTCGCGATCAGGTTGAACGGGGTCAGCAGCGGCGCGAGATCGACGCGTTTGGATTGCAGCGCCGGCAGCATCGCCGGGAAGCGGACTTCGACCATCTGATAGTCGCGGCCGACCTTCCAGCCCAGTTTGCCGAATTGCGCCTGGACCGCGGCATCGATGGTGCTGCCCAGTGCATTGACGGCGATCACCTTGCCCTTGAGATCCTCAAGCTTCGAAATCTCGCCTTCGCGGGCGTAATATTCGGTGGCGCCGTATCCGTCGACCCCGCCCGACATAACCTGCGCGATGACTTTGAGGTCCAGCTTCGCGCGCTTCACGCCATGGACGAGCGCCTGGATGCTCATGCCGCCGAGATCGAGCTCGCCGGCGGCAATGCCCTGCAAGGCGGGGCCGCTGCCGCGCATGCGCACCGGCTCCACGACGTAGCTTTTTCCGTAATTCTGATAGATTTCTTTCGGCGCCTGGGTAATCAGCGGCGTGATATGCGCCGGGGCGACCGACCACTGAATGCGGATTTTCACCGGTTCGGCGTTTGCGGTCAGCGAGACCGCGAGGGTCGCTATCGCTGCGGCGATGCCGGAAACGATGTGTCGGCTACGGAAGTGTTGGTTGGTCATGTCGCATTTCCTCCAAATTTTTCTCCCGCAATGTTTTGATTTGTTATGCAGATGCGGGGTGTGATTGGTTTATTTGTGCGTGCTTCGTCAACTCCGGCCGGGAACGCTGGCCGGTCCTTACGCCAGTTTCATGGTTTGGTCTGGATTCCTTTTATATGAGTCTCGGTAAAGAGGGCGCTTTTTACAGTACGCCTTCACGTACCATGCGGCGGACCTCTTCGCGGTCGATCAGCACCGTGTCCGGCACGCCGGATTCATAAAGCGCCAGCATCTTGTCGGGATCGAAATTGCCTTCCGACATTTCGCCGAATTCTTCGGTGAACTGGTAGAATCGCTTGTAATCCTGGGTGTCGAGCGCCGAGAAATTGTCCATCATGGTCTCGACCTCGTTGCCGTCGGGGTCGCGGTAATAGAACGATGTCGAATTGCCGTGATTCACGGTCCAGTGCGGCGCCGGGTGACCGGCATCCTTCATCGTCTTGTATACGAACAGCAGTTCGCCCAGGCTGGCATAGGCAAAGGCGATATGGGAAAGCCCGACCGGGGTCTTGGGCTTGGTGCCCCAGCCCGGCCGCCGGATCACCACCACCCGGTGATCGTGATCGTCATAGGTGATGAAGGTCAGTTCCATCCTGTTTTCGTGGCTGTTCACGTTGGTGATCTCGCCGTTGAAAATCATCTGATAGAATTCAACCATCGCATCGTAATTTTCGTCCGAGAAAATATGGACGTGATGCATTTCCCGCGGCGACGGCATTTTGGTGACGGCGCCGGCAGGATCGATCCGCTCGGGCGCAACAGGCTTCAGGGTGTAGGTGTCAGATGTCTTGGTCGCCATGGCCACTTTCCTCATCCCGTATTTTTATTGAAACCATTCTGCCATGGCGCCGTGCGGATTGTCCACCCGAGCCGCTCAGCGTGGAACCTTGATTTTTTATCCGTCGGCCTGCTATACCCCACTCAACACCCAACGAGCGTTTAACTGCAAGTTTGTGGGATACGCGTTGGGACGCAATCTGCCTATATGCCCGATTGTTTCATACATTTCAGATAGTGGAGCGAACCAAATGAGTGCCGAAAACGATTATAAAGTTGCCGATATGTCCCTGGCCGACTGGGGCCGCAAGGAAATCGCCATCGCCGAGACCGAGATGCCGGGCCTGATGGCGCTGCGCGAGGAATTCGGCCCGTCCCAGCCGTTGAAAGACGCCCGCATCGTCGGTTGCCTGCACATGACCATTCAGACCGCGGTGCTGATCGAAACGCTGACCGCGCTCGGCGCGACAGTGCGCTGGAGCTCGTGCAATATTTTCTCGACCCAGGACCAGGCCGCGGCGGCGGTTGCGGCGGCCGGCGTGCCGGTCTTCGCCTGGAAGGGCGAGACCGACGACGAATTCTGGTGGTGCATCGAACAGACCATCAAGGGCCCCGACGGCTGGACGCCGAACCTGATCCTCGACGACGGCGGCGACCTGACCCTGGTGATGCACGAAAAATATCCCGAGATGCTGAAGGATATCAAAGGCCTGTCGGAGGAAACGACGACCGGTGTGCATCGTCTGTACGAGATGATGAAGAAGGGCCAATTGCTGGTTCCGGCGATCAACGTCAACGATTCCGTGACCAAGTCCAAGTTCGACAATCTGTACGGCTGCCGCGAAAGCCTGGTCGACGGCATCAAGCGCGCGACCGACGTGATGATCGCCGGCAAGGTCGGCGTCGTTGCCGGCTACGGCGATGTCGGCAAGGGATCGGCTGCCAGCCTGCGCAACCAGGGCGCGCGCGTCCTCGTCACCGAAATCGACCCGATCTGCGCGTTGCAGGCGTCGATGGAAGGCTACGAAGTCGTGACCATGGAAGAGGCCGCGCCGCTCGGCGACATCTTCGTCACCACGACCGGCAATATCGACGTTATCACGCTCGACCACATGCGCGAGATGAAAGACCGGGCCATCGTCTGCAATATCGGCCATTTCGACAGCGAAATTCAGATCGAGTCCCTGCGGAACTACAAGTGGGACAACATCAAGCCGCAGGTCGACGAGGTCGAATTCCCCGATGGCAAGAAGCTGATCGTCCTGGCCGAAGGCCGTCTGGTCAATCTCGGCTGCGGCACGGGGCATCCCAGCTTCGTGATGAGCGCGTCGTTCACCAACCAGGTCATGGCGCAGCTCGAACTGTGGGAAAACAGCGCGAACTACAAGAACGAAGTCTACGTGCTGCCCAAGCATCTGGACGAAAAGGTCGCGGCCCTTCATCTTATGAAGCTCGGCGTGAAGCTGACCACGCTGTCGACCGAACAGGCCACGTATCTCGGTCTGGATCAGGCCGGACCTTACAAGCCGGATCATTACCGGTATTAATGTCGCGTTAACCATTCGGGGCCATTTAATAGGCCTCGGTAACGGCTCGACATTAGACAGACTGTAACGGGCGCGGCGGCATCGGCTCAATCGGGGGCTTGCCGCCGCTCCGGATAAACAGGCTCGGAGGAAAACGCGTCCGATGCCCCGGTTGAATTTATCCCCTGCCGCATTGCGGGCCACCGCGTTTCCGGCGGCGGTTGTGGCAACGTGTCTGCCGTTTCCCGTATCGGCCGCCGACGGGGCTATCTTTACAGGTGTGACGGTCAGCGCCTCCATCGCTGCAATCGTGGCGCTTTGCCTGTTGCTGGCGACGGTGCATTACCGCCGGCGCCTGACCGAGGCGGAAGCCCGGGCCGACGATCTCGAATCGCAATTGACGCGCGAACAGGCGCTGGTGGACAGTTCGCCCCAGGCGATCGTCTGCTGGGACACCTCGACCGGCGACCAGAAACTGTCGCCCGGCGCGGTGCGCATGATCGGGTGTGCCGTCGACGACGTCGTCGACCCCGAACGGATCGCCGGTCTGGTCTCTGCCGGCCGCGCCTCCGGTATCCGAGCCGCCGTCGCCGCCCTGATCGCGTCGGGCGAGGAATTCGACGCCCTGGTGCCCGGTACCGGCGACCGGCGCTACGCTTTGCGCGGCCGGGCGATTCCGCAGGGCGCGGACGGTCATCTCGCCGTCCTGTGGCTGCGCGACGACAGCGCCGCCGCCCGCGAAACCGCCGCGGCCGAGCGCCAGGCGGAAGGGTTTCGCAAAGTGCTGGATTCGTTTCCGTTTCCCGTGTGGCGCCGCGCACGGTCGCTCGACCTGGATTACGTCAATCCCGCCTATCGGGACGCGGTCGAGGCCGGCGCCGACGAATTGCCCGAGAACATGCCCGAACTGGCGGCCGGTACGGTCGCCCGCAACGGGCGCGCTATAGCCGTCCAGGCCGCCGAAAGCCGCAATGCGCAGACCGGGCTCCATCATATCGTGGCCGCCGGTGCGCGGCGTCTGATGGAACTGACCGAAGCGCCCGTCGGCGGTGACGGCGCCATCGGCGGATTTGCAATCGACCGGACCGAGGTCGAGGATATCCGGGTGGAACTGGCGCGGCATATCGAGAACCACGAACAGGTGCTGCACAACCTCGGCACGGCAATCGCCATTTTCGGCGCCGACCGGCGGCTCGAATTCTACAACACGGCCTATGTGAAACTGTGGGAACTCGGCGAGGCGTTTCTCGATACCAAGCCGTCGCTCGGCGAAATTCTGGAAACCCTGCGCGAAGCGCGGAAAATTCCGGAGGAGGCGAATTTTCCCGAATTCAAGGCCGGCCAGAACGCGTTGTTCACATCCCTGATCGAGCCGCTGGAGGAACTCACGCATCTTCCGGACGGCAAGACGCTGCGGTCGGTTGCGGCACCGCATCCCTTCGGCGGGCTGCTGATTACCTGGGAAGACGTCACCGCGTCGCTGGCGCTCGAACGGTCCTACAATACGCTCATCGCGGTTCAGAAAGAGACGCTCGACAATCTGTATGAAGGAATCGCCGTGATCGGCGGCGATGGCCGGCTGCAGCTCAACAACCCGGCATTCGGCCGCATCTGGCAGCTGGCGGACGAAGAACTGGACGCGGCGCCGCATATCTCCGAACTGGTCGAGCGGATGCGCGATTTTCTCGATCAGGGCGACTGGGAGCTGCAGAAAAACGACCTGATCAATCTGCTGACCGACCGGGAAGGACAATCGGGCCGCATCGAACGCGCCAACGGATCGGTGATCGATTTCGCCACCGTGCCGCTGCCCGACGGCGCAATGCTGCTGTCCTATGTCGATGTGTCGGATTCGCACCGGGTCGAACAGTTCCTGCGCGAACGCAACGAAGCGCTGGAAACGGCGGACCGGCTGAAATCCGAATTTATCGCCAACGTGTCCTACGAGCTGCGGACGCCGCTGAACACGATCGTCGGGTTCTCCGAGATTCTGACCGGCGAATATTTCGGCGATCTCAACGACCGCCAGGCCGAATACGGAAAGGGCATTTACGATTCGTCCCAGCGGCTGCTCTCGCTGATCAACGACCTGCTCGATCTGGCGACGATCGAATCGGGACACATGTCGCTGGAACTGGAAACGGTCGATGTCCATGCGGTCCTGACCAGCGTTCTCGGCCTGACCCGCGAACGCGTGCTGCGGAAAAGCCTCAAGCTCGATTTCGACTGCCCGGAAAATATCGGGCTGATCATGGCGGACGAACGCCGCCTGAAGCAGGCGATGTTCAATATCCTCAGCAATTCGGTAAAGTTCACTCCCGAAGAGGGCGAAATCACGGTTTCCGCGCGCCGCGTCGAAGACAATATAATCGTCACCTTTACCGATACGGGAATCGGCATCCCCGCCGAAGACCATCAGCGGATATTCGGCCGGTTCGAACGCGGCGCCCAGCCGCAGTCGCGGCGGTCCGGGGTCGGGCTCGGCCTGTCGCTGGTGCAGAGCTTCATCAGTCTGCATGGCGGCGACGTCGAACTGGAATCCGAACCGGGCGTCGGGACGAAAGTCGTCTGCCGCCTGCCGGCGCGCCGCGCCGAGGAAGACCTGCCGCGGATCGCGACGGGCGGTTGAGATGCAGCTGACGGGCGGCTGATGGCCGGCTGGCGGGCAACGTAATATCGGCGCTTTCATCGGCGTGCCCCGTTGCGGGGAATCGTCGGCGGGGATAAACCATCGGAATGGCCGCCCTGCACACCTCCGAACACACCCGTACCGTTCCGCTGGCCGATCCGGCGGCGACGGAGGCCCTGGCCGCGGAGATATCGGCCGGCCTCGTCCCCGGTGACGCAATCGCGCTGACCGGCGATCTCGGCGCCGGCAAGACGGTCTTTGCCCGCGCGCTGATCGTCGCCCTTGGAAAGGCGGCGGGGATCGACTACGGCCACGTGCCGAGCCCGACCTTCACGCTGGTCCAGCTATACGACCTTCCCGGTTTTACCGTCTATCATTTCGACCTGTACCGGCTGACGTCGCCCGACGACGTGTGGGAAACCGGTATCGAGGACGCCTTCGCCGACGGCGTGTCGGTGATCGAATGGGCGGACAGGATCGAGGGTCTGCTGCCGCCGCGCGCGATCCGTGTCCATCTTGCTTTCGGCGACGGCGAGACCGCGCGGATCGCGACCGTCACGGAAACCGGGTCATGAACGTGCGGACGGCAGAGATCGAAAACTTTCTCGCGTCCGCGGGCTGGGCGGGCGCCGATCATGCGACGCTGGCCGAAGACGCCTCGTTCCGGCGCTACGAACGCGTGACCCGATCGGGGGAATGCGCAGTGCTGATGGATGCCCCTCCCGGCAAGGAGGACGTAAAACCGTTTCTGCGGATCGCGCGGCAGCTCGCCGCGCTTGGTTTCAGCGCGCCCGGAATTCTCGCCGAAGATACCGCGTCGGGCTTTCTGCTGCTGGAGGATCTCGGCGACGCCACCTTTACCCGGCTGCTCGATGCCGGCGCCGATGCGGCGCCGCTATACGAAATGGCGACGGACGTGCTGACCGGCCTTCATCGCCTGCCGCCGGATGAGGCGATACCCGCCGGCGTGCCGGCCTATAGCGATGCCCTGCTGGTCGACGAGGCGACATTGCTGACCGACTGGTATCTGCCCGCCGTGACCGGCAGCGCAACGCCGGAAGAGGTGAATGCCGGCTACCGCGATGTCTGGGCCGGCCTGGTGCCGCAGGCCCGCGGCGTGCCGGAAACGCTGGTGCTGCGCGATTTCCATGTCGACAACCTGATCCGCATCGCCGGGCGCGACGGGGTGGCGGCCTGCGGCCTGCTCGATTTCCAGGACGCGGTTGCGGGACCGGTGAGCTACGATTTCGTCTCGCTGGTCGAAGACGCGCGGCGCGATGTCGACGATGCCCTGCGCGCCGATCTGCGGAACCGGTATCTTGCGGCCTTTCCCGGCCTGTCGGCCGACGCGTTCGATACGTCCTGCGCCATTCTCGGCGCACAGCGCCATTGCAAGGTGCTCGGCATATTCACCCGCCTGCGCGACCGCGACGGCAAGGACGGCTACCTGCATCACGTCCCCCGGCTGTGGCGGCTGCTCGAACGCGCCGCCGGGCACCCGTCCCTCGCGCCGCTGAAACGATGGCTCGACACGCATATCCCGGCGGAACGACGGATCGTTCCCCCCGAAGGAAGGACCGCATGACCGCCGATGTCCCCACCCGCGCCATGGTGCTGGCCGCCGGTCTCGGTCTGCGCATGCGCCCGCTGACCCAGACGCTTCCGAAGCCGCTGCTCGATGTGGGCGGGGAAACCATGCTCGATCATGCGCTCAACCGGCTCGCCGATGCCGGTGTGACCGAGGCCGTCGTCAACACCCATTGGCTGCCGGAAAAAATCGAGACGCATCTCGAACGGCGGGCGCTGGCCAAAGCGCCCCCGCGGACCGTCATATCGCGCGAGGACGATCTGCTGGAAACCGGCGGCGGGGTGACGAAGGCGCTGCCGCATTTCGGCGGCGAGGCATTCTATGTCGTGAATGCCGATATCGTCTGGCGCGACGGGACGATCCCGGCGCTGCACCGCCTCGCGCGGGCGTGGGACGGCGAGCGTATGGACGCATTGCTGCTGCTGACCGCCACCGTGCGCGCCACCGGCTATGACGGCAGCGGCGATTTCCTGATGGATTCCGTCGGCCTGCTGACCCGGCGGCCGGAGCGGACGGTCGCGCCCTTTGTCTTCACCGGGGTGCAGATCGTGCATCCGCGCCTGTTCGACGGCGGGCCGGGCGGCGCATTCTCGATGAACGTGCTGTACGACCGGGCGCTCGAAGCCGGGCGTCTGTCCGGTATCGCCCATGACGGCGACTGGTATCACGTCGGCACGCCGGCCGCGATTGCCGAGGCGGAGGCCGAAATTCTCGAACGCGAAGGCTCCCGCGTCCGGCTGCTGTTCTGAGGCCCGGAGACATGCCGAAGCAGGTTTATTCAATCGCCGCCGGAACCGCTTTCGTAGATTCCCTCGCGGTCGGCATTCTCGACCGCTTCGGCGGCGATCCCGGCAGTCTCGCCGATATCCGTATCCTGTTGCCGACGCGCCGGTCCTGCCGGGCGCTGGGCGACGCGTTCCTGCGGGCGACGGGCGGCAAGCCGGCGCTGCTGCCGGCGATGACCCCGATCGGCGATATCGACGAGGATGAGATCGGGTTCCTCGCGTCCGAGGAACCGGCCCTTGCCGGCATGGCCGACCTGCCGCCGGCGATGCCGACGCTCCGGCGCCAGATATTGCTGACCCGCATGATCATGGCGAAGGATTCCGCCATGTCGGCGGCCCATGCGGCGCGGCTGGCCAACGAACTGGCGCGGCTGCTCGACGAAGTGCAGACCGAACGGCTGGACTTCGCCGATCTCGAACGGATCGTGCCCGAACGGTTCTCGCAGCACTGGCAGGAAACGCTGGTTTTTCTGCAGATCGTGACGGATCACTGGCCCGGTATTCTGGCGGAACAGCGATGTATCGAAGCCGCCGACCGCCGCAACCGGCTGATCGAGGGCCAGGTGGCGCTGTGGCGCGAAGCACCGCCCCCGGGGCCGGTCATCGCCGCCGGGTCCACCGGCAGCATTCCCGCCACCGCCGACCTGCTGACCTGTGTCGCCGGCCTCGAACGCGGCATGGTGGTGCTGCCCGGGCTCGACACCACGCTGGACGACGAAAGCCTTGCGGAACTCGGACCGTCTCACCCGCAATACGGCATGACCCGGCTGCTGCGCCGTCTCGGACTCGGGATCGGCGATGTCGGCGTCTGGGGCGGGGGCGGCGACCGCGCGCGCGTGGATACCGTCAACGCCGCCCTGCGGCCGCCCGTCACCGCCGCTGCGGTCTCGCTGCCCGACAATGTCGGTGCGGCGTTTGCCGGCGTGCGCCGGATCGATTGTCCCGGGCCGCAACAGGAAGCGCTGGCGATTGCACTGATGCTGCGCGAAGCGCTGGAGGACGACGGCCGGACTGCTGCGCTGATTACCCCGGACCGCCGCCTTGCCCGGCGCGTGGCCGCGGAATTGCGGCGCTGGCAGATCGATATCGACGATTCCGGCGGCACGCCCCTGGCCGACACGCTGCCCGGGGTCTTCCTGCGGCTGACGGCGGATGCGGTGGCCGCCGATGCCGCCCCGGTGCCGCTGCTGTCGGCGCTGAAACACCCGCTGGCCGCCGGCGGGCGCGATCCGGCGGCGTTCCGCGACCGGGTGCGCGAAATGGAACTGGCGGTCCTGCGCGGCCCGCGCCCGATCCCCGGCTTCGCCGGACTGCGCGATGCGCTGCGTCACATCGAACCGGAAGCCGGGCTGACCCTGTGGGCCGAAGACCTGGAAAAGTCCGCGCGCCGGTTCGCCGACCTGATGCGCCGGCCGGAGGTCGCGGCCGTGGAACTGCTCGACGCCCATATCGCCTTCGCCGAGACGCTGGCCGCATCGGATGCCGAGACCGGCGTCGAGCGCCTGTGGTCGGGCGAGGCCGGCGAAAACGCGGCGGCGCTGATCAACGACCTGCATGCCGCGCTGGAATCCCTGCCGCCGCTGCCGGGCCGCGAATGGCCGGCCCTGCTGGATGCGCTGATGGCCGGCGCGGTGGTGCGGCCGCTTTACGGGCGCCATCCCCGTCTCAGCATCTGGGGACTGCTCGAAGCGCGGCTGCAGCAGGCCGACCTGATGATTCTCGGCGGGCTGAACGAGGCCGTCTGGCCGCCCGATCCGCCTGCCGATCCGTGGATGAGCCGCCCGATGCGCGAAGCCTTCGGGCTGGCGCCGCCGGAACGCCGCATCGGGCTGACGGCGCATGATTTCGTCCAGGGCTTCGCCGCGCCGGAAGTGGTGCTGACGCGGTCGACCCGCGTCGACGGTTCGCCCACCGTGCCGGCGCGCTGGCTGACCCGGCTGGAAACCCTGCTGTCGGCGTCCGCTTCCGGGGAAACGGTCCTCAAAGCGTGGCAGGACGAACAGGCGCGCTGGCTGCACTGGCAGGCGGCCGTGGATTCGCGGCGATTGCCGGTGCAGGTAGAGGCCCCGGCGCCGTGCCCGCCCGTCGCCGCCCGCCCCGACCGGCTGTCGGTGACCGAAATCGAGACCCTGATCCGCGATCCGTATGCAATCTATGCCAAGCGCGTGCTGGGCCTCAGGGCGCTGTCGCCGATCGACGCCGACCCCGGCGCCGCCGACCGCGGTTCGATCATCCACGACGCGATCGACCGGTTCCTCGGCGAAATCGCCGGCGATCTGCCCGCCGACGCGCTCGATATCCTGCTGCGGATCGGCGAAGAGGAATTCGCCCCGTGGCTCGACCGCCCCGGCGTCCGCGCCTTCTGGTGGCCGCGGTTCGAGCGTATCGCCGAATGGGTCATCGAGCGCGAGACCGAGCGCAGTCCGGAAATCGTCCGGCGCTTTACCGAAATCGACGGCGAGCTGAACCTGGATGCGCGGGCCCGGCCGTTCCGCCTGCGGGCGCGGGCCGACCGGATCGACCGGCTGGCCGGCGGCGGGTACGAGATCATCGATTACAAGACCGGCGCGGTGCCGCCGAAAAAGGACGTGAATGCCGGTCTGTCGCCGCAGCTGCCGCTCGAAGCCGCGATGATCCGCGAAGGGGCGTTTAACGGCATCGACCCGGGGGAAATTGCGGCTCTGACCTACTGGAAACTGTCGGGCGGCGATCCTGCCGGAAAAATCAGCGTCGCGGGCGACGATCCCGGCGACCTCGCCGAACAGGCATTGTCCGGGCTGACCGCGCTGCTCGATTACTATGACGACCCGGAAACGGTATACGCGGCGCGGCCGGATGCCGAAATCGCGCCGCGCCACTCGGATTTCGATCACCTCGAACGCGTGCAGGAATGGGCGGCGGCCACCGGGGGCGGCGAATGACCGAAACGCCTGTCTCGGATCCGGAAATGCCGGCGCCCGGCGAGATCTTCAAATATGCGAACCAGACGATCGCGGCGACGCCGACGGCCTCGGTGTGGGTGTCCGCCTCCGCCGGGTCGGGCAAGACCAAGGTGCTGGCCGACCGCGTCCTGCGGCTGCTGCTGTCGGGCACCGATGCCGGAAAAATACTGTGCCTTACCTTCACCCGCGCCGCCGCGGCGGAAATGCAGAACCGCATTCGCCGCCTGCTCGGCGAATGGGCGGTGATGGATGACGACAGGCTGACCTCCGCCATCGTCGCCCTGACCGGCGTCCCGCCGGACAATGCCGTGCGCGCCCTGGCGCGGCGTTTGTTCGCCCAGGTGCTGGACACCCCCGGCGGGCTGAAGATCCAGACCATTCATGCGTTCTGCGAATCCCTGCTCGGGCGTTTCCCGATCGAAGCCGGCCTTGCGCCGCATTTCGAAGTGATGGACGACCGCACCGCCGCCGAAGTCCTCGAAGCCGCGCGCGACGATATCCTGACCCGCGCGCGGGAAGGCGCCGATGACGGCCTCGCCGACGCGCTTCGCGTCGTGACCGGCTGGGTTCACGAGGACGAATTCGCCAAGCTGATGATGGAAATCGCGTCGAGCCGCGGCCGTCTGCGCCGCCTGGTCAGTGCCCATGGCGGGGCCGGCAACGCCATCGCCGCGACCCGCGCGGAGCTCGACGTTGCGGCCGCGGATACGGTCGAGGCGCTTGTCGCGGCCGCCTGCGACGATGCGGTGGTGGACCTGATCGGTCTGCGTCTTGCCGCGGACGCGCTGTCGGCGGGCGGCAAGCAGGACAAGGACAAGGCGGCGCGGATGGCGCCCTGGCTCGCCGCCGAGCGCGATTCGCGGGCGCATGCGTTCGACGATTACGCGCTTGCCTACCTGACCGGTACGGGAACGATCCGGGCAGCACTCGCGAGCAAGGGGGCGGTTGCCGCCATGCCGGAAATTTCCGATGTGATGGAAACCGAAGCGGCACGCGTCCTCGCGGTGTATGAGAAACGCAAGGCCATCCTGACCGCCGAGGCGACCGAGGCGATCCTGCTGATCGCGACCGCACTGATCGAACGCTACGAAGATCACAAGCGCGGCAATGCGCTGCTCGATTACGACGACCTGATCCTGCGGGCACGGGAACTGGTCGAACGCGCCGCCCCATGGGTGCTCTACAAGCTCGACGGCGGCATCGACCATGTGCTGATCGACGAGGCCCAGGACAGCAATGCCGACCAGTGGGCCGTGGTGCGCGCCATCGCCGACGAATTCCACGCCGGCGCCGGCGCCCGCGACGCGGTGCGGACGGTGTTTGCCGTCGGCGACGAAAAGCAGTCGATCTTCAGTTTCCAGGGCGCTGCCCCGGACGAATTCGCGGCCATGAGCGACCATTTCGAACAACGGACCGTCGCCGCCGGCCAGGCCTGGCACCGGGTGCCGCTGGATGTGTCGTTCCGGTCCGCCTCGGCGGTGCTTCAGGCGGTCGATGCGGTTTTCACCGACGACGAGGTGCGCCACGGCGTGTCCGCCGGCACGATCAGCCATACCGCGCACCGCCGGGGACAGGCGGGCCTGGTCGAACTGTGGCCGCCGGTATTCCCCGACGACCGTCCGGAGACCGACCCGTGGGCAAGCCCGGACACGATGCGCAACGACGAGACGCCCGCAATGCGGCTGGCCCACGCCATTGCCGGGCGCATCGAAAAATGGCTGCGCGACGACGAACCCCTCGACAGCGCCGACCGGGCGATCCGCCCCGGCGATATCATGGTTCTGGTGCGCCGCCGTACCGACCTGGTCGACAACCTGATCCGCGAACTGAAAAACCGCGGCGTCGACGTCGCCGGGCTCGACCGCATGGTGCTGACCGACCAGCTTGCGGTGCGCGACCTGATCGCGCTCGGGGCCTTTGCGCTGATGCCCCATGACGATCTCAACCTGGCGGCGGTCCTCAAAGGGCCGCTGATCGGCTTCGACGAAACGCAGCTTTTCGATATCTGCCACGGCCGCGACGGCACCGTCTGGGCGGCGCTTCGCCGGCGGGCGCGGCAGGATCCCGCAAGTTCCGCGGCCTACCGGACGCTGAGCGATATCCTCGGCCGCGCCGACATGATGCCGCCCTTCGAATTCTTCGCCCATATCCTGGGACCGATGACGGGCCGGGCGCATCTGCTGTCGCGGCTGCGCGAGGAAGCGAACGATCCGATCGACGAATTCCTGTCGCTGGCGCTCGGCTACGAGCAGGCCCATCCGCCGTCGCTGCAGGGGTTCCTGCGCTGGGTGGAAGATGGCGAAGCTCAGATCAAGCGCGATCTCGACCAGGGCGTGCGCGACGAGGTCCGCATCATGACCGTCCACGGCGCCAAGGGGCTGCAGGCGCCGATCGTGTTCCTGGCCGACACCATGCAGACGCCGCGCCCCGGCACGGGCCTGCTGTGGGACGACCGCGGCGAGCACGACATCATGCTGTGGCCGCCGCGGTCCCATGTGCAGGAACGCCGGGCCAAGCGGCTGGCGGCGGTCGAAAAGGATCGCCAGGACGAGGAATACCGCCGCCTGTTATATGTCGCGATGACCCGGGCGGAGGATCGCCTGTATGTCGCCGGGTACGGCACGCGGCAAAGCCCGCCGGAAGGCGCCTGGCGCAACCTGATCGAACGCGGGCTGGACGGATTCGCCGAGACGTTCGATTTCGACTCCCATGCCGGCGGGGCCGGCGACCGCCCGGAAATCGCCTGGACCGGCGAAGGGATGCGTCTGGCAAATCCGCAGACCAGCGCCCCCGACCGCAAGCGCGCCGACGAAGACAGGGCGGCGGCCATTCCGGCATTGCCGGGCTGGGCAGATCTCCCCGCGCCGGACGAACCCGAACCGTCGCGTCCGCTGGCGCCGTCGCGGCCGTCTTCGCCGGAACCCGCGCCGCGTTCGCCGCTCGGCGACGACAGCGGTCTCGCCTTCCAGCGCGGCCTGCTGGTCCATCGGCTGCTTCAGACATTGCCCGACATCGCCGCCGATGCCCGTCGCCGCGCGGCCCGCGCTTTTCTGGACCGTCCGGTGCACGGGCTGGACGACGACCGTATCGAGGCATTGATGGCGGAAACCTTCGCTGTGCTCGATCATCCGGACTATGCCGACCTGTTCGGCCCCGGTTCGCGCGCCGAGGCGCCGGTGGCCGGCGTCATCGGCGACACGGCGATTTCAGGCCGGATCGACCGGCTCGTGGTCGGCCCGGACAGGGTCAAGGTGCTGGATTTCAAGACGAATCGACCGCCGCCGGCACAACCGGGCGACGTTTCGCCGGTCTATTTGCGCCAGATGGCGGCCTATCGGGCGTTGCTCGAAAAGATATATGAAAATCAGAGTGTTGAGTGCGTATTGCTGTGGACCGACGGGCCGCGATTAATGCCGCTGGACGCAAAGCTGCTGGACAGCTATGCGCCTTGACCACCCCCCTATGCATCCCTAGATTCAATAACAGATAGTAACGCCGGGTAGGGGCGCTGCGGTTTCGTCAATAGTGGCGCGGGCGCGGATTTTATATAAGGAAGCAATAAATGGCGAGCAAACCAGTTTCTGACGATTCATTCGATGCCGACGTGCTTGGGGCGGATGGCCTCGTTCTCGTTGATTTCTGGGCGGAATGGTGCGGGCCCTGCAAGCAGATCGGCCCGTCCCTGGAAGAGATTTCCGAGGAAATGGGCGATGCCATCACCATCGCCAAGGTCAATATCGACGAGAACCCGATGACGCCGTCCAAATACGGCGTGCGCGGCATTCCGACCCTGATCCTGTTCAAGGACGGCGAAGTCGCCGCGACCAAGGTCGGCGCGCTGCCCAAGGGCAAGCTGGTCGAGTGGATTCAGGAATCCGCCTGACGCGATCCCCGTATTTCGTGAAAAGCCCCGCTTTGCGGGGCTTTTTGCTGCCGGTTTCCCTTGCACCCGCCCCGGCAACCCGTTATAACCCGCGGCCTTGAAGCAAGCGGTCCGGCCTGAAGGGCATGCCGGGGCCGCTTTAGAGACGTCCGCAGTCCTGTGCCGAACGAGGTGCGGGAACGCAAACACAAAGGAGACGGAAATGCCCAAGTTGAAGTCGAAAAGCGGCGCTAAAAAGCGTTTCCGCACGACGGCGTCCGGCAAGGTCCGGGCGAATTTCGCCAAGAAACGTCACAACCTCCGCAAACGCACGCAGAAGATGAAGCGTAATACGCGCGGCACGCAGATTTTGGCCGCCGCGGATGCGCGCATCGTCAAAACCTATCTGCCCTACGCGTGATCAAGGAGATTTGACATGGCACGAGTAAAACGGGGCGTTACCACCCACGCCCGTCATAAGAAAGTCCTGAAGAAGGCGAAAGGCTATCGCGGCCGGAATTCGAAAGTTTTCAAGGTTGCGGTCGAGAAGGTCGAAAAAGCCGGCCAGTACGCCTATCGCGACCGGCGCGTCAAGAAACGCAATTTCCGGGCGCTTTGGATCCAGCGGATCAATGCGGGCGCCCGCCTGCACGGCATGACCTATTCCACGTTCATGAACGGCGTCCACAAGGCCGGGATCGAACTGGACCGCAAGGTGCTTGCCGATCTCGCCGCGCAGGAGCCGGAGGCTTTTGGCAGCGTTGTTGAACAGGCCAAGGCCGCCCTCGGCAACGCCGGCTGAGCCGGAATTTTTGAACGGTTTCCGCCCCCGTGCGCAGGCACGGGGCGGCGACCGGACAAATCTTGTAACTCAATCAGATGTTCGGGGCGGCCGGTGAACCACCGGCCGGGCTTTTGCTATGGATAATCTCGATCAGCTACAGACCGACCTGCTGGCCCAGGTAGAGGCCGCCGACCTGGCGGCGCTGGAAGCGTTGCGCGTGTCGGCGCTCGGCAAGTCGGGCTCGGTCACCGGGATGGTCAAGGGCATCGGGCAACTGCCCCCGGAAGAGCGGCGCGACGCCGGCCAGAAGCTCAACGCGGTCAAGAACGCGGTCTCCGACGCCATTGACGCCCGCAAGGAAATCCTCGAAGCGGCGGCGCTGGACGCCAGCCTCGCCGGCGACCGGATCGACGTGACCCTGCCGGCGCGGCCGGATGCGGCGGGCCGTATCCACCCGATCAGCCAGACCATCGACGAGATGGTCGCGATTTTCTGCGAAATGGGCTTCACCGTCGCCGAAGGCCCGCATATCGAAACCGACTTCAACAACTTCACCGCGCTCAACATCCCGCCGGAACATCCGGCGCGCCAGGATCACGACACGTTCTACCTGCCGCCCGACGAAGACGGCAATCGCAAGGTGTTGCGCACGCATACATCGCCGGTGCAGATCCGCACGATGATCGACGGCAAACCGCCGATCCGGATCGTCGTGCCCGGCCGCACGTTCCGCGCCGACCACGACGCCACCCATTCGCCGATGTTTCACCAGATCGAAGGCCTGGTGATCGACGAGGCGACGCATATGGGGCATCTCAAGGGCTGCCTGATCGAATTCTGCCGCGCGTTTTTCGACGTCGACGACCTGCCGGTCCGGTTCCGGCCGTCCTATTTCCCGTTCACCGAGCCGTCGGCGGAGGTCGATATCGGCTGTTCGCGCGAAGGCGGCGGGCTGACCATCGGGGCGGGCGCCGACTGGCTGGAAATTCTCGGCTGCGGCATGGTCAATCCGCATGTCCTGGAAAACTGTGGCATCGATTCCACGAAATACCAGGGCTTCGCCTTCGGCATGGGGATCGAACGCGCCGCGATGCTGAAATTCGGCATTCCCGATTTGCGCACGTTCTACGAATCCGACATCCGCTGGCTGAACCATTACGGTTTTGCGCCGCTCGACGTGCCCAACGTCGCGGACGGTCTTGCCGGGGGGCTGGCGCGATGAAATTCACGTTCGACTGGCTCAAGGAACATCTCGAGACCGACAGGCCGCTCGCCGATATCGTCGAGAAGCTGTCGATGATCGGGCTCGAGGTCGAAGGCGTCGAGGACCGCGCCGAAGCGCTGGCGTCGTTCCGCGTCGCCCATGTGGTATCGGCGGAAAAACATCCCGATGCCGACCGGCTGCAGGTCTGCCAGGTCGATTACGGCGACGGCGACCCGGTGCAGGTCGTGTGCGGCGCGCCCAATGCGCGGGCCGGCATGAAGGGCGTGTTCGCGGCGTCCGGCGCCTATATCCCGGGCATCGACGTGACTCTGAAGAAAAGCAAGATCCGCGGCCAGGAATCGAACGGCATGCTGCTGTCCGAACGCGAAATGGGCCTGTCGGACGATCACGAAGGCATCGTGGAATTGCCCGAAGATACCGAAATCGGCGCGCCGGCCGCGGTTGTCATGGGCCTGTCCGACCCGGTGATCGAAATCGGTCTGACGCCGAACCGCCAGGATTGCGCCGGCATTCGCGGTATCGCCCGCGATCTTGCGGCCGCCGGGCTCGGCACGCTGAAGCCGCTGGACTACCCCGAAACGGATGACGGGTTCGATTCGCCGATAAAATGGCGGCGCGACCTGCCGCCGGACGCCGAAGATGCCTGCCCGCTGGTTGTCGGGCGCTATTTCCGCGGCGTGAAGAACGGCCCCAGCCCGCAATGGCTGCAGGACCGGCTGCGCGCCATCGGATTGCGGCCGATCTCGGCGCTGGTCGATATCACCAATTACGCGACGTTCGATCTCGCCCGGCCGCTGCACGTGTTCGACGCGGCGAAGGTTTCGGGCGATGTGACCATGCGCCTCGCGCAGGACGGCGAGACCGTCACCGCGCTGGACGGCAACGACTACACGCTCGATTCCGCCATGACCGTCATCGCCGACGAGAACGGCGTCGAAGCCATCGGCGGCATCATGGGCGGCGAAGCGTCGGGCGTGACCGACGACACCACGGACGTGTTCGTCGAATCGGCGCTGTTCGATCCCATCCGCACGGCCACGTCGGGGCGCAAGCTCGGCATCATGTCCGACGCCCGCTACCGGTTCGAACGCGGCGTCGATCCGGAAAGCGCGCGTCTCGGCATTTATGTCGCGACGAAGCTGATCCTCGAGCTGTGCGGCGGCGAAGCGTCGGCCGTTACCGAGGCCGGCGCGATGCCCGACTGGGCGCGCGAGGTCGTGCTGCGGAAATCCCGGGTCGCGTCCCTGGGCGGGCTCGACGTATCGGCGGACGTACAGATGCGTATCCTGGACGATCTCGGCTTTGCGCCGGCGGACGAGGGCGACACCCTTCGCACCACGGTGCCGCCGTGGCGTCGCGATATCGACGGCGAGGCCGATCTGGTTGAAGAAGTGCTGCGCATCCGCGGCTATGACGATATTCCGGCGGTGCCGATGACCCGGCCGGTCACGGTTGCTGCCCCCGCCTGGTCGCTCAGCCAGCGCCGCGAATCCGCCGCCCGCCGGGCGCTGGCCGCGCGCGGCATGACCGAGGCCGTGACGTTTTCCTTCATGAAGCGCGAAACCGCGGAACTGTTCGGGTTCTCGGACGAGGCGCTGGTGGTCGACAATCCGATATCCGCCGATCTCGATGTCATGCGCCCGTCGATCCTGCCAAACCTGCTGGATGCGGCGCGCCGCAACGCCGATCGCGGCTATGCCGATGTCGCCCTGTTCGAGGTCGGTCCCAAATATGCCGGCGACGGCGAAGACGGCCAGGCGATCGTCGCCGCCGCCATTCGCACCGGCCGCACCGGCGACCGTCACTGGTCCGCCGCCGCGCGCCCGGTCGATGCCTGGGACGCCAAGGCCGACGCGCTGGCCGCGCTCGAAGCCGCCGGTGCGCCGGTCGGCAATCTGCAGGTCACGGCGGATGCGCCCGCCTGGTATCACCCCGGCCGGTCCGGCGTGTTCCGCCTCGGCCCGAATGCGCTGGCGTCGTTCGGCGATATCCACCCCGCCGTGCTCAAGGCGATGGATATCGACGGCCCGGCCGTCGGCTGTGTCGTCAACCTGCACCTGATCCCGGTGCCGAAGCAGAAAAAGAAATCCGGCGGCGCGGCCGCCCGGCCGCTGCTGACGCTGTCGCCGTTCCAGCCGGTACACCGCGACTTCGCCTTCGTCGTCGATGCGGGTGTCGCCGCCGCCGATATCGTGCGGTCCGCCGCCGGCGTCGACAGGACGCTGATCACCGACGTGCAGGTCTTCGACGTCTATGAGGGCGAGCATGTCGGCGACGGCAGGAAATCCGTCGCGATCGCTGTCACCCTCCAGCCGGTCGAGGCCACCCTGACCGACGAACAGATCGATTCAGTCGCCAAAAAAATCACCGCCGAGGTGGAAAAGCGCACCGGCGGCGTGTTGAGAGGTTAAACTCCGCCCGCCATGACAGAACTTTCACACATCCGCAATTTCGCGATTATCGCGCATATCGATCACGGCAAGTCGACACTCGCCGACCGTCTGATCCAGGAATGCGGCGGGGTCGAGAACCGCGATCTGAAAGAGCAGATGCTCGATACCATGGATATCGAGCGCGAGCGCGGCATCACCATCAAGGCGCAGACCGTGCGCCTGATGTACAAGGCCGAAGACGGCGAGACCTATCAGCTGAACCTGATGGACACGCCCGGCCATGTCGATTTCACCTACGAGGTTTCGCGCTCGCTGGCGGCCTGCGAAGGCTCGCTGCTGATTGTCGATTCCTCGCAGGGCGTCGAGGCGCAGACGCTGGCCAATACCTATCTGGCGCTCGATGCCAATCACGAGATCATTCCCGTGCTCAACAAGATCGATCTGCCCGCGGCGGAGCCCGAAAAGGTCCGCCAGGAGATCGAGGACGTGATCGGCCTCGACGCGTCGGAAGCGATCTCGGTGTCGGCGAAGACCGGCGTCGGCGTGCGCGAGGTGCTTGAAGCGTTGGTTCAAAAGCTGCCGCCGCCGACCGGCGACCGCGCTGCGCCGCTGACGGCGCTGCTGGTCGATTCCTGGTACGATCCCTATCTCGGCGTCATCGTGCTGGTGCGCGTGCGCGACGGCGTGCTGAAAAAAGGCATGAAGATCCGCATGATGGGCACCGGCGCGACGCATCTGGTCGACGTCGCCGGCGTGTTTACGCCCAAACGCAAGGACGTCGCGGAACTCGGCCCCGGCGAGGTCGGGTTCATCACCGCGTCCATCAAGGCGGTCGCAGACGCCCAGGTCGGCGACACCATCACCGAGGAACGCAATCTCGCGGCGGAGCCGCTGCCGGGCTTCAAACCCAGCGTGCCGGTGGTGTTCTGCGGCCTGTTTCCGATCGACGCGGCGGATTTCGAAGACCTGCGCGACAGCATGGCGAAGCTGCGCCTCAATGACGGCAGCTTCCATTATGAGCCGGAAAACTCGGCCGCGCTCGGCTTCGGGTTCCGCTGCGGGTTTCTCGGCCTGCTGCATCTCGAAATCGTGCAGGAGCGGCTGAGCCGCGAATTCGACCTCGACCTGATCACCACGGCGCCGTCGGTGGTTTACCGCATTCACATGAATGACGGGAAGGTGCTGGAACTGCACAATCCCGCGGACATGCCCGACGTGGTGCGCATCGATTATATCGAAGAGCCGTGGATCGAGGCGACGATCCTGGTGCCGGACGAGCATCTTGGCTCGATCCTGAAGCTGTGCGAGGAACGCCGCGGCATCCAGCAGAACCTTACCTATGCCGGCGGGCGCGCCATGCTGGTCTACAAGCTGCCGCTGAACGAGGTCGTGTTCGATTTCTACGACCGGCTGAAATCGGTCAGCCGCGGCTATGCCAGTTTCGACTACACGGTCACCGGCTACGAGGAAGGCGACCTGGTGAAGCTCGCGATCCTGGTCAATGCCGAGCCGGTCGACGCGCTGTCGATGATCGTCCACCGCAGCCAGGCGGAATTCCGTGGCCGTGCGATATGCAGCCGCCTGAAAGACCTGATTCCGCGGCAGTTGTTCAAGATTCCGATCCAGTCGGCGATCGGCGGCAAGATCATCGCGCGTGAAACGATTTCGGCCATGCGCAAGGACGTGACGGCCAAGTGCTACGGCGGCGATATCAGCCGCAAGCGCAAGCTGCTCGACAAGCAGAAAGAGGGCAAAAAGCGTATGCGCCAGTTCGGTGCCGTGGAAATCCCGCAATCGGCCTTTATCGAAGCGCTCAAGATCGGCGACGATTAGGCACGCAGCGGGCGGTGCCTGCCGGGTGAGCCAGCGCCGCAGGCCCGCGGGTTAGCGCCGCAGGCCCGTGGGACGTCCGCGGTCGCGGCACAGCCAGGCCAGCGCGGCGCCCGGCAGTCCGAAGACCAGCCAGGCCGGCGCGGTCAGGATATTCTGGATCACGCCTTCCCACAGCCATGCCCAGACATAGCGCTGGATGACCGCCTGGGTCACGTTGAGCGAGGCGGTGCCGAGCGCCTGGTCGAGACGGAACCACAGCTCGCCGAGGGCGATCAGGGCGTATCCCTCGCCTTCCAGCGCGTTCAGGGCCTCGTGTCCGATCAGGACAAGGGCCACCGCCAGCAGTATCCAGCCGATGATGCGTCCGGTTTTCATCAGTGTCGGTTTCCAACCCGTTCGGCGGCACCGTAACATAGGCCGGAAACGTCTGGAAACCGCCTGTTTCGCCCTTGCATCCTCGGTCCCGTTTCGTCATTATCCGCCGCCGCGGAGGGGTGGCCGAGTGGCTGAAGGCGCACGCTTGGAAAGCGTGTATGCGGGAGACCGTATCGAGGGTTCGAATCCCTCTCCCTCCGCCATTAAGTCCTTCTCTTCATTGATTTTTCGAAAGAGATTCGAACTCTCGGTACGGTTCCCCGCATTCCGCGGGGCTTCGGGCAGGTGCCTGTCGCGAACCCAACCGGAGACACTTGGGATTCGGATATCTCCGCGTCCGAGTCGCCCATTTTCTCTGCGGGCAGTTTGGACGGTTCGATTTCGGGGGAAGGGGAGCGTTACTCGAAGCCGAACAGGGCTTCCTGATCCGACCAGGTCAGCGGCAACTCGGTGCGTTTGGTCAGCGTTTCGGCCGTAAGTTCGATCGGCTGCTTTCCGGCGAGGATAGCTTCGATGATGTTGGGCGCGAGAAAGGCCAGCGGCATCAGGTGGCTGACATAGCGGTCGCTGACACCCTCATTTTCTGCGATCTGACCGAGGGACCGGGCGCGTCCGGACACCAGATCGTCGAACCATTGATGCGCGCGAACGACCGCCTTGATCAGCGCGGGGTCCGGATTTGACGCCACGCCACCGCTCTTATCGAGAACCAGCTTCGTTTCCACGCCGCGCCGCCTGATCCGCGTCGGCACGACATGGCGAACAGCCAGATCGGGCTGGTTCGTGAGCGCGGACAGATTCAGCCCAAGGCTTAGCCGGTCGGGAGCAAGGTCGACACGCTCGACGAGATCGAGAGGGTTACCCGTCCATCGCCCGACCGCATCGAGAAGCTTGGAGATACGGTTCGCGGCAATTCCGCTTTCCCGCGCGGCCTGCGTCAGGGCAGAGCTATCGGCAAGCAGGCTAAGGGCGGATTCCGCCACGACCCGCTCGATCTCGCGGGCTGGCAGGCGCCAGCCTTGCTCACCTCCGGAGACCGTATTGTCGATCAACCGCTTGGACACGTAGTAACGATAGCGTCGGCCTGATTTGACAGCATGGCTCGGCGTCAGCGGCGCGCCTGTTTCGTCGAACAGCCTTCCCAACAGCGGGCTGCGATCGGTGGAGCGTGCGATCGATGAAGTTGCGCGTGTATTGCCGGCCAGCATCGCTTGCGTGGCCTTCCAGATCTCTTCGTCGACGATCGCCTGGTGCTGACCTTCATAGGTCTGCCCTTTGTGTGCAATCCGGCCGACATAGAGCGGGTTCCCGAGCAGCTTGTATATATAGCCCCTGCTCATGGGCCGTCCTCCGCGGCGCTGGGCGCCTTTGCTGTTACGCACCTTGGTGGTGACGCCAAGCCTGTCGGCCTCAGTTTTCACACGGCGGACATTGCAGTGCTTGAGATAGAGCCGGAACACGGTACGGACCGTCTCGGCTTCTGCCTCGTTGATGACGAGCGTGCGACCATCGGGCTCGTAACCGAGCGGCACAACTCCGCCCATCCACATGCCTTTCTTCTTCGACGCGGCGATCTTGTCGCGGATACGCTCGCCGGTCACTTCGCGCTCGAACTGTGCGAACGAGAGAAGCATGTTGAGCGTCAGCCGGCCCATGGACGTGGTGGTGTTGAACTGCTGGGTGATCGAGACGAACGACACGCCGTGGCTGTCGAATACCTCGACGATCTTGGCGAAGTCGGCGAGCGAGCGGGTCAGGCGGTCCACCTTGTAGACGACGACCGTGTCGATCTTCCGCGACCGGATGTCGGCCAGCAACTGTTCGAGAGCGGGACGTTCCATGGTGCCGCCGGAGTAGCCCCCGTCGTCGTAGCGCGTGTGGATCGGCTTCCAGCCTTCGCCGGCCTGACTGCGGATATAGGCCTCGCAGGCCTCGCGCTGGGCATCCAGCGAGTTGAAGTCCTGCTCCAGCCCCTCGTCGGTCGACTTGCGCGTATAGATCGCGCAGCGGCGGCGTTCTGGTTTGGCGGCGGTCATCGGGGACGGCCTTTCAGGCCAAAGAACAGAGGGCCGGACCAGCGCGTGCCGGTGATTTCGCGCGCGACCGCGGAGAGCGATGCCCATGTCTTGCCGCGATACCGCACGCCATCCTCCATAACGATCACCTCATGGGTGACGCCCTGCCAATCGCGGAGCAGGCGCGTGCCTGGCTTGATCTTGGCTGGCGGCGACGAGGGGGTACGGCCAGCGCTGATCTCTTCTGCGGCGCGGGCCAGCTGACGGCGGATCACCTGACTCAGACCACCAAACGTCTGTTCCTGCATTCGGTACGCGATGGCACGGGTCATCAGCGCCCGCCCGAGCCGCGATGGCGGCGGGGACCCGTATATGTCCCGCCACCGCCTCTTGAGCGCATCGAGCGGCATATTGGGAAGGGCGTCTAGTTCCTCCGCGAGAATCCGGTCGGCGCCTTCCAGATATACTTTTCGGCGCGCTGCCATCAGCCCCGCCCAGCGATGCGATAGACCCGGCCGCGGCCCTCGACCTTCTCCGAGGTCACGTCGAGGCCGAGCTTCTTCTTGAGCGTGCCGCTGATGGCGCCTCGCACCGAGTGCGCCTGCCAGCCGGTGGCTTTGACCGCCTCGTCGATAGTGGCACCGGTCTTGCGCTTAAGAAGATCGATCAGCACCGCCTGCTTGGTGCCCGCCTTCGCTGCCGGCGTTGCACGGTCCGCAGAGGCCTTTTTCGATCGCTTGGCAGGGTTGCCTGCGCGCGTGGTCGTTTTAGACGCTGACGGCGCTTCTGCGGCATCCTCGGGCTCGACGCCGAGCGCATCCAGCCCCGCATCAGTGATGACGAGCGTGAGGCGCTCGCCGTCGTCCCTCTCTCGCCAGACGTCGGTGCCGGCCGGGGCGGGCTGTTCCGCGATCAGGCCTTTGCTGATCAGGCTCTTCAGCACCGACGTGGCGGAACCTTTATTGAGGGTGAGGGAATCGGGCAGCGGCAGGACCGCCCCGTCGTCGCGCTGCGCGGCGGCGGATAGGATTACTAGCTGGGTATCGGTTAGTTTGGGCATTGTGGTCTCCGAGTGCTTCGGCATCGCGGGGATCGCGATACCTCCCACCACCGGAAGCCCCGCCGGTCGGCCGGTCGGGGGCGGGCGCCCCGCCTGTCTGGAGGGGGAGCAGCCCATGCCGTGTTCTTGCCAAGCAATGCTTGCCGTGACGGGCAAGTCCAATGGTTTTAGGAAATTTGTCGGGGCAGGATTTGGAGTTTCGAGTTACGCCCCCGATTCCGATTTCGGGGAGCGCCGGTAGCTAACCCCATTCGTTAGACAGGTCATTCTTTGATCTGAACGATAATTGGCATGCTCAGGCCGCCCCCTGTGTTGCGAGTGGCACGTCGCCAGGCCCAGCTCAGAAACTGCGAGACGCTATCGACCTGATCGTCATGCCGCCCGTTGGGGAATGCCAGTAGCTCGGCCAGGAATTCGTCGAGCCACGGCGCATCGCTTGGCAGCACGACGTGGCCGGCCTCGATACGGGCGGTCTCCGCTTCCATCCGAGTTACCTTGTCGCCCGCCGGCGTGATCCCGATTGGGTTGGGGAAACCG
This sequence comes from uncultured Rhodospirillaceae bacterium, assembly GCA_963974055.1. GTDB lineage: Bacteria > Pseudomonadota > Alphaproteobacteria > MPNO01 > UBA830 > CAXBCP01. The sequence continues at coordinate 31,699 of CAXBCP010000037.1, forward strand.
GCCGGGCTGTCCGCGCCGAGATCCTGCACCAGGCTGAGACCCAGGCCTGCCTTCTCAATCAGCACGGTGTGCGCGCCGTGGGCCTGCTGCAATTCGATGACCTTGCGCTTGAGCCGGGGGTAATCGAGGCGACCGCGCCAGACATCCAGAAGGTAGAAGGTTTTTTTATGCACGCTCCAGGTGGTGCAGACCGACCAGTCGCTGCGCGCGTTCACGGTGCCGGCGACGTCCCAGCTCTGCACCAAACGGTTGCCGGGCGACGGTGCAGGCGGGTCATCATAGAGCTTGAACCATTCCCGCTTGACCAGGTTGCCCTCGAGCGGGATCGGCCGCTGCTGATATTGCGCCGAGAACGCCAGGCTACCGAGGTCCGCCTTGATGCGGTCCAGCGTGGCGCGTGGCTCTCGCTCGGGGTGCAGTAACTCACCTTCCTTTCGGCGGTGTACATCTTCCGGATCCGGGCCGATCCGGATGTTTTGGTCCTCGGTGGCGATGGCAGGCAGGTCGAGGTGCTGCCAACTGCCCTGGCCGAGCAGATAGCCGGCCAGATCGTCTTCGTGCAGGCGTTGCATCACCACGATAATCACACCGCGTTGCTTGTCGTTGAGCCGCGTGGCCAGCGTGGTCGAGTACCAGCGGATTACCTCTGCACGCGCCGTTTCCGAAGCGGCATCCTCGGCCTTCAGCGGATCGTCGACGATGATGATGTCTGCGCCGCGTCCTGTGATCGTGCCGCCGACGGAAGTCGCGATGCGTCCGCCCCCGACGCTGGTGATGCACTGGCTGCCGGTGTCTTTCACCAGGCGCATTTTTGGGAACAACGCCCGGTACCAGTCACTGTCGACCACCAGCCGGAATTGCCGCGCCAACTCATTCGCCAGTTCCTGGGAGTAACTGACGCAGACGAACCGTAGCGCCGGATCGTGGCCCAAAGCCCAGGCAACGAAGGCGACCGAGCTGCAGATCGACTTAAGCGATCGCGGCGGCTGGGTGATCAGCAGCCGCGTGTTGTCGCCGTCGCGGCAGCGGCTGAGCTCGTGGGTGATCGCCTCGATGTGCCAGTTGTGTCGGTAGTCGTCGCCCGGCGAAACTGTCGTGAACACCTTGTGCACGAAGGCTGTCAGATCGGTGCGCAGCAGCGCGGCCAGGGTCTGATGGTCAGCGTAGCCAGGCATCGTCGTCGTCCTCTACGGTCTCGCGGCCCTGGTGTTCCGCAGCGTCGTCCGGCGGGATACCGGTCCCGCCGCGACGCTGCATTCGCTCGGCGAAGCCTTCGAGGATCGCGCGGTCCGACGGCGCGAGTGCCTCGGCGGCTGCCTCTGCCATGTCCTCGTCGTTATGGATCCGCGCGAGTTCGATCAGGCGGTCGAGCGCCCGTGCGTCGCCACCCAGCGCCTTCTCGCGCAGACGCAGCAATGCCGCCTGCTGGGTCGAGACGGTCTTCACCCTGCCCTTCTCCTTAAGCTGGACGGGTGTCTTCAGCGTATCGAGCAGGTCGGTTTTGAAGTTCCGAGTGCCGCTCGGCCGGCCTTTCGGGTTCCCCGATTTTCCCTTCTTGAAGCGGGTTTCCTTCGGCGGCTTTCCGTAGCCGACCTCGTAGTCCTTGCCCATGACAGGTCTCCCTATTCCAGTTCCGCAAGCGTCAGGCCGCTTGCCGCGTGTACCGGTTCCTCACCGGTAAATTCGCGGAACCGGCGCAACGTTACGTCGATGTAACGCGGGTCGAGTTCCAGGCCGAAGGCGCGCCGGCCGGACCGCTCCGCTGCGATGATTGTTGTGCCGGAGCCGGAGAAGCCGTCGAGCACAATGTCCCCGCGACGCGAGCAGTCGAGGATTGCATCCTCGACCAGCGCCACCGGCTTGACGGTCGGATGCATGGACAGTTCGGCATCGCGGTTCTTTCCGAATGTGTTGATCCCGGGGTAGTCCCAGACATTGGTGCGGTAGCGCCCGTGCGCGCCGAGTTCCACATTGTTGACGTGTGGCGCGTTGCCGGTCTTGAACACGGCGACTATCTCGTGCTTAGAGCGGTAGAGTGACCCCATACCGCCGTTGGTCTTGTTCCAGACGCAGAGGTTCTTGATGTCGCTATAAACCTCCCGACCCGCGGTCAGCAGCTCGAACAGGTGGCGCCAGTCAATGCACACGAAGTGGATGGCGCCATCCGTACTGACGCTTGCCATATGCCGCAGCACCGTTTCGAGGAACGCCGCGAACTCGGCTTCCGACATCTCGCCGGACGCCATGGCGAACTCGGCGTGCTTTACCGATCCAAGGCCGCAGACGTGCCCCTCAATGGGTACGTTGTAAGGGGGGTCGGTGAACACCATGCGGGCCGTCTCGCCGTCCATCAGGCGGACGAACGAGTCAGTCTTTGTCGCGTCCGAGCACAGCAGGCGGTGCTGTCCTAGCAGCCACAGGTCGCCGGGCTGCGTGATCGACGACGTCGTATTGTCGACCTCCGGCAGCCGGTCGGCCTCTTCGTCGTCCGTGCCGTCCAGCCCGGCGATGAGTCCGTCGATTTCGGCCGACGCGAAGCCGATGATTTCGATATCGAAGTCGAGGTCGATATTGATGAGCCCCTGCATTTCCACCGCGAGAAGTGCGTCGTCCCACCCGGCAAGTTCAGCCAGGCGGTTGTCCGCGATGACGTAGGCCCGCTTCTGCGCAGCGCTCATGCCCTCGATGCGAATAACGGGAACGGTCTCGAGACCAAGCCGCCCTGCTGCCGCGAGACGACCATGACCAGCGATCACGCCGCCGTCGGCGTCGATCAGGATAGGGTTCGTCCAGCCGAAGGTTTCGATCGACTGTGCGATTTGCCGGATTTGTTTCTTTGTATGCGTTCGTGGGTTGTTGGCATAAGGTTTGAGTGCAGAAACGGGAAGCGCTTCCACCGTCAAATCGCGGACGGACTTTGACATCTTCTATTTCCCTGTAGTTGAAGTCTGTCAGGAAAATGCCCGAAGCGACCGTCCAGCCGCCTTCACAACAAAGCGGGTCTATTTCTGTGAAGATTTATGCGAAGAAGCGATGTTTTGAACTGAGCGCCAGGATTCTTCGCCGTAGAGAACTTTTTTCGCGACGATACGGGCTGCCAATTCTGCAGGCGTATAATCGCTTCGGGTCCATCCTGCCGGCACGCCGTACCGGCTTTTGCGATGGGTCAGATAATCGAGATAGAGATGATAGAGACCTGCGACGATCATCTTGGAGCGGCGGCTTTCGAATTCTGACATAGGCCTTCGGCCTTTAGGTTTGGCGATCGTGCCTTCGAGGTGCTTGCAGACATAATCGAGCACAGAATCTGGAATCGGGCTAGAACCGTGCTGACGCAGCAGGGAGGCTAGTTCGGCGCTATCGATATACTCGCCAGCCACAATGCGGCCTTCGAGCGAACCCATCACATTTATGTCTAATTTGAATTTCGTGCCGCTGCCCCGGCTGTCACGATCTGATCCCATGAAGATCATTCCTGTTAGCGATTGCCGTTGGCATTATGCAAACGCACGGTAGGCACATTCACCGCAATCGCAATTTGTATGCCTGATCATGCAGCAGGCGATATTGGTAAAGCCGACCCGTTTGAGACCGAACAGGCGCATTAGTGCGGCGTTCCGAGAAGGAATGCTGGAGGGGCTCACCACTGTCATCTAACGGCTTTGTCAATGAAGCCCAAAGTCGTCGCATTCTCCATGAGCGTTCGCACCTTTGCACGGTCGAGTCCGGAAGGGACTTCAGCATCGATTTCCAGTTTCAGCGAAACTTCACTACCGGGAAGCGTTGTAAGTTGTTCAACGATGGCTTCGACAATCTGGTGCATGTCGCGGGCAGGTCGGTCGGATGAAATTATCACCGTTCCTAAAAACCGGTTCGGAAGCTTTTCTTCCTCATCACTATCGGCTCCCTGTTCGCCCTGACCGTCTTTGCCGGTTCCTGCGCCGTCTGTGGCGCCGCCTTTTTCGGTTTCGGTTTCTGGTTCGTCCGTCACTGTATCAGGCCGGTGACTTTCTGCCACATCTGGCTTAACGATCACGCTATCGCTGTCGATTACAATATGCGGATTTGTGGCTTTCTCGATGATCAGGCCAAGGAATTTCTGATTGCCATCATCCCATTGCTCTGCATAAGCAAACGGACCAGGCAGCATGCCAGATACTGCGGCTTGCACAGCTTTCACCAGAACAGCTTGGTTCTTTAGACGTGGCAGGTACGTGTAGCGATTGAGATATTCCCAAAGGTCTTTCAGCAGTAGATGCGGCTTGTCGTTCCAGATGTAGCGCTGGAGGTCGCGGTCAAGTCGGGTCGGACCGAGTTCTGGCAGCAATCCTTCGTCGCTCGCCAGTTTCTTGCTGGCGCGAGACAGCAGACCGTCTTGCGCGGGCACCTTGCCGGATGACCATTCGACTTCGGCCTGGGCAGTCTCCTGGTGCGGATAAATCAGGTAGCACCAACATTCGCGCAGTCGTGTCTTCAAGGTTTCGTTCGCCTCGGCGGACTTTGCCTCTGCCAGCGCAATATCACTCGTCTTCAGATCGAGCCGTTTGTCGTCCTTAACAATCGATGCCCATGCGAGCGCAGACCGAACGGCATCTCTTAGATTGTCGAGCTGCCGCGACTCTGCCGTGAGAAAAACCAGTGTGTTCCGGTAGACGCGCGGCGTGGAGCTGCGCTGCATCAGGATGTCTTTGGCCTCGGTCAATGCCTCGGACCCCTCTCGGCCCGTATGCGGGTGCGCAACCCCGAGTACAACGGCCCTGACGCCGCCCGGCTCATCGGGAACATCTGCAGACGACGACGGAGCCACCTGTACTGCATCGAAGTGACCGCGGTCGCCGATACTATTGATGTATTTGGTCAGCTCCTGATCAATCGTCATCAGAACGAGTGCTTCTTCGAGCTGACCGGCGCGATCTGCAGCAATGCGATTCAAACTGGCCGACATCGAGTACCAGTAACGGCCAAGGTCGCTGTGCATGAACTTGGCCTGGTTTGTCAGCCGGCGCAGCGCATCGCCAAAGATGGCCGGTCGCTCGCCCGGCTGGACGACGCCAAGATTGATTTGCTTGTCGTCGAGGCCCTTGTTCTCTTCCTTGTAAGTCGGGGCGGAGCCCATGAAAATCGAGCGCGCTACGCGCCGTGTTGCCGAATAGCGGTTCAGGTTCGGCGCGGACTGATCGATCTTGTAGGGTGTCGAGTTCGCACCATCGACATCGCCGGCAATGATCGACTGCCAGTTCACGTCGAGGTAGTGGAGAAGCTCGGGCTCAACCCGTGCTGAACTGATCGCCACGCTGCCCGGCATGATCATCACCGAGGGATCGTTGCTCATCCATAGCTCATGAATGACTTGTGCCATAAGACGCAGCACGCCACGCGTGCGCTGGAATTTTTCCAGCGACCCCCAGCTCGTATAGAGCTGATCGAACAGTTCGGGATGAATTGGGTAAGCCTTCTCCAGCTTTCGGCGATAATCCTCGTCAGAGCATCCTTGCGGAAAATCGTTGGCGTTCTCGCGGTAGAGCTTTGCGAACTGCTTTAACGTGTTGTCCTTGTGGTGATGCTTGTCGCCAGGGATTTCCTTGAACAGTCGTCGCCGAACAATCTCGTAGCTCTCTTCTTGCGAAGCCGGCCGCCACGACGACTCGACACGTGAAAATGTCTGTTTCAGGCGTGCCAGCGCTTCCTGACCGCCTTCTCCGCCAACTTCGATCTGAGACGCGGGTAGTGAGGCTACCAGCAACGTGCCAGGGCTCGCCTTGACGGCTTCAGTGAGGGACTGGACGAATGAGAGGTTTGCATCGAACGAGCCGGATGGCAGTCCATCGACTTTGTAGATTTGGCGCAAATAGGCGACCCATTCGTCGATCAGGATAAGACAGGGCGCGCATTTCTTGAATATCGTCTCGAGCAGGTTCGACCCGGGTGCGATACCATTGGCATCGTTATCGGCAATCATGTCATAGGCGTCGGCACCGCCGAGCTGCCACACAAGTTCACCCCAAGTCGTGCGAATTTTACGACCACCATCTACGGTCAGCACGTCCTGAGGCCCCCGTGACGTACCGACAAGCACCGCCCGGTTGATCTTTCCTGGAACTTTTAGCTCGTGTTTGGATAGCAGTTGATCGAGACCCGGCAAATCCTGTGCCGTAGTTCCGCCCACCATGTGGTAGAGCGCGAGCATCGAGTGCGTCTTGCCGCCGCCGAAATTCGTTTGCAGTTCGACGACGGGATCGCCGCCAGCTTCCGAAAGGCGCTTGGCTGCGCCGACGAGTAAACTGCTTAAGCCATCGGTCAAATAAGTGCGGCTGAAAAATTCCGTCGGATTCCTGTACTCGGAGGGGGCACTGCCTTCGTGCACCTTACCGAGATCGGCGGCAAATTCAGCCTGCTGGAATTCACCTGTGGCAACGTCCTGATGCGGTTCAACGATTTCACGCCACGGCAGTAGGCCGGCTACCGTTTCGACCGAGATACTGAGGCGCTGCGTCTTGCGCCGCTCTTCATTGCGTTGGAGTTCAGCATATTTGGTGCGCAGGATTGTATCGCGCATCTTGCTGATTTCGGCTGCGGTCTCACCGGCGCTGATCGATTCCATCAGGCGTCGCATCGTGTCGAGCGCGCGCTCGGCATCGTCGTAGGTGAATGTCTCGTTGTGCGAGAGCTTGTTCCTGACATCGAGCAGTTCGGAAACATAGGAGCGCTCCGGATGACCGAGCACCATGGAGAACGCATCTCTCCAGAAAATCATCATGGTCTTGAGCAGGCCTTGCTGGTCCCATGAGACCGCGCCGTCTTTGGTTTTCAGACCGGAGATTCTCTCAACGACTTCTACCTGCCAATGGCCCTTGATAGCGCTTTCAAGGCGCTTCTCGACAAATGGAATGAGCGCCTCGGGCAACAACTCCATGCCATCGAAAACATACTGTCGTGTACTCTTGGCCATGCGTCGCGCCCCCTTACAAATTCATTGCTGTCTGACGATCGCCGCCAAGATCGATGTCGTGAATTGAAGCTGCCCGCCGTGTCAGCTCGGTCCACACCGCGATGAGCGCGTTGTAGGACGTCGCTTCCTTGGCGTCCTTCCGCTTGTTCGAGCAGATGTCATAGAGACAGTAGGCGAGGTCTTTTACGGCGTCAGCCTTGTCGGGGCCGATCTTCTTAAGCAAAACAGCTGCCTCGTACTCGCCTTCTGTTTCGAGCTTGCTAATCACGTATTGGCAGCACTCCCAGACAGTCAGGTGGGTATCCGTAGCCGGTTCCCACTCTTCGAGCAGTTCATCGCGCTTGAGGATGCGGACTTTTCCGGCAGCACTTTCGACGATACCGGCGTGTTTGACGCTTTCGACCGCGATGCCGCGCGCGCGCGCGAGATTGTCGGCAGCCCCGTATTCGCCTTTGTCTGTGCCATGTTGCTCAAACCAAGTGATGGCAAAGCGCGTATCATCATCGAATTCGCCCTGCACGTCGCTGAGGAATTCATCTAACTCTCTATTGATGAGTTGCAGGGCGGACTTCACCTTCATGGGACTGTCGTCGGCCTCTAGTACCGCCTTGTAGCGCGAGAACACTCCCATGCCTGGGCCAATCGCCGATTGCGGCATGTCGGCAGGCGCGATGTTGGCCGCCTGCAGCTCGGCAATTGCGGGGGGAAGCTCACGCTTCAGCGCGCGAACGAATTCGGCACGTGTGACGACTTCTGCAGTCGCTTCCTTTTTGCGGCAAACTAGGACGACAGAGTTAGCAAGGGCGTTGGTGCCCGAGGCGATGGTCCGAGCGGCTCTTTCAGTGCGAACCGGCCAAGTTCCTACTATTGAATATCCTGCGGAAATAATAGCTTGTAAGAAGGTCGCCCAACCGGTCGAAGAAAGACCCTCTTGCTCAATCTCGCTTTGTTTGAACGCATAGTAGATTGTCGCTGGAAATTCTGATGAAGACTGTCGAGCCAGACCGGATATTGCGTCTGTCATTCCGCTCAGGAAAAAGACCTCTGCTGGGCATTGTCAGAGAAAATCGGATTGAGCACAAATTGAGCCGGCCGTAGCCTCGCTGGATGAAAAACCCGTTCCGCTATTTCAATTCATCGCCCGAGATCATCCGCCTGACCGTGATGATGTACGTCAGGTATCCGCTTTCGCTGCGCCAAGTTGAGGACCTGCTGTTCGAGCGCGGCATTGATATCTGCCACGAGACGGTGCGCTTCTGGTGGAACCGGTTCGGTCCGATGTTCGCTGCGGAGATCAGAAAGCGCCGGGTTCAAAGTAATTTGTATTCGCGGTGGCGCTGGCACCTGGACGAGGTGTTCGTGAAGATTAACGGCGAGACACATTATCTCTGGCGCGCCTTGGATCACGAGGGCGAGGTGCTCGAGGTATTTGCCACGAAACGCCGGGATCGCAAGGCTGCGCTCGTATTTTTGAAGCGCGCGATGAAACGTTATGGCCAGCCGAAGGTGATCGTGACGGACCGGCTTAAATCCTATAGAGCGGCGATGAACGTGATCGGGAACGGCGCCGGCCAGGAGGTCGGACGCTGGCTGAATAACCGGGCCGAAAATTCACATCAGCCGTTTCGAAGACGGGAAGGGGCGATGTCGAAGTTCAGGGATGTGAAGACCCTGCAAAAGTTCGCCTCAATTCACGCTTCGATCCACAATCACTTCAACCTCGACCGTCATCTCTATAACCGCGAAACTTTCAAGCAGAACCGCTCGGTCGCGTTAGCCGAGTGGCGTCAACTGGCGGGATGAACCCGTCGTTTGCCGAGACATTTGGGACTGGTTCGCATTAGACTGACACCACCCGCCACGCGCGCCCCTTAGTGGCGGCGGGCAAGATAACAAGCTGGGTGTCGGTATGTTTGGGTATACGGGACTCCTTCCTGAGCGCGCCGCGCCGAGGGTACCGGCCCCGGTGGCGGATGTCTTCGTGTGCACCGTCTTGATCGGGCACCTTCTTGTGTCGATTTGTGTTGCACCCCTATGATATCGACTGTCCCGTTCGCGGGATTTCGGCACAGTGTTACTGTTGATGCGAAGATTTCCAAGGGAGTCCTTTGAATTCTGGGCGCAAAGATCTTCTGATCAAGATCAATATTAGAACGTTACGTTTGGGTTACCAATAGGTAGCGTTTAAGCTGCCGGGTGGACGGCGGGTCAAGATTAACCGAATAGGCAAAGTGGATGATCAGAAAGATAATTGTGCCGACAGATGGGTCGGAACACGCTGACAAGGCACTGGACCTGGCTGTAGATTTCGCCGAAATATATGCAGCCGAGATCATCGTGTTGCATGTTCTTCTGGATTCCCAGTCTGTGTTTGATTTGCTTGGCCTTGCCGAGAAACTGAAGGCCGATGCGGCGGTCATGGCGAGACTGAAAGAGTTGTGCGATGCCTCCATCGAGGCGGTATCGTCTCCCTACGGAGGTATCGTCTCGCTTCCTACGCCCGACAATATTATTCAAATTATCGGTGAACTCATCTGTGCAAGAGCGAGGACGCTGGCTGAGGCGAGAGGCATAAACAATGTTCGAACCTATATCGTGGACGGCTCGCCTGCCGAACGGATCCTGATGGCTGAAGAACATGAAAACGCCGACATGATCGTGATGGGAAGCCGGGGTCTTGGCAAATTGAGTGACCTGTTCATGGGTAGCGTGTCGCACAAGGTCAGCCATCTCAGCAAAAGTACCTGCGTTACGGTTAAGTAATATCAGACATCATCTTTACCGAAGATGATAGAAAAAGTGGATCTGAAGGGGTAGTCCTCCCAGGATCTTCGATCCGACGATCGGCCACCAGATTGGATTAATGCCCGACGCAGTGGCCTAAAGGATGCGCAACGCAGGGAAATTGCAGTTGCCGAAAGTGTCTGACAAGCCGGCTCACCGTAACAGAACTGTAACGAAACCCCGTCTGGGGCGTCTCTCTTAGTATATTTCAGGGTTTGCTGAGCCAGGGGATGTATGTCGGACCAAGCCATGGAGGTTGCCAAGTGCCTGACCGTCTTAACCACCGCCACGACGGACAAATGATTACGATGTATGCGCCAATTTTCAGAGAGAAGCTTGAGAAGCTCGAACGACGCGGAAAAGCGCATGACCCGGAAGCCGTCAAACTCAGGGAGACCCTGGCACGAATCGACCGCGCCCAAAACCAGCTTTCTCTTTCTGAAGACCGCGAATGCTATGCGGCCGCTGCAGAATGACAGGGGACAGCCCATTCAGGTCCGCCATCCTGTCAGCGGACTACAAGAAAATAGATTTTTATCGCAATTTTTTGTAAAGGATCAAACGTTCATGCCGGTCAATCGCGAGATCGAACTGAAAGGGACGGTCCAACCAGAGCATCTCAACCGACTCAAAGCGCTTCCGGCGATAAAAAAACGTAAGGTCGGACGGGCCCATTCGACAAAACTGATGACCGTCTATTTTGACACACCTGACCGCAAACTGCGCCGGCTGGGACTGTCTTTGAGGGTACGCAAAGCTGGCCTTGCCTATGTGCAGTGTGTCAAACGGGTTGACAAGCGACTGGGCGGTATGCTGGCGCGGACGGAATGGGAGGGTCCGGTGCCGAGCCTGGGTCCGGCTATCTCTGCCATCGAAGATAAAAGACTTCGTCGGTTGATACGGGACACTGGAATGGAAAACCTGCAACCCGTGTTTAGCACCGAAGTTCAGCGCAGTTCGCGAACGCTCGAATTCGGTGACGGAAGCACGGCATCGCTCGATATCGACGTCGGCGAGATCGTGGCTGGCGATCTTTCCGAACCGATCTGCGAATTCGAGTTGGAGCTCGAAACCGGAGCGCCTGAACGGATATTCGAACTTGCCTCCGAGATTGGTAAAGCGGTCCCCTTTCGGCTTGCGGCGCTGAGTAAGGCCTCGCGCGGCTACGCAATTCTGACCGGGGATGGGCCCCAACCCCGGAAATACGTCAAGGTCAAGCTCGCGAAAGACGCAACCGTCGAACAGGTGTTGACCGAGCTGGTTCAACACTGCCTCGATCATCTGCAGGCGAACGAAGCCGTCGCGCTGAAAACCGATGACACCGAAGGCGTACACCAGATGCGTGTTGCCCTGAGGCGGCTGCGCGCCGCCCTGAGGATTTTCAAACCGTACCTTCCGAGAGATCAGTATGGGTGGGCCGTCACCGAAGCGAAATGGCTGACGGATGAGCTGTCGGCGGCGCGTGCATGGGATGTCTTCACCGATGAGTTCCTGGCGCCCGTGGTGCGGCTCTATGGCGAGGAGCACGGCTTCGACGCCCTGGTGGCGGCAGTTGAGCAAGCAAGACAGCAAGGCCGCCAGCGCGCTCGCGATGCTATCGGGACGGAGAGGTACACGGAGTTCCTGTTGCACCTCAGCGCCTGGCTGTCCAGCCAGGCCTGGCGCGATCAGCCGGTCACGGAACGGACGACACGCCTTCTCGATCCGATCGGCGACCATTGCGTGAAGCTGCTGCAGAAGCGGGACCGGAACGTCCGAAGACAAGGACGAGACATCGAGAATTTGACCGAGGAGGCGCTTCATGAGCTGCGCCTCGCCGTAAAAAGATTGCGCTATGCGGTGGACTTCTTCGAGAGTCTCTACCC
>CAXBCP010000038.1:0-40436 GCA_963974055.1 uncultured Rhodospirillaceae bacterium
AAGCCCGAAAACGCCCAGCGCTGATGCGGATAGAAGAAATTGCGGTAGCTGACCCGCGCATGGCCCGGCGGGGTGGCGCAGCTGGCGCCGCGCAGCACCATCTGGTTGACCATGAACTTGCCGTTATATTCGCCGACCGCGCCGGCGGCGGCGGCGAATCCGGGATAGGGCGCATAGGCGCTCTGTGTCCATTCCCAGACATCGCCCATCATCTGCGACGGCCGGTCGGCGCGGGCGGCCCCGGCAGGCATCGGGCGCAGGAAGCCGCTTTCCAGCCGGTTGGCGTCGGATCCGGAATCGTTTGCGCAGCCGAACCGGCGTGCCGCGATTTCCCATTCGGCTTCTGTCGGCAGCCGCTTGCCCGCCCAGGCCGCATAGGCCGCGGCTTCGTAAAAGCTGACATGGCCGACCGGCGCGTCGGGATAGATCGGGCACATGCCCGCAAAGGTGAACTCGTCCCAGCTGCCGTCGGCGTTTTCCTGCCAGTAGAGCGGCGCCGTCCAGTTCTGTTCCCGAACGACGGCCCAGCCGTCGGCATGCCAGAATTCGGCGCGGGCATAGCCGGCGTCTTCGATGAATTCCCGGTATTCGGCATTGGTGACGGCGCGCGAAGCGATCGAAAAATCGCCGACCAGGGCCTCGTGGGCCGGGCCTTCGTTGTCGAAAGCGAAGGCGCTTTCGCCGTCTTCGGCACTGTCGGGGCCGTCGCCGTCCGCATCTGCCGCGTGATGGCCGATCCGGTAGGTGCCGCCCGGCACGTCGAACCAGTCGAGCGTATGGGTGTCGCGCACCCCTGCCGGTTCCTTCCTGCGATAGGCCGGCGCCAGCGGATTGCAGGACAGGACATGCTTGATATCCATCAGGATCAGTTCCTGATGCTGCTGTTCGTGATGCAGGCCGAGTTCCAGCAGCGCCGCGATTTCGTCCGTTAGATCTTCGGCGGCCACGAACTCCGATATGGCCGCATCGACATGGGCGCGATAGGCGAGCACCCGGTCGAGCGCCGGACGCGTCAGCAGGCCGCGGTCCGGGCGCGCATGCCGGGGCCCCACCGCTTCGTAGTATGAATTGAACAGGTAGTTGAAGTCGGGATCGAATTCCGAATATCCCGGCGCATGGGGCTTCAGGACGAAGGTTTCGAAAAACCAGGTGACATGCGCCAGGTGCCATTTCGTCGGGCTGACATCCGGCATCGACTGAACCTGCTGATCCTCGGCCGACAGCCCGGCAGCTAGCGCTTCGGACTGTCCGCGGATTTCCGCGAACCGGTCCATGTAGTTGCCGTTATTCGAAGGGCGCGGTTTCTGTGCGTGAATCGACGGTTCGGTCGGCATGCTCGTATCCCGTTTGTGCCATTGCCATTGCCGTTTAAGTGTCCCGGGCCGCCGGCGCGACCGGGATACGATCGCTTGAAGTGGCGTCAGCCTAGCCCGGCCCGTGAAGCGTGACAACCGGCTGATCGCACCGGTCGCCGGGGCGGCGCCGCCACCGCGGCCGAACGGGCGCCGCAGGCGGTCAGGCCGTCGTATCGACCTGGTCGCCCGGTCCCGACGGCGCCGGAACGGCCTTGGCGATACCGACCTTGGCGGGGCGGAGCAGCCGGTCATGGATCACGTATCCGGTCTCGATAACCTGCAGGACGGTGCCGTTATCGGCATCGGGGCTCGGGATTTCGAACATGGCTTCATGGAATTGCGGGTCGAACTTTTCGCCCATGGGCTCGATCTTCTTGATGCCGTGGCGTTCCAGTGCCGACAGCAGGTCTTTTTCGGTCAGGGCGACGCCCTCGATAAAAGCGACCAGGGCGGCGCCGTCGGGATCGCCTTCTTCGGGGATCGATTCGATCGCACGGCGCAGGTTGTCGCCGACCGACAGCATGTCGCGCGCGAAATTGGCGGCACTGTATTTCAGTGCGTCCTCGCGGTCTTTCTGGGCGCGGCGGCGCAGGTTTTCCATGTCCGCCAGCGCCCGCAGCAGCTTGTCCTTCAGTTCGGCGATCTCGGCTTCGGGACCGGCGGCCGGATCGTCGGTATCGGCGGCTTCATCGGCTTCTTCCTGCTCGGCGGCGGCGAGCGCCTCTTCGATCGCCATGTCTTCGGCCGTGGGGCCGCTATCGTTGGCCGCTTCCGGGGTATCGTCGTTCTTTTCCTGTTCGCTCACGTTCTCTGCTTTCTTTTCGAATGATCCGGTCCGGCGGGTTCGGCCCGGGTTACCTGCGGGTCAGACCTATAGGACTATCCGATCAGGCGGTCGATCACTTTTGCGGTGTAATCAACCATGGGAATGATCCGCGCGTAATTCAACCGCGTCGGCCCGATGACCCCGATCGCGCCGACGATCGTCTGGCTTTCGCCCTTGAACGGGGCGACCACCAGCGAACAGCCGGCCTGATCGAACAATGTGTTTTCCGCGCCGATAAATATCTGGACGCCGTCGGCGGCCTCGGTGACGTCGAGCAGCTTGACGAGAAGTTCCTCGGTTTCCAGCGCCTGGAAAAGCCCGCGCACGCGTTCCAGGTCCTGGACGGCCGATATCTCGTCGAGCAGCCGGGACTGTCCCTTGACGATCAGCGTGCCGCTCGACCCGCTGCCGTTACCCGTCGCACCGGTGCCCGCCCAGGCCGCGAGACCGGCGTCGATCAGGCTGGCCGTGATCGCGTCGATCTGGGCGCGGCGCTGTTCGATTTCGCCGGCAATGGCGCGCCGGGCGCCGTTTATCGTCTTGCCGGCGAGACGCGCGTTCAGGTAATTGCCGGCCTGGACCAGCGCCGACGGCGGCGTGCCTGGCGGCATGTCGATGATGCGGTTTTCGACAAAGCCGTCATCCGTCACCAGGACGGCGAGCACGCGCCCGTCGCCAAGGTTGACGAATTCGATATGTTTCAGCGGCCGGGCGGTCTTCGGCGCGACGACGATCCCGGCGCATTGGGCAAGCCCGGACAGCAGCGACGTCGCCTGTCCCAGCGCCTCGTTCAGGTTCATCCCGTGATTGACGCAGCGCGCTTCGATGTTTTCGCGTTCTTCGGCGCTCAGGTCGCCGATTTCCAGCAGCCCGTCGACGAACAGGCGCAGGCCCGCATCGGTCGGCAGCCGCCCGGCGGATGTGTGCGGCGCATAAAGCAGCCCCATATCCTCCAGGTCCGCCATCACGTTGCGGATCGTGGCCGGCGATACCGGGACTTTCAGGCGCCGCGACAGCGTGCGCGATCCCACGGGCCCGCCATCGGCGACATACGCCTCGACGATCTCGCGGAAGACCTCACGCGATCTGTCGTTCAGGGTACTGATTATACTGGAATTCGGATTGTTCATTTCATCACCGAAGTGCCCCCGGAATGTAGTGTTGGCCGGGTTTTTGTCAATCTTTGCAGCAATATGACCCGACCGATGACGCGTCCGCCCGCCGGAGCGACAGACAGACCGCTTTACGGGGCCGCCCCGCTTGGATAGCTTGCGCCCACTTTCCGAAACAGGAGAAACATATGCGCCCGTCCGGCCGCTCCCCCGACCAGATGCGATCCGTGAGGCTCGAAACCGGGTTCACCACCTATGCCGAAGGTTCGTGCCTCGCGAAATTCGGCGATACCCACGTGCTGTGCAACGCGACCGTCGAAGAACGCGTGCCGCCGTGGATGCGCAATTCGGGTCGCGGCTGGGTAACGGCCGAATACGGCATGCTGCCGCGGTCCACCCATACCCGCACCGACCGCGAAGCCGCCCGCGGCAAGCAATCGGGCCGGACCCAGGAAATCCAGCGCCTTATCGGCCGCTCCCTGCGCGCGGTGGTGGATCTCGAGGCACTGGGCGAACGCCAGATCCGCATCGACTGCGACGTCATCCAGGCGGATGGCGGCACCCGGACGGCATCGATCACCGGCGCCTATGTGGCGCTGAAGATTGCGACGGCGGGGCTGCTCCGCTCGGGCCTGCTCAAGACCGATCCCGTGCACAGCTCGATCGCCGCGATATCCTGCGGCATTTACCAGGGCACCCCGGTGCTCGACCTCGACTATGCCGAGGATTCGAACGCCGAGGCGGATGCCAATTTCGTGCTGACCGGTGCCGGCGGCATTGTCGAAATCCAGGGCACGGCCGAAGCCGATCCGTTTTCCGAGGACGCTTTCCTGCAGCTGATGGAGCTTGCCAAGAAGGGCGTCGGCGAACTGACCACCGCCCAGACCATGGCGCTGGCGGAATAAAAGCGGGACAGGAAGAATAGGATGGCGCGCGCCTTCACCGAAAAGAAGCTGGTCATCGCCAGCCACAATCCCGGCAAGGTCCGCGAGATCGCGGAGCTTCTCAGCCCTTGGTCCATCGAGGTTGTTTCGGCAGCGGAACTAAATCTGCCCGAACCGGAGGAAACCGGCGATACATTCGTTGCGAATGCGAAACTAAAGGCGGATTCTGCGGCGTTCGGGGCGAATCTGCCGGCGCTGGCCGACGATTCCGGTCTTGCGGTCGATGCGCTGGACGGGGCGCCCGGTATCTATTCCGCCCGCTGGGGCGGCGAGGCCAAGGATTTCGATGCCGCGATGGCGCGGGTCAACGCGGAAATCGGCGAAAATCCGGACCGCGGGGCCCGTTTCGTCTGTGCTCTCGCCCTGACCTGGCCGGACGGCCATTGCGAAATTTTCGAAGGCGACGTGCGCGGCACCCTTGTATGGCCGCCCCGCGGCGACAAGGGCTTCGGCTACGATCCGATGTTTCTGGCCGATGGCGATTCCGGCACCTATGGCGAGATCGACCAGGTGAAAAAACACGACAGCAGCCACCGCGCGGCGGCGTTCGCGAAGCTCATCGACGCCTGTTTTCCGCCGGTTTCCTGACGGCCCGGCGGATGGCGGCGTCCCGGAATACCGATCGCCCCGCCGATACGCGCGCCGATACCCCCGCCGACGGCGCCGTGCCCGGCGGGTTCGGCCTTTACGTCCACTGGCCGTTCTGCGTTTCCAAATGTCCCTATTGCGACTTCAACTCCCATGTCGCCGATACCGTCGATCCCGATGCCTGGCAGCGGAACCTGTTGGCCGAACTGGATCATTACGGAACCAAAACAAAAGGCCGCCGGCTCGACAGCGTATTCTTCGGTGGCGGCACCCCGTCGCTCATGCCGCCGGAAATTACGGCGGCCCTGCTCGACCGGCTGGCGGTGTACTGGACCCTCTCCCCGGACCTGGAAATTACCCTGGAAGCCAATCCTTCATCGGTGGAAGCGCAGAAATTCAACGATTTTCGGGCTGCCGGGGTGAACCGGGTATCTGTCGGAATCCAGTCCTTCGACGATGCCGCCCTGAAATTCCTTGGCCGCGCCCATTCCGCTTCGGAGGCCCTCGAGGCCATTTCGATAGCGGAACGAGTCTTTGAACGCGTATCTTTCGACCTGATTTATGCCCTGCCCGGGCAGACCCGCGAGGCGTGGACGGCGGAGCTCGCCGCCGCCCTGGCCCGCGGTTACGGCCACCTGTCGCTGTACCAGCTGACCATCGAAAAGGGCACGCCGTTCTATGCCGCCTACCGAAACGGGGCGTTCGACCTGCCGGATGACGATCTGGCGGCCGATTTATACGAAATAACAGCCGATATGACGTCAAAATCGGACCTTCCGGCCTATGAAGTGTCGAACTACGCCAGAACGGGGCAGGAAAGCCGTCATAACCTGGTATATTGGCGCGGCGGCGACTATGTCGGCATCGGACCGGGTGCCCATGGCCGCCTGACCCTGGCACAGGGCTGCATCCGTACCGAGCAGGTGCCGTCCCCGGCGGGATGGCTTGCCGCGGTTGCCGCGGACGGCCATGCCACGCGAGTGGCCGCCGATATCCCGTCAGCGGAGCGGGCGGACGAATTGCTGATGATGGGGCTGCGGCTCACCGATGGGATCGACCGGGCGCTGTATGAACGGATTATCGGCATGCCGCTCGACGACAGCCTCGATGGCGACCGGGTCGCGGCGTTGTCGGCCGCGGGGCTCGTGGTCTCGGATCGGCGCGGCCTCCGCGCGACGCCGGCGGGAATGCAGCGCCTGAACGCCGTAATCGCTGCTATTTCCGTCTGAATCCGGTCATTGGGACCGCTTTTGCGTTCAGTTCGCCAGGATTACGAAACTTTTCCGCGCCGGATCGATGATTTTACTGCCGTCCGGGGTCACTTCGCGCACTTCAAGGCTCCGTTCCGCGAGCCCGTCGGGTAGAAAGCGGAACAAACCGCCGATTCCCGCGAAACCGGATTCCGTGGTCAGCGTTTCGCGGTCGTATGTCGCACCGCCCTCCTGGGACCCCAGGATCGCGGCCAGCGCCACCAGGTCGTAGGCGGTGCGGCCCAGCGGATGCGGTTCGGTTTCGAACATGGCCTGGAAATTACGACTGAATTCGCGCCCCGATCCCGCCGGCGGCGCGGCAAACCAGCTGCCGACAAGGGACGGCTCCCGCCCGGTGCCTTCGGCCGCCCAGCTGGCAAGGCCGAGAACCCGGACTTTTTTCGTATCGATATCGAAATTACCCAGTTGTGCCGCCATGTTTACGAGTTCCGGCCCGCTCGCCGCGACGAGCAGCCCGTCAAACGCGACCGGGCCGAACGTCTCGAGGATATCGAGTCGCGCCATCGTGCGTTTCGACACTTCGTCCTCCCGGCCGGCCAGCGCCTTTTTCTGGGCCAGCAGCGCGGCGCGCCGGGTGTCGTAATCCCCGATCGCCTGCACCGCCTGCACGATTTCATCCGTCGACGCGCCGAATTCCCGGCTGCGCACCAGATCGATCCCCGCCTGCTGCGCCGCCTCGCGGGCCGCCGCCAGCGCACGGGCGCCGAACGGTCCGGACGGCACCAGCGCACCCAGCCGGCGAACGCCGCGCCGTGCCGCATAGGCGATCACCCGGTCGATCTGCGTTTCCGGCAGAAGCCCCGACAGGTACACCCCGGGCTCCGCGACATCCCGGTCGTTGGAAAACGCCAGAATATTCAGCCCGGCGCGCTGCACCACCGGCGCCGCGGCCCGGACCGCTTCCGAGAATACCGGCCCGATCACCAGCTTCACGCCGTCGGCAACGGCTTTTTCGGCGGCGATCGCCGCGCCGTCGGCGGTGCCGCCGGTATCGTAGGGATGCAGCGAAAAATCACCGTCCGCCACATCGAACAGCGCCAGGATCGCCGCATCGAGCGCGGACCGGCCGAGTGCGGCACGCGGACCGCTGAGCGGCAGCAGCAGCGCAACCCGGGTTTCGTTCGCCATACCGGGCGGCGGTGTCAGCGCAATTGCGCCCGGCGCCGACGCGGCACCCGGCAGCGCGGCACCCGGCGTCGCGGGATTTGCGGGTACCGCCGTCGGCGGCTGCGATCCCGCTTCGCCCGGCAGGGGCGATTCGACCCGGCTGGATACGGCAGGACCGTTCAGGGGCGCGCCGCCTGCCGTGTTGCGTCCCGCGCCGGTTCCCGTATTCTCGCATCCGCCAAGCGCCAGCCCTGCCAGGACGGCGCAGGCTGCCGCCACTGCCGCCCCGGATGCCCGACCTGCACGCCGGCCGCGGGACGGAATATTGAAACTGCCGGAAAATAGCCTCATCGATGGATCCGATTTCTGACGATATGAATGACGGTATGGATGGAAATACAACCAACGGCGCGCAGCGTAGTCACGGCGGGCGGCCAAGTAAACGCCGCCAGAAGGCTGCCCCTGGATTGTATATCGTGTCGACACCGATCGGCAATCTCGGCGATCTGAGCCCGCGCGCGATCGATATCATGACAGCGGCCGACCTGATCGCCTGCGAGGATACCCGCGTGACCGGCAGGCTGCTTTCGCTCCACGGTATCGATACCGGTATGACGCCCTATCATGATCACAGTTCTCCCGCCGCGCGCGACAACATCATTCAGCGCCTGAAAGACGGCAAAACCGTGGCACTGGTCTCGGATGCGGGCACGCCGCTGATTTCCGATCCCGGATACCGCCTCGTGCGCGATGCGGTCGATGCGGGGATCATGGTGACGGCCGCCCCCGGTCCGTCTTCGCCGCTGACGGCGCTTGTCCTGTCGGGCCTGCCGTCCGACCGTTTTTTCTTCGCCGGCTACCTGCCGCCGAAAGACAAGGCGCGGCGCGATATCCTGGCCGAAGTCGCCGGGCTCAGGGCGACGCTGATCTTTCTCGAATCCCCGAAACGCCTTGCCGCCTCGGTCGCGGCGATGGCCGATATCCTGGGCGACCGCCCCGCCGCCGTCGCCCGCGAAATGACCAAGCTGCACGAAGAGGTCCGGCGCGGCGGACTTGTCGACCTTGCCCGCCAGTACGCCGACATGGCGCCGCCGAAGGGCGAAGCCGTGGTTGTAATCGGCCCGCCCGCAGCGGACGGTGTCGCGGCGGCGGACATCGACGGGATGCTTGCCGACGCGCTGGCGAGCATGAGCGTGCGCGACGCGGCCGCAACCGTCGCCGCGGCGACGGGGATTCCGCGCAAGGAAATCTATACCCGGGCTCTCGCCATGGCGCGGCCCGCTGCCCCATCCGGCGATACGCCCGATGACGGCGAATGACCGCCGACAACGCGAAAAACGCGGCCGCGCGGCCGAGACCCGCGCCGCCTGGGCGCTTCGGCTGAAAGGATACCGGATCGCCGGCCGCCGGGTCCGGACGCCCGCAGGCGAAATCGACATGGTGGCGATGCGCGGCGACGTGGTCGCGTTTGTCGAGGTCAAGGCGCGGGCGAGCCTGGAGCAGGCCGCGGCATCGGTATCGGCCGGCCAGCGGCGGCGGATCGTCCGCGCCGCCGCCCATTACGTCGCCGCCAATCCCGGCCTCGCCGGAATGACCCATCGCTTCGACGCGGTGTTTGTCGTGCCGCGCAAATGGCCGTACCATGTAATCAACGCTTGGCCCGAATCGCCCGACTAGGCAGATTCGTCGCCGGGCGATAGCGGTCGCGTTCGGGGGGCATCCTTCCCAGGGCTGCCCCGGAATGGCCGCATTCCACCCTGATAGATACCCGGGACCGCTGAATATCTGTCGGAGAAAGAATCAAGATGACGGGAACACCCATCCTATCGATTGCGGCGCGGACCGCCGCCGCACTGTCCTTCGCCGCCATGCTCGGCCTGTCGCTGCAGGGCTGTGTCAGCACCGTCGTCGGTGCGGGGGCGATGGCCGGGACCGCCGCGATGGAAGAACGCGGCCTGGCCGGCGCGGCGGACGACACCGCAATCCGCCTGCGGATCAACGCGCTGTTGTCGGACAAGGACGAACGCCTGTGGCGCAAGGTCGGCTTGCAGGTCTATCTCGGGCGCGTGCTGCTGACCGGCACCCTGGAAACCCCCGAAATGCGCGCGGAAGCCGTCCGGCTGGTCTGGCAGGCGGAGGGCGTGAAAGAGGTGATCAACGAAATACAGCTCGTCGGCGCGGACGATTCGTCAGGCTTCGCCCGCGACACATGGATTTCGACGCAGCTTAAATCGGCGCTGCTGTTCGACAAGGAGGTCGCGTCGATCAACTATTCGATCGAAACCGTGCGCGGGACGGTCTACCTGATCGGTCTCGCCCAGGACAAACGCGAACTCGACCGCGTGATAAATCACGCGCGCGGGCTGAGCTATGTGAAAAAAGTCGTAAACTACGTCCGGATCAAAAGACCGCCGGCGAACCCATCGTGATACAGACGTGACCCCGCGCACCGAAGCAGAAGACATTCTCCGGGATATCGGCGCCCGGCCCGACGGCGATATCGATCTCGCCGATGCCGCGCTTGCGCTTGCTGCGCTCGACCGGCCCGGCGTCGCCCTGACCCGTTACCGCGACCATATCCAGCGGCTTGCCGACGATGTCGGCGCGGCGCTGGTAGACGGCGGCGGCGTCGTTCCGGCGCTGAACCGGGTGATGCTGGGACAGCACGGCTATCACGGCGACATGCTCACCTATGACGATATCCAGAACGCCAACCTGATGCGCGTGATCGACCGCAAGAAGGGCCTGCCGGTGGCGCTCGGCATTCTGTATCTGCATGCCGCCCGCGCCCACGGGTTCGCGGCGGACGGGCTGAATTTCCCCGGCCATTTCCTGATCCGCACCGGCGAGGACGGCGACCGGCTGATTATCGACCCGTTCAATGACGGCATCGAGCGGTCGGCGCCCGATTTGCGCGAACTGCTCAAGGCGACCGCCGGGCTCGACGCCGAACTGATTCCCGCCCATTACGAAGCCGTCGGCAACCGCGATATCCTCATCCGGCTGCAGAACAACATCAAGTCGCGTCACGAACGCGCCGGCCGCGCAGAGGACGCCCTGCGGGTGGTCGACGGGATGCTGCTTTTCGCGCCGGAACAGATGGCGCTGTGGCGCGAAGCCGGGGTGATCCATGCGCGGCTCGGCAATCTCAGCGCGGCGATCGACGCGTTCGAAACCATCGTCGACCGGGCCGACACCGATGCGGCGCGCCATGATGCGGCGACCATCGTCCAGAAGCTCAAAGCCCGCTTGAACTGACCGCCGCGTCAGAAACGCGCCTCCCGCAGGCGCAGAAACGGCTTTTCGACCGCTGAATACAGGATCAGGGCCGCCAGAACCGACAAAATCAGGTAAACCGGCACGAAAACGGCAAATTCTGCGGCCGAATTCGTCGAAACCGGCCCGACAAGACCCGTTGCAGCCAGTTTTGCCGCCGGAATAACCGTCATATGCACCAGATAGAGACTGTAGGATAAAACCGCCACCGGCCGTAATACCGGGGCGTTGAAAAACCCGGCTGCGCCGCCCGGCCGGCCGCGCCGCAACAGAAGGCCGAGCAACAGCGCCGCGAACCCCGCCGCGAGAACGAGCTGCAGGAAAATCCGGTCGAACGCGTCGATGGTGTCGAGCAGCGGCGCCGACAGCCACAGCCATGAAACCGCGCCCGCCCCCGCCCAGAAAAGCGCCGCCGCCGCGCGCGGATCCGCCATCCAGGCCATCCGGCCACGGTCTCGCCACAGCAGGGCGACGAAGGCGCCGGCGGCGAGCCCGTCGAACCCCCTGTGGAACGGGCTGCGCAGGCTGCGGAAAAATGCGTCGTAATCGGCGACAACCGCGCCGCCGGCCAGCAGGTTCACCCGGAACGCCAGCGGCGTCAGAACTAGCGCGCCGAGGATTGCGTATTGCGCGCCGCGACGGTGCAGGCGCAACAGCGGCAGCAGCACGAAGGGCGCCGCGATATAGAATTTTTCCTCGACCCCCAGCGACCAGAACGCCACCACGATGCCCGACGGCAGGTAATCCTGCAGGAACAATGCGTGATACAGAATGCGAAGGCCCAGAAGCTCCGGGTCCACCGTGTAGAACGGGATCGCCCCCGCCGCCGCAATGCCCAGCATCGCATAATAGGCCGGCACGATGCGCAGTGCGCGCCGTGCGACATACCGGCCAAGGCGAAACCCGTCCCGGCGGCGGATAATGCTGTGGCTGATCAGAAAGCCGGACAAAACGAAAAACAGATCGACCCCGATCCAGCCGTTGACCAGCGGTGTCGCAATCTGCCAGCCGAAAACCTCGAACGCCATGCCGCCGTCCGCCCGGAACGGCATGACCGCGTGACGGGCAAGCACCAGCAGGATCGCGGCGGCGCGCAGCCCATCCAGCGCGGCAATGCCGTCCGCGTCCCGCGCGAAGCTGAAGTAACGCGGCCACCCGCATCGATTCAGGCCGGCGGCCTGCGGCCCTGCCATGTCAGCCTGTCGCCTGTGGTTTCGTGTTGCGCGGCCGCCGCCAGATCAGCGCATCGACGATGTAGTGGTGAAAATTCACCGTCTGGTACACCACCATCAGCATCGCCATACCGATCCCGGCCGCCGCCGCCGTCCATTGCAGCCCGCCATAGAACGCCGTCGAAATGCCGAGACAGACCGCAAGATAGGCCCACAGATTGCGGCGCTGCGACAGCCACCCCAGGAAGACCGCCTTGCCCTGCGCCGCCGTGCCGTCGAACCGCCTGTTGTTCTGCAGCCAGACGAAGGCGATGTACTGGGCGTTGTGCCAGATGTTCAGCGCGATCCAGCCGGCGTCGATGCTGTCGATGGCGACATAGCCGGTATAGAACACGGCGAAATGACTCAGCACATATAGCGTGTGGCCGGCCGCCAGTTGCCGCCGACGCCACAGAACGACACGCCCGATCGTCCACCAGACAAGCCCGGCAAGGGCGAGGCCCGCGACGATATCGACCGCGGCGGCGGGCACCGGCGGGTGCCATACCGGCTGGCCGAGAAAGGTTTCCGGCGCCTGATGCGCGCGGTGCAGAATGCCCCATAGCGGCACCAGATAAAAAACCGCGTATTCGAGCCGTGGATCGGCAAGGAACCGGCCGCCGGGCTGGGCGACCGCTTCGGAACTCCGTGGCGATCCGGCACGGGAATAGGCCCGGGCGATGCCGTAGCTCTGGCGGGTATAGTGGAACCACTGCCAGTAAAGATAGATCGTCGCCAGCAGCCAGAGCCCCGCCGTCGCGCCGATAACGGCGACGGCGGCGAACACGCCCGGCAGCAGGCCGAAGATCATCCAGCGCCGGCGCCGGAAACTGTCCGCATCGAAACACAGCCGTGTATAGGTCGATACCACGTGATGGTATCCCAGCAGCCACAGATCGAGCATCAGGACGGGCAGGAACAGACCCGGCCGGGCGGACACCGCCACCCCCGACAGGATGGCGATCGCTGCCGTGGTGAAGATGAAGTGGCGGTCGAACCGGGCGCCCGAAAGCCAGCCCGGTCCGACCGCCGCCCCGCCGGGCCCCGAATTGCCCACCCGGGCCCGAACGGCAGATGTGACGATTGCGCCCACGCCCTACCCCTTGTGAAGTGCGTTTTGAATTCGTCTCAATCTGCACCCCCGACTTTAAGCCGCTGTTAAGTTTGCCGCCGATTAGAGGGGCATTCGAAAGGCGTTTGTACAAAATGCCCGGCACTGTCCCCCGGCGGCCGGGCGCGATGATGCGCCGCATCCGATCCCCCCATTGATCCGGTGCGCCGCAGAGTGCAAAAAGGGCGTCTTCACACAGCGGAGACCCCGGACATGAGCCTCGCCGTCGCCATCCAGATGGATCACGTTTCCAGCATCAACATCGATGCCGATTCCACTTTCATGCTGGCAATGGAAGCGCAGATGCGCGGCCATGGACTGTTCCACTATGAACCCGACGATCTCGTCTTCCGCGACGGGCGGCTCTACGCCAAGGCGCAGCCGATGCGGGTGCGCCGCGAGCTGGGCAATCACTACACGCTCGGCGCGACCGAAATGCTGGACCTCGCGACGGTCGACGTGGTG
Source organism: uncultured Rhodospirillaceae bacterium (assembly GCA_963974055.1). Lineage (GTDB taxonomy): Bacteria > Pseudomonadota > Alphaproteobacteria > MPNO01 > UBA830 > CAXBCP01. Next base: position 13,267 of record CAXBCP010000038.1, read on the forward strand.
CTGATGCGCCAGGACCCGCCTTTCGACATGGCCTACATCACGGCGACCCACCTGCTCGAACACATCCACCCGGATACGCTGGTGGTGAACGATCCGAAAGAGGTGCGCAATGCGCCGGAAAAACTGTTCGTTACCCATTTCGAAGGGCTGCTGCCCGACACCCTGATCACCTGCAACCGCGAAGAGATCGACGCCTTTCGCGACGAACACGGCGATATCATCGTCAAGCCGCTTTTCGGCAATGGCGGCGCCGACGTGTTCCACATCACCCCGGACGACGAAAACCTCGGCGCGCTGATCGAAATGTTCACGTCGAAATACCGCGAGCCGATCATCATCCAGCGCTACCTGCCGGAAATCCGCCAGGGCGACAAGCGCATCATCCTGGTCGACGGCGAGCCGGCGGGCGCGGTGGCGCGTATCCCGGTCAAGGGCGACGCGCGCGCCAATTTCCATGCCGGCGGCGGTGCGCAGAAAACCGAACTGACGACCCGCGAACGCGATATCTGCGCCCAGATCGCACCCGCCCTGGTCGAACGCGGCCTGACCTTCGTCGGGATTGACGTGATCGGCGACTACCTGACCGAAATCAACGTCACGTCGCCCACCGGCATCCAGGAAATCAACCGGCTCGACGACGTGCATGTCGAAAAACTGCTGTGGGACGCCATCGAGCGCCGCCACGCGGAAGGCCACGACCGCCGGGCGATGTAACCGCCGCATCCGATACGGGAGACCCGCGATGACCGGACGCCAGCCTGCCCATCCCATCCACTTCGTCGGCTCGATCCCGCTGGCGGATGCGGATTCCGTATTCCGCGCGCTGGCTGCCTCGGTCGGCGCCCGCGCCCGCCGCTGGCCCGACGGGGAAACCGGCAACCGCACCAACTGGATCCGCTGGCAGAAGGCGACCTTCGATGCCGCCCCCGGCCTGGTGCTCAAATCCGAGACCGGGGCGCTGACGGCGATCAAGGATGCCGTCGACCGGCCGGTTTATCTGATCCGCGACGGCGTGGATCCAGCGGACATCGCCATCGGATCCATGGGCTACGCGGCGGAGGCGGCAAAGTCCTATGCCGTTTTCGCGGCGCTGAAGCAGGGCGGCGTCATTCCCGCGGCGGTCCGGTTCCAGGTGTCCATTCCGTCGGCCGTCGCGCTGACGGCGGGGTTCTTCGACATGGCCGAGCGGGCGGCGGTCGAGCCGGCGATCGAAGCCGCGCTGGCGCGCGAAGTGGAAACCATCGCCGCCGCAATTCCGCATGACCAGGTCGCAATCCAGTGGGATGTCTGCCTGGAGGTGGTCGGCGCCGATGGCGGGGTGCCGCTGCATTACGACAATATCCTGCCGGCATCGGTCGACCGTGTCGCGCGTCACCTGGGGTATGTTCCGCCGGGCGTCGAAGCGGGCATTCATCTGTGCTACGGCGATCCCGGCCACCGGCACATCGTCGAGCCCGCAGATCTCGGCACCTGCGTCGCCTTTGCCAACGGCATTGAGGCGGCGAGACCGCGCAGCGTGGATTTCATCCACATGCCGGTGCCGCGCGACCGCGCCGACGATGCCTATTTTGCGCCGCTGGACGGGCTGGACCTGCCGGACGAAACCGAGCTGTATCTCGGCCTGGTGCATTTCACCGACGGGGTGGAGGGCGCCCGGGCCCGCCTCGCAGCGGCGGCGGCGCATGCCGCCGGTTTCGGCATCGCCACCGAATGCGGGTTCGGCCGCCGCGACCCCGACACGGTTCCGGCGCTGCTCGGGTTACATGCCGATATCGCGGGCTGAGATGCAGATTGCATCGCGTCCGTTGCCGGTGTACGAGACCGCTTTCGCCAACACTAACCAGTGATGAGAACCATGGCCGAGACCAAGAAATCCACCAAGACCGAAACCAAAGCTGCGCCCAAACCCGAGGCGAAATCCGACTCCAAACCTGCGGAAGCGGCATCGGGCGCGTCCTCAGAGGCGTCGTCGGGCGGCGAAAGCGGCAAATCCGCGCGCGAATCCGTCGGCGGCGCGGCGGTCGGCCATTACGGCTATTTCAGCAATATCAAGACCCCGGAATACAAGTCCGGCTGGGACGATATCTGGGGCAAGAAAACGAAAACCGGCACCAGGAAAAAGGCCGCCGCCAAACCGAAGGCCGCCGCTGCGCGCAAGGAGCCCCGGGTCGCCGCGTTCGATTTCGAGGACCTGCCTGCCGAGATACAGGCCGGGCTCGCCGCCGCGGCGCGCGCCCAGCTCAAGAAGGCGCGGGTGAATTACGATTCCCGCGACAAGGCCGGTGCGGTCACCTGGCGGATCGAATGCACGGTCGAACGCTGAACCGCTAAGAGACCTTGCGCTCCTTCCCCGATCGCCTGCGCCACACGCTGATCTTCGAGGCTATCGCGCTGTTCCTGGTCGCGGTGCCGGGCGGGTATATTCTCGACCGGCCGATGGAAATCATGGGTGCGCTCAGCCTGATGTTCAGCGTCCTCGCCATGGGCTGGAACCTTGCGTTCAACTGGGGGTTCGACCTGTGGGACCGCAAATACCGCGCCATGGCGAAGCGCGGCTTCGGCATCCGCATCGTCCATGCGGTTCTGTTCGAAGCCGGACTGGTGACCGCCGGGCTGTTCCTGATCGCCTGGTGGCTGGACATGACCTATATCGACGCGTTCCTGCTCGATATCAGCCTGTCGGCGTTCTTTCTGGTCTACGCGTTCGGCTATAACTGGGCCTATGACGTCGTGTTCCCGCCGCCGCGCGGGGCCTGAAGGTCACCGGGCCGGCCTGCACACTATGCCGCGTCGAGAATTTCCTTAACCCGCGAAGGCGTGTCCGGTTCCATCGCGCCGAAGGCGGCGCGGTCCGCGTCCGTCAGGTAATCGGCGATCGCGGGGATGAAATTCGCGCGTTCGCGGATGGCGCCGAACCAGTCGAACACGCGCGGTGCGTCCATCGCCCACAGCCCCAGCAGGCCGAGGTCGAACAGGCGGTTGGCATAGGGCGTCACCGCGGCGTCGGCGAGGCTGTAGGCGGGCCCTGCCAGGTAATCGGTATCGTCCAGGGCCGACTGCATGTCGCGCACCAGCCGGTCCAGCGTCTTAACGGCACTGATCACGATCGGCGCGTCCAGCCCGTCCTTGTAGACTGCGGCGAACCGTTCGCGGCGATTGGCATCGGGAATTCTGGCCAGCCGCGCGGCGCGGTCTTCCTCGCTCAGATTCAGGAAACCGGGGCGATAGACCGTGGCGTGGGTCAGCGTGCCGATGGCCGGGTGGATGGCATCGTCGACGCGCTTCATCCACAGCCGCATCCGCGCCCGGTCGTACGGATCGGCGGGCAGCATCGAGACGCTGTCGCCGAAGCAGTCTTCGAGATAATGCATGATCACCGAAGATTCGGTGACGATGTTGCCGTCGTCCACCAGCGTCGGCACCACCGCATTGGGATTCAGCTTCAGGTAGGCGGGGTCGAACTGGTCGCCCGCCCGCAGGTCCAGCGTCTGGCTTTCGAACGGAACCGATTTTTCGAACAATACCAGCCGCGCCTTGATGGCGCAGACCGATGTCGTTCCGTCATAGAGTTTCAGCACGTTCGATTCCCCGCCTGTTGCGTCCCTGCTTCCGGGCAATCTATCGCGGCGGTCAGGCCGCGGCAATCCGGCGGCGGCGCTGGAACGCCAGGGCGGCGATCCCGAGGCCGAGTACGGCAATCGGCGCGGGGGCGGAAACCGCGGCGCTTTCCGCGAAACCCGATACCAGCAGCTGTTGCGCGATCGGCGTGTTGACCGCACCGAGTCCGTCGAAATCGTCGACCAGGGCGGTGAAATCCTCGGTCGGTGAGCTGGCATAGTCATCAAGGGTGCCCTGGTCGACGGCGTTGCCGATGCCGACCGCGAAGATCAGGATTCCGTCATTCTTGGCGATGTTTGCCTGGATAATCGCATCCGTTACCGGATTGGACCCGCCGGGCTCGTTCGGGTTCCCGTCGGTCAGCAGAACGATCGCCTGTTGCGCGCCGGCGCGGCCATTGGCGGCAAGCTGGGCAGCGGCGAGCGCGAACGCCGCCGCATGGTTCGTCTGGCCGTTCTGCTGGGCGAGGTTGTCCAGCACCGTGTTGACGACAGCGAGATCGCCGGTCAGCCCGAGATCGAGGGTTGCGCCGGTTGAAAACTGGACGATCCCGGCGCGCAGGTCTGCGGCCAGCAGGTCCGCGGGCAGGGTGCCGAACGGTGGATTGGGGTCCGGTACCGCGCCCGCTCCGGGGATGCCGGTGGCGAGGGTATTGGCGATGCTGCCGACCGAGTTTGTCAGCGCGGTGAAGTCGCCGGCGGTTATCGATCCCGATCCGTCGACCAGGAACATCACATCCAGCATCGGCGCCGAACGCGCCGCCGGTGCGTGGAAAACCGAAACGGAAAAAAGCACCGCGAAAAGCGGTGCGAAAAACTTGCGAAACATTATGTGCCTACCCCTGGTGTGCCGGCGTGCCTCCGCCGGGTGTTGTTGGAAAAATCGTCGGTTCAGCGCGCTCAGATGCGGCGGTTATGCGCCCACCGCCCGACGCCGAGGCCGAAAATCCCAAGCGCGAACATCGCGATCAGGCCCGGTTCCGGCACTGCGACCGATGTACTGCCTTCGGTCGTGATGGTGGTTGAAAAGATCAGCCCGGCCGGTCCGCCGACATCCGTCACATTTATGTACAGCGTGTTGGTGCCGCTCACAAGCAGCGGGGCGATATCGCTCCGTGTGAAATTGAATATCGGGGTAAAGCCGCCGCCGCTGGTCGATCCGGACAGAGCGGTGCCGTTCAGGAACAGGCCGGCATTGGGGAATCCGTGGGACGGATCAGTGGTGCCGAGCAGGTTATCGACCGCGAAATCGAAATCGATGCTGGCGGCACTGACGACCGCGTCGGTGATCGTGAATTCGATCGCATACAGGGCGGACGATCCGTTATCGCCGGAGGCAAGGGCGCCGCTGGGCGAATTTGAAATCCACTGTGCCGGGACGGCGGCGGTCGATGCATTCGCGTTAAACGAGGCCGCCGTGATCCAGGCCCCGTGCGGATTGACAACCGTGGCAGATGAGCCCTCGCCCGCAGCGGCGAAATCCGCCGGGGTAAATGCCGAGCCGAAACCTGTATCCAGCGGCCCCTGCAGGAAGGTGATCTGGCTGTCGGCGCCGCCCACGGTGCCGTTGCCGCTGTGCAGGGTGATGATCTGGTCGGCGCCGGCCGGGACGGCAAGGACGGCCGACAGTGCGAGGGCGGCGACGGCGGGAAGGGCGGCGGCACGGATACGGTCGAACATCGGGATATTCTTTCAACTCACAGAGCTTGCGAACAACTCGCCAAGCCTGCCAAAAACAATGCAAGAATCGTGCCGATTCAATAATTCACAATAATAACAACGGGTTATGGTTGTTTTGCGCGCCGGGCGGGCGCGATTCCGTAAAGAAATCCGACGGTTTCCCGATGGTTTCCCGATGGTTTCCCGATCGTTCCCGGGCGGTTTCCGGTTTACGCGGACCATTTGTTCCGGTTATGTTCCCATATACAACCGGGAACAGGACATGGACGGATTTACACAACCCGCACATACTGGCAACTCCGTTTCCACAACCGCGGATACGACGCACCCCGCCAGCAAGCCGAACAACAGCCGCAACCGCATGGTTTCCCGCGTTCACACCGTCGCCTTTAACGGCATCGACGTGCTCGACATCGACTGCCAGGTGCAGCTGTCGTCGGGCATGGTCGCGTTCAACGTTGTCGGCCTGCCGGACAAGGCGGTCGCCGAATCCCGGGAACGGGTGCGCGCGGCGCTTGCCGCCATGGGGCTCGCCCTGCCGCCGCGCCGCATCACGGTCAATCTCGCCCCCGCCGACGTGCTGAAGGAAGGCTCGCATTTCGACCTGCCGATCGCCGTCGCCCTGCTGATGGCGATGGACGTGCTGCCCAACGATGCTTTCGACCGCCATACCATCCTCGGCGAACTGGCGCTCGACGGCACCATTACCCGGGTCGCCGGCGTGCTGCCCGCCGCCATCGGCGCGAACGCCGCCGGGCGCGGCATGGTGTGTCCCGCCGAACAGGGCGGCGAAGCGGCCTGGGCCGGCGATATCGACGTGCTCGCGCCGGCATCGCTGCTGGCGCTGGTCAACCATGTGAAGGGGACCCAGGTGCTGACCCCGCCGCAACCGGCCCTTGCCGTGGACGATACGCCGATTCCCGATCTGCGCGACGTGAAGGGCCAGGAAAGCGCCCGCCGCGCACTGGAAATTTCGGCGGCCGGCGGCCACAATCTGCTGATGATGGGCCCGCCCGGTTCCGGAAAGTCGATGCTGGCGGCCCGCCTGCCCGGCCTGCTGCCGCCGCTGACCCCGGCGGAAGCGCTCGAAGTGTCGATGATCCATTCGGTCGCCGGCCGGCTCGACGGCGGCCGTCTGCTGATGCGCCGCGCCTTTCGCGACCCGCACCATTCGGCGACCCTGCCGGCGCTGATCGGCGGCGGCGCGCGCGCCCGGCCCGGCGAAGCGTCCCTCGCCCATCACGGCGTGCTGTTCCTGGACGAACTGCCGGAATTCGACCGCCGCAGTCTCGAAGCCCTGCGCCAGCCGCTCGAATCCGGACGCGCGGTCGTGGCCCGCGCCAATGCCCATGTCACCTATCCGGCGCGGTTCCAGCTGGTCGCCGCGATGAACCCGTGCAAATGCGGCTACCTGGACGACCCGGCACTGGCCTGCGCCCGGGTGCCGCGCTGCGCCGCCGATTACCAGTCGAAGATCTCAGGGCCGCTGTTCGACCGCATCGATCTCCATGTCGATGTGCCGGCGGTGAAGCCGGCCGACCTTGCCCTGCCCGCCCCGGCGGAGGGCACGGCGGAGGTTGCCGCCCGGGTCGCCGCCGCGCGCGCCGTCCAGGCGGAAAGATTCGAAAACCTGGTCTCACGCGATACCGCGGGCATTACCGTCAACGCCCATGCCGACGGTGAACTGCTCGATGCGGTCGCCACGCCCGATGCCGAGGGCGCAAAACTGCTGACCGACGCCGCCGAGCGCCTGCATCTGTCGGCCCGCGGCTGGCACCGCATCCGCCGCGTCGCCCGCACCATCGCCGACCTGGACGGATCGGCGCAGGTGCGGCGGGTACATATCGCGGAGGCGCTGGGATACCGGCGGGTCGCGCCGGGGCGGTAACCGCCCCCGGTCTCTTGCCGCTGGCCCTACGTCCGCACGTAGGCGGTATTCGGCGGCAGGTCGCCGCCTTCGAGCATCGGGCCGAGCGGCTGGCCGGCGAGGATATGCACGTGCAGGTGCGGTACTTCCTGGTGGGAATCGCGGCCGTGATTGGCGAGCACGCGGTATCCGGTCCCGTCGACCCCCAGCGCCCGCGCGGTGGCGCCGATGGCGGCAACGAAATCGGCCTGTTCGGCAGCGGGAGCCCGGGCGGAAAAATCGTCCCATGACACGTAAGGCCCCCGGGGGATCACCAGCACGTGGACCTTTGCCTGCGGGTTGATGTCCTGGAAGGACAGGGAATGCTCGGTCTCGTGCACTTTCGTGCAGGGAATTTCGCCGCGCAGGATTTTGGCGAATATGTTCTGGTCGTCGTAGCTCATGATATTTCCCTCCGTTCCAGCCCGTTCCCCGTCCCGGCACCGTAATCTCAGGTCTTCCGCGCCGCTTTCTCCGCGATGCCGGACGTGCCTTCGCGGCGTTCCAGTTCGGCCAGCACGTCTTCGGGGCGGATGCCGGCATCGGCCCACAGCACCAGCAGGTGATAGATCAGGTCGGCGCTTTCGCCGATCGTGCCGTCGCGGTCTTTCGTCACCGCGGCGATCACGGTCTCCACCGCTTCCTCGCCCAGCTTCTGCGCGATCTTGTCAGTGCCCTTTGCAAACAGCTTCGTCGTATAGGACGTGTCGGCGTCGCCGCCCTGGCGGCTGGCGATCACGGCATAGAGGCGGTCGAGCACGCGGTCGGTGTTTTCGGATCCGGTCATGGCTTCGCGATATCAGATTGTTGCGGCACTGTCACGGGGCGTGTCATTCCTCGACCGGCCGCACGGCGATTCCCGCGTCCGCCATATAGGCCTTGGTTTCGGGAATCGTGAATTCGCCGAAGTGGAAGATCGATGCCGCCAGCACGGCGCTGGCATGGCCGTCGCGGATGCCCGCCACCATGTGATCCAGCGTGCCGACCCCGCCGGACGCGATCACCGGTACGGTCACGGCGTCGGACAGGGTGCGGGTCAGGTCGATATCGAATCCCTGGCGCGTGCCGTCGCGGTCCATCGATGTCAGCAGGATTTCCCCGGCGCCGAGCGCGGCCATCCGCTTTGCCCAGTCGATGGCGTCGATGCCGGTCGGCTCGCGCCCGCCATGGGTGAAGATTTCCCATTTTCCCGGCCCGGTCGATTTCGCGTCGATGGCGACGACGATGCATTGCGCGCCGAATTTTTCCGCCGCCTCGCCGACGAATTCCGGGCGGTGCACGGCGGCGGTGTTGATCGATACCTTGTCGGCGCCGGCCAGGAGCAGCTTGCGGATGTCCTCCACCTGTCGCACGCCGCCGCCGACGGTCAGCGGCATGAAGCACTGTTCGGCGGTGCGGTTGACGACGTCGAAGATGGTATCGCGGTTTTCGTGGCTCGCCGTGATGTCGAGAAACGTGAGCTCGTCCGCGCCCTGGCTGTCATAGAACTTCGCCTGTTCGACCGGGTCGCCCGCATCGACCAGGTCGACGAAATTGATGCCCTTGACGACACGGCCGTCCTTCACGTCGAGGCAGGGTATGATACGGGCCTTGAGCAATTTGATCTTTCTCCCAATTCGGCGGAAAGCCGCCGCGGTCGTCTTCAGTCCTTCAGAAACGCCAGTGCCTCGGCGGCGTCGAGGCGGCCGTCATAGATCGCGCGCCCGGAAATAACGCCTTCGATCCCGGCATCTTCCCGGGCTTTGAGTTCGCGGAGATCGGCCATCCCGCGCACGCCGCCCGATGCGATCACCGGCGTGGTCAACGCAAAGGCGAGGTCGACGGTTGCTTCGACATTCACGCCCTGCATCGCGCCGTCGCGGTCGATATCGGTATAGACGATGGCCGCGACGCCGTCGTTCTCGAACCGCATCGCGAGGTCGAGCGCCCGCACGTCCGACGTTTCGGCCCAGCCTTCAACGGCGACGCGGCCGCCGCGGGCATCGATGCCGACGACGATGCGTCCCGGGAACCGGTCGCAGGCGGCGCGTACGAGATCCGGGTCCTTGATCGCCGCCGTGCCGAGAATCACCCGTTGCACGCCTGCGCCGAGCCAGTGTTCGATCGTCGCCATGTCGCGGATGCCGCCGCCGAGCTGGACCGGCAGGTCGACCGCACCGACGATGGCGGCGACCGCATCCGAATTGACCGGCGCGCCGGCGAAGGCGCCGTTCAGGTCGACGATGTGAATCCAGTCGAACCCGGCTTCTGCGAAATCGCGCGCCTGGGCGCCGGGGTTGTCGTTGAAGGTCGTGGCCTGGTCCATTTCGCCGCGGACCAGTCTTACGCAGGCGCCGTCTTTCAGGTCGATTGCCGGAAACAGAATCATTTCGCCGGTTTCTTTCCGCTCTTTTTCTTCGGGGTCTTGTGCAGCTTGCGAAGCTGTTTCGAATAGTAATAGCCCGGGACCAGATCGCCATCGACCAGAGCATAGGCCGGGTTCGTGCCCCAGCGCTGGAAGCCCTGGCTTTCGTACAGATGAATTGCGACATCCTGGGTGGCGCGCAGGTCGAGGTCGAGAACCAGGTAGCCCAGCTCCACTGCCTGTTTTTCCACCGCCTGCACCAGCCGCGGGGAAATTCCGTGTCCGCGCGCCCAGGGGGCGACGAACAGCGTGGTCAGGGTGGCGGAATGGGCCTGCGCCTCGTTATTGCGCGGCGGTTCCTGCAGCTGGACCGCGGCGGCGATGCGCCCGTCCAGCCGGCCGACGAAAAGATGACGTTCCGGCACCAGCACCACGCCCCTGAAATACCGGCCGAGCACGGCGCGCGGCGGCGGTTTCAGCCAGCCGAAACCGCCGCCGTCGAGGATCGCGGATTCGGCGGCGTCGCACAGGTCTTCCAGATCTTCGTCGGAAACCTCTTCAAGCGGCTCGACGGCGGTTTTAACTTCGGCCATCAGCGTTCCTTTCCGTTCCATTTCAGAAAATCGCCGAGCAGGCGCAATCCCGCCGCCTGGCTTTTTTCCGGGTGAAACTGCGTCCCGATCATGTTGCCACGTCCGATCATCGCGGCAAACGGCCCGCCGTAATCGGCGGTCGCCAGAACATGGTCCGCATTTTTGCAGACAACGGCATAGCTGTGCACGAAATAGGCATGTGCGCCGCCGGCAAATCCGGCGAGCATCGGGTGGGACCGGTGCGGCGCCGGCGTCACCACGTTCCAGCCCATATGCGGAATTTTCAGGTCCGGGTCCGACGGGGCCAGCGGGCGGACTTCGCCCGGAATCCACCCCAGGCCGTCATGGGTGCCGTGTTCGATGCCGCGATCCGCCATCAGCTGCATGCCGACGCAGATGCCGAGAAACGGCTTGGCGTCTTCGCGCACGTTCCGCTCCAGGGCCGCGATCATGCCGGGCAGGGCGCGCAGTCCCGCGGCGCAGTCGCCGAAGGCGCCGACGCCGGGCAGCACGATGCGGTCGGCCCGGTCGAGCGCCGCTGCGTCGCCGGTGACCGTGACAACGGTGTCCGTGCTGGTCTCGCGGGCGGCGCGTTCCAGCGCCTTCGCGGCCGACCGGAGGTTGCCCGATCCGTAATCGATAACAACGGTTTCCATCGAATGTACCGAACTTTCCGTCAGTCTTCCGGCGTCAGAATCCGGATGTGTGCGAAGCGCCCGCCGGGGACGCCGTGTGGGCCGGCGCGCGGTTGTCGAGCGCTTCCGGGTGCAGGTCGAGAAACCGCCGGAAGGCGGTATCGGTATCCGCCGCCGCGGACAGGCCGCGCATCTCCCAGCCGCGGGCGGCCAGCGCCGTCCGTCGCCAGTCATTGCCGCTGAACCCGATCAGCACGGATATGCCCAGCGACACCGCGCCGTAACTTACCGGATCGACATGCAACGCGGATTCCGCCACCGCCATCAGGATCATCACCGCGCAGATTCCCAGGAACACGAACCACATCCGGTGACACAGCGCCCAGAACGGGCCGAAGAAAAAGGCGGGCCAGCAGAACCCTTCCTTGATCAGCACGGCGTCGCGATCGGGGCTCAGGGCCGTTCGGCGCAGGTGTATGGTGAAGACGCGCATGTGTCGTTTTCCGTTCAGCCGCCGAGCGTGCCCTTGGTCGACGGGATCGAATCCGCCGCCCGCGGGTCGGTTTCCATGGCGTCGCGCAATGCCCGGGCCAGCGCCTTGAAACAGCTTTCGACGATATGGTGGTTGTTCTCGCCGTATAGATTCTCGACGTGCAGCGTTATCCGGGCGTTCTGGGCGAAGGCCTGGAACCATTCCTTGAACAGTTCGGTATCCATCTCGCCGAGCTTCGGCTTCGTGAAATTCACCTTCCAGATCAGATAGGGGCGGTCCGACACGTCGATCGACACGCGGCTCAGCGTTTCGTCCATCGGGATCATCGCGCTCGCATAGCGGCGAATGCCGCGGCGATCGCCGAGCGCCTTGTGCACGGCCTCGCCGATGGCGATACCGGTGTCCTCGGTCGTGTGGTGAAAATCGATATGCAGATCGCCCTTGGCGCGGACCGTCAGGTCCATCAGCCCGTGGCGCGAAAAAATTTCGAGCATGTGGTTGAGAAACCCGATACCGGTTTCGATATCGTATTTACCGGTGCCGTCGACGTTCACCGACACTTCGATGTCGGTTTCGGTGGTTTTTCTGGCGACTTTGGCTTCGCGCATGGCTGGTTACCTGATGTGTAAGCGGGCGCAGGCCGACCGCGGAACGACGCGGCGGAAACTGCGCGCGTCGCATCGCGATGGAATGCGCCGGAATCGGGCGTCTTTTATCAGGAACGCGGCGCGGGCGCCAGCACGATACCGGTTTCGCAGGGGGCAGCGGGCGCGACGTTGCGACGGGCTGCCGGTCCTTGCCGCCCGTTTGTCCCCGGTCGATGCCCGGTTGATCCGGGGACCCGATATACGTAAAAAATGGAACTATCCGCGGATTATTCGCGTAATTCGGGTGTTTGTAGTAGATGGCAACAGAGCAGGCGTAGCGCGAATGACCGACCGGCAATTCTCCGATGGCGAGTATATTTTCAGGGTGGGCGATCCTGCCGACGGCGTTTTTCGTATCGAGTCGGGCGAAGTGCGGCTGCAGGGCGGCGGCAATGGCGGCGGTTCCGCCGCAGTCTGCGGCGGCGGAGACGTGTTCGGCGGCGACGGTTTTCTGACCGGCGATACGCGGACGACCGACGCCGTCGCCGTCGGGCCGGTTACGGTCGCGTATCTCCGCCGCAACGAATTTCTCGCCATCCTGACCTTGCAGCCGACCCTGTTATCGCCGGTCTTCGCGCCGGTTTTCGACCTGGTGGCCGATTCCATGAACGGTATGGCCCGGGTTAACGGCGGCGCGGCCCCCGATTCCTGGCCTGCCGCTCCGGCGGCCGCGACGACCGGCGGCGCCGGCGTTCGTCTGTTCGTCGACAGCAAGCGCCTGCGGTCGGCCCTGGGCACCGACGAGATCGAGATTCCGGATCTGCCGTTCCGGATCGGACGCACCGCGTCCGGCGAGGGCAAGGATACCTATACCGACATCAACCTTGCGCTCCCGGATTCGCGCCCCTTCAATCTGTCGCGGCGGCATTTTTCGATCGAGGAAGAAGACGGCGCGCTGGTCGTCCGCGATTTCGGCAGTTATCACGGCACTACGGTCAACGGCCTGACCCTCGGCGGCGAAGGACGTCCGCGCACCGCGCCGCTGATGACCGGCGAAAGCGTGCTCGTGGCCGGCAAGCCGAATTCCCCGTTTCGGTTCAGAATACTGGTAGAATAACCGCCATTCGCGGCATCGGGCCGATTCCGGCCCTTGACGATACCCGCCAAACCCTCATCTTAGGGACTCGACGTTCCCGAATCATCCGGCGCGGATTGCCGCGCCCTTCCGGAGAAATATGGCAGATAACGATATCCCGACCTGGCACGGCACCACGATCCTGTCGGTCCGCAAGAACGGCAAGGTCGTCGTCGCCGGCGACGGCCAGGTGACGTTCGGCAACACGGTCATGAAATCCAACGCGCGCAAGGTGCGCCCGCTGGGCGACGGCGGCGTGATTGCCGGTTTCGCCGGCGCGACGGCAGACGCGTTCACCTTGTTCGAACGGCTCGAAGCCAAGCTCGAACAGCATCCGGGCCAGCTGACCCGCGCCTGTGTGGAGCTTGCCAAGGACTGGCGGACCGACCGCTACCTGCGTCGGCTCGAAGCGATGATGGCGGTCGCCGACAAGGACGTCTCGCTGGTGCTGACCGGCACCGGCGATGTGCTCGAACCCGAAGACGGGATTATCGGCATTGGATCGGGCGGACCGTTCGCGCTCGCCGCCGCCCGCGGCCTGTTCGATCAGGACGGGCTCGAAGCGGAAGAGATCGCGAAACGCGCCATGAAGATCGCCGCCGATATCTGCATCTACACAAATGAAAACGTCGTAATCGAAAGCCTGTAATACGTGACCAATTTTTCGCCCCGTGAAATCGTTTCCGAACTCGATCGTTATATCGTCGGCCAGAACGACGCCAAGCGCGCCGTCGCCATTGCGCTGCGCAACCGCTGGCGGCGCCAGCAGCTCGGCGACGATCTGCGCGAAGAAGTCCTGCCCAAGAACATCCTGATGATCGGCCCGACCGGGGTCGGCAAGACCGAAATCGCCCGCCGCCTGGCGCGGCTGGCGGATGCGCCGTTCATGAAGGTCGAAGCGACCAAGTTCACCGAGGTCGGCTATGTCGGCCGCGACGTGGAATCGATCATCCGCGACCTGGTCGAAATCGCCATCCACATGACCCGCGACCGCCTGCGCAAGGAAGTTGTCGCCAAGGCCGAAATCGCCGCCGAGGAACGCGTGCTCGACGCGCTGGTCGGCGAAAACGCCAGCGCCGATACGCGTCAGAAATTCCGTACCATGCTGCGCCAGGGCGAACTGGACGATCGCGAGATCGAAATCGACGTCCAAGATTCCGGCAGCGGCATGCCGACGCTCGAAGTTCCCGGCATGCCCGGCGCGCAGATGGGCATGATCAATCTCAACGATATCATGGGCAAGGCGTTCGGCGGCCAGTCCAAGCCGAAGAAGATGACCGTGGTGGACAGCTATGACGTTCTGGTCGCCGAGGAAAGCGACAACCTGCTCGATGACGACACCGTGGTGCGCACCGCCATCGACGCGGTCGAACAGAACGGCATCGTCTTCCTGGACGAAATCGACAAGATCTGCGTGCGCTCCGACGGCCGCGCCGGCGCCGATGTCAGCCGCGAAGGCGTTCAGCGCGACCTGCTGCCGCTGATCGAAGGCACGACCGTCGCGACCAAGCACGGCACGGTAAAGACCGATCATGTGCTGTTTATCGCGTCGGGCGCCTTTCACCTGTCGAAACCGTCGGACCTGCTGCCCGAACTTCAGGGCCGCCTGCCGATCCGGGTGGAGCTGAAAGCGCTGGACGAGGCCGATTTGCGCCGCATCCTGACCGAACCCGAAGCCAACCTGATCCGCCAGTACACTGCCCTGATGGGTACCGAGGGGATGACCCTGGAGTTCACCGACGACGCGATAGACGCGCTGGCGAGCCTCGCGGCGGAGGTCAACCGCTCGGTGGAAAATATCGGCGCGAGGCGTCTGCAGACGGTGATGGAACGCCTGCTCGAAGACGTGTCGTTCACCGCGTCCGACCGGGCCGGCGAGACCCTGTCGATCGATGCGGATTACGTCCGCGAAACCGTCGCCGACCTGGCGAAGGATACCGACCTGTCCAAGTTTATTCTGTAGACCCGCGCGGTTATATCCGCCGCCGTTTGAGCAGCACGTAAAACGCGCCGCCGCCGCCATCGGCGGGCTGGGCGCCCGCGAATCCGAGCACCCGGGCACGGTTGCCGGGCGCGTTCAACCAGGACGGCAATTCGCGGCGGATCACGCCGCCGCCGTCTTTCATCGATCCCTTGCCGGTAATCACCAGCACGCAGCGTTTGCCCGACCTCTGCGCGTCGGCGAGAAATCCGTTCAGCGCGTCCAGCGCGCGACCGGCGGTCATGCCGTGCAGGTCGAGGCGGCCTTCCGGGCGCATCCTGCCCTTGCGCAGCTTGTCCATCGTCCGGCGGTCCAAATCGGCCGGTTTACCGGCTTCCAGAACCGGCTTTGGCGGGGTGTGCGGGGCGGCGACCGGTGGCGGCAGCGGAGCCCGCCCTGTCTTTACGGGCCTGGGGGCGGGCCGCGCCGTTTCTCCGGCGCCCGTGTTCCTGGCATCCGGATCGGTGGCGACGGGGTTGCGGCGTTCGATCGGTTTGGCGTCGGCCATCGCGGCGCGGAACAGCGCCGCCTCGTCCAGCGTGGGCCGGGCGGCGCGCTTTTGCCTTTTGCCGTCGTCAGGTGTCTTCGCCATCGGCTTTTCCAATAAGCACGATATGCAGCCGTTTCGGGCCATGAACGCCGATGGTGACCGTGCGTTCGATATCCGATGACCGCGACGGGCCGGTGATCAGGGTGACGGTGCGCGGCAGCGCGGCTCCCGTCTCGCCATTGGGCCGTATCGTTGCCCAGGCGTCTTCGTAGCCGCCCACGATGCGGTCGGCATGCAGGACGGCGATATGGGTTTCCGGCAGAAAATTCAGGGTATAGGGCGTGCCGGGTCCGGCGGTGACCATCAGCGATCCGGTCTCGGCGATGCCGGCCCGTGCCGGGGTGACGGAAATCCGGTCGCCGCCGGTGGCTGCGCCACGCCGGATCGTGAAGCCGTGGCCGTCATTCAGGCCGCAGACATCCAGCGCCGGGTCCGGGGCGACCACGAGGTCGCGCCCCAGCCCTTCCGCGGTTAGCCAGGCGGCAATCGCGGCACCGACATCGCCCGGTACGTCCACTCGGTCGATGGTGACGGCGGCTTCCGTCGCCATGGCGATAAACCTTGCGGTCAGTTCGGCGCGCGTGCCGGTTGCCCGGGCGGGGATCAGGGGTGTGCCGGCATAGGCCGGCGGCGGCGCGCCGCTGTCCGCCGGGCGTCCGGCGGCGGCGCGGATGCGGCCAAGAATGTTGTCGCGGGCGGTCATGCGCTTTCTTTCCCGCGCCGTTCTTTCTGCCAGCGGTCGATAAACGTGCCGCCTTCGGGTGCGGGCAGGTCGCGGGATGCGGTCCACCCCCCCGCGAACAGGACCATGCGCAGATATCCCCGCCGCCTGCCGAACGTGCCGAGGGCTGCGATCGCGAGCCGCGCGCCGAACCGGTACAGCATCGGCCGCCGCACCGCCCACGCCCACAGGGCCAGTCCGCGGCGCGCGCCGGGCTTGTTCAGTTTCCGGGTATGTGCGACGTCGCGCCAGCGGCGCATCAACCCGGGCAACGGAATCCGCATTGGGCAGACCGCTTCGCAACTGCCGCAGAACGACGATGCTTCCGGCAGCGGCCAGGCCCGGTCGATTCCGTCCAGCGCCGGGGTCAGCACCGCGCCGATCGGCCCGCCATAGACCCCGCCATAGGCATGCCCGCCGACCGCGCCGTAGACCGGACAGGCCGACTGGCAGGCGCCGCAGCGGATGCAGCGCAGAACGTCGCGGAATTCGCCGTCCAGCAGTTTCGTGCGCCCGTTATCGAGCAGGATCAGGTGAAATTCCTCGGGCCCGTCCAGGTCGTCCCGGCGTTTCGGCCCGGTGGCGAAGGTGGTGTAGCAGGTGATTTCCTGGCCGGTCGCCGACCGCGCGAGGATGCGCAGGATCGACAGCGCATCGTCGATGCGCGGCACCACCTTTTCGATGGCGGCGATGACGATATGGACGCGCGGCAGGGTCTGGGTCAGGTCGCCATTGCCTTCGTTCGTGACCACGACGATGGATCCGGTTTCGGCGATCAGCATGTTGGCGCCGGTGATGCCGATATCGGCGGCGAGGAATTTCTCGCGCAGCTTTATGCGCGCTTCCTCCGTCATGTCGCCCGGTTCGTCCAGCGGCCGGGCGGGGTCGAGCTCGGTATGATGATCGCGGAATGTCGTCGCGATCTGTTCCTTTTTCAGGTGGATCGCCGGCATTACCACGTGGCTCGGCGTTTCCTCGCGCAGCTGCAGGATATATTCCCCGAGATCGGTTTCCACGACCTCCAGCCCGTTGGCGATGAGGTAGTCGTTAAGCGCGATTTCCTCCGACACCATCGACTTGCCCTTGCCGACGGTCCGGGCGCCCGCATCGCGGCAGATTTTCAGGATCGTCTCGCGCGCGCCGGCAGCATCTTCGCACCAGTGGACGTTACCCCCCGCCGCGACGACATTCGCTTCGAACGCCTCGAGATAATGGCCGAGATGGGCGAGCGTGTGGTTCTTGATCTCGACGGCGCGGTCGCGCAGGGCTTCGAATTCGGGCAGCCGGCCGGTGATCACCGGCCGGGCCAGCCGCGTGTCGCGCTGCAGTTTTTCGAGCGCCGACTGCAGATCGGCATCGGCCTGCGCGCGCGCGGCGTTCCGCGAAAAGTCCAGGCTGGTCTGGTGGGCGGTCACGGCTTTGGGGCTCCGCCGATGGCAGGGCCGTCCGTCATGCCGGCCAGCACCTCGGCGATGTGGCGCGCTTCCACTGCGTCGCCGCGCCGCGACAGGCGGCCGGCGATATTCATCAGGCAGCCGATATCGCCGGCCAGCACCGTCGTCGCCCCGGTCTTCACGATATCGTCGGCCTTGTTGTCGACCATTGCCCCGGATACCTCGGGATATTTCACGCAGAACGTACCGCCGAAGCCGCAGCACACATCGGGCGCGTCCAGTTCGCGCAGTTCGAGCCCGTCTATGCAGGACAGCAATTCGCGCGGCTGGTCACGTACGCCAAGTTCGCGGAGGCCGGAACAGGCATCGTGATAGGTCGCCGTGCCGTGCCAGCCCGCCGCCGGGCCGGTCCAGCCGCGGACATCGACCAGGAACGAGACCAGCTCCCAGGTTTTGGCGGCCATCGCCCGGGCGCGGGCGGCATAGGCGTCGTCGTCGGCCAGCAGGTCGGGGTAATGGTGGCGCAGCATGCCGGCGCAGGACCCCGACGGGGCGACGATATAATCGAATGCCTCAAACGTATCGACCGTCTGGCGGGCGATGACTGCGGCGCTGTTGCGGTCGCCGGCATTGTAGGCGGGCTGGCCGCAGCAGACCTGCCGGGGCGGCACGTCGACGACGCAGCCCGACGCTTCGAGCAGTTTCGCGGTCGCGAATCCGACCGAGGGGCGGTACAGATCGACCAGACAGGTGGCGAACAGGCCGACCCTGGGGGCGGCGGCGGTCGTATCCGTCATGGAGCATGTCCGGCTGTCTTCATCGGGCCAAAATGGCCCGTGCCTCCTTACTCCGCAAGGGAGAACATCAGCAGCAGCGTGCGTTGAAGGTCGTGGAAATTGTCGTCCGAGACGATATAGATCAGCGTTTCGCCGGATTTTGCCCGGCGCACCGCGATGCCTTCGAAATTATCGGCGACCAGCGGCGCCGACAGTTCGCCCAGTTCCGTGCCCTCGAAAACCCCGCCGGGGAAAATTTTTCCGCCCGGCAGGAAACTGATCCGGCTGGCGATGCCGCCGATCGCGGTGAAGCGGCGCTCCAGGATGAATACGGCGCCGTCATCGTCTCGGGTTGCTGCGCCGACGGGGCGGAATATCCCCTGCCGGCGAAAGCCGACGGGCCGCCAGTCCTGGCCCGCGCCGATCCAGCCGGCGGCGATGCCGGGCTGCGTCTCCAGCCGTTCCGACAATACCAGCAACTGGTTTCCCCAAAGCCGCGTTACCGACTCTGCGCCGCCATTGCGCGGCGATGCGCCCAGCGCCGGGGGTGCGCCCAGGCGTTGTGCCGGCGCGCCGATTCCCGTGAAACGGCGCAGGCGGTGGAATTGCTCGAATCCGACCACCATCGAGCCGTCGGTCAGGCGTGCGATTGATTCCGAATCCGTCAGTTTTCTGCCGGCCAGCGGCCGGCCATCCGGCCCCCGAACCGGCAACAGCCTTGTGTCGGAAATACCGGCGAGGCGGCCGTCGTCGTCGTAGCCGAGGCGGGCGCTGAACCAGACCGCGCGGTCGCCGATGGCCGTCAGCCGGGTGCCGTCTGCGGAAATATCGAGCCCCGACAGGCCGCCGAAACGGGAAGCGCCGGATCGCAGGTCGAGCCCGCCGCGAAAGCGCAGGCGGCCCACGTCTTCCAGATCCGGTTCGTCATGGGACAGGATCACGCCGAAGGCGCGGACCGGAATTTCGTCCGCCGCCAGGCGTCCCGGCAGGATCAGACAGAACAGGACGGCGGCGATGACTTTCATCGGCGGGCCTAGCTGCCCGGGGGAACAGGTGTTTTGGCGAGACGGGGGATCAGAAACCAGTATCGGCCCGGCGATTTCATGGCGCCGGCCATGCGGGCGGCGCGCGCGCCCGGCCCCCAGAACACGTCGGCGCGGACGGCTCCCTTTATCGCGCCGCCGGTATCCTGGGCGACCATCAGGCGGCGGTAAGGCGTCGCCGCGCCGTCCGGCAGGGTGGTGTCGAGCCATACCGGCAGACCGAGGGGCAGCGCGGACCGGTCGACGGCGATGCTCCGTTCCGGCGTCAGGGCGACGCCCTGTGCGCCAAGCGGTCCCGGCCCGGTCAGTTCGCGGAAAAAGATGTAGGATTTATTGGTCCGCATCAGCGCTGCGCCCTCGGCGGGGTTGGCGCTCATCCAGTCTCGGATGGCCTGCATCGACATCTTTTCGCGGAGAATTGCGCCGCGCGCGATCAGGTCGCGGCCGATCGCCGTGTAGGGGTGGCCGTTGGTTCCGGCATAGCCGACCCGCAGCACCGATCCGTCGCGCAGGCGTATGCGCCCGGACCCCTGGATGTGCAGGAAAAACGCGTCGGCGGCGCTGTCGACCCAGACCAGTTCGAGCTTCCTGCCGCGCAGCGCGCCGCGTTCGATCTGATGGCGGTTGTGATAGGGGATCAGCCGCCCCTGAACCACCCGCCCCGCGATCCGCTTGCCCTTGTATTCGTCGCCGAACCGGGCGAGATCAACCGATACGAGGTCCGGCGGGCGGACATGCAGCGGTACTGCGAACCTGCCGTCGCGTTGGCGCGCGCCGCGCAGTTCCGGTTCGAAATACCCGGTGATCAGCCCCTCGGCACCGTCGCGCCCCGATACCGCGGCCGGTCGGAAATTGCGTTCGAAAAACGCCCGGGCGGCGATGCGGTCGCCGGGCTGCACGGCGCGGGCCTCGGCGCAGACGGGCCGCCAGATTGCGGCCGACCCGAAGCCGGCGATGCCGCGCTTTTCCAGCGGCGGGCAGGACCGCAGCAGCACGCCGAGCGCCGCCGCATGGTCGTCGGATTGCCAGCCCGGCAGGTCCGAATAGGGGACATTGCGGAAAACCGGCCGGTCTTCGGCCTCTCCCGGCCCGTCGGGGCCGCCCTGGGTGCAGGCAGCGGCAGCGAGCGCACAGACCGCCGCAAACAGTCTCGCCGAAGGCCGGAACAGGGTCTTCAGCGGGGACGGGCGGAGGGTCATTCGGTCAGGCCGCGGAATGGGGGTTAGTTCTGGCTCCGGGTCTCGACAAGGAACCAGTTCGGGTCGCGCGATTTCGTGTCGCGCGAAAACGTCCAGATATCCGTAATGGTCGTGACCTGGTTCGGGTCGCCGTCGACGACGCGGTTTTCGGAATCGCGGGTTACGTTCACCTGTTCGGTGACGAATTTCACGGTGACGGCGGCATTCGTGCCGTCCATCCCGGCTTCGATGATATCGGCGGATTTGATGCCGATGATCGTCGTTTCAAGGGTTTCGTCCGCTTTCTTGCGTGCTTCGATGGCGTCGTTGAAGTTTTCGAAAACATCGTCGGCCAGAAGATTCTTCAGCGTGTCGGCATCGCCGGCGGCGAACGCCTGGACGATCATCTCAAACGCGCCGCGCGCGCCGCCGGCGAATTCGCCGGGATTGAAACTGTTATCCGCAATACGGATCTGGGTGATGCCGGCCGCCAGCGGATCGTTGGGGTCAAGGGATTCGAACGGATCGGCTTCGGCCGCACGGGCATCCGCAGCGTCCTGGTTGCGCGGCAGTTCGACAACGTTTCCGTCATTTTCCGCATCTTTTCCGCGCCGCGAAACCGGGTCCTGGCGGGGTTCCTGGTGGCCGGTTTTCTTACCGAGCACGCTGCGCAGACGCAGCACAAGGAACGCCGCGACCATTGCGAAAAGTATAATGTCGAGAAACTGAAACCCGTCACCCATCGATTTGCTTTCCGGCGCCCGTCCCGGGGCGCTCTGTTTTTCCCCGGCGGGGGAGGCTGTTCGGCGTCTGATCGGGTCCATCCAGGGCGGGGCGGATGGACGCATGCGCCTACGTTGATTATATCCTGTGCATTACCACATTGTTCGTTATCGTGTCGCGTCGGCGGGACCAACATAATTTCAGGCCGTCGCGCACGTCCCGTACCCTTGTGTACATAGGACGTCCACCGGGAAATCGCAAGCATGGCAATCCTTTTGCTGGCAATCTTTATTGCCGTTCCAGTCATAGAAATCGCCCTTTTTATAGAGATCGGCGGCTGGATCGGGCTGTGGCCGACGATCGCTATCGTGATCGTGACCGCCTTTGCGGGCACGACGCTTCTGCGCCTGCAGGGTCTTGCCGTTCTCCGCCGGGTTCAGGAAAGCGCCGCCCGCAACGAATTGCCCGTCCAGGAAGTCTTCGACGGGCTGTGCCTGCTGGTGGCCGGTGTCATGTTGCTTACCCCCGGGTTTTTCACCGATGCGCTGGGATTCCTGCTGTTCGTGCCTGTTTTCAGGCGTTTTGCAGGGGCCGCGATCTGGCGCTGGATGGTCCGCAACGGCAATATTTCGGTCTCGGCGGGGGGATTCGGCAGCGCCGGCGGTTCTTCCGGCAGCAATCCCCGAAATCCGACAGGGCCCGGGGGAGGGCCGGTGATCGACGGCGATTTCGAAGAAGTCGATCCGCCGCGCGACCGGATAGAGCCCGGAGACCGCTCCTGACGCCTGTGGTCGGTCCCGTCAGCCCTTCGCCGGGCGCTTGCGCAGCGACGCGATGCAGTCGGCCTGGTCAAGCGGCGCGCCGCTGCCGGCCCGGGTTTCGATATGGTCGACGCGTTGCGCGCCGTCCCTGAGATAGAAGAACAGCTCCAGCACGCAGGATTCGCCGCGATAGCGCCAGAATTCGCCCGGCGGATCGCGGCGGACGAAGACCGGGGTGCCAAACAGCGACGAAATACGGGTGCCGGTCATGCCGACAAGCCTGGCCGGATCGATGGCCGCCAGTTTCGGCGCCGGCGGCGGAACCGCGGGTGTTGCGGCGGGCGAGGGCGCAGTGTCGCCCGGCGGGGACGCCATCGACCGGTCGGCGTGGCTGCCCGGGGGTGCCGGGGCCGTTGCGACCGTACGGCCCGTCGGTTGACCGGCGCAGGCGGCAAGGACGGCACAGGCCACGCAGGCCACCAGGCCGTTCCGGGCGGCAATCAGGCTGTTCCGCATCTGGGTTGTCCGGTTCACGGGTGAGACAGCAATCGGTTTCGGCGCGGGCGGCAGACGATTCAGGCGTCGCCCGTCTTTTCATACAGGCCGATATCGCCGACAACCTCGCCGCCGCGCTCGATTTCAAGCTTGCCGAACCGCACCGTACCGTTGATCCGGCCCGTCGAGCGGACGATCAGGATATCCCGCGCGGTCAGCGTGCCTTCGAAGTTACCGCTGATTTCAGCCATATCGATAGCCGCCGATCCCTTGAACGTGCCCGTCGAGGCGATTTCGATCTGGCGGCAGTCCTTAAGCTCGGCTTCGACCCGGCCTTCGACGACAAGCTTGTCGCAGGAACTGATATTGCCGTTCAGTTCGATCTCGCGCCCGACGATCAGTTTCTTGCCTTCGGGGCTGCTCAGGTTCGACGGGCGGGACACGGCCTGTAGGTCATGCGCGGGGCGCGAAACCCCTGCGGGGCGCAGCGCAGCCGGCGGGGCGCCGGGATTGTCGGCCTTCAACGGCAACGCCGCGGGGGCTTCGGTCTTCGTGGTTTCGTCCTGGTCCGCCATAATACTGTCTTTCCGATATATGCCGCAAAGCGGCGGTTTTCAGCAGATTTCAATTGCTCTGGCCGTTTTCTCCGCTCCGGCCGTTTTGTCCGTGGTCCCGTCAAGTCGCCGTTCAGCCCGGGTGCGCTCGGTTTATGCGGCCCCCGGACGGGTGCGGACGCCTTCGAATACATGGACCATATAAGCCGCCGCGACGACCGGCATCAGCCAGTTCACAAACGGGATGGTCATCAGTACTGCGATCGCGATTCCGCAGACGAAAACGCGAATCCTGTACCGTCGGCGCAGCGTCCGACCGTTTTTCGGGTCGAGTCGCCGGACAGCCGCAAATTCAAAATACTCGCGCCCCAGAAGATACCCGTTGAGCGCGTAGAAGACAAAGGGAATGAAGGGTATCAGGACGATCGTGATCAGCATGATCGGCACGATCAGGATGAAGACCAGAAGGTTCAGGAACACGGTCACGGCGGTAAACCGGACCGCATTGCCGACCATTTCGACAACCGGTTCTTCGCGTGCCGGCGGCAGGTCGGGGTAATGCCGCGCCTCGACGGCGCTTGCGATCTCTTCCAGCATGAAGGATATGATGATCCCGGCAAAAGCCGGGAACAGGAAAAGCCCGACCACGAAGGCGGCGCTGCTGCCGAGAAACGACACCGACCGGTCGAGCCAGCCGATACCGAACACGGTCAATCCGCTCAGCAGCCACCCGGCGGCGACCATCAGCAGCACGAAAATGATCGCGCTGATGACGACGGCACGGATAATCACGCCGCGGATGCGCGGATCGCCAAGCTGTTCGACGGCCAGGAAAAGTCCAGAAAACATGGTCTTTGCAGACTTTCATTCGTAGTTCCGAGCGGCCTGTTTAACCGTACCGGCCGGTCGGGCGCAAGAGTCGGTTTTGCGAAAACCGGGGCCGAACCCGGCCCCGCGAGTTTCGTTTGCAGTGACGCGCACCGCCGTTATACTGCGCGCCGAAATCCCCGGAATCCGAACATACCCCAATATTCAGGAGCAAATTATGGCAGACGCCCAGTTTGACGTTGTCGGCGTTGGCAATGCGATCGTCGATGTTATTTCCCAGGCCGACGAAGCGCTGATCAAGCGGCTCGACCTCAACAAGGGCACGATGACCCTGATCGACGCCGATCAGGCCGAATGGCTCTATAGCGAAATGGGCGCCGGTATAGAGACCTCGGGCGGCTCGGCGGCAAACACCCTTGCAGGCATTGCGTCGCTCGGCGGCAAGGGCGCCTATATCGGCAAGGTGCGCGATGACCAGCTCGGCGGCGTGTTCAGCCACGATATTCAGGCCGCCGGCGTCGATTACCGTCTGCGCGCCGCGACCGAAGGCCCGACAACGGCCCGTTGCCTGATTTTCGTGACCCCTGACGCCGACCGTACGATGCAGACGTTTCTTGGCGTCAGCGTAATGCTCGGCCCGGAGGATATCGATCCCGAAGCCATCGGCGATGCCAAGATTACCTATCTCGAGGGATATCTGTTCGACCGCGACGAAGCCAAGGAAGCCTTCGTTAAGGCAGCGGAACTGGCCCATGCGGCCGGGCGCAAGGTTGCGCTGTCGCTGTCCGATCCGTTCTGTGTCGACCGTCACCGGGCGTCGTTCAGGCATCTGGTCGAAGGCCACGTCGACATCCTGTTTGCCAATTCCGACGAAATTACGTCGCTCTACGAAACGGATTCTTTCGACGATGCCGTCGGCCAGCTTGTCGGCAAGATCGAGCTGGCGGCGGTGACGCGCGGTGCCGAAGGGTCGGTGATCGTGACCGCGGACGAGGTGGTCGAAATCGCCGCCGAGCCGGTCGGCAAGGTCGTCGATACCACGGGCGCCGGCGATCTTTACGCCGCCGGCGTGCTTTTCGGGCTCACCCAGGGATTCGAGTTCGGTGTGGCCGGCCGGATAGGCTCGATCTGCGCCGCCGAGGTCATCAGCCATTACGGCGCACGCCCGGAAACGTCTCTTTCAGCCCTCGTGAAGGAAAAGATGGGATAATTTTCCCGTTTGGTTGTATACAGCGCGGGCGAAACGCAAATTAAAGGGCGGGTCAGGTGACCCGCCCGGTTATTTTTGGAAAACCGACAGTGACAGAATTACGTAATATCGCGATCATCGCGCATGTCGATCACGGCAAAACGACCCTGGTCGACCAGCTTCTGCGGCAATCGGGAAGTTTCCGGGAAAACCAGCGGGTCGCGGAACGCGTGATGGATTCCAACGACCAGGAGCGCGAGCGCGGCATCACGATTCTCGCGAAATGCGCCTCCGTCGAATGGAAGAATTACCGCTTCAATATCGTCGACACCCCCGGCCATGCCGATTTCGGCGGCGAGGTCGAACGTATCCTGTCGATGGTCGACGGCGCCCTGGTGCTGGTCGATGCCGCCGAAGGCCCGATGCCGCAAACCAAGTTCGTCACCATGAAGGCGCTGGCGCTGGGGCTGAAACCCATTGTCGTCGTCAACAAGGCGGACCGCCCCGACCAGCGCGCCTATGAAGTCCAGGAAGAAGTATTCGACCTGTTCGCAGCGCTCGATGCATCCGACGAACAGCTCGATTTCCCGACGCTCTACGCGTCGGCCAAGGAAGGCTGGGCGGCAGCGGACCTCGAAGCGCCGCGGGAATCGCTGCAGCCGTTGTTCGAACTGATCGCGTCCCATTTCGATCCGCCCAAGGCGGAAACCGATGCGCCCTTCGCCATGCTGGCGACGATCCTGGAATACGACAACTATCTCGGCCGCGTCCTTACCGGCCGCGTCGAGCGCGGCATTGCAAAGGTCAATGCGCCTGTCGCCGCCCTTTCGGCCGACGGCACCCGGCTTGAAACCGGCCGCCTGACCAAGCTGCTGGCGTTCCGCGGTATCGAGCGCGTGCCGGTCGACGAAGCGCGCGCCGGCGATATCGTCGCGATCGCCGGGCTCAAGCAGGCCACCGTTGCCGATACCATCGCCGACCAGGATTCCGGCACCGCCGTCCAGGCGATTCCGGTCGATCCGCCGACCCTGTCGATGAGCTTTTCGATCAACGATTCGCCGTTTGCCGGCGATGACGGCGACAAGGTGACGTCGCGGCTGCTTGCCGCGCGCCTGATGCGCGAAGCCGAAGGCAATGTCGCCATCGGTATCGAGCGCACCAACGATGAAAACGTTTTCGAAGTAAAAGGCCGGGGCGAACTTCAGCTCGGCGTGCTGATCGAAACGCTGCGCCGCGAAGGGTTCGAACTGTCGGTCTCGCGGCCGCGCGTTCTGTACCGGGAAAACCCGGAAACCGGCGCGCGCGAAGAGCCGATCGAGGAAGTCGTGATCGATGTCGACGAAGCCTATGTCGGCGCCGTCGTCGAAGCGCTGGGCGTGCGCCGCGGCGAGATGACAGACATGCGCCCGTCGGGCGGCGGCAAGACGCGGCTGACATTCCTGGCGCCGTCGCGTGGGCTGATCGGCTATCACGGCCAGTTCCTGAACGAGACCCGCGGCACCGGCGTTATGAGCCGCCTGTATCATTCCTATGACAACCACAAGGGCCCGATTCCGGGCCGCCGCAACGGCGTCCTGATCGCGAACAGCACGGGCAAATCCGTGCCCTTCGCCCTGTGGAACCTGGAAGAGCGCGGCGAATTGTTCATCGGCGCCGGCACGGCCGTCTACGAGGGCATGGTGATCGGCGAACACAGCCGGGGCAACGATCTCGAGGTCAATCCGCTCAAGACCAAGAAGCTGACCAATGTCCGCGCGTCCGGCACCGACGAAGCCGTGCGCCTGACCACGCCGCGCACCCTTCGCCTGGAAGAGGCGATCGCCTATATCGACGACGACGAACTGGTCGAGGTAACGCCGCTGCATGTCCGGTTGCGCAAGCGCCTGCTCAGCCCGCACGACCGCAAGAAGGAATCGCGGAAAGAGGCAAGCGCCTAGGGCGGTCGACAGCGGCGGGAATGCTACAATGAGCGGAAACAGAAACCGGA
>CAXBCP010000039.1:0-39812 GCA_963974055.1 uncultured Rhodospirillaceae bacterium
CCTGCCGCTGCTCGACGGCGTCCGGCACGGGGCGTTCCCGGCGTGAGGTCGTCAGCCGACCAGGTCGTCGATCCGGACGCCGAGGGCGTCGGCGATTTTCTTTACCTTGTCGACCGAGCCGGGCTTCTTGCCGGTCTCGATCTCGGACAGGTAGCCCTGACTGATGCCGGCGGCAGCCGCGAGGTCGCCGGCGGTCATGCCGCGATAGTCGCGCCACACGCGCACGGGGTTTTCGCCGTCGATCAGGCGGTCGGCGAATTCGGCGGGTATGAATTCTTCGTCCGGATCCGCGCGGACGGCGTCGGCGGCGGCAATCGCGGCGCGGTCGGCGGTGTCGAGACCGTCATCGGCGACGCTGTTGGCAATCGCGAGCAACGCGTCGAATTCGCCGCGATCGACGAAGACATATTCGCGGTCGGCGACGGTCACGGTCTGCGGCGCATCGGATTCGCCGTGATGGAAAGTGCCATAGGCATGACGCTGTCCGCGCGCCTCGCGTTCGCGGGCGGCATTCGGCTTCTTGGCGATGGTTCCCAGTCCCCTGATTTTACGTGTCATCGGTACACCTTTCCGCGAGGCGCAACGGCCTCGACTTCGATTGTTACGGTTCGGTCGTTCACGACCATGATCACCCGAAAATCGCCGACCCGCATGCGAACGCCGGGGCGGCCCTTCAGCGCGATGACGTTGTTGTTCGGCGCTGCCGGGTCTTTCGCAAATTCCACGATCTTCGCGCGGATGTTGTCGCGCTGCTTCGGCTGGATGGACCGAAGCGTTTTGATGGCGGCTTTGCTGTAAGCGATTTCGAACATGCATTTAATATAGCTAATGGCGAAAAAATGTCAATAAAAGAAATAGCAAATAGCGAAAAAAAGTCGGGCGGCGATACGGTCGGGCGGCGGCACTGGGCGGCGCGGATCGGGGAGAGCTGGGGCGGCGCGGTCGCGGCGGTGCTGGCGACGGGCCGGGAACTGGCGGCGGCGAAGGATGCGCTGCCGCACGGCGATTTCCTGGCGATGATCGAAAGCGACCTGCCGTTCACGAAACGCACGGCGCAGATGCTGATGAAGATCGCCGCCGACGAACGGTTGACAAAAGCGCAACGCGTTTCGCTTTTGCCCGCCAGCTGGGGAACGCTCTACGAGCTGACCCGTCTCGACGACGACACGTTCGCCGCGGCGCTCGAGGACGGTCGGATCCGCCCGGACATGGAACGCAACGAAGCCGGTCTGCTGGCGCGCGGCGACAGCCGCGACCGGCGGCTGCAGAAAGCCGAGGCGACGGCGGCCGGTGCGACGCCGCTGATCGTCCCGACGGCGGATCGCGATATCGCCGAGGCGGTGCCGCTGCCGCCGCGCAAATACGCGGGGATCTATGCCGATCCGGCCTGGACGCAGGAAACGCGGTCCGACAAGGGGCGCGAGAAATCCGCCGACCGGTATTACCCGGTCATGACGCTCGAGGAACTGATCGCGCTGCCGGTGGGCGAGATCGCCGCCGACAATTGCGCGCTGTTCCTGTGGACCTTCCCGACACATATACCGCAGGCGCTCGACCTGATGTCGGCGTGGGGATTCGATTACCGGACCAAGTGCAGCTGGTACAAAACGCGGGCCGACGGCGGCCCGCATGTCGGGACCGGTTTCTGGTTTCGGGATACGGGCGAGGATCTGCTGCTCGGTATCCGCGGCGACATGCCGTGTCCGGTTCCCGGCACACAGGTCAATTCGATCACGCCGGTCGAATATCCCGGCCGCCATTCTGAAAAGCCTGCCTATTTCCGGGACATGATAGACAGCTATTTTCCCGGGCTGAAAAAGATCGAACTGTTCGCCCGCGATCCGGCGCCGGGCTGGGATGCCTGGGGCAACGAGGTCGGGTTTGTGGACGGGGGCGGGGCATGAGCGCGACGCCCGACCAGCTGGCGCGGGAAAACACCGAGCTGCGCGAGGCGCTGGGCGCCATGAAACTGCTGTCGGAGCAGCGCGACACGCGCGGACTGTACGACGAATTGGCCGGGTACGCGCTCGAATGGGAACGCGGTGTGCCGGTGGTGCCGTCGCGCTATGCGAGCGGGGGCGCGGGATGACGGTCGACGATACATATTTCAAGCGGGTCGCGGAGGCGGCGCGTCAGTCGGCGCGGTCGCTGCTCGGCGACTGGTTTCCGGACGGAGTCTGGACGTCGCCGGGCATGTTCCAGGTCGGGTCGATCGACGGCGGGCGCGGGCAGTCGTTGCGGGTCTGGGTCTTCGACGGTGCGTGGAAGGATTTCAACCCGTCGCGCGCGCCGTCCAGCGGCGGCGACCTGATCAGCCTGCGGGCGGGGCAGCTGAATGTTTCGCAGAAAGTTGCCGCCGACGAGATCGCGGCGGC
This sequence comes from uncultured Rhodospirillaceae bacterium, assembly GCA_963974055.1. GTDB lineage: Bacteria > Pseudomonadota > Alphaproteobacteria > MPNO01 > UBA830 > CAXBCP01. The sequence goes on from CAXBCP010000039.1 coordinate 2,376, forward strand.
GCTGGGCGTGGAGGCCGGCAGCGTTTCCCCGCCTGCCAGCGCCGCGCGGCCGGCGGACCGGGAACGTCGCGCCGACACGGACGTTTCCCGGTCCGTCGAGGATGTTTACGCGGCCTATGTGCCGATCGTCCCGCCGCCGGCCGAAGCGCCGCTCTTTGCGGCCGGGCAGATGTCGCCGCCGATTTTCAATCCGAAACAGGCGGGCGACCCGAAGCGCGCCCGGGGACAATTCGCGCCGTCCTCGGTGCATCCCTATTACACGGCCGCGGGCGACCTGATCGGGTACGTGCTGCGCCGGGATTTTCAGCGCAAGGGCAAGCCGACAAAGGAAACGCCGTTCGTCATGTGGTGCCGCAAGCCGGACGGCGCCGAACAATGGTGCCGGCGGCGGCCCTCGGACGGGGGCGGCGGCAAGCTGCCGATTTACGGCCTGGCGCGCCTGGCGAAGTATCCCGAGAAGCCGGTGCTGGTCGTCGAGGGAGAAAAGGCGTGCGATGCCGGCCGCCGTTTGGCCGGGGAACAGTATGTGGTGGTCGGTTGGCCCGGCGGCGGCGCCGGTGCGCGAAACACCGACTGGTCGCCGCTGGCAGGGCGCGACGTCACGCTGTGGCCCGATGCCGACCGGCAGGTCTGGCCGGCCGCGCACGAACTGGCGGGGCAGGTGAAGCCGCCAGAGGAGCAGCCGGGCCGGAAGACGATGCTCGAGGTCGCCCGCAGGGCCATGGCGGAGGATGCCGGGCCGGTGCGTATTGTCGATATCGATTTCGGGGACGATGCGGTGCTGTCGGTCGACGGCTGGGATCTGGCCGACGGCGAGGCGGCGGGCTGGACCGGCGACCATGTGGCCGCGGCGATTTCGGCGCGGGCGCGGGACTACGATCCCGGCGCGTTCGAAGACGAACCGGGAGACGGGGGGCGCGGCGGCGGAGAAGACGCGGGCGACCCGGCGGCGGATTGCCCGTTCGCGCCGGTCGGTCATCGCGCCGGCACCTATTACGTTCTGTCGCCGGCGGGGGAATTGCGGGACATCGCCTATTCGCGGATGAACGCGAACGGGCTGGAAAGCCTGACCGATGGGTCGATGGCCTGGTATTACCGGCATTTCGCGGATTTCGACGAACGCCGGCGCGAGGACGTGCTGTCGGTCGTCAAGGCGCGGCGCTGGATCATGCGCGCCTGCCAGAAAAAGGGGCTGTTCGATCCGGCGACGCCGATCCGCGGCCGTGGCGTGTGGAATGTCGACAACGCGCCGATGGTGCATGTCGGCGATGCGGTGTGGACGAAAAAGGGCGGGTGGCAGCCTGCCGGTTTTGTCGGGGCCGGGGGGATCTACGCGGCGCAGCCGAAAATTCCGCGCCCGGCCGCAACGCCGGCGACGGCGGACGAGGCGGCGGGGCTGATGCAGCGGATCGCCGAACGCTGGAATTTCGTCGAGCCCTGGGGCGCCGATATGGCGATCGGCTTTCTCGCGCAATCCTATCTCGGTCAGGCCGCCGACTGGCGAGCGCATATGTACTGCCTGGCGGCGCTCGGTTCGGGCAAGTCATGGCTGACCGGCGCAATCACGGCGGCGCTCGGCGGGGCGGCAAACCCGTCGGCGAACAACTATACCGAGGCCGGGCTGCGGCAATCCCTGAACGGCGAGGCGCGGGCGATCCTGCTGGACGAAGCGGAGCCCGGCGACACGACCGGCCACCGCATCAAGGCGGTGATCGAGCTGATCCGGCATATGTCGGGCCTCGAGGGCGCATCGGTGCAGCGCGGGTCTGCCGACGGGCGGGCGCAGAGTTTCCACATGACCGGCGCGGTCTGGATGGCGTCCATCCTGCAGGGGCGTCTCGCCCCGCAGGACCGGTCCCGGATTACGACGATACATCTCGGCGAGCTGACCGGCGCGCAGAAGGGGCCGGGCGGCCGCGAGGCGACGGTCGAACTGACGGCCGATCTGCGCGCCGCATCGCCGGCACTATGGGCGCGGGCGATCGGCGGCTGGCCGCGTTTTCTCGAAAACCTTGCGGCGTGGCGTTCGGCCCTGGACCGGTCCGGCTGTTCGCCGCGCCAGATCGACCAGGTCGCGACCCTGCTGGCGGCGCGGGACATGATGGTTTCCGACCGGGCGACGGACCCGTCCGCGCTGTCCGATGAAATAGACCTGCTGACACCGATGCTTGAAGAGGGCGCGGAAGAGACCAGCGGATCGGTCGAAGGCGAGGAATGCTGGTATCACCTGCTGACCAGCCAGAGCGGTCTGAACCGCGACGGATCGCAGCCGACCGTGGCGCGGCAAATCCTGCGGGCGATGGAAGTCAACGGCGCCAATGCGCGCCAGCAGATACAATCGCTCGGCCTGCGGTATATCCACCTCAGAATGAAAGACCGGGAAGGCGTGGAGCGCGATTACGGCTGGGGGATCGTCGTCGCCAATCAGCATGAGGGTGTCCGGCGCCTTTTCCGGGGGACGCGGTGGGGCGACGACGCCTGGCCGGGTGCGCTTGGGCAGCTGACCGGTCACGTAAAAACCAAAACGGTCCGTATCGACGGCATTCCCTCCAAGGGAATATTCGTGCCGAAAGACTACCTGCCCGCGCTTGCGCCCGGCGAGCGGGACCATCCGGACGATCCCGGACCTGACGGCGGGGCCGATGACGGCCAGTACGGCGGCGAGACGGATTTGTAACCGGGCGGGCGCTGGCCGGTTACGCCGCCGGTTACGCGCCAAGGCTTTGAACGAAAACGGAAAACGGCGGGAACGTAACGATGTAACGACGTAACCGAGCAACTCCCCGATATATGTCTGCGTGCGTGCGCGCGTGCATGGGAAAATATACGGTTACATCGGTTACATGGTTACAGATAGGCAGAAAGGTTAATTGAATCATGGGCTTGAGCTGTAACGAAAAGTGTAACCGTCAAGACTGCAGCTGTTACGCCGACTGGTATGTCGTCGAATACGAACCGGGGCGCATGCGATTGTTCCGAAAGGAATTGAAGTCGCGCGGCGGACGTTCCTATGTGCCAATGCTGCGGGAGCGGCGGCGGGCAAAGGCCAACCCGCGTGCCCGGCGCTTGGTCCGTTCGCCGATGATCGATGTCGAGGTAATGATGTTGCCGGGCTATGTCTTCGTCCAGGCGGTCGACGATCATGCGATGTCGGTTGTGCAGAACACGCCAGGCTATGCCACGGTGCTGCGCGGGGCCAGCGAACATCCGTTGCGCCTGCCGCCGCTGCTGATGCGAATACTTGAACGGAAGGCGGGAGAGGTGTTCGACCCCTCGATCGGCGTACCCGTCTTCACGGCGGGTGAGATCGTGACGTTGATGGACGGCCCGCTGCGTTCCTATTCCGGGGCGGTCGAGGCCGTCAATGACGACAACCTGACAATATTGGTTGAAATCTTTGGGCGATTCGCACCAGTATCGGTTTCAAGCAGAAGCGTCGTTCGCCAAAAATGAAGAACATACGACGTGGACGTGGCAGCACCGAGACAGGGAATCCTGGTCCGGTGCGTGAGCCGTTCCGGCGAACGCCGTTCGCTCCAACACCATGTAAATCTGATGCCGACAGCGCCCAAGTCACCCTGTGCCCATCCCGGCTGCCCCAAGCTGACCGAACTTGGCGTCGCATTCTGTGGCGCCCATCGGGGGCAGCGGCGGCGAATTTACGACCGGCAGCGTGGTTCGGCAGCAAAAAGGCTTTACGGCCGTGCATGGCAACGCGCTCGTGCTGCGTTTTTAAACCGCCATCCTCTTTGCGTTGTGTGCGCGTCTGAGGATCGCACGACGGCGGCAACCGAAGTCGACCATATCAAACCGCATGGCGGCGATCTGATCCTCTTCTGGGACCGCGAGAATTGGCAGGCGTTGTGCAAGTCCTGTCATTCAAGCAAGACCGCTGACGAACGCGGCTGGACCGGTCGGCCGAAAGGGGGATAGGGGGTGCCTAAGCTAGATACCTCGCGCGCGTAGACCGTCCCCCATGCACATTTTTGTGTGCGCGAAATACGCTAAACTTTTTTTTCAATGGTGATCTTTATGGCTGGTCGTAAACCGAAGCCCGACGCGCTGAAAGAGGCGCAGGGAAATCCCGGCCGGCGGCCGCTGGCAAAGGACCAGATCGATATTGCCGCGCAGGTCGACCGTGATCTGCCGGCGCTTGGCGGGACACCGCCGCATCTGTCCGCGGGCGGCAAGAAAATCTGGCAGCAGCTCGCACCGCAGCTGGAAAAGATCAACTTCATCAAGACGACCGACCGCAACATGTTCGAGCGCTATTGCGATAGTTTGGCGGAATACTGGAAGGTCACCCGGTCGCTGCGAAGGAACAAACACACCTACTGGACCAATTCGAACCACGGAAAGCTGAAACGGCTTAACCCGGAATTCATGGTCCAGGACCGGCTCGACCGCCGGCTGCAGTCGCTGGAAGACAAGATGGGGCTATCGCCGCAGGCGCGACAGAATCTGCTACTAAAGCTGTCTTCCGCCACTGCGCCGCCGCCAGGAGGGATGTTCAACGATGGCAAAGAAGGCGGTGAAACAGCGAGCGAACAGCCCGTCGCCGGCCGTCCCGGATCCGCTGTCGGACTTCTCGCTCCCAAATCTCAACTGCACTGAGGAAATACCGCCGCCGGGCGGCGAGGAACTTGGTGCCTGGTTCGACGAAGACGCCGCGCAAATAGCGTGCGATTTTTTTCCAACCTATCTGCGGCACACCGAGGGCGAGTGGGCCGGCAAGCCGTTCAATCTCCGGCCCGATCAGCGCGCCGTTGTCCGGCTTTTGTTCGGCTGGAAGCGGGCCGACGGGACGCGGCTGTTTCGCACGCTCTGGTATGAGATCGGACGCAAGAACGGCAAGACCGAATTCGCCGCCGGCCTGTCGCTGCTGCTGCTGATCGTCGACGGCGAATTCGGCGGGCAGGTCTACTCTCTCGCGCTGGATGAAAATCAGGCAAAGATCGTCTTCAACAAAGCCGGCGTTATGGTCGGCTTCTCGCCGTCGCTTATGGACGACCTGGAGGTCTTCAAAAAGTCCATTTTCTGCGCGGCATTGCTGTCCAGGTTCGAGGCGCTGTCATCCTCGCCCGGCGGCAAGCACGGTTTTTCGCCAAGCGGCGTCATCGGGGACGAGGTCCATGAATGGCCGGACGGCGAATTGTACGAAGTCGTCTGCGAGGGCATGGGTGCGCGCCGCCAGCCTTTGTCCATTCTGACGACGACGGCGGGCATTCGCGGAAAATCCTATGCCTGGGCGCAGCATGAATATGCGCTGCAGGTTCTCGCCGGGACGGTCGTCGACCCGACGATGCTGGTGATCATCTTCGCGGCGGATGACGATCGGGCGCAGGACGATCCCGAGTACTGGACGACGCGTGAAGCCTGGGAGGCGGCAAACCCCGGCCTGGGGATCAGCCCCAAGATTGAATTTCTCGAAGCGCAATGCGCCCGTGCGAAACTGTCCAACCGTCTCGAAAACAGGTTCAAGCGGTTCTACCTGAACCTGTGGACCGAGCAGGCCGTTCGCTGGCTGCGCATGTCGGATTGGGATGCGTGCAAGGGCGAGGTTTCCTGGAAGGAATTGACGGCCGAGCTGGTCGGCCGGGAATGCTATGTCGGGGTCGACCTCTCGACGAAGAAGGATCTGACCTGCGTTTGCTTCGCGTTTCCCCCGGAGGCGGACGATCCGGACGGCGAAACGATCCTGCTTTTCCGGTTCTACGTGCCGGAGGCGACGGTGCCGAACCGGGTCCAGGAGGACAAGGTGCCGTATGACGACTGGGTCAGGCAGGGCGCGCTGATCGCCACGAACGGCACCGTCATCGATTACAAGCAAATCGAGTCGGATCTTCTCGCCGACGCCGACCGGTTCGTGATCCAGGAGGTCGCTTACGATCCCTGGAACGCGACCGAGTTCGCGACCCGCATGGGCGACGAGGGGCTTGAAATGGTCGAATTCCGTCAGGGCTATGCGTCCATGTCCGAACCTTGCAAAAATTTCGAGGCCTTGTTGATGTCAAACAGAATCCGACATGGTGGCCATCCGGTCGCGCGCTGGAACGCCGGCAATATCGCGGTGGTCATGGACGACCGCGAAAACATCGCACCGGCGAAAAAGAAATCGGCCGAGCGTATCGACGGCATTGTCGCCGCGATCATGGCGACCGGCCGCGCCGCCGTTCACGTCGATACGACGAGCATTTATGCGAAACGCGGCCTGGTCGTCGTCTGATGGGCTGGATCAACGATACGACAGCGCGGGTATGGCATATAGCGAACGGCGTTCGCTCGGCCAGATTGTCCGGCGCGCCGCCGCGCGATCCCGTCGTTGCCGAATGGTTCGGCGGCGGGGCGACAAGTTCGGCCGGGCAGGTGGTCACACAACGCACCGCGCTGCAGGCCTCGGCGGTTTTCAGCTGCGTGCGGAATACGGCGGAGACCATCGCGTCGCTGCCTTGCGTGCTGAAGCATGTCGAAGTCGATGACCGGGGGCGGAAACGGAGTACCGATGCGATCGATCATCCGCTCCATTCGGTGCTGTTGTCGACACCGAACGATTGGCAGACCGCCTTCGACTTCTGGGAAATGGTGGTCGAACACCTGCAGCTGCGGGGCAATCACTATTCGAGGATCGTTCGTAACGGGGCCGGGCAGACGATTGCGCTGGATCCGCTGCATCCGGATCACGTCATGCCGTTCTGGACCCGCGACCGCCGCCCGGCTTACCAGTACACGCCGCCATATGGCGGCCGGGAGATACTGTTGCGCCACGAGATTTTTCATGTCCGGGGCCCGATCCAGGGCGACGGCCTGAAAGGATCCTCGCCGATTGCGTTGCATCGGGAGACGTTCGGTTATGCCCTCGCTGCCCGAGACTATGGCGCGCGGCTATTCGCGAACGATGCCCGGCCGCGCGGTGTCCTTGAGTTGGAGGGCACACTTGATGAAGAAGCGCAGACCCGTTTGAAGGGGAACTGGCAGGCGGCCTATGGCGGATCGAACCGGCATTCGGTGGCGGTACTGGAAAACGGGCTCAAATATCAGAACATCGGGATGACGAACGAAGACGCGCAATACCTCGAAACCCGCGGCTTCACCGATGCCGAGATCGCCCGGATATTCCGCACGCCGCCGCACAAGATCGGTATTCAGATTCAGTCGACGTTCAACAATCTCGAACAGCAGAACCGGGAATGGGTGACCGATACCCTGATCCCGCTCGGCGGCCGTATCGAAGGGGCAATCTCGCGCGACCTGCTGACCCCGGCGGCGCGCAAAGTCTTCAAGCCACGTATCGATTTTGCGGAACTGCTGCGCGGCGACATCAAGACCCGGAACGAGGCGAATGCGAAGGGGATCCAGTGGGGATACCTGTCGCCGAACGACGCGCGGGAACGCGAAGGCGAAAACCCGATCGGGCCGGAGGGCGATGTCTATATCACGCCGGTCAATATGCAGCCGATGCAATCCCTTATGCCCGGCGGCGATGCCAGCCCGGCGCGCGATCCCGAATCCGACAATCCAGACCCGGAGAATGAGAATGAATGATTTTGTAAAACCCGACGGGGTGGAGCGCCGTGCGCTGCATTCGGTCGAACTCCGCGCCGGTTCCGGCGAGGATGGCGGTCTGCCGACGATTTCCGGGCATGCGGCCGTGTTCGACCAGCTGAGCGAGGATCTTGGCGGATTTCGCGAGCGCATGGCCCCGGGAGCGTTCGCCGCGTCGATCGGGGAGGACGACATCCGGGCGCTGTTCAACCATTCGCCCGACAACGTTCTCGGCCGTAACCGTGCCGGCACCCTGACCCTTGCCGAAGACCGGACCGGCCTCGCCATCAAGATCGATCCGCCGGACACCGCATTCGCCCGCGACCTGGTGACCCTGATCGAACGGGGGGATATCAGCGAAATGTCGATCGGTTTTCGCACGATTACCGACGAATGGAACATCGAAGAGGGCGAGCCGGTCCGGACGGTCAAGGCGGTCCGGCTGTTCGATGTCTCCCCCGTGACGTTCCCGGCCTATCCGCAAACCGATGTCGCGGTGCGGTCGCTCGAATCCTACCGCGCCGGTATCGCTCCGACCTCGACCTGGCGCCGCGATATCGCGCGCCGGCGGCTGGATCTGCTCGACACGTAAAAACCACCAGCAGCACGAAATCGGCCGGCGAACGGCGTTCGCCAATCCCGGTCTATGACGGCGACCATCGTCCTTTTCGGTGGCGCAACCCCTGACTTGACCCCAACGGAAAGGTAGATAGATGACTATTCAGGAATTGATGGAGAAACGCGCGAAGGCTATCGCCGATGCTCGGGCAATTCTCGACGGTGCCGAAAGTGAAGAGCGGGACCTCACCGACGACGAAAACAAGCGGTATGACAAGTTCATTATCGAGGCCGGCGAGCTGAAGGGTAAAATCGACCGCGAGTCGCGTCAGCAGGAACTGGAGCGCGAACTTGCGGCCAGTGACGCCGCAAATCCCGAAAACCGGAGCGATCCACAGGACAGGGAGAATCGCGACCAGTCGGCGTTGCAACTGGCGGGCTTTCGCAATTGGCTCGGAGCCGGAGCGGCGGGTGCCGCGAATGCCGACGCCGACGCGTTCCAGGAATATCGCGCGCTATCGTCGGGCGTAGACACGGAAGGCGGTTTCCTGGTGGCACCGGAAACGTTCGTCAACGAGCTGATCCGGTTTGTCGACGACGAAGTGTTTATTCGCCAGTGGGCGACCACTCACCAGGTCGCCGGCTCCGCGAGCCTGGGCGCGCCGTCCCTCGACACGGATCCGGACGATGCGGAATGGACGACGGAGCTTGCCACCGGGAACGAAGACAGCGCGATGAAATTCGGCAAGCGCGAACTGACCCCGCATCCTTTCGCCAAGCGGATCAAGGTGAGCAATGACCTGCTGCGGCGGTCGCAGCAGCCGATCGAGCAGCTGATCCGCGAGCGTCTCGGATACAAGTTCGCCGTGACCGAGGAAAAGGGTTTTCTGATCGGCACCGGCGCCGGCCAGGCGCTCGGGGTGTTTACGCCGTCGAATGACGGTATTCCGGTGGCCCGCGATGTCAGTACCGGCAACACGACGACGGCGATGACGTTCGACGGGCTGAAGGAAGCAAAGTACAGCCTCAAGGGGCCTCACCGTCGCTCCGCGCGCTGGATGTTCCACCGGGACGGGATCAAGCAGCTCGCCAAGATCAAGGACGGTGACGGTCAGTATATCTGGCAGCGTGCGGTGACGGCGGGTGAGCCGGATATGTTGCTGCAGTCGCCGGTATTCGAATCCGAATTCGTGCCCAACACCTTTACGACGGGGCTCTATGTCGGGATCTACGGCGATTTCAAACACTACTGGATCGCCGACGATATCCAGATGCAGATGCAGCGGCTCGCGGAACTGTATGCCGAAACCAACCAGACGGGCTTTATCGGCCGTGCCGCCGCGGATGGCATGCCGGTTCTCGCCGAGGCGTTCGCGCGGGTGAAGCTGGGCTAGCCTCGCCACAATAGAGGAACAATCGAACGGCGGCGGTATTTCCGCCGCCGTTTGCGACGATCCGAAATTCTGGAATTCCCCCGAATTAATCGAAAGGCAAATCGATGCATTCCATGCTTCACAACACAAAGGTAACGCGGGTTCTCGCCGCCGTTGCCGCCGGCACAACCGTCCAGAACGGCGATGTTCTCGACATGCAGAACTTCGAGGGCGTGATGTTTGTCGCGGCGCTCGGCACACTGACCGCGTCCCAGGTGACCAGCCTGAAGGCGCAGCAGGGTGCAGCTTCCGACCTCTCGGACGCTGCCGATCTTGAGGGCACGCTGACCGGTCCGATGGCGGACGACGACGACGACCAACTGCTTGTTCTGGATATCAAGCATCCGGCCGAGCGTTATGTCCGTTGCGTGGTGAACCGCGCAACTGCAAACGCGGTGATCGACGGGGTGATCGCGATCCAGTACGGACCGCGAAAGATGCCCACTGTCCAGGATACCGCAACCGTCGCTTTTGCGGAGGCGCATACCAGTCCGGCGGAAGGCACCGCCTGAACGGCAGTATCCGGGCGCGGTCGGCAACGCGCCCGGATACTGTTCATTTTTTTTGCGGCAGTAAGCCGCTTTCCAACCGGAGGATATGACTATGCGCGTGATTATGATCACGACTGTCGCCGGCCCTGATTTTTCAGCGTCGGCCGGCAAGGAAATCGATATCGACAAAAAAACGGCGGAGGCCTGGATCGAGGGCGGTTTTGCCAAACCGGCGCAGGGTAAAACGCCCAGGGCACTGGAGACGGCGACCATCGTTCAGCCTGAGACGGCTGCTATCCGCGCATCCCGCCAGGCGGTCCACGAGGCGGGAAAACACAAGATCGACCTGTCGGGTTTGGTGGGGACCGGCCGGGACGGTCTGATCACCATCGCCGACGTCCGCGCGCGCCTCGCCGCGGCGGAATAGTCGGGATCGTTCGGAGGCCGACCGATGCAGATGCGATATGCGCTTACGGAAGCAACCGCGCCGGCTGCCGAGCCGCTGTCGACAGCGGAGGCAAAGGCGCATCTGCGGGTAGACGTCGCCGATGACGACGATCTGATCGACCGCATCATTGGTGCAGCGCGTCGACAGGCGGAAACGTTCACGGGCCGGGCGTTGATCGGGCAGACATGGGATCTCGATCTCGATTGCTTTCCCGGCTGGACGATCGACGTCCCCAAGCCGCCGCTCCAGTCGGTTTCCCAGATCGAATATCTGGATGCCGACGGGGTTTCGCAGGTATTGTCTTCGTCGCTGTATCGCGTCGATGCCCGTCGGCAACCGGGGCGGATTACCCCTGCTTACGGCGAAGTCTGGCCGGTGACCCGTGGAACGACCAACGCCGTTACCGTCCGTTTTGTGGCCGGATACGGCGCCGCTGGCTCGGACGTGCCGGAGGACATCCGGCAGGCGATGCTTCTGATCGTCGGCGATCTGTACGAACATCGCGAAGAAACGATCACCGGCACGATTGTCGGCCGCATTCCGCGCAGTGCATCCGCCTTGCTCCATCCTTACAAGGTCTATTCGGTTTGAGGGGCGGGCGTCTGCGACACCGTATCACCGTCGAGCGTCAGACCGGTGCCGCCCAGGATGCCTATGGCGGCGCTGTCGAGGACTGGACGACGCTCGCGGCGCGCTGGGCCGAGATCAGGCCGGTGAACGGGCGCGAAGGTTTCGACGCCGACCAGCACCGGGGCGAGGTCAGCCACGAAATTTGGCTTCGCTATGGCGCCGATATCGCCGACCTGTCTTCGGCCGACCGGATCACCAAGGGCTCCCGGATTTTCGATATCGAGGCCGTCAGGAATATCGGCGAGCGCAATCGCGATCTTGTTGTCCTCGCGAAGGAAAGACACGTCTGATGCCTGTCACAAAGTCGCGTATCAAAGGCGGCCGCGAGATCGAGCTGGCGCTGAAGGCCTTGCCGCAGAAGACGGCGCGGAACGTGCTGTCGGGCATGGTACGCGCCGGCGGGGCGCCGATCCGCGACGAAGCGCGGGCGCTGGTGGCGCGCAAGACCGGGCTCGGCGCGAAGTCGATCGTGGTGCGCAGCGCGCGGTCGCGCGACCGGAATTCCGCCGTGGCCAAGGTGACGGTGCTGTCCCGTTCGTTCTATCTGCGGTTTCTTGAATTCGGCACCCGCTATATCGCCGCGCGGCCGTTCCTGCGGCCGGCGGCGGATTCGAAGCACGGCGAGGCGGTGAAGGCGATGGGCCGCTATGCCGGCGTCCGCATCGAGAAGGAAGCGAAGAAACTGGCGCGCCAGAACCGGGGCGGGCGATGAGCGCCGAGGCGGCGGTCTATGCCCGGCTGAGCGGCTATAGCGGCCTGACGGACCTCGTCGGCGACCGGATATATCCGATGGTGATCCCGCCCGAAAAGCGCGGCGATGCCGTGACGTACCAGCTGATCGGCACGACGCCGACGCCTGCGATGAGGGCCGACGCGCCGCTGACGCGCTCACGCATCCAGGTCAGCTGCTACGGCACGAAAACGTCGTCGCAGTCGGCCTATGCATCGGCGAAAGCGGTGCGCGACCAGGTCGTCGCGGCGCTCAACCGGTTTCGCGGCACCGTGGGGGGTGTCGCGGTGCAGGCGGTGTACAGGCTGACCGAATTCGATCTGTACGACGATGACGCAAAAGTCGACGGCGTCGCGGTGGATTTCGATGTCGTGTTCGAAGAATAGGAGATTGCCGGATGGCTGAGCGGGTTCTCGACGATTGCAAATTCTGGTACGGCGGATTCGACCTGTCGGGCGACATGAACGCGATGACCCTGCGGATCGCGTCCGAACTGCAGGAAACGACCCGTTTCGGCAATTCCACCCGCACCCGTATCGGCGGTCTCAAAGCGATCCTTGCCAACGCCGAGGGACTTTGGAACGGCGGCGACGGCGCTGTCGACGATGTGCTGTTCGACAACCTGGCGGCGAAGCAGCCCGTCACGATCTGCGCGACCGACGGGGCGGACGGCGAGCCGGCATTCGCGTTCCAGGCGATCACCGGCAATTACGAAACCGGCGGCGCCGTCGGCGAGGTTCTGCCGTTCTCGGTCGAAGCGGAATCCGACGATAGCGATCTTGTCCGCGGCACGATCATGCACAACGCGACCCGATCGGCGACCGGCAACGGCACCGCACGCCAGCTCGGCGCGGTATCCGCGTCCCAGCGGCTGTTCGCCGCCCTGCACGTCATCGCGACGACGGGGTCGCCGACCCTCGACGTCATCGTCGAAAGCGATGCCGCCGACGACTTTTCCGGGTCGGAAACGACCCGGATCACCTTCGCCCAGGCGACCGCCGCCGGGGCGGAATGGGCAACGCCGGTCGCCGGCGCGATCACCGACGACTGGTTCCGGTCCGGCTACACCATCGGCGGCACCGGAACGATCACGTTCGTCGTTTTTATCGGAATCCTTTAACCGGAGAATTAAGCTATGGCTGAGCAAGTTTTCGACAATGTTTTCCTGTCGATCGACAGTAACGACGTTTCGGATCACGTCCGGCAGGCAACGCTGACCTACCAGGCGGAACTGCAGGACAAAACCGCAATGGGCGACAATACGCGCGAGCGGATCGGCGGGCTGAAAGACTGGTCGATACAGGTAGAGTTCAACCAGGACTTTGCGGCAAGCAATCTCGATTCGATACTCTTTCCGCTTGTCGGGACCGTCTTCGCGGTGATCCTGCGGCCCGATGCGGGCTCCGTCAGTACGTCGAATCCGAACTATACCGGCAACGGAATACTCGAGGAGTACACGCCGATCGGCGGGAATACCGGCGACGTTGCCGTCGCGCCGATCACGATCCAGGCGTCCGGCGACCTGGGCCGGGCGACAACGTAATGGCGGCGAAAAGGAAGCCGGCGAACGCCGTTCGCGCGGAAAACCCGCCGGCGCTCACCCGCGAGGATATTCTCGGGGCGGACGATCTCCGCCGCGAGCCCGTGCCGGTGCCGGAATGGGGCGGGACGGTCTACGTGCGGACCATGACCGGCAGGGAACGGGATGCCTGGGAAACGATGGCCTTCATTTCCGAGGACGGGAAGGTCCGCGCGAACGAGGACAACGTGCGCGCCCGCCTGGTCGCGCTGACCGTGTGCGACGATACCGGCGAGCTGCTGTTCGGGCTCGACGATATCGAGGAAATCGGCAAGAAAAGCGCGCCGGTGCTCGACCGTCTCTACAGCGCCGCCTCGCGGGTCAATGCGGTGTCGGTCGCCGATATCGAGGAACTGGCGGGAAACTCGTAAGCCGCCCGCAGCGGCGCTTCTATTTCCAGCTGGCGCGCGAGCTGGGCATGACCGTGCGCGAATTGCTGGCGCGGACCGATTCCGTCGAACTGTCGGAATGGATGGCGCTCTACCGGATCGAGAACGAAGACCGAAAACGCCAGACGCTGCGGGCGCAGGCGGAAGCAAAGAACCGATCCCGGACACCCGGCCGCCGGCGTTGAGCCGGCGGCCACCCGATAAAATCTGACCCCAGGGGCTTCGCATGGCGACCATTGCATCGCTTGTCGTCGATCTGCGCGCCGACGTTGCGCGATTTCAGACGGACATGAACCGGGCGTCGAAATCGGTGTCGCGCGCAACCGACAAGATGTCGGGCGCGATGCGGAGTTTCGAGAACCGCATCACGACGATGCAGCGCGCGGCGCGCCGGGCGACGGGTGTCGTGGTTCTGCTGGCCGGCGCCGGCGGAATGGGGTTGCTGACCAAGCGCGCGCTCGCGGCCGCCGACTCGATCCAGAAGGTGTCGGACAAGGTCGGGGTGAATACCGACAATCTGCAGGAACTGCGCTTCGCGGCGGAGCAGACCGGCGTCGCGCAGAACACGCTCGACATGGCGCTGCAGCGTTTCGCGCGGCGGACCGGCGAGGCGGCGCAGGGCAGCGGCGAGCTGAAGGATACGCTCGCGCAGTACGGGATCCAGCTGCGTGACACGGAAGGCCGTCAACGCTCGGTTATGGACGTGCTGCGGGATTATGCCGACGTGATCCGCGATGCGGAAAGCGACCAGGAGCGGTTGCGCCTGGCCTTCAAGGGATTCGATTCCGAGGGCGCCGCCCTGGTCAACACGTTCCGCCGCGGCCGCGAGGGTCTGGCGGATTACGCGGCCGAGATTCAGAAAACCGGCGCCATCATGGACCGCGACATGATCGACCGCGCGGTGAAGGCAAAGGACGAACTGGAAAAGCTCGAGCGCGTTGCCGGTACGAACCTGCAGATCGCCCTGGCCGAGCTGGCGCCGGTCCTGATCAAGATCACCCGCTGGCTGGCCGAGGTGGCGACCAAGGCGTCGCGGGCGGCCCGGGCGATTTCCGACATGATCAGCGGCGCCGATACGCGCACGCTCGCCGACCTGGCGCTGCAGTCGGCGAATACAACGGCGCGGATCGCGGAGCTGAACCGGCAGATCGAGCAGCTTGAAAGCTCGAAATACATCCCGCAAAGCAGCCTTCACAAGATCCAGGCGCTGCGCGAAGAGGTCGACCGGCTCGGCAATTCGCTGGTCGATATCGAGTCTCGCCGCAGTTTTCTCGAATCCCGCCGCCGCAACGAGCGGCCGAAGCCCGGTTCGGGCACGTTCGCGCCGCCGACCGCGGAGACGGTCCGGAAAACTGCGAAGTCGGATGAAAAGCTCGTCGACGCCTCGGCAAAGCGCCAGATCGACGAAGCGGTCGACGCTTACGAGGAATTCAACAAGGTCCAGGAAGAGGGCCGGCGGGTTTTCGAGGCGACGCGGACTCCGGTCGAGGAATACAACGCGGAGATCGACCGGCTCAAAAGGCTGTGGAAAGACAGCGCGATCGACCAGGACACGTTTTCCCGCGCTTCCGATGCGGCGACCCGGCGCCTGTTCGACCAGCAGGAAGCGGCCGAGAAAGCGGCCGAGGCGCTGCGCGGCCGTTTCGTCGACGGCTGGGGGCTGGCGGCGGATGCGATCGAAGGATTCGCGCGGCGCGGAGAAATATCCCTGCGCAGTTTCGCGGCGGTCGCGGCGGAGGTCTTCGCCGCCTATCTGCGCCAGCGCCAGAGCACCAACGGCCAGATCAGTTTCGGGTCGTCGTCGTCTTCGTCGTCTTCCTCCGGATCCGGTGGCGGTTTTTTCGACTTCCTCGGGTTCGCCGATGGCGGCCGGCCGCCGGTCGGGGTGCCGTCGATCGTCGGCGAGCGCGGCCGCGAGCTGTTCGTGCCCGACCAGCCCGGGACGATTATCCCGAACCACATGCTCGGCGACATGGGCGGGAAATCGGTCGTCGTCAACCAGACCTTCAATTTCAACAGCGGCACCGGCGCGGATCTTCGCGCCGTTGCGCCGCAGCTGATCGCGGCGTCGAAAACGGCGGTTCTGGATGCGATCCGGCGCGGCGAAGGCGGATTTAGCACCTGATGGCCATCACCTATCCGCTGACGTTTCCGACGACCAACGCGCCCGCCGATATCGTCTGGGGCGGGGAATCTGTCGTTTCGTCGACGTCGTCGCCGTTCACCGGCGAAATGGAAGTGCAGCAGTTCGACGGCCAGATCTGGCACGGCACTGTCAACTATCCGCCGCTGGAACGCGCCGATGCCGAGGAGATCGTTTCGTTCCTGCTGGAGCTGGACGGCATGTACGGGACGTTCCTGCTGAGCCCGCCGGGCGCGGGTGCGCCGCGCGGCGCTGCCGGCGGTACGCCGCTGGTCGCCGGCGGATCGCAGACCGGCACCGATCTCGACACCGACGGCTGGCCGGTGGATACGGAGGTATTGCTCAAGGGCGATTTTCTGCAGATCGGAACGGGACTGGCGGCGCGGCTCTATAAATCGCTGATCGACGTGACAAGCGACGGATCCGGCGATGCGACGCTGACCCTGTGGCCGCGCATCAAGGCGTCGTCGTCGCCTGCCGACAACGCGCCGATCGTGACGTCGGCGGCGGCGGGGCTGTTTCGCCTGGCGGCAAACCGGAACGACTGGACCGTCGATACCGCGCTGCATTACGGCATTTCCTTTGCGTTCAGGTCCGAACCGTGAGCCGGGATCTGTCCTCGGCCATGCTGACCCGCCTCGCGGCGGCGGCAAAGCGGCCGGCGCTGTTCTTCGAGGGGGTGTTCGCGTCCGGCCCGGTCAATCTGTGGTCGGGCACCGGCGAGATCGTCTGGGATTCGAAAACCTGGCTCGGCGCGGGGCAGTTCGGCGGGGTGTCGAACGTCCAGGATTCGATCGAGTTCCGGGCGACCAGCGCGACGGTTATGCTGTCCGGGATCCCGCAGAGCATTCTGGACAAGGCGATCGGCGAATACCGGCGCAACAAGGACTGTACGCTGTGGCTCGGCTTTTTCGACGACGACTGGTCGCTGGTCGCGGATCCCGAGGTGTCGTTCGCCGGCAAGATGGATCCGCCCGTCATCGACGAAGGCAGCGCGACCGCGACGATATCGATCCGCCTCGAATCCCGCGTGCTGCGCCTGAACCAGGCGAACCAGCGGCGCTACACGAACGAAGACCAGCAGCTCGACTTCCCGAACGACCTGGGCTTCGAGTTCGTGCCGTCGATCCAGGAAAAGGAAGTGATCATCCCGTGACCCGCCGCCGACACGACTGGCAGACACGGCTCGACGCCTATCTCCGCGCCGCGGCGGCAACCGGGTTCGTCTGGGGCGAGACCGATTGCTGCATGAACGCGGCGAACGCCGTTCGCGCCTGCACGGATTTCGACCCGGCGGCGGCCTTTCGCGGCCGTTACACGACGGCGACCGGGGCATTGCGGGTGCTGCGCCGCACGCTCGGGCGCGGCGCGGGCGGGACGGGCGGCCTGGTCGAGGAACTGGCGATGAAGATCGCCGGCGAGTTCGGCCTGACGGAGATCGAGCCGGTCTACGCGCAGGCGCTCGACGTGGCGTTCGTTCCCGGCGAAAACGGCCACGGGCTCGACGGAATTATCACGTTCAGCGACGGGACGGCGTTCGTCGTGTTTACGCCCGAGGCGGGCTTTACCCGGATGCCGTTTCTCTATGCGGCGCGCCAGCCCGGCGCGCGCGCCTGGCGGGTCTGAGAGATGGGCGATTTTTTCGAATCCTGGAACGATTTCAACGACTCCCCGATCGGCCAGATCGGCCTCGCGGTTCTCAATTACTACGTGCCCGGCGCGGGGTTCGCGCTGCAGGCCGGCGTGGCGTTCGCAGACAACCAGATCAATAGCGGGCCGGGGGCCGAGAGCGGCGGCGACGGGTCGTTCGCCGCCAACCGGCGGGGGCGGACGCAGTCTGTCCGGCAGGCGATCGGGTACCGGAAATTCCTGTACGGGGATATCCGGGTCGGTGCCGATTTCACGCTCATCCACCAGACGAATTCGAACCGCGAACAGCACTACCTGTTCACGTTGTCGGGTCATCCGGTCGACTCGATTACGGGAGTCTACGCCAACGGCGAATACCTGCCGCTCGACGGCAACGGCGAGCCCGTTTCCGGCAACAAGTATCGCGGCCACCTGCAATTCTGGTTCGGGGACGGGACGATCCCGGGCGATGCCGACCTGCAGGCGGCCCTGGTCGCCAACACCGACGGGCTGTGGACGTCCAGCCACCGGCAGCGGCACTGCGCCAAGGTCTATGTCTGGGTCAAATCCTGGTCGAATACGGTTTTTCCGAGCGGGTTTCCGAATTTCAGTTTCCAGGTCCGCGGGAAGAAGCTGTTCGACCCGCGCGTCGCCGGCGCGACGATTTCGACGTCGGGATCCGGCGCGACGCCGCTGATCACGACGACCGGGGCGCATGGGGCGGTCGCCGGCGACATTGTGTTCATCCAGGGGCATAGCGGATCGACCCCGGAAATATCGGGGTTCTACGAGGTGCTGAGCGCGCCGACATCGACGACCTGCACCCTGCAGCTCTATGCCGGGAAAAGCGTCACGGTGACGGGCTCGGGCGGGACGCTGCACACATGCGCCTGGTCGGACAATGCGGCGCTGATGATCGCGGACTACCTGATCACGGCGGCGCATCGCGGCGGATTCGGCGCGGACTATGCAAGCGAGGTCGACGAATCGCTGCTGATTACGGCCGCGAATGCCTGTGAGAACCGCGTCGCCGTCGCGGGCGAGAAAGTCGCGGTCGACAGCGTGGATACCGGCGCGGACACCGTCGACCTGGCGGCCGCCAAGACCGCCTGGGCGACCGGCGACGGGGTCCGGCTGCAGACGACCGGCACGCTGCCGGATCCGCTGGCGGTCGACACCGACTATTACCTGGTGAAAACCGACGACGACACGTTCCTGCTGGCGTCGACGATAGAGAACGCGTTCGGCGAATCGACCTACGACACCGGTACGGTCGCCGTCACGAACGGCGATGCGACCGTGACCGGCACGGGGACGGCCTTTACCGCGGACGTGTCGCCGGGCGACCGGTTCGTGCGCGACGGCGACGGCGTTTCCTATACCGTCGATATCGTGACCGACGATACCCATCTGGAGCTGACCGAAAACTATGACGGCGCGACCGGCAGCGGGCTCGATTACGCGATCACGCTGATCGATACGCCTGTGACGATCGACCTGACCGATGCCGGCACCGGCACGCACACTGTCGAGCGTCTGTGGTCGGCGTTTACCCACGATACCGCGACCGACGAAATCGTGCTGTCCCAGGACGAACGCGCCTGGCTGCTGGCGGACACGGTGGAACTCGCCTCGGCCGGCACACTGCCGGCGCCGCTTGCGGACTCGACCGATTATTTCATCGTGCCGGTCGCGGGATCGCCCAACCGGATCCGGCTCGCGACGTCCCGCGCGAACGCGATCGCCGGCACCTATGTCGATATCACGGGCTCGGGGTCCGGCCTGTTCTATATCCGCCGCACGGAAGAAATCCGCTATGCGGGCAACGGCGTGCTGTCGACCGAGCCGACCCAGCGCAAGAATTTCGAGGAGCTGCTGACCGCCAGCGTCGCCGACCTGGTCTATGTCGGCGGCAAGTACAAGATCACGGCCGGGGTCTGGCGCGCGCCGAGCCTGTCGATCGGCGCATCGGAGCTGCGCGGTCCGCTGCGCATGGAAACCGGTCTGTCGCGCGAGAAGCATTTCAACACCATCAAGGGGCTGTATATCGGCCCGGCGTCGGTGAACCAGCTGGACGATTACCCGCCGGTGATCGACACGACGGCGCTGGCCGAAGACGACGGCGAGACGTTCGCCGGCGAGCAGAATTTCCCCTTTACCAATTCGCCGACGATGGCGTCGCGCTGCGCGCGGATCCTGCTGCGGCGGCGTAACAAGCCGAAAACGATAGCGCTGTCCGGCAAGCTGAGCCTGTGGCGTCACGAGCCGGTCGACGTGGTGAACGTCGATTATGCCCGGTTCGGGCTGTCCTCGGCGCCGTTCCAGGTGTCCGACGCGACCCTGTCGGTGGTCGACCAGGACGGCGCGCCGCTGGTGATCTATGACATGATCCTGCGGGAAACGGCGTCGAGCGTATACGACCACGATCCCGACGACGAGATTCCGCCTGCGCCGTCGCCGTCGCCGACCTTTCCCGATTTCGAGCCGCCGCCGCCGACCGCCTTGTCGTTCGCGCCGGCGGATTTCGCGAATTCGACAGGGGGCGGGGTGCTGTCCTGGACCGCGTCGGATGACGGCTTCGTCGAGGTCGGCGGCCGCTACCTGGTGAACCTGTCGTCGGATGGCGGGGTGTCCTATCGTCCC
Source organism: uncultured Rhodospirillaceae bacterium (assembly GCA_963974055.1). Taxonomy (GTDB): domain Bacteria; phylum Pseudomonadota; class Alphaproteobacteria; order MPNO01; family UBA830; genus CAXBCP01. Next base: position 22,591 of record CAXBCP010000039.1, read on the forward strand.
GAAGCGGTCACAGGCGGCACGCAGGTATCGATTGCGGGGCTGGTTCCCGGAAGCTATATCGGCCAGGTGATCGCGGTCGCGGCGGAATCGCTGGGCGGGGCGGAATCGGAGCCGGCGAATTTCGCGTTTTCGATCGCGGTGCCGCCGGTCCTCGACAGCGTCAGCGGGCTCGAATTCCGGGGCGAGGGCGCGAACGGCACGGTGTTCGGCGGGCGCGACGCGAAATTCGTGTGGCGCGCCGCGTCGGTGCAGGGTTCCTACGAGATCGGCGCGGAGCCCAACGGCGGCGACGACGGCTACACCGACCCGTATTTCCGCGACTACGAGGTCCGGATCCTCAAGCCCGACGAAACGGTGATCCGCGTCGAGCATACGCTCGAGACGTTTTTCGATTACACGTTCGAAAAGAATGCCGAGGATTACGCGGCGACCGAAGGCGCGGCGGGCGCCTATCGCGCGTTCACGATCGAGGTCTATCGCCGCGGCAACCAGAACCAGATTTCGGCCGTGCCGGGCCGCATGTCGGTGTCTAACCCGTCGCCGGCGGCGCCGGCCGGGCTGACGGTGACGGCGTCGTTCGACACGGTGGCGATCGACTTTACCCCGCCCGCCGACCTGGATTACCAGGGCGTCGCCGTTCACATGTCGACGTCGTCCAGCTTTACGCCGGCGCTCGAAAACAAGGTCGGCGCGTTCCCGTCCGACGCGGTGCCGATCTTCATCACCCGCGATCCGGATACGACCTATTACGTGCAGATCGCCGGGTTCGACGCGTTCGGCCAGACCGGTCTGAACTATTCGTCCGAGTACGAGGTCAGCACCGGCCAGGCGGGGACCGAATACATCGCCGACGCGGCGATCGGCAATGCGCAGATATCGGACCTGTCGGCCGGCAAGCTGACGGCCGGCAGCATCGATACGCCGCTGATCACGCTGGGCACGGCCGGCAATATCGAAATCGACGGGCCGAACCAGCGGATCCGGATCGAGGATTCTTTCGGAACGACCCGCCTGGTGATCGGCAAGACCGGCGCCGGGGGCGGCGATTGGGGTATCGAGGCGTTCGATGTATCCGGCGTCAAGAATTTCGATCTCGAGGAGGGCGCTCTAAACGTCGACGGCGCGAACATTCAGAACGCGACGATCCCGAATGCGGCGATCGGCGACGCCGAGATCGAAGGGGCCAAAATTGCCCTTGCGACGATCTTGCAGGCGAACATTGGTGTAGCAGCTGTCGGCCGACTGAATCTGGACGACGGGTCGGTCAGCAATGCGGCGTCGAACAGCTCGGGCAGCAATACCAGCATCTCGACAACGGAAGCGACCGTACTGTCGCAGGCGATTACCAGCGACGGCGGCGAGATTGCGATTCTGGCCCGCATCAAGATATTTCAGGCGACGAACGGGTCGAACCAGGTGCGCGTCCGGCTGAAAGAGGGCACGACGGAACTCGACAAGCAGGATGTCTCGGTCAGCAAGCCGGCAAGTTTCGGTGAGGATACTGCATATGTATCGTTTGCGCTTCCGGACACGCCGGGCTCCGGCTCGAAGACTTACTCAATTACGGTCGACGGCATGCCGGCCGGCGGATCGATCACCGGAACCGTGCAGGCGCAGACCCGGGCACTGTTTATGCTGGAGGTGGTAAAATGAGCGATCCCAACAAACGCCGGGTGCATTACGTTACTTTCTTGGAAGAGACCGGGGAAATCCTGTCGAAGGGCTATTGTCAGCTGCGCACCGTGTCTGCGCAGTTCGATTCCCTGAACCTTCCGGCCGGTGAGAATTTCACGCTGGTCCCGGCCGGGACGAATGCGGTGGATCACATGATTGATGTTTCCGACCCGAACGATCCGAAGGTGGTAACAAAGCCGCCGGCGGAATCCGCCTAACCTGCCGGCTTGCGCGCCCGCCGCGGCGGGGGCGGCGCATAGTCTCTTTTTATGCGCTGAATCAATTTCCATTCGAATCTCATCCGGTCGTAAACGTCGCAACTGTCGCTGACATCATCCAGGACATTCGAACCGAGTCCCGCAACTTTGCCGTTGCCGGAAACCAGGTCGTACAGTTTCCCAAAACGGCAGGTCGCTACGGTCGCCGGGCCTATCCATGTTTCTGTGATGATGTGAGGAAACCGGCATTTTTGATATTCGCCATAATTGATAGTGAAATAGCAAAGGCGCTGGGCCGGGCTGGCACCATCGGTCAGCCGCTGAATAAGCCCGAACATGGTCTGAATGTCGTCATGTTCGTTCGGCTCCTTGCCTGGCGGAACCGCTTGCGCCGACGCTGCCGACGCGAAGCCGGCGACCAGCGCCGTTATCAGTAACATTCTGAGCATGGCGTGCCTCCTCTCAACCGGGAGGGGAACCATAGCACGCCGGACAATCGTTTCAATACGGAGTTGCAGATGACTCAATACGCAACCGGCACGATTGCGGTCACGAACGCATCGGCGGAAATCACCGGCACGGGGACCGCCTGGTCGACGGCGTCGGTGCCCGCCGGCGCCGTGCTGTATGTCGGGTCCGAAAACGTGCCGTATTTCGTCGCCAGCGTCGACGCGGAGGGGACGATCCAGCTGTCGGCGCCCTATGCCGGTTCGACCGCGTCGGGCCTGTCCTACAGCCTGACCTGGGGCTTTTCGGCATTGCTGGCGCTGCCGTTGCTGGCAGCGGGGGATATTCACACGGTCCAGCTTGTCACGCGGGCGCTGACGATCCTCGACCGGACCGTCGGCGGCGCGGTGCGGGTGACGTCGATCAATTCGCAGACCGGGACGTCCTATACCGCCGTGATCGGCGACGACGGCGCGGTGGTCGAGATGAACAATGCGTCGGCGAACACGTTCACGGTGCCGCCGAATGCCGACGTGGCGTTCGAAATCGGCGCGACGATCGTCGTCGTGCAGATGGGTGCGGGGGCGACGACCATTGCGCCGGGATCCGGCGTGACGCTGCTGTCGGTCGGCTCGCTTCTGGATATATCGGCGCAATATGCCGCGGTGACGCTGTACAAGCGCGATACGGACGAATGGCTTGTCCTGGGCGCCGTGGCCTAGACCATGTACGCGAACGCGCTTCCCGCCCTGATCAATCCGGTATACGGGCTGCCCGGCCGGGCATACGACTTTGTCGGCGGCAACACCGTTTTCGACAGCCGGCTGACCGTGACGCGGTCGACGACGGACCCGTATTTCGACGCGAACGGCGTGCAGCAAGCGGCGTCGCCGGATACCGGGCGGCTCGATCACGATCCGCTGACGGGTGCCGCCCTGGGCGGGCTTGTGGAACGGGGGGCGACCAATTCCATCCTGCGCTCGCGGGAATTCGAAAATGCGGTCTGGCACAATTTTCAAACCGACATTTCCGAGAATACCGCGACGGCGCCGGACGGCACGGCGACGGGCGACAGACTTATTGCGCTTGTATCTGACAGCAATCATACGATCCGGCCGGCCGCGAATCTGACTTACGTACAGGGAAACACCTATACGCTTGCCGTCGATGCGAAATATTCGGACTATTCGTATATTAGCGTGCGGCCTGGCTCGTCAAACATGTCGAGCACGGGCGTATGGTTCAACATACAGGCCGGAACGGTTGGTACGATCGAGGCGAATGTCGATTCCGCGTCGATCCGGCCGCGCGGCAACGGGTGGTATCGCTGTTCGGTTACGATTACCTACACGCCGGCCACGGGCACCGATGGTACCGCAATAATGCTTGTGCCGTCGGATGGCGTGCAACTGTTCGCAGGCGACGGGGTTTCGGGTAATTTCCTATGGGAAGCGCAGCGAGAGGACGGGCCGGCGGCAACAAGCCCGGTAACGACGGAGGCGACGGCAGCATCCCGCGGCCGCGAGGCGATCGCCGATTCCTACGATTTCCCGGCGGCGGCCGGGTCGGTGATCCTGACCGGGCGTGTGCGGGATATCCTGGGCGTGGACACGCGGCGCGCGTTTACCATGCGCGCGGGCGCCGGCACCGAGGAAATATATGTCGAGTTTTCGACCGCCGGCGGGGTGGCGGCGCGGGTACGCGGGGCGTCTACAAATCATATAGGGGCGTCGTTTTCGTCCGGTGTCGATATCGACGCCGCCGATACGCGTTTCGCACTGGCCATCGCCTGGGCGGATAACGATCAATACGCGTATTTCAACAATATCACGCGGGGGGCTACGGACGCCCTGACGGCGACCGCGGCGACGGCGCCGGATTTTTCCGGCGTCGACGGCCAGTGGTTCGGCAATCACGAATCGTCGGATTTCGGCCTGAACGGCTGGATCGAGCGGGCGCTGTTCTACCCGGCCCGGCTTCCCAACGCGACGCTGCAGAAGCTGGCGGCGTGACTGGCGCGCCGGCGGCGGCCCGGTATTTTCAAACCTGACGCAGAGGCCTTCAGCATGGCGAACGATTCATCGATCGGCGAAGACCGTGCGCGGATCATCGCGGCGGAAGAAGCCGACAAGCGCACCGGACGGCACGAAGAAACATGCGCCCGGCAATACGAAGCACTCACCAAGGCAATTAACGAGGTCTGGCAGGCGATCGACGCGATGCGCGGCCGTGCCTGGAAGATTGCACTCGCGCTGATCGTCGGGCTGGTCAGCCTGTGCCTGGGGCTGGTCGGATATATCTACACGGCCGGGCTTTAGCTGAGCAGGCGGGGCAGAAAATCGAGGAAGCCAATCGCGAGATCGGCGATCGCTATGGCGAGCGCGACCAGGGCGAGGGTATTTCGCTTGAATCTTTGAGGCATCGTCAACGGTCCTTTCCATGAAGAGAATTCGGAAATCCGTGTGCGCCTGCCTCCTTCAATAGCCGGAAAAAGAATGTGGGAGCCGTCGGACTCTTCGTCAACGGTCGATTTGTTCACTGAACAAAATAGTCCGGAACCGGAAACATTCCTTGCTTGAAATCGGAAATTTTGTCCTTCGCCGGCATGACGCCGGCGATTCACCGACCCGAAAGGAGGTCATCCATGAAGAAGTTCAACAAGGCCACGGCGGCCGCGATCGCAGGCGCGATCGGGACCATCGTTGCATCGGTGGCGGACATCGATGCGGAAGCGATCGCCGGCGGCGTCGCGGTGCTGACGACGCTGCTGGTCTGGCTGGTTCCCAACGCGGCAGGTGACGCGTGAGACGCCTGGCGGGGCTCGCCGCCCTGGCCGTGGCCGCGCTTTCGATTGCGGCCTGCACGGTGCGCGACGCCGAGACGCCGGGGCAGCGGCTCTATGCGGTCCAGGCGCAGTTCAACACGGTGCTGCAGGCGGCCGGCGCCTATGTGGCGCTGCCGGACTGCCGGCCTGCCGTGGCGGCCGCCTGCGCGGATCCGGACGTCAAAGAGCGGATCAAGGGGCTGGTCAACACGGCCGCGAATGCGATCGCGGCGGCGCGGCCGGCGCTGACGACTTCCGCCGGCGGATCCTCCGTCGCCGTGGCAGCGGGTCTGGTGCGCCAGCTGATCACGTATCTCGTCACCAAGGAGATCCTGAATGAACCCTCAAACAGCCTTAATGATCCTCCGGATGGTCGACCTCCTGGCGGCCGGGTTGCAGCTGGCGCCGGAGATCCGCGCGCGCTACGCGGCAACCTCCGCGAAGGTGAAAAAGATGGTCACCGAAGGCCGCGAACCGACGCCGGAGGAATGGGCCGCGCTTGACGCGGAGACCGACGACCTGCTCGCGCAGATCAACGCGGGCTGACGGCCATAGAACCGCCCTGGCGACCGCCGGGGCGGTTTGTGGTTGATTCAATACGATCTTTCGTTCCAACGGCGAAAAAATCCATCGGTGCGGTGCTGATATATCACCCAGAACAGGGCGGCTTTTGCCGGCAGGCAAAAACCGAGCGCAAGGAAAAATCCTACAAGGATTGTTAGCAGGCCTCCCCAGGTATTTCCCTCCATGAACCTTTGGAATGCGAAATAAGCGGGGGCCAGCACGGCCGCGGAGCCATACAACGCCAAAAGGATCGCACAGAACATAATGCGCCCCCAGTAAAACGACCAGAACCACCAAATACAGAAGCCGGTGATCACCAGCGATAATAGTGTCGCTTCCGCTTCGCCCATCGTTTCACCGTTCCAATTCCGGCGAACGCCGTTCGCTTGTTAATCGGCCAGGAAGGGTTTTTCCTGCCCTTTTCCGAGGGAAAAACCGGTGATTAGCTCGCGTGTCCAGTTTAGCAACGCGATCTCCTCAAGCATGTCGCCATCCCAATCGACGTGACCGTCTCGAAGTTCATTGTGGGCGCGTTCCAAGCGTTCCAGAAATCGTGCCTGAAAAGTTTCATCGGTCTCATTGAGCGTCTGGACGATGCAGGTTGCAAGGACTGCAACGCCGCGTTTCGAGGCGTGAAGCTTCGTAATTTTATCGGTCATTAGATATCCTCTCTATCGATTGACAGAAACTGCGACCCGCCCGAACCGGCGGGGGCAGGGCGCGCCAACGCCCTGAACCGTGGGATCTGACCCCCACATGACCGCAATCGGCCGCCCTGCGGCCATCCCGCCACCGGTCCGGCCGGCGGGTGAAATCATGGGTCGAATCTCACATGGAGTCCATCGAACCGGTTAAACCGGCGGCGCCGTATATCGGCGGCAAAAAACTGCTCGCCGGCAGAATCGTCGAAATCGTCAACGGCATCCCGCACGATACCTATGTCGAGCCCTTTACCGGTATGGGCGGCGTGTTCTTTCGCCGCGACCGGCGGCCGAGGGCCGAAGTGCTGAACGATTTGAGCCGGGATGTATCGAACCTGTTCCGGATACTGCAGCGGCATTACGTGCCGTTCGTGGAGATGATGCGCTGGCAGCTGACGACGCGCGCGGAATTCGAGCGCCTGTCGGAGACTCCGGCGGAGACGCTGACCGACCTGGAACGGGCTGCGCGGTTTCTCTATCTGCAGCGGACGTCGTTCGGCGGCAAGGTTTCCGGCCGGAATTTCGCAGTGTCCGTCGGGCAGGGGAGCCGGTTCGACGTGACGCAGATCGTGCCGCGCCTGGAGGCGCTGCATAACCGCCTTGCCGGCGTCGTGATCGAATGCCTGCCCTACGACCGGGCGATCGAGCGGTACGACGGGGCGGACACCCTGTTTTACCTGGACCCGCCCTATTACGGGTCGGAGCGCGATTACGGCGCCGGCATGTTCGCGCGCGCGAATTTCACCGATCTTGCCGGCCGACTCGAGTCCATCTCAGGCCGGTTCCTGCTCTCGATCAACGATGTGCCGGAGATCCGCACGCTGTTCGCCTGGGCGACGCTGCAGCCTGTGGAGCTGAACTATTCGATTTCGAAAGAGCAGGGAACGCCGGCGGCCGAGCTCCTGATTTCAAACGGCCCGATCGACGGGCTGCCGGCGGGCGGGCTGTTCTCTGGCTGATTGTTACCCTGAAGATATCCCCAACCTGGACGCGCCCGGCTGGCCGGCACGTTTTTTTTGTTTACTGCCCTACCCAAGGTTGGAGCGCCTTATTAATGTGTTGATTGGAACGTGCATAACATTTCGACCTGAGAGGCGGTGGCATCTATGGAAAATACAAATTGGGAATGCCCGCATTGCGGGCGCAGTCAGGTCGTCAATTCAGACAATTACAATGAGATAGAGCATCATTTTTATCTTCCGCACACTAGAGAAGGAGATCGTTACATTCGTGTTGCATTCGTCACTTGTGCGAGTCCGTCATGTAAACGACTTACCTTTGTCGTGAATATCCATAAGTCCCTTTATTCGCATCAAAAAGGTAGAGTGGTGCTCCAACAGTTGCATAGTTGGCGCCTTATCCCGGAGCCAGCAGGAATTCCCCAGCCGGACTATATCCCGAAGCAGATCAGGGAGAACTACTACCAAGCCTGCAGAATCCTGGAGTTAAGCCCCCTCGCTTCGGCAACGTTATCGCGGCGGTGCCTCCAGGGGATGATCCGGGATTTTTGCGGCATCAGGAAAGATAACCTGAGCGCTGCAATCAAGGAGCTGAGACGGCGGGTCGATCGTGTTGACGGGGCGGAGCCCCCGCCGGATGGCGTTATGGCTGACACGGTTGACGCGATTGATGCGGTTCGGGCTATGGGAAACATTGGTGCGCACATGGAGGGCGACGTCGACCTCATCGTCGAGGTAGACCCGAACGAAGCACAGACCCTCACCAATCTGATCGAGTTGCTATTGAGCGAATGGTATGTCCAGCGGCACGAAAGAGCCGCTCGTATTGCGGCCGTCGTCGCGGTGAACGATGGTAAGCAAAAGGACAGAAAACCCCCGTCAGACGTAGCGGCGGCCACCGTGGTGGAAGAGGATTCGTAACCAGGTAATGCTTGGCCAGCAGTCTTTAGCGTTGGTCCCTGGGACGCGCCCGGTCCGCCGGCGCGTCTTTTTTTTGTCTGCAGCGGCCGGAGCCAGATTCCGGAAGAGAACGGATGCGGAATTTTCCCCCGACTTTTCCCCCGACTTCAGGTGCAATGTTCTGCAATTGTTTGCAAAAAGTCGGGGGAAAGACCCGACTGTGGTGTGTCGAAAAACGGCTGAATTCCGGGGAAAAAATGGTGCCGCCAGAGAGAATCGAACTCTCGACCTCACCATTACCAATGGTGCGCTCTACCACTGAGCTACGGCGGCCCGTTAAGGCGCGGCGCACAATGCCACCGGCGACGAAAATGTCAACTGCGCCGATGACCGTTTCGCGATATAAAGGCGATATGACCAATCCTCCCGAAAACCCGCCCCGAAAATCGCCCCGGAACCAGCCCCGGAACCAGTCCGGAAAACCGTCGAGAGAGCCGTCTGCGAGCGAGACCGAGCGTCTTGCCCGTCAGGCCGAGGCGCTTCGCGAAAACCTGCGCCGGCGCAAACAGCAGACCCGCGCGCGCCGCGACGATGCCCCCGGAACGACGCCGCCGCCCGGGGACGGGCCGGAAGACGCCTGACCGCCCGCGGGTGTGTGGCCTTCTCCGGCCAATGTCCGGCAATGTCCGGCGGGAAACCGGCAGCGGCGGGCGCAACAGCACTGGTAAACGGCGGTCTGCGGCGATATATATCTTCCGGTCAGATATATCGCGGATAACCGCTTCATAATTAAGGACATTCGCGCCCTGCCGCCGGTCGGCACCGGGAACCGGCAAGGGGCGCGTCGGCATTTTACGGCATGGACCAGATTGTCATTCAGGGAGGACACCGGCTTGCCGGGGAAATCCACATCAGCGGCGCCAAGAACGCGGCCCTGCCGCTGATGGCGGCCAGCCTGCTCAGCGGCGAGGCGCTGATCCTCACCAACCTGCCGCGGCTTGCCGATATTTCGACCATGTCGAAACTGCTGGAACAGCACGGGGTCGCGATCGAAGAGGGCGCGTCCGGCGACTTCGGAACGACCATGACCTTCAATGCCGCCGAGATCGCCAGCACGGTCGCGCCCTACGACCTGGTGCGCCGGATGCGGGCGTCGGTGCTGGTGCTGGGGCCGCTGGTCGCGCGGTTCGGCGAAGCGAAGGTGTCCCTGCCGGGCGGCTGCGCGATCGGCACGCGGCCGGTGGATTTGCATATCCAGGGGCTGGAACAGCTCGGCGCCGAGATCGAACTGGACGGCGGCTACATGACCGCCCGCGCGCCGAAGGGCCTGATCGGCGACAGGTTCATTTTTCCCTTCGTGTCGGTCGGCGCCACCGAAAACCTGATGATGGCGGCCTGCCTGGCGAAGGGCGAGACCGTGCTGGCGAATGCCGCGCGCGAGCCCGAGGTCAGCGATCTGGCGCGCTGCCTGGTGGCGATGGGCGCGACGATCGACGGGATCGGCTCGGACACGCTGACCATACAGGGCGTCGATGCGCTGCACGCGGCCGAACACGCCGTGGTCTGCGACCGGATCGAGGCCGGCACCTATGCGATGGCGGCGGCGATCACCGGCGGCGATCTGGAGCTCAAAGGGGTCGGCCCGGGCCTGCTGGATTCCGCCTTCAAGATGCTGCGCGAAGCCGGGCTCGAGATCGAGGAAACGCCCGGCGGCACCCGGGTCCGCCTCGGCAGCGGCGGGCTGCACGGTATCGACGTGATGACCGAGCCGTTTCCCGGTTTCCCGACCGACCTGCAGGCCCAGATGATGGCGCTGATGTCGGTCGCGGACGGCGCGGCGATGATTACCGAGACGATTTTCGAAAACCGGTTCATGCATGTGCCCGAACTGGCCCGGATGGGCGCCAACGTGAACGTGCACGGCTCGTCCGCCATGGTCCGGGGGGTCGATCACCTGACCGGCGCCGAGGTCATGGCGACCGACCTGCGGGCGTCGTCGTCGCTTGTGCTCGCGGCCCTCGCGGCGCAGGGCGAAACCGTCATCCGCCGGGTCTATCATCTGGATCGCGGCTACGAGCGGCTTGAGCAGAAGCTTGCCGCCTGCGGCGCGGCGATCGAACGGGTACAGGAAACATAGGGGGCGCATGCGTCATGTCCGATAGTTCGTCCGGCGCCGTATCCGGCGGCGACCTGAAACTGGCGGCGACCGATCCCGAGGATATCGCGGTCTTGTCGGCGCTGTTGCAGGATGCCGTGATTCCGATCTCCGAAATGGTCTACCTCGCCGCCGAGAGCCGCTTCGCGCTGGTCGCCAACCGGTTCCGCTGGGAAGACGCGCCGGCGGAGAAGGTGGCGGGGCGGATCTACGAGCGGGTGCGCTGCGGCGTGACCTTCGACCGGGTGACGGGCGTCCGCCGCCGCAATTTCGACCACGCGCAGCGCGGCCAGGTGTTCGATTTGCTGGCCCTCGAGGCCACGAACGCGTATGTAGACCTCGTTTTTGCAGGCGGGGCGACGGTCCGGCTCGAGGTCGAGCGGATATTGTGCCATGCCGAGGATTTCGGAGAGCCGTGGCCGACCCGGTGGCGGCCGGAGCACGACCTGGGCGACGGGGAGGAGACCTGAGCCCGCCGGCGGGTTGGCTGCCACCGTATGTTGGCTGCCACCGTATAAAGACCTAGTTAGACCCGGGATATGGGTTAGACCGAAGTATGGCGTCGTCAGACGGTGCCGTTACAGGAGAATTCGATGACGACCGCGAACGATGCCCTGCGCCTTGCCGTGCCGAAGGGCCGCATTCTGGAAGAACTGCTGCCGGTGCTGGCGCGTGTCGGTATCGAGCCCGAGGCGTCGTTTTCCGACAAGCACGAACGCAAGCTCGAATTCGAAACGAATATTCCCAACCTGTCGATCCTGCGGGTGCGGTCCTTCGATATCGCGACCTTCGTGGCGTTCGGCGCCGCCCAGATGGGGGTGGCGGGGCGCGACGTGCTGATGGAATTCGACTATCCGGAGGTCTATGCGCCGCTCGATCTCGGGATCGGCTATTGCCGCATGGTCGTGGCCGAGAAGGAAGACCTGCGCGAAAAGGACAATCCGAAGCGCTGGAGCCACGTGCGCGTCGCGACCAAGTATCCCGACATTACCCGCCGTCATTTTGCCGGCCGGGGCGTGCAGGCGGAATGCGTGAAGCTGAACGGGGCGATGGAGATCGCGCCGGCGCTCGGCCTGTGCCGGCGCATTGTCGACCTGGTCTCCACCGGATCGACCCTGAAGGCCAACGGGCTGGTGGAAATCGAGGAAATCGCCGAGGTGACGTCGCGGCTGGTGGTGAACCGCTCGGCGCTGAAAACCCGCTCCGCCGAAATCCACGCCTGGATCGACCGCTTCCGGGAGGTTGTCGATGCCGCTTAGGCTGACCGCCGCCGATGCCGGGTTCGGCGAAGCGTTTGCCGCCTATATGGCGAAGGAGCGCGAGGCGGCCGCGGATGTCACCGCTGTCGTCGCGGCGATCATCGCCGACGTGCGCGGGCGCGGCGATGCGGCCGTGGTGGAATACACGCAGAAATTCGACCGGCTGGACGTTTCCGGCGGTCTCCGGATCGATCCCGACCTGATCGCCGCGGCGCGCGACGCCTGTGCTGCGGAAGACATCCGGGCCCTCGAATTCGCCGCCGCGCGCATCCGGGCGTTTCACGAACGCCAGCTTCCCGAAGGTTTCTCGTTTACCGACGACGAAGGCGTGCGCCTCGGCGCGCGCTGGACGGCGGTATCGGCGGCCGGCATTTACGTGCCCGGCGGCACGGCGGCCTATCCGAGTTCGGTCCTGATGAACGCGATCCCGGCGACGGTCGCCGGGGTCGGGCGGATCGTGATGGCGGTGCCGACCCCCGACGGCGTCGTGAACCCGCTGGTGCTGGCGGCGGCCGATCTTGCCGGCGTCGGCGAAATATACCGCATCGGCGGGGCGCAGGCCGTGGCCGCACTCGCCTACGGGACCGATACCATCCGGCCGGTCGACAAGATCACCGGCCCCGGCAACGCCTACGTGGCGGAGGCGAAGCGCCAGGTCTTCGGCGCGGTCGGGATCGACATGATCGCCGGGCCGTCGGAAATCCTGGTGGTCGCCGATGCCGACAACGATCCCGACTGGATCGCCGCCGACCTGCTGTCTCAGGCCGAGCACGACGTGTCGTCGCAATCCGTCCTGATCACCGATAGCGGGGCGCTTGCGGACGCCGTCGCCGATGCCGCGGAACGCATTCTGGGCGGCCTGAAACGCGGCGATATCGCGCGCCAGAGCTGGGAAAACCACGGCGCGATCGTCCTGGTGCGGGACCTTGCGGACGCGGTGCCGCTGATCGACCGGATCGCGCCGGAGCATCTCGAACTGGCGGTCGCCGCGCCGGAAGACCTGGCCGACCGGGTCACTCATGCGGGGGCGATCTTCCTCGGCCGGCACACGCCGGAAGCGATCGGCGATTACGTCGCCGGGCCGAACCACGTGCTGCCGACGGCGCAGAGCGCCCGGTTCTCGTCCGGGCTCGGGGTGACGGACTTCATGAAGCGGACGACCCTTGTGTCCTGCGATGCGGCGTCGATGGCGAAGATCGGCCCGGCCGCCGTGACCCTCGCCCGGGCCGAAGGGCTCGACGCGCATGCGTTGTCGCTGTCGGTCCGGCTGGGCGACGGCTGAGCGCCGGGGCGGGCGGGGATCATGCCGGACGATGAACGGAACCGTCTTTTCGATGTCAGGCTCGACGACCGCAATTTCGTTGCCCGCAATCCGGAAGTAGAGCACGAGCGCCGCGTCGCGATTTACGACCTGCTCGAAGACAACAGCTTTGCGATGGTCGGCGTCGACCAGGGCCCCTATGCGCTGCGCCTGCTGCGCCAGGAAAACCGCCTGATATTCGAGATCGCCGGCGATAACGGCATGCATGTCGCCGATATTCCGCTGGCCCTGTCGACGTTCCGCAAAATCATCCGCGATTACTTCACCGTGTGCGAGAGCTATTACGACGCGATCAAGTCATCCAGCCCGTCCAAGATCGAGGCCATCGACATGGGCCGCCGCGGCCTGCACGACGAGGGCGCGGATCTGCTGAAGACCAAGCTTGCCGAATTCGTCGACGTCGACGACAGCACGGCGCGGCGCCTGTTCACGCTCATCTGCGTCCTGCACGTCCGGAGCTGACCGACATGACATCCCTGCCGTCCAGTATCCTGTTCGTGTGCAGCGAAAACGCATTGCGCTCGCCCATGGCCGAAGCCCTGACCAAGCACCGCTTCGGCACCGGCGTCTACGTCGATTCCGTCGGCGTCCGCGACGGCGATCTCGATCCGATGGCGATCGCCGTGATGGACGAAATCGGGGTCGACATGTCGCGCCACAAATCGAAAAAGCTGGACGACCTGATGGATACGTCCTTCGAGATCATCGTGACCCTGTCGCCCGAAGCGCAGCACAAGGCGATCGAGCTGACGCGGATTACGGCGTCCGAGGTCGAATACTGGCCGACGCCGGACCCGTCCGTCTGGGAAGGCCACCGCGACGCCCGGGTCGCCGCCTATCGCGACCTGCGCGACTATCTGATAAAGCGCATCGAAGCGCGGTTCGGCGACGATTCCGGCTAGCCGCCCCGGGGCGGAAACCGGCGGGTTTTATTTCTTCCGGAAAAAGGGCCATATTGGCGGCACCCGGCGCTTTTTCCGAAAATCGGCTGTATAACGGGGCGCCGTACCGGGTTCAGGCGGCCCGGCCGTAAAACCCTTGACCTGACGCTCGCAAAACCGCACTTTCCCGCCAAATGTGAAACGTGCCTGGAGACGAAATGGCTAAAGAAGAACTGATGGAGTTTTCGGGAACGGTTCTCGAACTGCTCCCCAACGCGATGTTTCGGGTAAAGCTCGACAACGAACACGAAGTTCTTGCCCACACATCGGGCAAGATGCGCAAGAACCGTATCCGCGTGCTCGCAGGCGACCGCGTCAATGTTGAAATGACGCCGTACGACCTGACCAAGGGCCGCATTACCTTCCGCTTCAAGTAAGACCCGTGGTCCGGACGGCCGGGCCGCAACGGCTGGTACTCGCATCCGCCTCGCCGCGGCGTGTGGAGCTTCTGGCCCAGGTCGGGATTCGTCCCGACGAAATCGTTCCCGCCGATATCGACGAAACGCCCCGCTCCCGGGAAATGCCGGGCCCGCTGGCCAGGCGCCTTGCCCTGGCGAAAGGGCAGGCCGTCGCCGAAGACGAACCCGGTTGCTGGGTCCTGTCGGCGGACACGGTCGTCGCCGTCGGCCGCCGCATTCTCGGCAAACCGGATACGGAAAAAGAAGCCGGCAGGTTCCTGCGCCTGCTGTCGGGCCGGCGTCACCGCGTGCATGGCGGCGTGACCGTCATCGCGCCGGACGGGCGGGTGTCGAGCCGTCTGGTCGTGACCTCGGTGTCGTTCAAGCGGCTCGCGAAGGCCGAGATCGATGCCTATCTCGCGGGCGGCGAATGGCAGGGCAAGGCAGGCGGCTACGCGATACAGGGTCATGCGGGCGCGTTTGTGCGCAGCCTTACCGGGTCCTATTTCAATGTCGTCGGACTGCCGCTTTACGAGACATGTTCGCTTTTGCAGGGATCCGGCTTCGTGCTCTCCCCGCACCCGTCGTCGCGAAAATCCCAGCCCGAAAATCCTACCAAGAGCCCGGCATGAAACAGGAACTTTTTATCAACGTGATGGCGGCCGAGGTGCGCGCCGCCCTGATGGACCAGTCGATCCTGATCGACCTGATCGTCGAGCGCGCCGAGCGCGCCAGCATCGTCGGCAATATCTATCTCGGACGCGTCGAGCGGGTCATGAAGGGGATGGAGGCGGCGTTTGTCGATATCGGCACCGGGAAGTCCGGCTTCCTGGGTCTTGACGACAACCGCCGGGGCAACGGCGAGACGTCGGCGCCGGTGCACGAGGGCGAAGCGATCGTCGTCCAGGTCACGAAGGACGCGATCAACGGCAAGGGCGCGCAGTTGTCGCGCCGCCTCACGCTGCCCGGACGTTCGCTGGTGTATGCGCCGCAGCAGGACCGGGTGATGGTGTCCCGCCAGATCGGGGACGAGGCCGAACGCGACCGCCTGACCGGCATCATGGGGAACATCGCGACGGCCGGCGAAGGGTTCATCCTGCGGACGGCTTCGGTCGGCGCGACGGCGGCGGAACTCGCCACCGACTGCGAAATGCTGCGCGAGACATGGCAGGGCATCGAGGACGCACGGGCCGCGATCAGGGCGCCGAGCTGCCTGCATGCGGATATCGATCCCGTGCTGCGGGTTCTGCGCGACCACGCGCTGGACGGGATCGACACGATCCATGTCGATGACGGGGCGGCCGCCGATGCGGCGCGCAAATTCTGCGAACGCGCCATGCCGGGCATGGCCGACCGGGTGAAGCTTCATACCGGGCCGCAGCAGATGTTCGAGCAATACGGCATCGAGGAAGAGATAGAGCGCGCCTGCGTGCGCCGGGTGGGGCTGCCGTCCGGCGGCGGGCTCGTCGTTGAAACCACCGAGGCGCTGACCTCGATCGACGTGAATTCGGGACGCTTCGACGCCGCGTCGGATCTCGAACAGATGGCGCTGCGCACCAATTGCGAGGCCGCCGCCGAAGCCGCGCGCCAGATACGCCTGCGCAATATATCGGGCCTGATCGTGGTCGATTTCATCCATATGGAAAACGACGACAACTGGGCGGAGATCATCGATATCCTCGATGACGTGACGGGGCGCGACCGCAACCCGACCCGCGTCCTCGGCGTCACCGACGCCGGGCTGGTGGAAATCACGCGGCGGCGGCGGCGCGAACCGCTGCTGCATACCATGACCGAAATCTGCAAGGCCTGCGGCGGGGCGGGGCGGGTGAAGTCTCTCGACGCCGTTTCGATCGAAATCCTGCGCCTGCTGAAGCGCGAAGCGCGGGTCGTGCCGCCCGGCGAAATGGTGCTTTACGCGGCGAACGACGTCGTCGCGTCGCTGGAAAACGATTACGGCGAACTGGTCGACGGGGTTGAAGACGAGACCGGACGCACGATAGTGTTGCGGGCCGACAGGGAATACGGTCGCGAGAATTACGATATCGTTGTGGAGTGAGCCGGGCGTGAGCGAAAAACAGACCCCGAAATGTCCGGGCTGCGGGGCCGAACGGGTAAAGAAATACCGCCCGTTCTGTTCCAAGCGCTGCGCCGATATGGATCTCGGCCGCTGGTTCATCGGCGCCTATGCGGTGCCGAGCGAGGAACTGCCCGACGAATTCGACATCGGCATGGACGACCAGCCGCCGCCGGGGGAAACCGACGACGGCTATTAGCCGCCGCTTATCCCTGCACCGCCTGGCACATGATCTCGACATAGGTATCCGGCGTCAGCGCGACGCCGACGCAGGCGCGGGCAGGGGGATTGTCCGATCCCATCCATTCCATCCAGGCTTCGTTCATTTCGTCCTTCAGGTTCATGTCCGAGACGTAGACGACGGCGCTCATGATCTTCGTTTTGTCGGACCCGGCCTGGGCGAGGATCCCGTCGATCTTGGCGAGGACGTCGGCGGTCTGCGCCTTCATGCCGCCGGACTTGTCGTCGGCGACGATGCCCGACATGCAGATAAGGCCGTTATGGATTACGGCGCGGCTGTTCCAGTCGCCGGGCTGGATGTGTTCGAGCGTCATCGGGGATCTCCTGTGGTGAGGCGGGAAGGGTGTATATCTGCCGGTGTGACTGCCGGCAATTTTATACGATAGCGCAGCCCGTGCGCGCTGGACAGGGCGGGCGATATTGCCTATAAGCTGCGTTCGCTATTTTAGTAAAATCGCGAAACGCCCAGGTAGCTCAGCTGGTAGAGCATCGCACTGAAAATGCGGGTGTCGGTGGTTCGAGTCCGCCCCTGGGCACCATTTTT
>CAXBCP010000040.1:0-39219 GCA_963974055.1 uncultured Rhodospirillaceae bacterium
CGTCCCCGTCCCCGTCTGTATCGTCCGCCTGCCCGTCTCCGTCCTGCGACACAGCCGGTTCGTCCGCAGCGACATCGTCACCATCGCCGAGCGCCTCGGGGTCTTCGTCCTCGTCTGCGCCTTCGGCCTGGGCATCGTTATACATTTCGCCGCTATCGCCGATGATCGTGCCGGCGGCCCGCGTATCCAGCAGGCCCGACGCCTTCAATTCGTCGATACCCGGCAGGTCGGCCAGGGAATCGAGTCCGAATTCTTCCAGGAAGTCCGGGGTCGTGCCCCAGGTTGTGGGCCGGCCCGGAGTCCGCCGCCGGCCGACCGGCTTGATCCAGCCGGCTTCCAGAAGAACGTCGAACGAGCCCTTGCTCACGGAAACCCCGCGGATTTCCTCCACTTCGGAGCGCGTCACGGGCTGGTGATACGCGATGATCGCCAGGGATTCCACGGCGGCACGCGACGGCTTGCGGCTTACCTTGCGCTCTATCCGAAGATGGGGCGACAGATCCTCGGCCGTCCGCAGCGACCATTTCCCGGCGACGCGGGTCAGGTTGACACCGCGGTCGGCATAAAGTTTTCCGATATCTTCCAGGATGGCCCCGATATCGGTCCCTTCCGGCAACCGTTCGGCCAGAAAATCCGTGCTGACCGGTTCCGTCGCAGCGAACAGCAATGCTTCGACGATCCGCGTTTCCTGCACAAGGTCGAGCATCGCATATTCAACGTCATCCGCAGCAACGTCGCCCGCATCGGCATCACCGGCGCCGGTTTCGTCGGCCTCGGCGTCTTCTGCAACAGGTTCCGATGGATCGACCACCTCGCCCTCCATGGCGTCGGATGACGTTTCGGCCGGTTCCGATACATCGCCGCCGCCGTCCTCCGGTTCGAACTCTCCGGCTGTCCTGTCTTCGGTTCCGGAATGTTCCATCGTTTCCTCAGTCACTGTATCGCTTCTATCTTCAACCATGTCCTGGGCCAGCTCAACCATTTGCAGCGGCCTCCTTCCCTTTGATAAAGATTGGTCCGAAGGCATTCGACTGGCGAATATTCGCTTTCCCTTCCTTGACCAGTTCGAGACTGGCCGCGAATGTCGACGCGACGGCGGACCGCATCCGCACGCCCTCCATCAATTCCTGCGGCAGGAACGCGCTGATCGACGTCCAGTCGGCGACATTGCCGATAACGCCGCGCAACCGCTCGATCGCATCGCTGAGCGAAAAGAGCTGGGACGCCTCGATCGTCAGCTGGGATGTCGTCGCCCGCCGCCGGTTATCGCCGTAGGCTTTCAGCAGGTCGTACAGCGACACCTCGTAGACCGCTGTCTTCACCACTTCCATGCCTTCCGGCGCGCCGCGGCGAAACACGTCGCGTCCGAGCCGCGGCATAATCAGAAGCTTCTCGCCCGCCTGGCGCATGGAATCCAGCCGGCGTAGCTGAAATGTAAGCGCTTCGGCAAGTTCCGGGCCGGTCGCTTCCTCGTCCTCTTCCGTCGCGGGCAGCAACAGACGGGACTTGAGATAGGCCAACCACGCCGCCATCACCAGGTAATCGGCCGCAATTTCAAGCCGGAGCTGCTTGGCCGCGGTGATAAACGCCAGGTATTGCTCGGCCAGTTTCAGGATAGACATCTTGCTGAGATCGACTTTCTGCTGGCGCGCAAGCGTCAAAAGGAGATCGATCGGCCCCTCGAACCCGTCGAGATCGAGGACCAGATCGTACATCTCCCGGACAGGTTCTTCTTCAAACGTATCGACTTGATCGGCCATGCGATCCGCAATCTCCCGCAGTTCAATACTGCTCTGCAAACGGTGAAGTATAAGGTTCGAAGCCGGTCTGGCCAACGCGAAGGACGTCGAATTCCGCGGTCACGCCGCCGTCAGAAACGCAGAAATCCGCTGTTTTGCGGCTTCGCGGTCCAACGGTAACGAATCGCCCTTCCCGGGCCGGGCGGCGTCCAGACGTGCCGCCGAGTCGCTGCGCAGCTGCGGACAGTTTTGCGCGATCGACGCCATGTCGTCGAAATTGCCGTCGCAATGCAGCGCTACGTCGCATCCCGCCGCCAGGACCGACCGAACACGTTCGTCTATCGGGCCTGTCAGCGCCTTCATGCAGACGTCGTCGGAAAACAGCAAACCCTGAAAACCGATGGCATCCCGGATCACACCCTGGACGACGCCCGGCGACGAACTGCCGGGACTGTTCCCGTCAATTGCGCCGTAGACGATATGCGCCGTCATCCCTGCAGGCGCATCGCTGAGCGCCCGGAACGGCACGAAATCGCTGGCCGTCAGGACATCGAGCGGCGTGTCGACGCGCGGCAGTTCCTGATGGCTGTCGGCAATCGCCCGTCCATGGCCGGGGATATGTTTGATGACCGGAATCACCCCGCCCTGCATCAACCCGTCGCAAACCGCCCGTCCAAGTCTGGAAATGATGTCCGGGTCGTCGGAAAACGCACGGTCGCCGATAATTTCATGGCCGTCCGGCGCCGGAAGGTCGAGAACCGGCGCGCAATTCACGTCAATACCGAGCGCGGTAAGATCGTCGGCGATCAGGCGGTAGTTCAGCGCCAGGCAGGCAACCGCCTCTTCTGGCTTTGCCGCCGCTTTCGCGCCGAACGGACGCATGGCCGGGTAATCCGGCCAGTGCGGCGGGCGCAATCGCCGTACCCGACCGCCTTCCTGGTCTATCATGACGATCGCGTCGTCCCGGCCGACGGCCGCACGAAGGTCTTCGGTCAGGCGCCTGACCTGGTCCGGATCGGCAATGTTCCGCGCGAACAGGATAAAACCCAGCGGATCGGCGTCCCGGAAAAGACCGCGTTCCCTGTCGGAAAGAACCTCCCCCGCGCAGCCGAAGACGACGGCGGCGGGCGGCCGCGGGTCAGCGTTTGACAACGATACAGCTCTGCTTCCGCTTTTTGAGACTGTCGCAGAGCGCGGCTGCCTGTGTATTCGAACTCAAAGGACCGGCCTGCATCCGATAATAGGTACCCCGGCCGCCGCTCAGGGTGATCGTCTCGATGCTGAGCGACAACTTGCCGAGCAGGTCCGAATGCCGTTTTTTAAGCGCGTCCCAGCTTTTCCGGACCGCGGGCCTGCTTCGCAGGGCGGAGATCTGGATCCGGTAGCTGCCGGCGGATGCCGTCCTCGCAGCCGGCTTCGGGACGGCTTTCGGGATCGGTTTGACTGCCGGTTTCGGCACCGGGGCTTTTGCTGCCAATGGTTTCGGCGCCGGTTCGGTCTTCGCGGATTTCGCAGCCGGCGGCGGCTCGGGCGCCTTGGGTGGCGTTACCGGAAGTTCCTTGACCACCTTGGGCGCGGCAACCGCGGGCGGCGCCTCGATCGCCACCGACGACGATGCGTCGGGTGCGGCTGTTCCGGCGGACGGTGACACCCCGTTAAGGTCCGCCTCGACCGGCAATGGCGGTGGCGGCGTCATGGGCTTTTCAGGCACCGGCAGCAAGCGCTCTACCCTGCCTTCCGGTTTTTCGGTCTCGAGACGGCTGAAAACCTCCTTGTCGCGATTGGGCACCTTCATGCCGCCCGGGCTGTCGGGCCGGACCTTGGTCGGCCCTTCCTGCGCCTGGATCACCGGCGGCACCTTGCTCGTGCCGTCTTCCCGCCCCTTGTTATAGGCGTAGACAAGAACCACACCGAAACCGAGAACGGCCGCGACCGCGACCAGTCCTGTCATGATGCGGCGGCCGCGCCGGCCATAGCGTTCCGGCTCCGCATATTCCGGGGGGACAATCCGGTCTTCTTCGTCCGGTCTGAATTCATCTGCCATTAGCGCATCTCCTCAACAGGTTGCACGCCCATCACCGCCAAACCCGACGCAATCACGATCGCCAGCGCCCGCACAAGGGCAAGCCGGCTTCTGGTCAGGGCATCGTCGTCGGCGATAATAAAACGAAGCGACACGTCGTCGTTTCCTTTGTTCCAGAGCCCGTGAAATTCTGCGGCCAGGTCGTTCAGGTAATACGCAATCCGGTGCGGTTCGCGCGCCTGCGCCGCCGATTCCACAAGCCGCGGCCAGCCCGCGAGCATCCTGATCAGCGCCAACTCCGCTTCGTCAGCCAATAACGACATATCAGCTTCCGCGAGGCTCGAATCGTCAACTGAATCAACGCTTCCCGCCTCCAGGGCATTCCGGATCACCGAGCATGCCCGGGCATGAGCATACTGAACATAGAAGACGGGATTGTCGCGGGACTGGTCCAGCACCTTTTTCAGGTCGAAATCGAGCGATACCTCGTTGCCGCGGGTCAGCATCATGAACCGAACGGCATCCTTGCCGACCTGGTCGACGACTTCACGCAACGTCACGAAGGTCCCGGCGCGCTTGGACATCCGCACGGGCTCGCCGTCTTCGAACAGGTTCACAAGGTTGCAGATGCGCACGTCCAGGACACCCTTTCCGTCCGTCGTCGCCTTCACCGCTGCCTGCATCCGCTTGATATAGCCCTTGTGGTCGGCGCCCCAGACATCGACCATTTCGGCAAAACCGCGCTGGAACTTGTCGAGGTGATAGGCGACATCGGCCGCGAAATAGGTCCAGCTCCCGTCGGATTTCTTGAGCGGACGGTCGACATCGTCGCCGAACTGTGTCGAGCGGAACAGATATTGTTCGCGTTCTTCCCAGTCTTCCGCCTTTTGGCCCTTTGGAGGCTCCAGCGTTCCCCAGTAAACCAGATCGCGACCTTCAAGAACGGCGATAACATCGGCAATCCTGCCCTCGTCGTGAAGCGTCCGTTCCGACCGGAACAGCTTGTGCACGATCCCGAGCGCCGCAAGGTCCTCCCGGATCAGTCCCATCATCGCATCGATCGTGAAATCCCGGACCGCGGGCAGCCATTCGTCCTCCGCGCCGGACAGCCACTTGTCGCCATCGCGTTCGGCCAGGGCCTTGCCGACACCGACAAGATAGTCGCCGGGGTAGAGCCCGTCCGGTATCTCCCCGATATCCTCCCCCAGCGCTTCCCGATAGCGCAGATGGGCGGACCGGGCCAGGACATCGACCTGGGCGCCGGCGTCGTTGATGTAATACTCCCGCGTGACCTCATAGCCGATCTTGGCGAGCATCGATGCCAGCACGTCGCCGATCACGGCGCCGCGGGCGTGCCCGACATGCATCGGCCCGGTCGGATTGGCCGACACGTACTCGATATTGATCTGTTTTCCCGCGCCGGCGGTACTGTCGCCGTAGGCAATACCGGTTTTCAGGATTTCGACGACCTGATTTTGCCAGAACGCGCCGTCAAGGCGCAGATTCACGAACCCCGGCCCCGCGACGTCGACACCGGCGACCCCGGGGACGCCGGACAGGCGCGACGAAATGGTATCGGCAAGGTCCCGCGGCTTCATCCCGGCCGGTTTCGCAAGCACCATGGCGACATTGGTCGAGATATCGCCATGCGACGCATCGCGCGGCGGCTCAACGGAAATCCGGTCGAGCGGCAGGTCCGCCGGCAGATCGCCGGACGCCGAAAGGTCCGTGACGATTTTTTCGATCGTATCGCGGTAGGTATTGAAAACGTTCATCTATTCTCTTCGTAAAGGTCATATAGGCGCCGGTGTTCGTCCAGCGCAAAGCGGTCGGTCATGCCGGCGATATAGTCGGCGACATGCCGCGCCCGCAGGGTGCGGTCCCGCTGTTCGGCGCCGATGCGCCATTCCGCCGGCAGACATTCGGGCTCGTCGACATACAGTGTGAACAGGTCGGCGACCACGCGGCGCGCCTTGCTGGTCATCCGGTTCACCCTGTAGTGGCGATACATGCGCTCAAACAGGAATTCCTTCAAGGCTTTGTTGTCCCGGTCGAGCGGTTCCGAAAAGCCGACAAGCGGCGCCCCGAAACTGCGCACGTCATCGGCCGATTTCGGGGCCGCATCCCCCAGTCGGCCCGACGTTTCGGCCAGCAGGTCGTTGACCATGGTGTTGATCAGGCGGCGGCCGGTTTCATGGATCAAACGCGACTTTTCGAGGTCGGGATAGCGCGACTGCACGTCGCGGATGATCGGCCCCAGGATCGGCACGTCGATAAGGTCCGCGACCTCGAACAGACCGGCCCGCAACCCGTCATCGACATCGTGGGAATGATAGGCGATATCGTCCGACATTGCCGCGACCTGAGCCTCGACGCCCGGCCAGGTATGAAGCGCGAGATCGTGTTTCTGGGTGTATTCGTTCAACGCCCAGGGCTGCTCCCCGCTGAGCGGGCCGTTATGCTTTGCAATGCCCTCCAGCGTTTCCCAGGTCAGGTTGAGACCGTCGAATTCCGCGTAGCGCGCTTCGAGCGACGTGATGATGCGCAGGGTCTGGCCATTGTGATCGAATCCGCCATGGGGCGTCATCATCTCGTCGAGCGCTTCTTCGCCGGCATGGCCGAAAGGCGTGTGGCCGAGATCGTGCGCCAGCGCCAGCGCTTCGGCGAGGTCTTCGTCCAGCCGAAGCGACCGGGCGAGCGACCGCGCGATCTGCGCCACTTCGAGGCTGTGGGTCAGCCGGGTCCGGTAATAATCGCCCTCGTGATAGACGAACACCTGGGTTTTATGTTTCAGGCGGCGAAACGCCCCCGAATGAATGACCCGGTCGCGGTCGCGCTGATAGACCGACCGGGTCGGGCTTTCGGCCTCGGGGTGTACGCGGCCCTGAGACGTCTCCGGGTCGCAGGCATAGGGCGCTCTGGTCATCTGGGCAGCTCTGATCCGTCGGGGAGGTTCATGCGGCCAAACTAGACCCGGCCCTGCGCGCCCGCAACGGAATCGGTAGCGCTTTGCGAATTTCCAAAGCAATGCCATTGTCGCAGTCATGCGGTTTATTCATCTGACCGATACCCATCTGACGGCGACGGGTCGGACGCTTTACGGCATCGATCCGGCAGAACGCCTACGCAGGGCCGTCCGGGATATCAACGCCCGGTTCAACGACGCGGATTTCTTGATCGTCACCGGCGATCTCGCACATCGCGGCGAGCCCGAAGCCTATCGCCTCCTGCAGGCGATACTCGGGACCCTGACTATCCCTGTCTATCTCGGGATCGGAAACCACGATCGGAGGGCGCCGTTCATCCGGCAGTTTCCCGATACCGCGACCGACGCGCAGGGTTTCGTGCAATATGTATTCACCGCCGCCGGCCATGATTTCATCATGCTGGATTCGGTCGACGAAGGGAGCCCTTCAGGTATTCTCAGCACCGAACGCGTTGCCTGGCTCCGCGACACGCTCGCCGCCCGCCGGGATCGCGGCACATTCCTGTTTCTCCACCATGCCCCCGTTCCCCTGGGAATCCCCGACCTGGACGACATCGGCCTTCGCAACGCGGCGGAACTGGGCGATATTCTCCAACAGGCGGATCATGTGAAACACCTGTTTTTCGGCCATGTTCACCGCCCGGCAAGTGGGGTCTGGCGCGGCATTCCGTTTTCCACGCAACGATCCCTTGTCAATCAGAGTGCGCTGAACACCCGACGCGACGGCGGCATTCTCGACAATCTGGAACCGCCCGCCTATTCGGTCGTGACCGTTTCGGAAACCGGTGATATCGTCGTCAACCTGCACGAATTTATGGACGAAAGTCCGCATTTCTATATCTCCGGGGCGCACGCCATAGCCGAAGAGGAGAATCCACGGAGCGTTGACGGAACCTTTACGCGGTCCTAAATACGATAGGACCAGATCACGGAAGCAAATACGATGCCCGACGGACAGATCGAACCCACTGAAAAAGTCGTGACCCTCAGCGATTCCGCCGTGGAACGACTCAAGGTGCTTGGCGGCGAGCAGGAACACGCCGGGCTGATGCTGCGCGTCGCCGTCGGCGGCGGCGGATGTTCCGGTTTCCAGTACAGCTTCACGTTCGATGACCAGATTAACGACGATGACAAAGTCATTGAAAAAAATGGCGTTTCGGTCGTTATCGACGACATGTCCTGGGACTACCTCGCCGGCTCCGAGATCAGCTACAAGCAGGAACTGATCGGCGCCTATTTCGCCATCGAGAACCCGAATGCCGCGTCGACCTGCGGCTGCGGGACCTCCTTCGCACTTCTCTGAATACCGCTCCGCCGGAACGACAGGCTGAAACGACGCCCGGTATCGCCGCAGCGGGCGCTTCATGCGATTCCCACGGCGGAGTTTCATTGGTCACCGGATAACGCTACAAATCCGGGCAGCAACCAATCAACGGGCGGGACCGCATTTTGACCATCATCGCAACTTGGAACGTCAACTCCGTCCGCGCCCGCCTGCCCCGCGTCCTCGAATGGCTGGATGAATTCAAGCCGGATGTCGCGCTGCTCCAGGAACTGAAAGCAACCGACGAAACCTTCCCGAGGATGGAAATAGAGGACCGCGGCTACAATATCGAGATCCACGGCCAGAAAAACTTCAACGGTGTCGGTATCCTGTCGAAATCCCCGATCGAGGACGTCACCCGCGGCCTGCCCAATAACGAGGACGACGATCAGGCGCGGTATATCGAGGGCTTCACCGCCGGCCTGCGGGTCGCCTCGATCTACCTGCCCAACGGCAACCCGGCGCCCGGCGACAAATACGACTACAAGCTGCGCTGGATGGAATGCCTGTGCGATCACATGAAGGAGCGCCTGACGCTGGACGAGGCCATCGTCTTCGGCGGCGACTATAACATCGTGCCGACCGACGACGACGTTCACGACCCCGAGGGCTGGGCCGACGATGCGCTTTGTCTTCCCGACAGCCGGAACCGGTTTCGCCGGATGCTGTATCTCGGCCTGACGGACGCCTACCGGGTGTTTCACCAGGAGCCGCACAAATACAGCTTCTGGGACTACCAGCGCGGCGCCTGGCAAAAGGATTTCGGCGTCCGCATCGACCATCTGCTCCTGTCACCGCAGGCCGCCGACCGGCTCAAGGACTGCGATATCGACCGCACCCCGCGCGGCAAGGAAAAAGCGTCCGACCACACCCCCGTCTGGTGCGAAATCGAATGACCCCGCGCATGCGCGAAGCTTTCCGGTTCGTAACCATCGGCCTCGCCTTCGGCGCGATCTGGGCCATCATGCAATATGCGAACGGCCAGATACGCGACGTGTCGGCCATGTTGGGCCCGTTCATTGTCTGCGGATTCGCCGGATTGCTGATGTGGGGCTTCCGGCGCCTCGTCGTCTACCTGCGCAACAGGTAGGTTTCAGATATCCGCGTAGACGTGGGTTTCCGCCTTGGCGCCCGGATGAACAACAGCCCCTTCGCGGGCATTACCGACCGTCTGCGCATAGCGCCATAGCGCGCCCGACTGATAGTCGTGCTTGCGCGGCTTCCACTTCTTGCGGCGGCCTTCGAGTTCGGCTTTCGACAATTCGACGTCGAGCTTGCCCTTATTGGCATCGATCGAAATCATATCGCCGTTCTTGAGCAGACCGATGGGCCCGCCGACCGCCGCTTCGGGGCCGACATGACCGATACAGAACCCGCGCGTGCCGCCGGAGAAACGGCCATCCGTGATCAGCGCCACTTTTTCGCCGAGACCGAGCCCGTACAGCGCCGCCGTCGTCGACAGCATTTCGCGCATGCCGGGACCGCCCTTCGGGCCTTCGTAGCGGATGACGATCACGTCGCCTTCCTTGATCTTGCGGTCGACAACGGCTTCGAACGCGTCTTCCTCGCAGTCGAACACCCGCGCCGGGCCCCGGAAGGTCAGCGTTTCCATGCCCGCGACCTTCACGATGGCGCTTTCGGGGGCAAGCGTGCCCTTCAGGCCCACCACACCGCCGGTCGGCGACAGGGCGTCCTTCACCCGGAAGAAAACCTTCTGGTTCTTGGGGAACTTCACCTTGGCGTGATTCTGTTTCAGGGTCTTGCCGGTGACGGTCATGCAATCGCCGTGCAACATGCCGTTATCGAGCAGTTCCTTGATCACCACGGGCACGCCGCCGGCATTGAACATGTCGGTGGCGGTGTACTTCCCGCCCGGCATCAGATCGGCAAGATACGGTGTTTTCTTGAAGATGCGCGCAACGTCGTCGAGCGTGAACTTGATACCGGCTTCGTTGGCGATCGCCGGCAGATGCAGTGCTGCATTGGTGGAACCGCCCGTCGCCGCGACCACCACCGCTGCATTTTCAAGCGACTTGCGGGTGACGATGTCGCGCGGACGGATATTCTTGGCGAGCAGGTTCATCACCGCCTCGCCCGACGCGCGGACCATTTCGTCGCGCGATTCATAGGCCGCCGGCGCGCCCGACGATGTCGGCAGCGCAAGGCCCATGGCTTCGGCGACACAGGCCATCGTATTGGCCGTGTACTGACCGCCGCAGGACCCTTCGCAGGGACACGCGACGCTTTCGAGCTCGTGCAGTTCGTCCGCGCTCATATTGCCCGCAGCGTACTGGCCGACGCCTTCGAACACGTCGACCACCGTGACGTCCCTGCCCTTGAAACGGCCCGGCAGAATCGTGCCGCCATAAACGAACACCGACGGCACGTTGAGCCGCACCATCGACATCATCATCCCCGGCAGGGACTTGTCGCAGCCGGCAAGCCCGACAAGCGCGTCATAGCCATGGCCGCGCATGGTCAGTTCGACGGATTCGGCAATGATTTCCCGCGAGACGAGCGACGATTTCATGCCTTCGTGGCCCATCGCGATACCGTCAGTGACGGTGATCGTCGTGAATTCGCGGGGCGTTCCGCCGCCGTCCTTCACGCCCTGTTTCGCGGCCTTCGCCTGGCGCGACAGCGAGATATTGCAGGGCGCCGCCTCGTTCCAGCACGACGCGACGCCGACCAGGGGCTGATTGATCTCTTCCTCGGTCAGACCCATCGCATACAGATAGCTGCGATGCGGCGCGCGTTCCGGGCCGACCGTCGTATGGCGGCTGGGAAGCTTGCTTTTGTCGAAACGCCGTTTCGATTTCGCCGCGGGCTTTTTTACCGCCGTTTTCTTGGCGGCGCGTTTCGCGGGGCCTGTTCCGTCGGGCATTCGTTACTCCTGTCGGTAAAGTCTGATTTGGCCGGACAATAATCCGGCAGTGGCGTCTTGCCTAGGAAAGAAACCCCGCCTCGCGATAGGCCTGAAGCGCGCCGGGATGAAGCGGCACACCACCGAATTCGAGCGCCGCGGCGCCGGACGACCGAAGCGGTTCGAAAAGGTCGCCCAGCCCCCGGAAAAGCGCATTGATCTCGGTCAATTCTGCGGGGTTCGAGATCATCGTCGTCACGAATTTCCGGACGATTTCGGGATCGGTGTCGCGGTGCGCGGCAACGATATTCACGACGGCGAGCTGCTCGGTCGCCGCGTCGAGGCCCCGGAAGAACCCGGCCGGCATCACGGCATGCCGGTAGAAATCGACGGCCCCCAGCACTGCCGCGAGATCGCCTCCGTCGTAGTCCAGCACGCGGATATCGCTACGTTCGCTGATATCGCGCATGACCGCATTCGGGTACGGGCATTGCCACTGGGCGTCTACCCCGCCCGCCGCCAGTGCCGCGCCGCCGTCTTCGAAGGACAGATAAACAGGCGTAAAATCGCCGAACGAAATGCCGAGCACGCTGAAGATCGTGTGAATATGCTGGACCATCCCGCTGCCCTCCGGGCCGATCGCGATCCGTTTGCCGATCATGTCCCGCACCGTGCGCAGCGGACTGTCGGCGCGCACGATGAAAAACATGGCCCCGGAATTCGCCGGCGCCACATTGCGGATTTCGATCGGCGCATCGAACGGCGTTCCTCCGCCATAGGCCCGCCCGATCCAGTTCGACGCCATAAAACCGAGATCGATCAGCCCCGCATCGAGACGCCGGGCGTTTTCAATGCTCGCCTGACCGGCATCAAGGACCTCCACCGCAATCGCATGATCGCGTTCGAACAGGGTCGCGATCGAAGTTCCCTGCGACCAGAACGTGCCGTCTTTCTCCGACGTCCCGAGCCGCAGCTTCGAACCGGCATTCATAGGCGTTCCTTTTCCTGATCTGTATCCCTCATCTCCGCGAGCATACCGTTGAGTTCCGCGCCGAGCACGAATATGGCGCCCAGCAGGTAGAAAAATATCAGTGTCGAGATGATACCGCCGAGACTGCCGTAGATCGCCGCATATTGGGCAAAGCGTTCGAGATACAGCGAATACAAATTCGTTGCGCCGGAAACCATAAGAACCACGCAGGCCGCCCCCGGCACCACGCCGATCCACGACGGCTTGCGGTTCGGCAGGATGCGATACAGCGCGGCGGTCGCAATAAACAGCGCGCCGCCGCCGGCGCCGAACCGGACCAGTTCGGGAAAACTCTGCGTCCCCATCGGAATGCCGAAATCGAGATAGACCTCGGCCTGTTGCCAGATCAGGGGTCCGACGACCATGCAGCCGACGGCGATCACGATAAAACCCGAGAAAAACACCACAAGGGCCGAACTGTTGGCCCGTCGCCGCCAATAGCTGCGCGTCTCGCGCGTCCGATAGGCCCTGTTCAGCGCGGATCGGATACCTTCGACCCCGGAGGCCGCAATCCAGAGAACAACCACGAGACTGAGCGTCAGAACCCCGCCGGACGCCCTGCCGACCACCTGAACGACGGGCTCCTGCAGGGTCAGAGCGACTTCGGTCGGCATGAAGCGGAACATCGCATCGATGATCCCGGCACCCTGGTCCGCCTGTCCGATCAGGCCAAGCAGCGTGAACACGAAAACCAGGAACGGCAGCAGCGACATCAGGCCGATATAGGCGAGGTACCCCGCGGAGGCGAGGCCGTCGTCTTCGATGAAGCGGATCAGCCAGTCGCCCAGGAAACGAAGCGGCGCCAGAATTTTTGCCATCTTGCCGCGCCTTTCCGACCTAATCCAACACAGGCGCGCCGGTCAGAGGGCCGACAACCTGTCGAGCGCCTCGGACAGCTTGCCGCGCGACTGGCGATAATCCGCCGCCCGCGCATGCTGTTCCTCGACGACGGCCGCAGGCGCCCTGGAGACGAAGTTCTCGTTCGACAACTTTTTCTCGATCTTCCCGATTTCGTCGTCGACCTTGTCGATTTCCTTTTGAAGCCGGGCCACTTCCTGCGAAATATCCACGACCTCGCCGATCGGCAATGCCGCCGTCGCTTCGTCGATCACCACCTGAACGGCGCCCGAAGGCACCGTATCGGAGACCGTAATATCGGACAGACGCGCCAGACGGATCAGCAATGAGCGATGCGTTTCGAGCCGCGCCAGGGTTGCCGCGGACGCGCCCGTCAGCGTCATCGGCAGTTCCGCGGAAGGCGGCACGTTCATTTCCGAACGGATGGCCCGGACCTCGCTGACCGCGCGCACGACCCACGCCATTTCGTCTTCCGCATCCGGCGATCGCAGACCGGCGCCAAGTTCCGGCCAGGACTGGAGCATCAGCATACCGGTGCGACCTTCGGCCGGGGCCAGCTGGCGCCAAAGTTCCTCGGTGACGAAGGGCATGATCGGCTGGAGGAATTTCAGGATCTGGTCCAGCACCCACGACGTCGTCGCCCGGACCTCTGCCTGGGCGGCTTCGTCGCCGTCCTGCAGGATCGGCTTGGTGAATTCCAGATACCAGTCGCAGAACTGGTTCCAGGCGAACCGGTAGCCCGATTGCGCCGCTTCGTTGAACCGGTAGCTTTCGAGCGCGCTGACGATCTCCGCCCCCGCCTTCGCCGTTTCGCCGACAATCCACTTGTTCACCGTCAGGGTGCAGGCGGCAGGATCGTAATCCGCCACCGGCGAACATCCGTTCATCTGGGTGAACCGCGCCGCATTCCAGATCTTGGTGACAAAATTCCGATAGCCTTCGATCCGCCCGGCCGACAGCTTGATATCGCGCCCCTGGGCCGCCAGCGCCGTCAGCGTGAACCGCAGCGCATCTGCACCGTATTCGTCGATCAGGTCCAGCGGGTCGAGCACGTTGCCCTTGCTTTTGGACATCTTCTGGCCCTGCTCGTCGCGGACAAGCGCATGGATGTAGACATCCCGGAACGGCACCTCGTCGCGGAAATGCAGCCCCATCATGATCATCCGGGCGACCCAGAAGAAGATGATATCGAACCCGGTGACCAGCACGCTGGTCGGATAATGATGCGCCAGTTCCGGCGTCTCTTCCGGCCAGCCGAGCGTCGAGAACGGCCACAGTGCCGACGAGAACCATGTATCGAGCACATCCGGGTCGCGGGCGATCTCTGTCGCCTTGCCGTAATGGGCATCGGCGGCGGCCTGGGCCTCGCTCTCGGTCATTTCCACGAAAATCGTGCCGTCCGGGCCGTACCACGCGGGAATCTGGTGTCCCCACCAGATCTGGCGGGAAATGCACCACGGCTGAATATTGCGCATCCAGTCGTAATAGGTGTTTTCCCACTGCTTCGGCACGAAATTGATATCGCCGTTTTCGACGGCCGCCAGCGCCGGCTTTGCGAGAACTTCCGCATCGACGAACCACTGGTCCGTCAGGCGCGGCTCGATCACCACGCCGGAGCGGTCGCCGTAGGGCACCGTCATCGGGTTGTCCTCGATCTTCTCGAGCAGGCCGAGCGCCTCCATTTCCGCGACAACCGTCTTGCGGGCGTCTTCGCGCGTCATGCCGCGAAACTGCGCCGGCGCTTCGTCGTTCACGTTGGCATCGATATCGAAGACGCTGACCATGGGCAGGTTATGCCGCCGGCCGACCTCGAAATCGTTGAAATCGTGGGCCGGCGTGATCTTGACCGCGCCGGAGCCTTTTTCGGGATCGGAATATTCGTCGGCGACGATCGGAATTGCTTTTCCGACGATCGGCAGAAGAACGTTTTTGCCGATCAGGTCGGTGTAACGTTCGTCGTCCGGGTTTACGGCAACCCCGGTATCGCCCAGCATGGTTTCCGGCCGGGTGGTCGCAACCGTGATGAACCGCCCGTCCTCGCCTTCGATCGGATACTTGAAATACCACAGGCTGCCGTTGAATTCCCGCTGTTCGACCTCAAGATCGGAAATCGCGGTATGCAGCTTCGGGTCCCAGTTCACCAGGCGCTTGTCGCGATAGATAAGCCCGTCCCGGTGAAGCCCGACGAACACTTTGCGGACCGCTTCCGACAGGCCATTATCCATCGTGAAGCGTTCGCGGCTCCAGTCGCAGGATGCGCCCAGCCGCCGCAACTGGCCGGTGATCGTGCCGCCGGATTCCGCTTTCCATTCCCATACGCGCTCGATGAACGCTTCGCGCCCGAGATCGTGACGGCTTTTCTGTTCCTCCGCCAGCTGGCGTTCGACCACCATCTGGGTCGCGATGCCGGCATGATCGGTACCCGGCTGCCAGAGGACATCCTTGCCGCGCATCCGTTCGAACCGGGCGAGAATATCCTGCAGGGTGTTGTTCAGCGCATGCCCCATATGCAGGCTGCCCGTCACGTTGGGCGGCGGAATGACGATCGAATAGGACTCGCCTGTCGCATCTCCGGTGCGCGTGTGACCGCACCCGAACGCGCCCGTTTCTTCCCATTCCCCGTAAATGCGGCCCTCTACTTCATCGGGCCGGTATGTCTTTTCCATGGTCATCCCTAAACGCTTGGCGAAGCTGTGCAAACGGCGTCCATGGCCGCAGGCATCTTGCGGCCGAAGCTACCGTCGCGAGTTTTGATATCAAGGGGTTTATCGCGCTTCGCGCGGCCAAGCGCAACGATGGGATCAGCGCTGGGAAAGATCCTCGGCTTCGCGGGTCATCCGTTCGATTTCCCGCCCGACCATCCGTTCGACGAGCGACGGAAGGTTTGCATCAAGCCATTCGCGGATCATCGGCCGCATAACGTCTTTGACGAGATCTTCGATCGTCCGCGGCCCGATGCTGGGGTCCACGGCGCGGCGGTGCGTATCCACGGCGGCGGCAAGCGCCGACAGGGACGACACCGATGTCATCGCAGGCTGATCCGACACCAGCCGGTCCGCCGCTTTCGCGGCAAGCGCTTCGACGGGCTCAGACTGAGGCGCAGACTCAGGCACCGGTTCCGGCGCGGGTTCCGGTTCGGCCTCGGCCATAATTTCTTCTTCCATGGCGTCTTCTGCGGGTTCTTCGTCCGCATCGACCATTTCGAGCTCAGCGTCGTCGGCCTCGGCCTCGGCAGTCTCGACGGGTTCTTCTTCCGCCGGTTCCTCTTCCTCGACGGGATCGCCCGCGTTCAGGCTGACGACCGTACCGTCGTCCTGCACTTCGTCGGTCAGTTCGAGAACGTCTTCTTCGGGCTCGGGCTCGACCGCCTCTTCGACGGGTTCGGGCGCTTCCGCCACGGGCTCAGGGTCCGCAGCTACGGGCTCCGGCGCCTCGGCTTCCGCCTCCGCCTCCGGCGCCGCTGCGTTGTCTTCGTCGCCATCCTCGGAAATTATCCGCCTGATCGAGGCGAGAATTTCTTCCATTGACGGTTCTTGTTGCGCATTCTGGTCGCTCATAGAACGACGGCCCTCATCCCGAATAAATGGTTAGCAGACGTTAACGATAATTGATTAACCAATGTTAAACAAACGGATTGGCGTTACTGACCGTCACCGGCGCCGAGCCCCCACCACTTGCCGCGCACGTCGCGGTAGTGCTTTTCGACATTGTACAGCGCAACGGGCAGCCCCAGTTTGGCCGCCGTCGCATCGCCGATCGCCTGGCGAAGCTGATAGGTCGCAACCAGTTCGTCGCGCATCGAGCGCACCAGTCCGACGCGTGCGTCCAGAAGTTCCTGCTCGGCATCGAGCACGTCCAGCACCGTCCGCGATCCGACATTCGCTTCTTCGCGAACCCCTTCCAGCGCGATTTCGGCTGCTTTTACGGCGGCCGAAAAGGCGCGTATCTGCGCCCTGCCCGTTTGCACGACCTGCCATGCCCCGGTCGCCGCTTCCACGGCGTCCCGCACAGCCTGGTTGAATTCGTCGCGTCTCTGAAAAACCGTCTGCTTTGCCGCCCGCGCCCGCGATGTCACCGATCCGGACGCATAAAGCGGCATCGATACACGTGCGATCACCGACATGCTCTCGCTTTCGCTGCGATCCGTCGACGTTTCGCGATTGGCTGCCAGTTCGCCGTTCAGCGACAGACTCGGCAACAGTTCGCCGACGACCTGGCGGACATCGCTTTCTGCCGCGAGTTCCAGATAGCGCGACCGGACAACGCTGTAATTGTTACTTTTGGCCATGGCGACGGCTTCGGGAAGCGTACGCGGCAGGTCTTCCAGCGGCTTCGCCGGTTTCAGGACGACAGGCGGTTCGCCGACGGCGTTTTCATAGGCCGCGCGGGAATCCGTAAGGCTCCCCTCGGCGGCGATGCGGTCGGCACGCGCACGCGACAACCGCGATTCCGCCTGAGAGACATCCGTTCGCGTCACTTCGCCGACACGAAAACGATCCCCGGTGGCTTCGAGCTGGCGCTGCAGCACGCGCTCGTTGTTTCTGTTGAGTTCAACCACCGCCTGGTCGCGGACCACGTTCGCATAGGCGGTAACGACGCTCAGCAGAACCGTCTGCTCGGTCTCGGACAAACGCGCCCGATCCGCCTTGACGGTATGTTCCGCGGAATCCGTCGCCGCAACGGTCCTGCCGCCCCGGTACAGATTCTGGGAAACCGTGAGAGATCCCGTCAGTGGTTCGGTAACATCCGCGGATTTGTTCGCCGGTCCGTTCGAAGTCGAATTCGTCGGTCCGTTCGAAGTCGAATTCGTCCGCTCTACGCCGTAGCTTCCGGAAACGGAAACCGTCGGCCGCCAGCCGGAAAGCGCCTGCGGCACACCTTCATCCGTCGCCCGAAGACGCGCACGTTCCGATTTCAGGGTGGGATTTCCCTGATAGGCTTTTACAAGCGCATCTTCCAGCGTCTGGGCCTGCACCGCGCCGCCGCAAATCGCCGTCGCGAGCCCCAATCCGAATAGCCAGCCTGCCGAGGAATATCGCATTAAAAGGTAAATCCTTCTTCCAGATCGAATTCCGGCAGCCCCGGCACGTTTGCGTCAAACAGTACACGGCTGGAAACGATTCCGCCGCTTTTTACAAACAGGGTCGCAACGCCGGTTTCGGATTTGTCGGCGATTACCGCGCATAGGCGCCCGCCTTCGCCGAGCTGGGCGAGGATCGCATCCGACA
Organism: uncultured Rhodospirillaceae bacterium; assembly: GCA_963974055.1. Taxonomy (GTDB): domain Bacteria; phylum Pseudomonadota; class Alphaproteobacteria; order MPNO01; family UBA830; genus CAXBCP01. The sequence continues at coordinate 18,052 of CAXBCP010000040.1, forward strand.
TCTTTTCGCAGGCACCGTTGACCATGATCACATCATACGGCTCCTGGTCGGCCCAGCCCGCGTTCACCTGTCCGATTTCGATCACGACATTGTCGAGGCCGAGCTTCGTTATCCGGCCGCCTGCGGCACCCGCAAGCTCCGTATCGCTCTCCACCGCGACCACCGCCCGGGCGATATGCCCGAGCACCGCCGACGAATAGCCTGCGCCGCAGGCAACATCGAGTACCACGTCTTCCGGTCCGATTTCCGCCGCCTGTATCATCCGGGCCAGAACCATCGGCTCCACCAGGCAGCGGCTTTTTCCGATCCTGATATCCTCATCGATATAGGCAAAGCTCGCGCGGTCCTCGGGAACGAACATTTCCCGCGGCACGTTCCCCATTGCGGCAAGAACCTTTGCATCGGTGACCTTGTTGGTCCTCAACTGAGTATCGACCATTGTTTGTCGAAGCGCTTCGTAATCGGGCATCTGATTCGCCAATCCGAGAAGCCGGCCGGGGCCGGCTTGGCTGTGGTTTCGGGCCGGGACGGCCCCAGATCGGACACATTATCCGATGGCGGTTAACGTAGTGCTAACTAAAGGAATTGACGAGTCCCGACAAGATTTTAGTCCGCCGGATGCCGGAGAATCTTGACCGGCCCCGGCCGCCCGCCTATATAGCGCGACCTGCGATCGCGTGTTGCAGGGCACGGCCCGGTGGGAGAGAGGCTATCCAGCGGATTGCAAATCCGTCTACAGCGGTTCGAATCCGCTCCGGGCCTCCAGCACTTCACGACATATCCGGTAATACCCCCAATCGGTATCTCCGGCACGCCGGACGGTTTTGCCCGATTTTAAGAATTCGGCCAACTGACAGGGTCAATTCGGGCAGCAACTGATTCTGTCCACGTGCGAACCCGATCCGATAGGACAATACCCGACGGTCGATCAAGGCCGTCGCGGCTTACTCAAAACGGCGGAAGACGATTTCCCGGCGGATTTTGTGCGCGTGCAAACGCAGGTGCGCCGTGAACTGGATATCGCTTGTGCGGTATCCGAATTCGACCGGAACGGCAAAAGCCCGGAGCCGATGATCCAAAACGTCTAACGCTTCGATCATCCCGTCCTCACCAATTCCCCCCGTTACGAGGCGGAACCGGCTGCGATCGCGGCGGTAAAGATAAAGAGCCCGAAAAGCCCCAGTAGGAGGAGATATGAATCGCGCATGACTCACCCGTTTGTTGTGCGGAGGGGAACCAGTTCAGCGCGAGTGGTATCCGAAGCTAACAGAATCGGCGATTGAAAATCCGCCCGGAATTCATGCCCGCTTTGTCTCACTGGCTTTTCGCACTATCCTTCCGAAAAACAACGACCAATCGGGAGCGCACAGGTGACCAGTCCCTTCGAGATCGGGCTCGACAAAAATCCCGCCAATTTCGTGGCGCTTACGCCGCTGAGCTTTATCGAACGTTCCGCCGCAACCTACCCCGACCGGACCGCCGTCATCCACGGCGCCATCCGGCGCAGCTGGGCCGAAACCTATACCCGCTGCCGGCAGCTCGCCAGCGCCCTGGAAAAACACGGGCTGAAGCGCGGCGACACCGTTGCCGCCATGCTGCCCAACATCCCCGCCATGGTCGAAGCCCATTTCGGCGTGTCCATGATGGGCGGCGTCCTGAACGCGCTGAATATCCGCCTCGACGCGGACGCCATCGCTTTCATCCTCGATCATGGCGAAGCAAAGGTGCTGCTCACCGACCGGGAATTTTCAGCCACGATCAAGGCCGCGCTCGACCAGGTCGGTTCCGACATCTTCGTGATAGACGTCGACGATGCGACCTATGACGGCGGCGAATTCCTGGGTACCGTCGAGTACGAGGATTTCATCGCCGGCGGCGATCCCGAATATCCCTGGACATGGCCGGCGGACGAATGGGAAGCCTGTTCCCTGAACTACACGTCCGGCACCACCGGCAACCCGAAGGGCGTCGTCTACCATCACCGCGGCGCGTTTCTGAACGCCATCGGCAACATGATGGTCTGGGCGATGCCGCCGCATCCGGTCTATCTCTGGACCCTGCCCATGTTCCATTGCAACGGCTGGTGTTTTCCGTGGACCGTCGCCGCCCTGGCCGGGACCAATGTCTGCCTGCGCCGTGTCGAGGCGGCGCCGATCTTCGACGCCATCGCCGAACACGGCATCACCCATTTCTGCGGCGCGCCGATCGTCCTCAATATGCTCGCGAATGCCCCGGAAAGCGCCCGCAAGCCGTTTTCCCATATCGTCGAGGCCGCCACCGCCGGCGCATCGCCCCCCGCCGCGGTGATCGAGAAAATGGAAAGTCAGGGTTTCAACATCACCCATGTATACGGACTGACGGAAACCTACGGCCCGTCCGTGGTCAGCGCCTGGCATCCGGAATGGGACGACAGGCCGATTGCCGACCGGGCCGCGCTCAAAGCGCGTCAGGGGGTACGCTATCACGTGCTCGAGGCGCTTATGGTCGGCGACCCTGAAACCCTCGAACCCGTCCCGCAGGATGGCGAGACGATGGGCGAGATATTCTTCCGCGGCAACGACGTGATGAAAGGCTATCTAAAGAACCCGAAGGCGACCGAAGAGGCCTTCGCCGGCGGCTGGTTCCATTCCGGCGATCTCGGCGTCTGGCATGAAGACGGATATGTGGAACTCAAGGACCGGTCGAAGGACATCATTATCTCCGGCGGCGAGAACATCTCGTCGATCGAGGTCGAAGGCCTGCTCTACAAGCACCCCAAGGTGCTTGAAGCCGCCGTCGCCGCCCGCCCCGACGCCAAGTGGGGCGAAAGCCCCTGTGCTTTCGTCACCCTGAAAGAGGGCGAAGAATCGTCCGAGGCGGAGATCATTGCGTTCTGCCGCGAAAACATGGCCCGCTTCAAAGTGCCGAGGACCGTCGTCTTCGGTCCGCTGCCGAAAACCTCGACCGGCAAGATCCAGAAATTCATCCTCCGCGAACACGCCAGAGAGCTCGGCGAACGTACCGAAGACTGACCGGCGCATGTGGGAAACGCCGGAAATACCCTTCCCCGCCGTATCGCGCGAACAGATCGCCGATATCAGGCGTCTCCGCCGGCGGGTTGCGGTGGAACGGGCGAAAAAATCCCGGTTCTTTGCGGGCAGGCTCGATCACCTGAATCTCGACCATATCCATGAACCGGAAGAATGGGCGAAAATTCCGATCCTGACCAAGGACGAACTGCGGGTTATCGACCCCGCCGATTTCCAGGACGATTTCTGCATCGCGCCGCGCACGGAAATTATCGAATTCTGGCGCTCGGGCGGCTCGACCGGCAAGCCCCTGTTTTATCCGCGCACGATGAACGACCTGCGCCTCGCCCGGGAAGGATTTCGCCGCGCCTGGGACGCCGCAGGACTGAAAAAAGGCGATCTCGCCCATGTATCTTTCCCGCTCGGCATTCACCCGGTCGGACAGGTCTATTGCCGCACCGCCCAGCAGATGGGCATCGGCGTAAACTGGTGCGGTGCGGGCAATTCGACGCCCAGTGAAATGCAGGTGGAACTGATCCGCACGCTGAAGCCCACCGTCTGGTGCGGGATGGCGAGCTACGGGCTGCAGCTTGCCCAGGTCGCCGAACGAATGGGGTTCGACCTCGCGTCCAGTTCGGTGACGAAATTCCTGACCGCCGCAGAGCCCGTTTCCGCCGGCAAGCGCGCCCGCATCGAGGCGCTCTGGGGTGCGGAACTCTACGATCAGTTCGGTTGCACGGAGACATCCTTCATGGCGAGCGAATCCGAACGCCATGACGGCATGCATTTCTGGACCGACATGTTCGACCTCGAAGTCGTGGACGAACACACCGGCGAGCCGGTCGCCGAAGGCGAAAACGGCATTCTCGTCACCACGCCGTACTGGAACAACGAGATGACGCCGTTTCTGCGATGGGAAACCGGAGACTACGTTTCATATTACGACAAAGGCGAAACCGACGGACGCCTGTCTGTCTATCCGATGATCCGCCACGCGGCGCGGACATCCGGGTTTTTCAAGGTCCGCGGCATAAACGTCAATCACGCCGATTTCGAGGATTTCATGCATCGGCGTCTCGACATCACCGACTTCAAGGTCGAAGTCGAGGAAACGGACGCGCTCGACCTGATGCGGGTGTCGGTCGAAGTAGCGGCTACCGGGGACCCCGAAAATGCAACCGCGGCGCTCCTGGCCGATATCCGCAGGACTTTCGAACTTTCCCCCGAAATTGCGCTGCTCGACGCCGGCACGCTGGAACGGGAACTTCAGACCCAGGTCAAGCAGCAGCGCTTCGTCGACAAGCGCGGCCTTTGAGACGGACCGCGGGGCTTTGAGCAAATCGTCCGGCGTCGCATCGAACGCGCTTCTGACCGGCGCCGTGCTGACCTTGCTCGTCGCCATCAACCCGGTAAACACCGACTCGCTCGCGCCGGGCGTTCCCGCCCTGCGCAACTATTTCGGCGTCTCGACCAGCGAAGCGAACCTGGTCTTCAGCGTCTACGTCTTCGCCTACGGCTTCATGCAGCTTGTCTACGGACCGATTGCCGACAGGTTCGGCCGCAGACCGGTGCTGATCGGCGCGCTCGGCGTGTATTGCCTCGCAACCCTGCTGCTTGCGATCGCGCCGTCCTTCGACACCATCCTCCTCGGCCGGGCCCTCCAGGGGGCAAGCGCATCGGCGGCCCCTGCCCTGGCCCGCGCCGTCATCCGCGACATTTACGGCGTCGACGGTTCCCGCAAGGTCATGAGCTATGTGATGTCGGCCTTCGGCATCATGGCCATCGGTGCGCCGGCGATCGGCGGCGTCCTCGTGGCCTGGCATGGATGGCAGGCATCGTTCTATTTCTGCCTGGTATACGGCGTCGTCACCCTGACGGCCGTTTTCGTACTGCTGAAGGAATCCCGTCCGGAAGGCGCACCTTCGTCGCTAAGCCTGTCGTCCACATTCGCCGTATATCTGCGCCTGACCCCCAGTCCCGTTTTCGCGCTGAACTGCGTCACGAACATGCTGATGTATGCGGCAATGTTCGTCTGGCTGGCCGGCAGCATGCTGGTCATTGTGGACGGCTACGGGATACGCCCGGAAATCGGCGGATTGCTGTTCGCCTGCGGCTCGGGCGGATTCATGCTCGGCGCCGGCGTCGCCGGACGGCTGGGAACGCGTCTTGGCGCGCCTGCGCTGATCGTGCTCGGAAGCATCGTCGGCATTGCATCGGCCGCCCTGATCGTCGTACTCAGCCTGCTGGACGTTCGCACCGGCCTCGCCGTCGCCCTGCCCGCCTTCCTGTGGATGTTCGGCCATGGTCTCCACTACCCGCAATCGATGGCCGCCGCCGTCGCCCCGTTTCCGCAAACGGCGGGTGCCGCCTCGTCGCTGATCGGCTTCTACCAGACCTGTGCCGGCGCTGTCGCGGCCTTCGTCATGGGCGTCCTTCACGACGGCTCGGCGCTGCCGCTGGGCGCCTTGATGCTGTGTCTTAGTATCCTCGCATTGCTGGCCTATGTGCCGTTCTATCGGCGGGTTCTCCGGCCATAACCGGCAGGTAAAACATTTGCCGGACGCCGGTTCGGTGATAAAACGGTGCCGACTATTGTAACGGGGTAGGAACCATCTCCATGGAAAAGCAGGCAGACGAAGCGATCGACCAGGTCGTTGAAATCGCGACGACATACGGGATCGACATCGTCGGCGCCCTTGCGATCCTCATCATCGGCTGGATTGCCGCGGGCTGGGCCGGACGCGCCACCGAACGCGCACTGGGCCGGTCCAGAAAAATCGACATCACGCTTCAGCATTTCTTCGGAAGCCTCGTCAGATACGCCCTGATCGTCTTTACGGTCCTGGCCACGCTACAGCAGTTCGGCGTGCAGACCACCAGCTTCCTCGCCGTCCTCGGCGCCGCCGGCCTCGCGATCGGTCTGGCCCTTCAGGGCACGCTGTCGAATGTCGCCGCCGGCGTCATGCTGCTGATTTTCCGACCCTTCAAAATCGGCGATTTCATCGAGGCGGGTTCCGTTACCGGAACGGTGACAAATCTCAGCCTGTTCACGACCGAACTTAAAACCGGCGACGGCATTTACATCGTGTCGCCCAATACGGAACTGTGGGGCAAATCGCTCAAGAATTTCAGCCGCAACCCGACCCGGCGGGTTCAGATCGTGCTGGGGATCGATTACGGCGACGACATCAATCTCGCCATCGAGACCGCGAAATCGGTGGTCGCGGGTGAAAGCCTGGCGCTGAGCGACCCCGAACCCCAATATGTCGTCGCCGAGATGGCCGAAAGTTCCGTCAACATTTTCGTCCGCGTATGGGTCAACACGCCCGATTACTGGACGGTCTACTTCAACCTGAACAAGGGCCTCAAAGAGGCCTGCGACAAGGCAGGCATAACGATCCCCTTCCCGCAGCGCTCGCTTCATATCGAAAGCGGCGAACTACCCAAATAGATCACATCGGACGGAGGCAGCCGTCTGTCAGGCGGCTGCCTCGAACCGGTAATACTTCGCGAAACGCATCAGGAATTCATCGGTCATCGAAAACAGGATCGTGTCTTCAATGGCATGATGCTCGATCCAGTTCCAGGTTGGCGCGACAAACGTGTCCCCCCGCCCCCAGGGGATGTCCGCATCCCCGACCGTACTGACCCCGCTTCCCATCATCGGGCTGAATACGACATTTGCCGAATGACGGTATCGACGCGTGGATTGCCCCGCTTCAAGACGTTCGACATAGATGCCGATGGTCGGCATTTCATCCGCCTCCAGCCGCACCCGCCTGCCGAAATGCCCCTCGGTATCGGCCGCCGCGCGCTCCGTCCGTTTCAGGATCGTTTCCCAGGTAAACCTGTACGGCGAATCCGGCGATACCCGCTCCACCGCCGCGAATCCGTCGGGATGTTCTTCGAAAAACATCGGTTCGAGCAGGTGGGTCAGCGGCACGTCCAGCCCGTCGAGCCAATAGGCCGGCTGATCGCCGTCATGCCCGTGCCCGTGCCAGCACCATCCGGGCGTGAGCACGATATCGCCGGTCTCCATGGGATGCTTTTCCCCGTTGACGACCGAAAACGACCCCTCGCTCTCGATAATAACCCGCAGCGCATGCGGCGCGTGACGGTGCGTTTTGGCCTCCTCGCCGGGCAGGATCATCTGGTAGGCGTTGACGAGGGTTTTCGCCGTCGCGATATCGTTGCCGTCTACCGGATTGCGCAGGATCAGATTGCGCCGTTCGGCGAGTTCCGTGTTGATCAGCCTGCCGGCCGCGTCGAGCGCTGTGCGGCAGTCGCTATAGCGCCAATGGGCGGGCCTGAACGGCGTGACCGGCTCGGCGCGCAATATCGGCGCCTTCCGGTCGATCCAGCCCGGCGTCATGTCCAGCGGGCCGAGGGCAGCGTACAGATCGTCCAGATTCCCCGCATCGCGGAGGGCCCGGGTCCTGTCCGCGGAAGTTGTTGCCGTACCGGTCATTCTGGTCTCTCCATCCCTGTGACACCCCGGCTATGTCCGGTTGACCGGATCGTAGGCACATGCTGCGGGTTCGACAATATCTGCGAATCGGTCGATGGAAAATCTCATGACACATCCCCACACGGCGACACGCGAATAATGGATTCGGGGCTGACGAAATTTACCAATCCGCAACACTCGGAAGCATAATTTCCTTCGAGGGGGTAGAAACACGCTTCATCCGGTGTTATATGCCGATCCCTCACTGATCCCCGGTAGCTCAGTTGGTAGAGCAGGTGGCTGTTAACCACCTTGTCGCTGGTTCGAGTCCGGCCCGGGGAGCCAATTCAAACAAGGGGCCGGCGAATTTCGCCGGCCCCTTCGTTTTTCGGTCAAAAACGAGTCAGCTGACCTGCTCAGGATATTGGATAAGCCCCGGTGTTCTGCTGAAATTCCGATTGGCGAAGTCGCCCCCCTGTTTCCTCCTTTTTTCACGGCGACTTTCGCGGTACCCGCAGCAATATAAACGCCGGTCCCAGAGGCCGCATATCCTGACAACCCCCATTGCGAATATCCGGCAGCACATATAAAGTTTCGAAAAACCGGCATAAAACCTGCCCACTCAGAGAGGATAATCCATGTGCCCAGATTCTGATTCCGGCCCCGTTCTGCAGGGCATCGAACCGACATTATTTCCGCTGTCCGCCAGCGTCGAACTGCCGTCGCCGGATCCGAAATTCCTGCGCAACAGCTGGTACGTGGCGATGCCTTCGTCCGAGCTCGGGGAAGGCAAGCTGGCGCACCGCACCATCATGAACGAACCGATTGCCTTTTACCGCAAGGAGGACGGCGGGATCGCGGCGATCACCGACCGCTGCCCGCACCGTCATGTGCCGCTGTCCATGGGCACCCTGCTGGCCGGCGACCGGGTGCAGTGCATCTATCATGGCCTTGAATTCGGCGCGAACGGGAAATGCGCCCTGAACCCGCACGGCAGCGGCAAGATTTCCGAGGGGCTGCACGTCCGCAGCTATCCGGTCGTCGAAAAACACACTTATTTGTGGATATGGATGGGCGACAAGCCGGCGGACGAATCCAGTATCCCGGATTACAGCTGCCTTGACGACCGGGACCCGCTGCATATCACCCGCCCCGGCTATCTGATGGTCAAAGCGAACTATCAGCTTCTCGTCGACAATCTGCTCGACCTCAGCCACATCAGCTACACCCATGCCGGCATTCTCGGCAATGCAGATACCGCCGACGCCGACCCCGAGGTCGTGCAGGAAGGCGACGTCATCACCGTGTCGCGAAATTCAAAGGATGCCGAGACCCCCGGCATTCTGAAGATGATGGCCAAGGACGAAGAACTGAAGCAGCGCGGCGACCAGTGGCAGTCGATTTCCTGGTATCCGGCGAGCAATCTGTGGCTTGAATTCGGGGCCAGCAAGGTCGGCGAGCCGAAGGAAACCGGCACCGGATATCTGGCGCTCCACTTCCTGACGCCCGAAACGGAAAAGACGACGCATTATCATTACCAGGCCGCGCGTTGGGGCGTGCAGACCGACGATGAGACGAACCGGGAACTCCGCGATCTCATCTACAAGATGCGGACGTTCGCCTTCGCCGATCAGGACGTGCCGGTGATTGAAGCGCAGCAGGTCTCGATGGACCAGGCGGGCGACGGGTTGTCCCCGACCCTGCTCAGCGTCGATGCCGGGCCCCTGCAGTATCAGAAGATTCTCGACAGGCTGCTGGCGGAAGAACGCTAACGAAGACTTTTGCGCAAATGCCGGAACTGCCGCGCCGGTCGTAACGGGATTTGCTTCGGAGACCGAACGGCGCGTCCCGGTCACTGTTTTCCGAGTTGTCGGAGAATAGCCGCATCGAGCAGCCCGACCTCGACCGGTTTGGCGACATAGTCGTCCATCCCGGCATCGAGATATTTCTCCCGGTCCCCGCGCAGGGCATTTGCGGTAACCGCGATGATCGGCACCGAACCCGCGCTACCGCCCAGGGCGCGGATTTCCCGGGTCGCGGTAACGCCGTCCATTTCCGGCATATTGATGTCCATCAGCACCACATCGTAGCTACCGGCGGCGACCGCCGCGACCGCCTGCGCCCCGTCGGCAACGATCTCCACCCTATGTCCCTGCCGCTGCAGCATCAGATTGATTATCCGCTGATTGATCAGATTATCCTCGGCAAGCAGGATATTCAGCGTGCCACCGGTACGCTCCGGCACTGCCGATGGCGGCGTCTTCGGGACGGTCTTCGATGCCGCAGATCCGGCTTTCAATTTACCGACCCGGCGCAACCCTCTCATCACCGACATCCGCGACGCCGGTTTGGGGACAAAGCCGTCGAAACCATTCACACCGCCGTCCCCCTCGAATTCGGGGCGCCGGTATCCGACCAGAACGACCGTTAAATCGGGCGTCCGGACCTTGAGCCCGGCGGCAACGGCCGCCGCGTCGAATTGCGCGTCGTCGTCCAGAATGAAGACCACGTCCACATCCGCGCCGATAGCGCCCGCCCCCAGGACCGCTGATGCCGGCGCGTTCGACACCTCGAGCACATCGCCGCCGAGTTCGGTCAACTGTTCCGACAAGCACGTTCTGCCGACCGGGTGACCGCCGACGACCGCCAGTCCGACGCCGCCCGGCAATTGTGGCAATGCATCCTGCCTGTCCGTCAGCAGACCGACACCAACGGATGCGACGAACTCGCTGCCGACACCGGTTTGACTTTCGACGGCGATCGTCCCGCCCATCATGCTCACCAGTTGCTTCACAATGGCCAGTCCCAGCCCGGTTCCGCCGAATTTCCGGGACGTAGAGGCGTCTCCCTGGGTGAAGCGATCGAAGATAGCCGCCTGGTCTTCGGGTGCGATCCCGACGCCGGTGTCTTTCACCGCGATCCGCAGTAATCCGCGATCGTCAACGCTGCCAACCATATCTGCATGAAGCGTCACGGATCCGCTTTCCGTAAATTTGATGGCATTTCCGACGAGGTTCATAATGATCTGGCGCAGTCTCGCGATGTCGCCGAACAGCAGCGACGGCACGTTCTTCGTCACGGTCACCCCAAAATCCAGCCCTTTCGCAGCGGCAACCGGCGCAAGCAGGTCGACAACGCCGTCGATCACTTCGTCGGCAAAGAATTCCTCGTCGACCAGTTCCAGACTGCCGGCCTCGATCTTCGAAAAATCCAGGATGTCATTCAGGATCTCCAGCAATCCGACCCCGGACTCCTTGATCATTACCGCAAAATCCCGCTGATCGGGGTTCAGGTCCGTTCCCAGCAGAATATCGGATATCCCGAGTACGCCGTTCAGAGGCGTCCTGAGTTCGTGACTCATGGTCGCGAGAAATTCCGATTTTGCGCGGTTTGCGTTTTCGGCGGACGCCAGCAGGCGTACGGCTTCCTCGCGGGAATTCAACAGTTCCGCTTCCACCCGGTTACGCTCGACCACGCGTCCCAACTGGCTTCCAACGTGATCCATCGCCTTCGCCAGATCGAGGCGCGGCTCCTGTGCCCCGGTGGAGAAAAACTCCATCACGGCAACGACCTCTCCCTGGTCGATGACGGGCACGGCGATACCGCTCGCAATCTCCACGGCTTCGAATGTTTTCGCCCGCGCGAAGCCCGCGAGGTCTTCCGCCTGCGACAGCCACTGCGACGACTTCAGCGCGACCACCTGTCCCGGCAGGCATTCATTACCGGCGAAAGCGCCCTTATCGGAAGCCCGCCTGATCCTGGTCGGATCGTATCCCGGAGCGATACTCCATATTCCCGCTGAAACGGGCACCCCGTCCCTGACAATCAGGGCATGCCCGATTTCCCATCCCAGGTAACAGCGGATCAGTTCGGTACAGGGCTCCAGGACATCGGCCAGCGATTGCGCCCGGCCGGCAGCAATCGACGTTGCCTGAAACATCTCGATCAGGCCCGTGCGATCCTTCACGCGCTGCTCCAGCTCGGCGTTAACTTCGTAAAGCCCCTGCTTCGCCAATACTTCCGCCGAAATGTCGCGCCCGTAGAAGTTGACATAATCGGTGTCCTTGATGGGGACGAATTCGAACGAATAGGTCCGTTCGTCGAGGACCAGTTCGATCCTTCCCGGCGTATTCGATGCCGCCGCCTCGCGCGCCTTTTCGACGAATACAGGATGGGCCGATGTCGAATCCAGCAATCCCGGTATTTCGGAGCAGGCCGGATTGGCATAGCGGACCTGTCCGTCCCGGCTCAGCCGCAACACGGGATTGCGGTTCTCCGACGGAAACTTGGCGATGCTTTCGACCTGCTCAACGCCGTCATCGATGCGGGTCAGCATCTGATTCAGCTGCCCGATAACCTCGCCGAATTCGTCGTTTCGATTAATGCCGCGGACGGGAAGACGCTCCTTTGCGCCGGTCCCGATCCCGCTGAGCCTCTGCTTGAGTTCCAGCATCGGCAGGATCAGCAGGTACCCCGCCGCGATCATCGTCACCAGGGTCGTGAAAGCGGCGATCAGAACAACCAGGCCCACAATCCGCGCTGTATATGCCCGCAACAGTCCCTTGATTCCGGAAGCATCGAGACGAAGCGCTACGCCATGGGAAAGCCCTGTGTGTGAAGCAGGCCAGAAGACTTCATAGGCATTTCCGTCCGCACTGCGCGCTTTACGAATTCCCTTTACCGGCGCCCCCGGTACCACCATCTGCACCGGCATGCCGCGCCGGTGAAGAACCCGGCCGTCCCTGTCCAACAGGACGGCGCCCTGCACGAGATCGCTCGCGGACAGCGTGTTTGCCAGCATCCGGCGATGAACCGCCAGCCCGGAATCCCCCGAATGGAGGCCTGCTTCTTCCATATCCATACCCGTTCCAAGCGCGGAAACGGCCGTTTTTGCGATCCGGAACCCGTTACGCTCCAGCTCCGCAAGCAGACCGCTTTCCCGCCGCAGATAGGACGGCAGCAGAATAATCGCCTCGATCACGATGATTCCCAGGAAAACCGCCAGGGCAAGCCGCTGGCAGATCGGCGACTTGATGATCTGCTGAGCGTTCCGAAGCAGGTCGCGCATACGCATAATTGTGATGTCGCTTCTCAGGGATAAAAACAACCCGGATTATACCGCTCCGGCGTTTTGAATTTCTTAACCCAACGAAGAACCTTTGCTGTATCGCGAAGCCGCCTAGACAATCAGGTCGCCAATGGCATGGAACGAACCGCCGATCAGCACGCCCCTGAACGCGACGGGGTTTTCTGAATATTCCTCATACGTCGCAATCAGCGAAAGCGTCCTGACACCGTTTTCGGAGGCCGTTCCATAGGTAAACACTTCAAGAACGCCGTCATCCTGGAGCAACGCAAAAACCTCGGTTGCCGCCGGAAAGTTGATCAGGCGCGCCGTCACAACATTACCGCTGCCGACGGCCAGGCGGACCGGCATCTGGTTGGGGTTGATCAGTCTTATTTGGTCGTCTGTCGGTGCCGTAACCGGCGGCGCCGCGCGGGCGGCTACGTTTCTGTCAGCCCGGATACCCGCCCGGATATTCCAGGACTTCGCCTGGCTCCGGTTCGCACTTGCCAGTTCGGCTCCGGTCGGCGCCCTGAGCGTATCGCCGCCCGATACATTCGGTCCATCGGCGCTCGCCAGCACGGTTGTGCCGTCACCGGCCCCGTCAAGCCTGCAGATATCCCTGCCCTGTATCATCCGGAACATCGCGCAGTCCTGTTCGGCTGCAGCGGAAAGCGCATGATCGGTAACGCTCTTGCCGGAAGAGGCGTAGGACAGCCCGTCCATCGCATAGGAAAACGCCACGACGGCAGGCGGCAGGCCGCATCCACCGAGAAGCAGCGGCGCCCCGACGATCGCCAGTCCGACGAAACGGAATGTCCTGTTCACCATCAACACGGTCATTCTCCAAAGCGATACCGGACAAACCATTGAAATCCGGTAATTTTATCTGACCGCGAATTGCTTAAGGACGGCTTAATATGAATATTTCAATTCGTTTCGTGTGCTTTGCAAAATCGGACAGATAGCGCAGCATCAGCGTTCGAAGTCTGCGTTTTGCGCAAAACGCGGTATCGCGAAGAATTGCGTCGGAAGGACCGCCGGGGCCGCGGCCGCCCGAACCCGGGGGAACCGCCTGATTTCCGCCATCCCCGACCGCAAAACGCGGTTCCGTACAGGTTTCCGGCAATTCCCTCCGCAACCCGAAATGGCCCTAATAAATTCATTTTTTTCAATGAGTTAGGATTGCCTTGCACAGCGAGATCAATCGCCGGGATTCTTTACACCCGTTCATTCGGCGGCAATCAGCCACCTAACTCATTGATAAAAATCCGCTTTTTTGATATCAAATTGGATTGGAGGTGAAGATTATCCGTCCCACGCCGATAAACTGTCGGTCAATTTTACAACATTTCGCAGGCCCGCTATTCAACTCGATGCTAACATATTGAAAAACAAGGATTGTCATATCTGGCACGGTTATTGCATACTAACTGCGCAAGCCAATAAGGTTCGTCAGAAGGAAGATTAATATGTTTCGTAAAACACTCACTGCCATCGCGTTCTCGGCCCTGACCGTTGGGTCCGCACAGGCCATCACAATTGATGACTTCAGCGTCACCCAGATCCTCACCGATCCGGGTGTCTCCAGCGGCACCGCCGTTGGTGTGTCGTCATCGATCATCGGCTTAGAACGGGAAGCCACGATCGTCCGGAATACCGGCGCGGATGCGGCATCGCTCTCTTTCAATTCCGGCGCTACGGGAACGATGTCGATCGCCAACGGCACCGGCGGCACATCCATGAGCACCGTGATATGGGACGGCATCGGGGCTTCGGGCCTCGGCGGCGTTGACCTTACCGACTCCGGCGCACAGGACGCTTTCGACCTCCGGGTTATCGCGAACGATTTCGCGGCGCAGGTTACGATCACGGTTGCCGATACGTTCGCCAACGTCTCGAGCCTGACCCTGGCATCGCCCGGCGGCATTCCCGGCCCGGCAAGCATCCCGTTCCTTTTCGAATACGGTTCTTTCATCGGTACGGCTAATTTCCTCGACATCAACAGCATCACGCTCAGCGTGAACGCGAACCTGAACGCAACGGATGTCGAACTCGACTTCTTCGGAACGACCACGACGCTGGTCCCCGAACCGGCAAGCCTCGCGATCATCGGTCTCGGCCTCGCCGGCATCGGCTTCGCCCGGCGCCGCCGCGGCTAAAACCGACAAATCCTTCTGACAGCGAAACGGTGGCCTTCGGGCCGCCGTTTTTCGTTTGGGGTCTGGTCATCCCTGCCCGGCACGAATATCCTCACCCCCGATAAAGCCCCCTGCCGCGCAACGGTTCGGACGCCCCGCCCGCGGATTTCCTTCACCGGGCGTCTCATCAGAGGATATCCCCATGGCAAAGACCAAATCGAAAAAAGAATGCGTTTACATGCCGGGCATTTCCGAAGCCCTCGCCCGGGAAAAGGTGCCGCTGTCGCCGGCGGTCAAAGCCAACGGTTTCGTTTTCGTGTCCGGCCTGCCGCCGATCGACACCAGAACCGGCAAACTCATCACCGGCGATATCGCGAAGCAGACGCGCCAGTCCCTGCGCAACGTCCGCGATTGCCTCAAAGCCGCGGGCTCGTCCATGGAACAGGTCGTGAAAGTGAACGTGTACTGTTCCAATGCCGGCTATTTCGACCTGATCAACGACGAATACCGAAAATTCTTCCCGAAGAACCCGCCGGCACGTACCTTCGTAACCGTCGGCTCGTGGCCGTGGCCGTTCGATATCGAGGTCGAATGCACCGCCCTCTGCGACGACTGATCCGCAAAATCACCTGGAACTCGAAATCACCTGGAACTCAACGACGGAGACGACACATGGCGACATTGCTGCCCCTTAACCTGATGAAATGGATCGACGACCACGCCGACGTCCTCAAGCCGCCGGTCGGCAACGCCCAGGTATGGGAAGACGGGGAATTCATGGTCACGGTCGTCGGCGGGCCGAACGTCCGGACCGATTATCACGACGATCCCGGCGACGAGTTCTTCTACCAGCTGCGGGGCGACATGAACCTGCGCATTATCGAGGACGGCAAACCGCGCGACATGCCGATCCGCGAAGGCGAAATCCTGCTCCTGCCGGCGCATACCCGCCATTCGCCGCAGCGTCCCGCCGACACCGTCGGCCTGGTCATCGAGCGTATCCGCCATCCCGGCGAACTGGACGCCTTCGAATGGTATTGCGAGAAATGCGAAACCAGGGTCCACCGGCGCGAAGTCGCCGTTACCGATATCGTGCGCGACCTGCCGCCGGTCTTCGATGAATATTACGGCAATGCGGAATTACGCACATGTCCGGCCTGTGGGCACCAGAACCCGGGAAAAGACTAGGTTCACCGGCAAGGCGGTTTCGCGCAGCCTTATAGGGCGCAACCGGATCCCGCATCCAGCGGCCCCCTGCGCTTTTCTCTGCATACATGCTCAACGAAGCGTTTTATCGGCCCGGCCGGCAATGGCTTCGCGATTGCGGCGACAATCGCAGGCGCCTGGTACTCGTGGGTCCTTTGCAACGCTTCGAAATCGGCCGACATAAGGATGATCGATATTTCGGAATCGAGGAGAGCGATTTTTCGCGATAACCGGCAACCGTCCAGCCATCCCGGCAGATTGATCTCGATAAAAACGATACGTGGTTGAAATCGCTGGACGGCTCCAATCGCCTCAAAACAATTGTCAGCCGTCCGTACGGTATACCCCGCCGCCGTCAGGTCTTCGGCCATAGCCCCGCTGCCGCTGTCGTCATTGTCGACGATCAGGACGTCACACAGCATTAACGGCATGACATCCGCCGCTTTGTATAGCGTCAGGGAAGTTGTTCCGGTCATCTCGAACCGTTCCATGGCCCGGAGCCCGGCCCGCGATCCGCATTCAGATAAACCAGATAGATCAGCGGCAGGACGGTGCAAAAGATGAATGCCGACCAAAATACCGTCACCGACCCGACACCAAGCGCGGACACTATACTGGAAAAAATGAACGCACCGAGCGCTGCGGACGCAGACACAAGACCTATTGAAAGTAATAAATTTATTACATTCGTATTTATTTTCCCCCGAAAGATTATTTTTACTTCATTTTCAGGCAGTATATCCGAATTGTTGTTTGTTTTATTTTGTTTCGTTTGGGCGAAAGGGGTCCCTTTCAACATATTCTACCGGTAATTACTTAAGTACGATTAAGATCGAGAACCAGATCTAAAACGACCGAAAATCAACGGATT
The DNA here is from genome assembly GCA_963974055.1 of uncultured Rhodospirillaceae bacterium. Taxonomy (GTDB): domain Bacteria; phylum Pseudomonadota; class Alphaproteobacteria; order MPNO01; family UBA830; genus CAXBCP01. The sequence goes on from CAXBCP010000040.1 coordinate 34,790, forward strand.
TTCCTCAAAAGAACCCGAACCGAAGGAGGATGAACGTGACGGCCAAAAGCACCCTTTCTGTCAAGCACCGAACGAAGCCGGCAGCGGTTATGAAAACCGGGCTTTGACACCGACAGAGGACACAACCGGAAAACAAGGGTAGGGAGCCAATGAGGAGAATCAGAAATTATGATGATTGGTTATGCACGCGTATCCACAGATGAACAAAATCTGGACCTGCAGTTAACGGCACTCAGAAATGCCGGATGCGCCAGAATTCATACCGACAAAGGCATCTCCGGAACGCTCAGTATCCGGCCCGGCCTGGAAGATGCACTCGCCGCGCTGAATTCGGGCGACACCCTCGTCGTCTGGAAGCTCGATCGTCTGGGCCGGTCACTGGTACATCTGGTGGAAACCATAAACGACTTTTCGCACCGCAATATTCAATTCTCGTCCCTGACGGAAAACATCGAAACCAGATCGCCAGGCGGCAGGCTTGTCTTTCATCTCATGGCTGCGATGGCCGAATTCGAACGATCGCTCATCAGCGAAAGAACCCGGGCCGGAATGCAGGCTGCAAAAGCCAAAGGGCGGCACCTCGGTCGCCGCCCGGCACTCACCTGTCGCCAGCAGGAAAAGATATCCCGCGCCGTTCGCCAGAACAGGGAATCGATCCCGGATGTCGCTGCGAAGTACGGGGTCCACCCCCGCACCATACGCCGCGTGCTTGAAAAACACTGATCTGACCAACACCCGGTTTCGCGAACGCGGGAGCCGCCGCCGCTACCGCTGATTCCGAACCGGTTGCAAAAGAATTATGCCGACACCCTTCATCGTTATCCGGATAAGACGAGCTCGAAAAGGCATCGGCATTAATCCCTATTTCCCGTGATGACCGCCATGAGCCGGTTTCACGTCATGTTTCATGCCAGCCCCCATGCTGCCGACCGCCCTGACATTCACGGTAACGGTCTGTTTCCCGGCCCTCTCAAAGGCCAGCGTCACCGGAAAACTATCGCCTTTTTTCAAAGGCTTATGCAATCCAATGAACATAATGTGATAACTTCCGGGCTTGAACGTAACCGTCCCGCCGGCGGGAACGTCCACCCCATCGACCTGGCGCATCCGCATCACGCCGTTATCGTTCATGTGGGTGTGAAACTCGACTCGGGCCGCCACATCTGCAGATACCCCGGTGATCCTGTCGGCCGTTTTGCCGGCATTCACGGCGGTGAAATACGCCCCGCCGTTCTTTGCCATGCCCGGCGTCGCGCGGGCCCAGGCGTTTTCCACCCTGACCGTCGGGGTCATCGCGTGATCGCCGGACATCTCCGTTTTCTTGCCGTGATCATGGGCCGATACGGCCGATGCACCCGCAATTACGCCTGCCGCAACGCATGCGGCCGTCAAACAAATCGATTTCATGTCGTAAGTCTCCTGAACTGAATTAATCCGGCCGGTAGACCGGTGAATGAGCTGAATTCAGGTCAGGGTCGGCGGGGCGCGGCCTTTCAGCGGCATCAGTTCGGCCCGCGGCAAGGTCGCCGACGCCGCATCTGCCGCCCGTGTTTCAACGGACCGCACATAGGGCGCGACAGGCTCGCCCGCCCGCTCCCCGAGGTCGGCGACCGGGGACTTGGCGAGCGGGCAGATCTGGCAATGATCGAAAAACCCGCGCGTATCCGAATTTTCGGCGGGCTCCGGCCCGTTCGGCGTGCATAGCGGTGCCTGGAACTGAACGCCCTGCGCCGCCGCGGCCAGGCCGGGCAGTCCGGCGGCCCCGAACATGACGAGGGCGAGGAGAACCCCGATCCGCAGGCGATAATGGCGAAAGAACGACATGTCCTGAATATATGGCCGCCGGCGCGGCCTTACCAGTTCAATGTATCCCCGCCGGTGCCTGACGGCCCTGGCGCAGCAGCTTCATCGCCGCATCGAGCCCGTCGACGGTCAGCGGGAACATCCGGCCTTCCATCAGCTGATAGGTCATGCGGATGCTCGGCGTCGCCATCCAGCGTTCCGGCGGCACCGGGTTGAGCCAGACCGCATCCGGATAGGACGCCAGGAACCGGCGCAGCCACAGTTCACCGGCTTCCTCGTTCCAGTGTTCGATCGATCCGCCGATTTCCGAGATCTCGAACGGGCTCATCGTCGCATCGCCGACGAAAATGGCCTTCCAGTCCGGCCCGTAGGTATTCATCACGTCCCAGGTCGGCGACCATTCGTGGTAGCCGCGGCGGTTCTGCCGCCACACCCGGTCGTAAAGAAAATTGTGGAAATAGTAGTATTCCAGGTGCTTGAACTCGGTCCGCACCGCCGAGAACAGCTCCTCGGAGATCCGGATAAAACTGTCCATGGAGCCGCCGACATCGAACATGGTCAGTACCTTGACCTTGTTCTTGCGCTCGGCCCGCATCTTGATGTCCAGCATGCCGCCGTGATGGGCCGTGGACTGGATCGTGGCGTCGAGGTCGAATTCCTCCTCCGCGCCTTCGCGGACGAACTGGCGCAGCCGGCGCAGCGCCATCTTCATATTGCGGGTACCGAGCTCGACATCGCCCTTCAGGTTCCGGAAATCGCGCTTCTGCCACATCTTGGCCGCGCTCTTGCCGCCGCCGTCCCCGCCGATGCGGACACCGGACGGGTTGCGCCCCGAATTGCCGAACGGCGACGTGCCGCCCGTGCCGATCCAGCGGTTGCCGCCGTGATGTTCGCCGTCCTGTTCCTGCAGGCGCCTGGCAAGCTCGTCCATCAGTTCCTCGAAGCTCATCGCCTCGATTTCATCCTCGTCGAACAGCTCGCGCGCCATGCTGCGCAGCCAGTCCTCGGGGATATATTCCTCCAGCAGGCCGGACGTCTTGTTCATCGCGCCCTTGAAGAAGTTTTCGAATACCAGGTCGAACGTGTCGAACAGGCGTTCGTCCTTTACCAGGGCGGCGCGCGACAGGTAGTAGAACTCGTCGACGCTGCCCTGGGCGACGCCCTTTTCCAGCGCTTCGAGAAGCGTCAGGAATTCGCGGATCGTGACCGGAATCCGGGCCTGACGCAGCTGGTAAAAGAAATCGACGAACATTGTCCGCCCCCGCCCGGACCTAGCTTCCCTGCCGGCGCGACATAAAGGCGAGGCGTTCGAACATGTGAACGTCCTGCTCGTTCTTCAACAGGGCGCCGTGCAGCTTCGGGATCGCCTTGGTCGAATCCCCGCGCAGGGTTTCCGGGTCGATATCCTCGGCCAGGAGCAGCTTGATCCAGTCCAGCAGTTCCGAGGTCGACGGCTTCTTCTTGATGCCGTTGACGTCGCGGATCGAGAAGAACACCTCCATCGCTTCCTTCAGCAGGCGTTTCTTGATTTCGGGGAAATGCACTTCCACGATCTTCTGCATCGTGTCTTCGTCCGGGAACCGGATGTAGTGGAAGAAACAGCGGCGCAGGAAGGCATCCGGCAGTTCCTTTTCGTTGTTCGACGTGATGATCACCACCGGTCGGTTCACCGCCTTGACGGTTTCCTTCGTCTCGTAAACGTAGAATTCCATCCGGTCGAGTTCGCGCAGCAGGTCGTTCGGAAATTCGATATCCGCCTTGTCGATTTCGTCGATCAGCAGAACCGCCTGCTCGTCGCAGGAGAACGCCTCCCACAGCATGCCGCGCTTGATGTAATTGTTGATGTCCTGGACCCGGTCGTCGCCGAGCTGCGAATCCCGCAGCCGCGATACCGCATCGTATTCGTACAGGCCGTGATTGGCCTTGGTCGTCGACTTGATGTGCCATTCGTAGAACGGCATCCCCAGCGATTCCGCGATTTCCATCGCCAGCATCGTTTTTCCGGTTCCCGGCTCCCCCTTTACAAGCAAAGGCCGCTGGAGCGTGATTGCAGCATTGACGGCCGTCATCAGGTCGTCCGTCGCGACATACTTGTCAGTACCGGTAAACTTCATGAAGTGATCTTCCTGGAGGAAAAGACTAGGATATCGCCGGAACGTAATGCACACCCTGCCCCCAATCAAGCGAGACACCCTGCCATGATTTCAGTCGCCCTTGCCCTGCACCTTCTCGCCGCCATCGTATGGGTCGGCGGCATGTTCTTCGCGATCATGGTCCTGCGCCTCGCCGCCGGCGAACTGGAACCGCCGGTGCGCGCACCGCTCTGGGGCCGCGTCTTCGCCAAATTCTTTCCGTGGGTCTGGATGGCGGTCATCCTGCTGCCGGTCACCGGCTACACGCTGATTTTCGGGGTCTGGGGCGGCCTGCACAACATGCCGATGCACGCACATCTGATGCACGGCATCGGCTGGATCATGATCGCGGTATACCTGCACCTCTGGTTCGCGCCCTACAAGCGATTCCGGGCGGCACTTGCGGCCGGCGACATCCCGACCGCAGGCGCGAACCTCAACCAGATACGCATCCTCGTCACCGTCAACCTGGTCATCGGGCTGGTCAACGCGGTG
>CAXBCP010000041.1:0-37767 GCA_963974055.1 uncultured Rhodospirillaceae bacterium
GCGAGGATCTGGCTGAGAAAAAGTTTCGTCCGGTCGTTTTTCGGCATATCGAAAAATTCGGCGGGCGGCGCTTCCTCGATGATCTCGCCTTCGTCCATGAACACGACCCGGTCGGCGACGCGCCGGGCGAAACCCATTTCATGGGTGACCACCAGCATGGTCATGCCGGTGCCGGCCAGTTCGATCATGGTGTCGAGAACCTCCTTGATCATTTCCGGGTCGAGCGCCGATGTCGGCTCGTCGAACAGCATGATCTTCGGTTCCATGCACAGCGCCCGCGCGATCGCCACGCGCTGCTGCTGGCCGCCCGAAAGCTGGCCGGGATACTTGTCCGCCTGTTCGGGGATGCGCACCCGGGCGAGATAGTCGCGGGCCAGCGCGTCGGCGTCGGCGGCGGCCATGCCGCGCACCCAGACCGGCGCCAGGGTGCAGTTTTCGAGCACCGTCAGATGCGGGAACAGGTTGAAATGCTGGAACACCATCCCGACTTCGGACCGGATGCGTTCGATGTTTTTTACATCCCGCGTCAGTTCGATGCCGTCGACCGCGATGGTGCCGCGCTGATGGTCTTCGAGCCGGTTGATGCAGCGGATCAGGGTGGACTTGCCCGACCCCGACGGGCCGCAGATCACGATGCGCTCGCCCGCTTCGACATGGAGCGAGACGTCCTTGAGCGCATGGAACGCCCCGAACCATTTGTGGAGATTGCGGATTTCAATCATTTTCCGGTCGTCCTGTCGTGGCCGGCGGCGAGACGGCGTTCGAGCCACAGCGAATAGCGCGACATGGCAAAGCAGCTGAGGAAGAAAAACAGCGCGACGAACAGGTAGGTTTCGGTCGCGAGGCCGCTCCACTTCGCATCCGCCAGCACGGCGCGCGCAATGCCGAGCGGATCGAGCAGCCCGATAATCACCACCAGCGTCGAATCCTTGTACAGCCCGATAAAGACGTTGACGATGCCGGGGATGGAAATCCGCAGCGCCTGGGGCAGGGTGACTTTCCGGGTCGTCGCCCACCACGACAGGCCGAGCGCTTCGGCGGCCTCGAACTGGCCGCGCGGGATCGCCTGCAACCCGCCGCGCACCGCTTCGGCGATATAGGCGGCGGCGAACAGCGTGACCATGATGAGGACGCGCACCAGCAGGTCGAAGCTGGTGCCCGGCGGCAGGAAATAGTTCAGCATGGTCGATGCGACGAACAGCAGCGTGATCAGCGGCACGCCGCGGGCGAATTCGATGAACGTGGTGCAGACCAGGCGGATAACGGCGAGGCGGGACTGCCGCCCGAGGGCCAGCAGGATGCCAAGCGGCAGCGAGGCGGAAATGCCGGTCACGCCGATGATCAGGGTCAGCATGAACCCGCCATACAGACCGGTCTCGACGACCGGCAGGCCGAACCCGCCATGGATCAGCCAGCCGGCGACGAACGGATAGGCGGCGGAGAACCACAGCAGCGCCCGGCGCCGCGGCAGACGGTCGAACAGGACCGGCGCCAGGGCGGCGAAAAGCAGGACAAAGGCCAGGTTCGGACGCCAGCGGAACGCTGCCGGATAGAACCCGTAGACGAACTGGTCGAGACGGGTGGCGACGACCGCCCAGCAGGCGCCGCTGTCGATGGCGCGGCAGGCCGTGCGCGAATCCGCCGAGACCACGGAATCGAAGATCATCCAGTCGGCGATAGCGGTCAGGAGAAGCCAGAGCAGCCCGAGGGTCACGACGGTCAGCGCCGTGCTGAAGACGGACGAGAACAGGTTGGCCCGCAGCCAGCCGACGATCCCCGCGGTCGACACGGGCGGCGGCAGGTCGGGATGTTCGCCGGGCGGGTAGGCGCGCAGGGACGGTGCGGTCACGGTCAGCGCTCCACCAGCCGGGTGCGGCGGTTATACAGGTTCATGAGCCCGGACATGGACAGCGACACCGCCAGGTAGATCAGCATCACCAGCAGCATGGCCTCCATTTCGCGCCCCGTCTGGGTCAGGGTGATGCCGCCGAGCGTCGCGACCAGGTCCATGTAGCCGATGGCGATGGCGAGCGACGAGTTCTTCATCAGGTCGAGATAGGACGACGTCAGCGGCGGCACGATCACCCGCATCGCCTGGGGCAGGACGACGAGCTTCATTGTCCGCCGTGGGCTGAGCCCGAGCGCGCGGGCGGCATCCCTCTGTCCGCGGTCGACCGCCAGAATGCCGGCGCGCACGTTTTCGGCGATGAAACCGGACGTGTAGAACGCGAGCGCGCCGGTGAGCGCCACGAATTCGGGGATCAGGGTCAGCCCGCCCTGGAAATTGAATCCGCGCAGCGCCGGGCGGTCGAGCGCGACCGGCCCGCCGGCGGCGGCGAACGCGACGGCGGTGACGCCGCAGACAAGAAGACTCCCGTATCCGAAGACGGCCGGCCGCGTGCCGGTTTCCGCCTGTATCCGGCGGGCGCGGCGACACAGCATCCATGCGCCGATTGCAGCCGCCGAGAAAGCCGCCGCGACGATCCAGAACCCCGGCTGGAGCACCGGGGCGGGGACGTAGAATCCCCGGTTCGACAGAAAGACCGATCCGCCGAAGGACAGCGCCTGGCGCGGATGGGGCAGGGCGTTGATGATGATGCCGTGGCACAGCAGGATCAGCAGCAGGACCGGCGTGTTGCGGGTGAATTCGACATAGGCATAGGCGAGCCGCGACACCAGCCAGTTATCTGACAGCCGCAGCACGCCGACGGCGAAGCCAAGGACCGTCGCCAGCACGATGCCGACGACGGCGACCAGCCCGGTATTGATCAGCCCGACCATGGCCGCCCGCAGGTGGCTGTTCTGGTTGGTATAGGCGATCAGGGTCTGGTTGATGTCGTATCCCGCCGGCAGCTTCCACAGGAAGCTGAAGCCGAAGGTCTTGTCGAGGGCGGCGAAATTCGCCGCGACATTGCCGAGCAGCCAGGCGAGGACGGCGCAGAGGACGAGCATCGCCAGTATCTGAATGCCGGCCGCCCGCAGCTTTTCGTCCCGCCATGGCGACGGGCGGCCGGTCGGGATCGGGGCGGTCACGGGGGCGGTCACGGGGTCGCTCACGGGTGCGCTCACGGGGGCGGGCGCATGCCGCGCCGGTTACCGGAAGGGCGGCGCATACATCAGCCCGCCGTTTTTCCACTGGTCGTTCAGGCCGCGGGCAAGGCCGAGCGGCGTCTCCGGGCCGAGATTGCGGGCGAATATCTCGCCGTAATTGCCGACCTGGGCGATGACGCTGACGGCCCAGTCGGGCGCCAGGCCGAGCGCGGCGCGTCCCTGCAGTTCCTCAGCGCCGAGCAGGCGGCGGACCTCCGGATTGGTCGCCGTGCCCGCCAGTTTCTTCACGTTGGCGGCGGTCACGCCGAATTCCTCCGCCGCGATCAGCGCGTTCAGCGTCCAGCGCACGATATCGGCCCACTGGTCGTCGCCCTGGCGGACGACGGGCCCGAGGGGCTCCTTGGAGATGATTTCCGGCAGGACCAGATGCGCGTCGGGCCTGTCGGTGGCGGCGCGGGTCGCCGCCAGCCCCGACGCGTCGGTGGTATAGACGTCGCAGCGCCCGGCGAGATAGTTCGTCAGCGCTTCGCTGGTGGTCTCAATCGGCACGGCCTTGTAGGTCATCCTGTGGATGCGGAAATAGTCGGCGAGGTTCAGCTCCGTCGTCGTTCCGGTCTGGATGCAGACGGAGGCGCCGCCGAGATCGTGCGCCGAGGCGACGCCGAGGGCTTTCGGCACCATGAAGCCCTGGCCGTCATAGTAATTGACGCCGGCAAAGGTGAGCTGAAGATCGGCGTCGCGGCTGAAGGTCCAGGTCGTGTTGCGCGACAGCAGGTCGATCTCGCGGGACCGCAGGGCGGTGAAGCGGGTCTTGCCGGTCAGGTTGGCATATTTGACGCTGCCGGCATCGCCGAACAGGGCGGCGGCGACGGCGCGGCAGAAATCCACGTCGAAGCCGCGCCAGACGCCCTTGTCGTCAGGGGCGGCGAAACCGACGACGCCGGTATTGATGCCGCATTTCAGATGGCCGCGCGCCCGCACGGTATCGAGCGTGCCGGCCGCCGCAACGCCGGTTCCCCAGGCGGCGAGGCAGGCCAGCCCGGCCGCAAGCGAGAATAATTGTTTCATACCGGGCGCTCCCTGTCCGTTTTCGCTGGTCCGGGAAGTTTACAGAATCCGTCGCAAAGCGCCACGCGAACCGGAATTACGCCGCCGCGGCGAAGCGGGCGCGGTCATGGGGCTGCATGAGCAGGTTCTCCGGGCCGCGCGGAATGATGCCGTCCCAGCCGATGGGACCGGCTTTTCCGAAACTGCCGGCCTTCATGCCCTCGATATCGCTGACATCGGATATCCCCGGGGTCTGGTACAGCTCGCGCAGGTAGTTCGACAGGTTCGGGTAATCGACAATGCGCCGGAGATTGCAGCGATAGCCGACGAAATAGACCGGGTCGAAGCGGATCAGGTTGGGGTATAGCCGCCAGTCCGCCTCGGTCTGCCGGTTGCCGATCAGGTAGCGCTGCCGTCCGAGGCGTTCCTCGAGCGCGTCGAGCGCATCGAACAGGTTCCCGAACGCGGCGTCATAGGCGGCCTGGGTCGTCGACCTGCCGCACTTGTTCACGCCGTCATTGATATTGTCGAGCACGAAGGCGTTCATCGCGTCGATTTCGTCGCGCAGTTCGTCGGGACACAGAACCGGCGTCGGCGGCGCGATACCGGCGAAAGCGGTATCGAACATGCGGATGATCTCGGACGATTCATTGCTGACGACGGTCCGGGTTCTGGAATCCCACAGGGTCGGCACCGTCACCCGGGTCGTGCAGGCGGGATCCGACAGGGTATAGACTTCATGCAGCCAGTTGGCGGTATGGCTGGTGCCCGGGATGCGCTGGCCGGCCTCGCGGAAGCCCCAGCCCTGTCCGCCGACTTTCTGTTCGGTGTCGACCAGCGCGACGTCGTTTTCGAGCTTCTTGAGCGTGCGGTAGAGGACCGCGCGATGGGCCCAGGGGCAACTGGTCGCGGCATACAGGACATAGCGGCCGGATTCCGCGTTGAATCCGTCCGTGCCGGTCGGGCCGGCGCTGCCGTCGGCGGTGACCCAGTTGCGGAACTGCGACGGCTGCTTCACGTAGGTGCCGTTGCCGTCATGCTCCGTCAGGAATTCCTCGTTCGTCCAGACGCCGTCCTGTAAGTGCCCCATATCGATCTTTTATCCCGGTTTCCTGTTATCGCCGACGGAGGCCGGCATGTTATTCGTCGGCGCGTTATTTCACGTCTTCGAAAAGCTTGTCGACGTTTTCGATGGGCGCGGGCGCGCCCTTGCGCAGTTCCTCGGCCCGTCTCTGACGCCATGCGGACCGCATCGCCGCATAGTAATCGACCGATCCCTTTTTCAGTTCTGCGACCTCGTCGAGGAATTCTTCGCGCTTCACGACGATCTCGGACGCTTTCAGATACATCCGGGTCTCGAGATCGAGGACGTAGGCGGTCGGGTTGAGGAACGAATCCACGCCCGAACCGACGGCGTCGCGGATTGTCGACGGGCCGAAAAACGGCAATACGAGATACGGTCCCGATCCCAGGCCGTAGCTGTGCAGGGTCTGGCCGAAATCCGCCGGGTGCTGCTTCAGGTCGATTTCCTCGGCGACTTCGAAAAAACCGAACAGGCCGATCGTGGAATTCACCACGAACCGGCCGACCGACACGCCGGCATTCTCCAGGTCGCCCTGGAGAAGGTCGTTTATGGCGACGACGGGCTCGTTCAGGTTCTCGAAGAAATTGCGCCCCATTTCGCGCAGGGTTTCCGGCAGGATGAACCGATAGGCCTGCGCCACCGGCACCAGCAGATAGGTGTCGAGAAAATCGTTGAGCCCGAACATCAGGCGGTTGAACCCTTCGAGCGGATCGTCGTCCGTATCCGCGGCGATCGGTCCGACGTCGCCCTTGGGTGCTGGCGGTTCCGGTTGCGGCGCCTGCGGCGCGGCGCGGACCACGGGGGGCGCGCGGATCGGCGGGAAGGGATTGGCGAACGTGCTTGCCATCGCCGGAAAGGCGGTGGACAGGTTCTGGACGATATCGTCTTTCAGCTCGGGCGCCGCCTGAAAGGCCGCGTTCGCGGCCTCGGCCGCATTCGCGGGGTTGCGGGATATGGCATCCATCACCGCCTGGGCGATCATCGACGAATAGACCTGGCGGTTCATGGCGCCGGTGATGGCGGCCATGTTCGGGTCCGTGGATATGATTTTCTGCTGTTCCGCACTGGCGCGCCAGGTGGCGGCGGACTGGTTGATCCGGCTCTGTATGTCGGCGGGAATGGCGGCGCGCGCCGCCGGGATGCCGGCGAGAATAACGGACAGGAACAAGGCGGCGAAAACGGCGGCCGCCGCGCAAGAGACGCGTTTCGCCAACTGGTTCGTCGGTGACGTCATTAACCCCAATAGTCCCCATCGCAGCGTTGAAGCGCGCACGTTCTCCGCATCGCTGGCAAGGGTTTAGCACAAATAAGAGCGAATTCTCAAAGGTTTGGATCGGCGGCAGGGGCCATGACGGACGCCCGATACCGCCAATGTCCGTTTCACCGCCCTCAACCGTGCCGGTATCGTTCAGAAAGCCTTAACCCCGAGCGTCAATACTCGGGGCCTGAATTTAATAGCGGGAAGCCTGCGATGACGCATTTTCTGTCTACTGAAGAGAACCCCGACGGCTACAAGCTTGAAGACATTCTTTCGATCGTTCGCCAGGACGTGATCACGCGTGCCGGCCTGATCGCAAGCGACAAGCGGCCCGAGGCCCGCAAGGTTCTGGCCAACAACATGCATATCCTTCAGAAACTGACGGAATGCATCGATCTTGCCGAGGATTCGACCAACGTGCTCAACCGGTCGTTCGGCCAGGGCGGGTCGGAACCGCGGATCGGCGCCGCCTGAACCGGGACCTGCGAACCGGACCCTGAAAAACTTCCGGGACGGCGGGCTCTCAGCCCTCGTCTTCGACCCGGTGCCGGTTCAGGATCGGTATCTGGGTCATGCTGAACGCAAATGTCAGCCCCATCAGACCGAATACCTTGAACGTGACCCAGAAATCGGTGGTCTGCGTGCGCCAGACGATTTCGTTGACCACCGCCATGGCCAGGAAAAACAGGCCGAAATTCCGGGTGAGCTTGCGCCAGCCCGTATCGTCCATCGGCCAGGCGGAGCCCATCACCGGTTTCAGCAGGGTCTTGCCGAAGGCGAGCCCGATCAGCAGAACACCGCCGATCAGCGTCTGGACGATCGTCGGCTTCAGCTTGATGAAGGTATCGTCGTTCAGGGCCAGGGTCAGCCCGCCGAACACGCCGACGACGCCGGCGGTGATCAGGGGCATCAGGGGGACGCGCTTGTTGACCGCGAGGGAGACGGCGAGCGCGATGGCCGTCGCCGCCATCAGCGCCGCGGTGGCGACAAGCAGGTCCCAGCCCATATAGGCGGCGAAAAACACCACGATGGGTCCGTAATCGGAAAACGGCTTTACCCAGGCCTTTTCATCGGCGCCGGGCGATGCGTCGCGATCCGCCGGTTTCGTTCGTTCGATTTCATCTGACATTTGTATCTCTTACCACGCCTCTGGAGGAAACCACATAACCCTGTCGGGTTTAACCGATCCTTAAGGCTAATCGGTAACCTTAACGGGATGTTGGACTCGACAGACGAATTGTTCGGGCGGGGGAGCCGGTAATGCGTTTTTATTTCATGTTGGCCGTTATCATCGGCATGGCGGCGGGGGCCACGGCGGCCGAAAGTGCGGAACGCACGGAATCGGTCCGCGATATCTACACCCTGGGCTCGGGCGACCGGGTTCGTGTCACCGTATTCGGCGAGAAAGATCTTTCCGGCGTTTTCGAGATCAGCGGCACCGGCGCGATCGCCTATCCGCTGATCGGCGAAGTCGAGGCCGGCGGCAAGACGATCCGCGAGCTTGAGAAATCGGTCGAGCTGAAACTGCGGAACGGCTATCTGCGCAAACCGCAGGTCTCCATCGAAGTCACCAATTACCGGCCGTTCTATATCCTGGGCGAGGTCAATCGTCCCGGCAGCTATGCCTATGTCGAAGGCATGAAGATCGTCAACGCGGTCGCGATGAGCGGCGGCTTTACATACCGGGCGCGGAAGCAGCGCCTTATGGTGCGCCGCGCCGGTGCGCCGAAGGACAGCGAGTCCGAGGCGAGCCCGGACGACCTTCTCTATCCCGGTGACGTGATCCGGGTCCCCGAGCGCTATTTCTAGGTGACGCCAGCCGCCGTTGCGAAACGGAAACGGATGCGGAACCGGTTTCTGCCGGCCGCGCTGAGCGTCGCCGCACTTGTCCTGCTTGTTCTGGGCGGCCAGCGGCTGCCTGCCGCTCTGCTCGATCTGCCGGGGAACGTCGCGGCGGAAGCGCTGCAGGCCGGAAAATCCCTCTCGCCGGGCGCGGTCCTGAATATCCGCAATACCCGGGCGCGCAGCGTGCGCCGTCATGCGACCGCGGAGCGCTGGTTTGCGGTCGGTCGCGCCGCGTTCGAGGCGGGCGATGCGGAAGAATCGCACGCCGCCTATGCATACGGGCTGGCGCTGGCGCCGGCGAACGGCGTCGCCTGGGCGGCCTATGCCAGGTCGCTGGCGGCGGCGGGAAAGCCGGGCCGGGCAGAGGACGCACGAACCTATTCGGTCGGCCGCGCGCCGCACGACCCGCGCGCGGTGCGTTTGCGCCGCGACTGAAACAGTCGCCGATTCGGATAAACGGATTCTATCATACATGATGGGTCGCGGTGCCCGCAGTATTCGCGCAGTCTACGAAAATACTGTGTTGTGTGAATTTTTTGTGAAACGGCGTTTTATTCGGCATAACAAGAAAAAATGATGATAGGGTCCTGTTCGTAAATAAAAGTGCGGTGAATAACAGGTTTATGTTGTTTCTGTTTACAGAGCTACCAGGCCGAAGCGTCCCGGCGGAAAGTCCGCCCGCCGACGGCCTGACCGTCACAACCGGCCTGCCGGGCGACGGCATCGCAAATCGCCATTCAGCCAGTCTATTGCGCCTTCCTTCGGGAAGGCGTTTGTCGTTCGGGCCCCTGCGTTTTTCCGTGACGTCCGTTCCGGCGTCCGGAAACGGGTCCGGCATTTCATCCATCCGTAAAGTGAAGGGAGTTCTATGGGTAAGAGATCCACTCGCGCTCAGCGCGGGACGTCGTTCGACAGCAACGTATGCACATTGTCCGGAAACAACTGGGATCCGCTTGAAGGAAGCGGCGACGGAAAACGCTATGTAAGGAATATCTCGCCCAAGAGCCCCAACCAGGCACGGCTGATGAAAGCGCTGAAGGATTTCGAAATGGTCCTGGCGCTCGGCCCGGCCGGGACGGGCAAGACCTATCTCGCGGTCGCCGCGGCGGTGGAGGCGCTGGAAGCGAACAAGGTCGAACGAATCGTCCTGTCGCGCCCGGCGGTGGAGGCCGGCGAAAGCCTCGGTTTCCTGCCCGGGGAGATAAACGACAAGGTCGCGCCCTATATGCAGCCGCTCTACGACGCGCTGCTCGACCGGGTCGGCGGCAAGCGCCTGCGGGCGCTGATGTCGAATGGCGGGATCGAGATCGCGCCGGTGGCCTTCATGCGCGGCCGCACGCTCAGCCGGTCCTTCGTGGTGATCGACGAGGCCCAGAACTGCACCTATGCCCAGCTCAAGATGCTGCTGACCCGCCTCGGCTGGAACGCGACGATGGTCATCACCGGCGATCCCGACCAGACCGATCTGCTGCCCGAACTGTCGGGGCTGGCGGATATCGCCGACAAGCTGGAAACGCTGTCGAATGTCGGGGTGGTCCGGCTCGAACAGACGGATATCGTGCGTCATCCGCTGGTCGGGGAAATGCTGACCGTTCTTTAGCCTTCGGGCGGTTTGCCGCCCGCATGCGTTTGGCAATTGCGAAAGGGCCGGGCGTCCGCTATGCCCGGCCCCATGAATGACAACGCACACATAATCCACGATGTCGGGCATGGCCCGGTCGTGGAACGATTTCTCGAGGATATCGCCGTCGGCGAGGTCCAGGAAGCGGGACCGCTGACCGTGACGGCCGAGGAGATCATATCCTTCGCCACCCGCTACGACCCGCTGCCGATGCATATCAGCGACGCGGGCGGGCAGGCGACCGTACATGAAGGCCTGATCGGGTCGGGCGTGCTGACCATCGCGCTCAAGCAGCGCCTGATCATGAGCATCGAGCGCAATTCGGAGATCATCGGCGCCGCCCGGATCGACGACCTGAATTTCCTGCGGCCCGTCCGGGCGGGGGACGAACTGTCGATGCGGCAGGTCTGTACCGCCAACCGCGAATCGAAATCCCGCCCCGACCGCGGTCTGGTGACATTGGAATACGAGATATTCAACCAGAACGGCGAAAACGTGCTGACCTCGCGCGACACGATCATGATGCGCCGCCGGCCCGCCGCCTGATTGCCGCCTGATTGCCGCCAGACCGCGCCGCCGATACGCCGGATTGACGCGACTCGCGCGCCGACCTATTCGTCGCCCATGGGTATCCGCCGTCTTTTCTTTCTGATCCTGATCGGGATCGTCGTCGCGATTATCGTCCGCATCCAGGCGGGCGCCGGCTGACGGCATGACGGATTTTCTGTTCGACGGGCCGGACGGGGCCGCGAAAACGCTGGTCCTGGCGCACGGGGCGGGGGCGCCGATGGAGTCCGAGTTCATGGATTTCTTCGCCGCGGGCCTCGCCGAAAACGGCATCCGGGTCGCCCGATTCGAATTTCCCTACATGGTCAGACGCCGCGAAGACGGCAAGCGCCGCCCGCCCGACCGCGCGCCGGTGCTGCTCGAAACCTATCTGCAGGTGGCGGCCGAACTGGGGCCGGAAAACCTGGTCATCGGCGGCAAGTCCATGGGCGGGCGCATCGCCAGCATGGTGGCGGACGAGGCCGGTGTCGCGGGGCTGGTGTGCCTCGGCTATCCGTTCCACCCGCCGGGCAAGCCGGAAAAGCTGCGGACCGAACACCTCGCCGGGCTGAAAACCCCGGCGCTGATCCTCCAGGGCGAACGCGATCCGTTCGGGCGGCGCGCGGAAGTCGAGGGCTATGCGCTGTCGAAATCCATCGCGGTCGATTTCCTGGCCGACGGCGACCACGACCTGAAACCGCGCAAGGCGTCGGGACGCACGCGGGAAGAAAACTGGGCGGCGGCGGTCGAGCGTATTGCGGGGTTTGTGGACGGCCTTTGATCCTTTACAGGCAGCAGGGCCGCCGATACCCTTCGATATCTAATTAAAAACGAGGCGGGGGAAAGATGCCCAACAGGGTTGAGGGCCGGGTGTGTATCGTCACCGGCGCGGCGCAGGGACTTGGCGCAACATATGCGAAGGCGCTGGCGGCGGAGGGCGGCAGGATCGTCGTCTCCGATATCGACGATGCGTCCGGGGTGGCCGCGGAAATAACGGCGGCGGGCGGCGAGGCGATCGCCCTGCAGAACGACGTGGCCGACTGGGAGTCCTGCCGGGACATGGTCGCGAAATCGCGCGAAGCGTTCGGGCGCGTCGATGTGCTGGTCAACAATGCCGCGATCTTCGGCAAGCTCGACCGCGCCTCCATCGACGAGATTTCGCCCGAGCTGTTCGACCGCGTCATGAAGGTCAATGTCGGCGGCACGTTCCTGTGCACCAAGGCGGCAATCCCGGTGATGCGCGAACAGGGCTACGGCAAGATCATCAATATCTCGACCAGCCGGATTTTCGCCGGCCTGCCGTTCTACCTGCATTACGATGCGTCCAAGGGCGCGGTGTTCGGCATGACGCGGGCGATGGCGAAGGAGCTCGGCGAGGACGGCATCCGCGTCAACGCCATCGCGCCCGGCTCGACCATGTCGGAAAACGTCAAGGCGCGCACCGACTGGCGCGACGGCGGCCCGGCGGCGAAGCTTGCCGGGCGCTCGCTGAAACGCCTGCAGGACCCGGAAGACCTGATCGGCGCCTGCGTGTTCTTCGCGTCGGGGGAAAGCGATTTCGTGACCGGGCAGACGCTGGTCATCGACGGCGGCGGCGCAATGTGGTGACCCTTGCCGGGACCCCGGCTGGTTGATACAAGATTTCGATACAGGGAGAACACGATACCGATGGCGGATGCGGCCGAACAACCGGAAGACCACCCGCTGCTGGCGGGCCATGCCATGCGCGTCGACGCCGACGGATCGCCGATTCTGGTCGGCGCCCATTGCCGCGATTGCGACACCAAAATGTTTCCGCCGGTGCCGGTATGCCCGGAATGCATGTCCGAAAACGTGACGGATACCGATCTCGCGACCCGCGGCACGCTGTATTCCTGGTCGGTGGTCCATGTCGCCCCGAAAGGCTGGATCGTTCCCTACACGGCCGGCTATGTCGATCTTGCCGACAATGTCCGCGTGTTCGCCCATATCGCCGGCGACGCCGCGAACCTGTCGATGGATATGCCGGTGACGCTGACGACCGCCGTTTTCGGCGACGACGACGGCGCGCCGGTCGAGAGCTACGCCTTCACACCGGAACGGGCCTGAGGAGCGCGCGATGAGAGAAGTATCCGTTATCGGCGTCGGCATGACGCCGTTTGCGAAATACCGCGACAAGTCGCTTGCCGAAATCGGCTGGCCGGCGGTCAAGGCCGCGATCGAGGATGCCGGCGTCGCGAAAAAGGATATCGAGGCCGCCTATTGCGGCTCGGCGCTCGGCGGCATGATGTCAGGCCAGCGCGTGCTCAAGCAGCTCGGCATTACCGGGCTGCCGATCACCAATGTCGAAAACGCGTGTTCGTCCTCGTCGTCGGCGTTCCGCCAGGCCTATATCGCCGTGGCGGCGGGGGTGTATGACGTGGTGCTGGTCATGGGCGTCGAGAAGCTGACGAAGTTCGGCGGCGGCACCCTGCCGCTGGAGAAAGAGGATTTCGAGGTCACGCACGGCCTGGTGATGCCGGCGCTCTACGGCATGCGGGCGCGGCGCTACATGCACGAATACGGGCTCACCGAAAAGCAGCTTGCCGGGGTCGCGGTCAAGGCCCACCGGCACGGCGCGAAAAATCCCGAAGCCCAGTTCCGCAACGAAGTGACCGTCGAGGAAGTGATGGAGGCGCGCAAGATCGCCGAGCCGTTCACGCTGCTGCATTGCTGCCCGTCCGGCGACGGCGCGTCCGCCGTCATTATCGCGTCGGCGGAAAAGGCGCGGCAATACACGACGAAGCCGGTGCGCGTTGCCTGTTCCGAGGTCAATTCCGGCAGGTACATGACCGGCTTCCGCGACATGACGACGCCGGAAATCACCGTCCGCGGCGCAAAGCAGGCCTACGAGGAAGCGGGGATCGGTCCCGAAGACGTCGATCTCGCCGAGGTCCATGACGCGTTCACGATCGCCGAGCTGCTGTATTACGAAGCGCTCGGTTTCTGCGACAAGGGCGATGCCGTCCGGCTTCTCGAAGACGGCGAAACCTCCATCGGCGGGCGTATTCCGGTAAACCCGTCGGGCGGCCTGCTGTCCAAGGGCCATCCCATCGGCGCGACCGGCACCGCGCAGATCGCCGAAGTCGTGCGCCAGCTGCGCGGCCAGTGCGGCGACCGCCAGGTCGACGGCGCGAAGGTGGCGTTGACCCATTGCACCGGCGGCGGTATCTCGGGCTTCGATCACGGCGCCTGTTCCATTCACATGTTCTCGGTATGAAATGAAACCACCTCCCTTTACCTATCACGATCCGCGCAGCATCGACGACGCGGTGGCGCTGTTGGCCGAAAAGGACAACGCGAAGCTTCTCGCCGGCGGGCAGTCGCTGATGCCGATGCTCAATTTCCGCTTCGTGCTGCCCGACGACCTGATCGATCTCAACCTGATCGACGGTCTCGCCGGTATCCGCGAGGACGGCGATGCGCTGGTCTTCGGCGGCATGACGCGCCAGCGCGATATCGAATATTCCGATCTCGTCGCAAAGCGCCTGCCGCTGATGAAGGAAGCGATCCTCAATGTCGGCCACCGCCAGACCCGCAACCGGGGCACCTATGGCGGCTCGATGTCGCATCTCGATCCCAGCGCCGAACTGCCGACGGTCTCGATGGCGCAGGACGCCATCGTCACGGTTCAGAAAAAGGGCGGCAAGCGCGATATCGCGATGGCGGATTTCCCGATGGGCTACATGATGCCGTCTTTCGAACTCGACGAAATGGTCACCGACATCCGCGTGCCGCTGTGGCCCGAAGGGCACGGCTATGCCTTTATCGAATTCGCGCGCCGTCACGGCGATTTCGCGATCACGTCGTCGGCGGTGCTGCTCGATGTCGATAGCGGCGGAAAGATTGCCCGCGCCAGCGTCACGGTCGGCGGCGTCGGCGCGGCGCCGCTGCGGGTGACGGCGGTGGAGGCGGGCCTGACCGGCGAGACCGGCTCGGCCGAACTGTTTACCGAAATTGCCGAAAAGTGCCGCGAAATCGACGCGATGGAAGACGTCTATGCCCCCGCCTGGTACCGCCAGCATCTTGCGGCGGTGCTGACGCGCCGCGCGCTCGGCAAGGCCTATTCGCGGGCGGCCAACGGAACGGAGATAAACCTCAAATGAGCGACCGCAGAACGATTTCCGTCACCATCAACGGCGAAACCTACGAGCGCGAGGTCGAAACCCGTCTCACCCTCGCCGATTTCATCCGCCACGAGGTTTTGCTGACCGGCACCCATGTCGGCTGCGAACACGGCGTGTGCGGCGCCTGCACGATCCTGCTCGACGGCCGCACGGCGCGGTCCTGCCTGATGCTGGCGGTGCAGGCGAACGGCCATGAAATCACCACGGTCGAAGGCATCGCGCCCAGCGCCACCGAGCTTCATCCCCTGCAGCAGGCCTTCCAGGACAATCACGGCCTGCAATGCGGGTTCTGCACGCCCGGCATGCTGACGACCCTGATCGAATTCCTCGGCGACAATCCCGATCCGACCGAACAGGAAGTGCGCGAAGCCATCAGCGGCAATCTGTGCCGCTGCACCGGCTACCAGGGCATCGTCGCCGCCGCGCTCGACGCGGCGAAAAGGCTCCAGGGCGCCGCCTAGGCCGGGTGCAGGCGAGGGGCGTGATCGCGGGCATATCGGAGAAATGAGATTTCGGCCGGCAACCCCCTCCCTGACCCTCCCCCGCAAGCGGGAGAGGGGATACCGCCATACCGCTTGTTCAGACCGAAAGGCAGCGGGGACCGGTACTGCCGCTTGCTCCGCCCGAATCCCCTCTCCCGGAGGGGGAGGGCCAGGGAGGGGGAGAATCCATGATCAATGTCGATAAAGCCCGCGAACTGCGCCGGAACCAGACCCCCGAGGAAGCGCTTGTATGGTCCGCGTTGCGGCGCGGGCAACTGGATGGCGCGCATTTTCGCCGCCAGTATCCCAAAGGGGCCTACATATTCGATTTTGTCTGTCTGGCCGCGCGGCTGGTGATCGAAATCGACGGGCCATCGCACGACCAGACGGTGGAGTATGATATGCGGCGGACGAGCTACATCGAATGTCAGGGGTTCAGGGTGATCCGGTTTTCGAACAAAGACGTCCGCGGAAATCTCGGCGGTGTTATCGAAACGATCCGCCAGGAACTGAAATCGAAGCCGGGGGAAAGATGATCACTGTGGCAAGCGTCCCTTCCCTGACCCTCCCCCGCAAGCGGGAGAGGGGATACCGCCATACCGCTTGCTCCGCCCGAAAGGGAGCGGGGACCGGTACTGCCGCTTGCACCGCCCGAATCCCCTCTCCCGGAGGGGGAGGGCCAGCGAGGGGGCGAATGTTTTGGATGATGTCGACCGAACAGGAGAATTCACATGGGCGCTAAAATGTTCGGCGCGCGGGTCGCAAGGCTGGAAGACCCGCGTCTGCTGACGGGGCAGGGCGGCTACACGGACGATTTCCATCTGCCCGGCATGCTCGAAGCGGCGTTCGTCCGCAGCCCGCACAGCCATGCGAAGATCAACAATATCGACCTGACGGCGGCGAAGGCGCATCCGGGCGTCGTCGCGGTCTATACCGCGGCCGACCTGCCGGAATACCTGCGGAACACGACGGTGCCGTTCCAGGTGCCGAATGCCGCGATTTCGCAGCCGTTCCAGCAGCGCCTGCTCGAAGACCGCGAAGTCTGTTTCGCGGGCGAGCCGATCGCACTTGTCGTTGCCGATACGCGCTATACCGCCGAGGACGCCGCCACCCTGGTCGAGATCGATTACGATATCCTGGCGGGGGCTGCGGACTGCAAGTCCGCGCTCGAGGACGGCGCGCCGATGTGCCATGCGGATTCGCCGAATAACGAGGGCGCGAAATACACCGTCGGTTACGGCGACGTGGCGGAGGCGTTCGCGAATGCCCATGTCACTCATCGCGAGGAATACCGGATCCACCGCGGCGGCGGGTTCGCCATCGAAAACCGCGCCGTGGTCGCCGAATACGACGACCTGCGCGACATGCTGACCATCTGGTCGGCGACCCAGTCGCCGTTCCTGGTAAAGCAGAACGTGGTCGACATGCTGGGCTGGGAATCCGACAGGGTGCGGGTGATCGCGCCCGATGTCGGCGGCGGGTTCGGGCCGAAGACGATCTATTACGTGGAAGAAGCGCTGATCCCGCTGGTGGCGAAGGAACTGGGCCGCCCGGTCAAATGGGTCGAGGACCGGCGCGAGAACTTCCTCGCCACCAACATGGAACGCGACCAGTACTGGGACATGGAAATCGCGGTCGATGCCGACGGCAGGCTGCGCGGCGTGCGCGGAAAGATGATCCACGATACCGGCGCCTATATGCCGTGGGGCATCATTTCGCCCTACATTTCGGCGACCACCCTGCCGGGGCCGTATATCCTGCCGGCCTACGAGCTCGAAACCCGGGTGGCGCTGACCAACAAGGTCGCGGTTACGCCGGTGCGCGGGGCGGGCCGGCCGCAGGCGGTGTTCGCGATGGAACGCCTGATGGACCGCGCCGCCGACCGGCTCGGCATCGACCGGGTCGAAATCCGCCGCCGCAACCTGATCCCGACCGAGCAGATGCCCTATGCGCTCGGCCTGATTTTCCGCGACGGCAAGCCGATGACCTACGATTCCGGCGACTACCCGAAATGCCAGGCCGAAGCCCTGCGGATCGCCGATTACGACGGATTCCGCGCCCGCCAGGACGCGGCGCGGGCCGAAGGCCGCCATATCGGCGTCGGTATCGGCAATTACGTCGAAGGCACCGGTCTCGGCCCGTTCGAAGGCGCCACGGTGCGGGTACAGCCCTCGGGGCGCATCTGCATCTATACCGGCGGCGGCGATTCAGGGCAGGGACACTGGACCACGCTGGCCCAGGTGGCCGCCGACAAGTTCGGCGTCGGCGTCGCGGATATCGACGTCCAGAAGGGCGATACCGGCAAGATCGCGTCCGGCGTCGGCACCTTCGCCAGCCGCATTGCGGTGAATGCGGGATCGTCGGTCCATCTGGCAGCGACCGAGGTGCGCGAAAAAGCCCTGAAGGTGGCGGCGCACATGCTCGAAGCCGCCGTCGAGGATCTCGATATCGAGGACGGCCGCGTCGTCGTCAAGGGATCGGACCTGTCGGTCGGCCTTGCCGAGATCGCCCGCGCGGTACAGGGCATGCCGGGCTTTTCGCTGCCCGGCGGCGTCGAGCCGGGGCTGGAAGCCACCCATTATTTCTCGCCGTCGCAATCGTGCTACTGCAACGGCACGGCGGTGGTCGAGGTCGAGGTCGATCCCGCGACCGGCCATGTCGATATCCTGAAATATTCCATGGCCCACGATTCCGGCACGCTGATCAACCCGTTCGTCGTCGACGGCCAGGTCCAGGGCGCGGTGGCGCAGGGGGTCGGCAACGCGCTGCTCGAATGGATGGTCTATGACGACAACGCCAACCCGGTATCGGTGAATTTCGCCGAATACATGCTGCCGACCGCGCCGGAAACGCCGAATGTCGGCGTCGTCCACGTGGAATCGCCGAGCCCGATCAACCCGCTGGGGGTAAAGGGCGCGGGCGAGGGCGGCACGATCCCGGCCCCGGCCGCCATCATGGCCGCGATCGAGGACGCGCTGTCGCCGTGGAACGTGTCGATTTCCGGCGCGCCGGTGACGCCGTCGATGCTGGTCGAGAAGGTACTCGCGGGGAGCTGAAGCCGGGCGTGGCGCGGCATGTACCGTCGGCGGGATAAGACCGTTATTCCCTCGGCCCCGTGCGGAGGGCCCATTTTTCAGGCGCGCTTATGTCCGGTGAGTGTCGGGCATGGACCCCCGGCACAGGGCCGGGGGAATAGAGACGGGTATTCGAAAACGGGCCGGCCTGTTTTCGCCGGGATGGGCCGCTTACGTGTAATACGGCGTCACGCCGGCCGAATGGTCGGTGATGTCGACGACTTCGGCGATGGACGGCACCAGTTTCTTGATTTCGACCTCGACGCCCTGGCGGAGGGTCGCCGACGAGGCGGAACAGCCCTGGCAGCCGCCTTCGAGGCGGACAAAGGCGGTGTTCTGCTTCACGTCGATCAGCGAAATATGGCCGCCATGGGCGGCGACCTGCGGGTTGATCTGGGAATTGAGCAATTCGAGGATCGCCTTGCCTTCCGGCGTTTCGAGGCCGGGCCGGTCTTCGAGGTCGATCGCGTCGCGCACGTCTTCGACTTCGGGCACGTAGTGCTTGAGCATGTTCTGGATCGGCGCCATCAGGCCGTAGGCGGCGCCTTCGAAGCGGAGATAGGCGATGCCGTCCTTGAACGCCCGGAAGGTGACGTCGCCGCCGCCATCCTTGGCGGCGGGGCGGATGCGGGTATCGACGATTTCCTGGATTTCCTTCGCCGGGCCGGAAAGTTCTTCGGCTTCTTCCTCAGCCGCCGCGGCGGCCGGTGCAGGCGCGGTATCGTCCATCACGGGCATGCCGGACATGAAATGATCCATGATCGCGGCGAGCGCCTGCGGGCGGATGATATGCCATTCGGCGTCGGCTGCCTTGGTGATGCGGATATCGTCGGCGCCCAGCGAAACGCGGGTGATATTGCCGAGATCGAACAGGCGCTTCGCCAAAGGCGAGCGTGCCGCATCGGCAGCCGTCAGGTCGGCGCCGCCGGGATAAACGTCGCGGCCGGGCAGGAAACGGAGGGTATCGGCGCTGGCGGTTTCTTCGGTCTGGATGAACATGATGGCTTCCGTATTGAAGTTTGTAGCGAGTCGCTAACATAAGGCGTTTGGCGAAAAAGCAAAGCGATATGGTGGGCCCGGATATCAGCCCGGGTGTCCGCCGGAAATTCAGCCGGCAGGGGCTGTAAAGTCCTCGGCGACGTCGATCAGCAGCACCCGGGACGGGGTTTCCGACGCCGCGACCCGGATACGGCTTTCGTCGCAGATTTCCGCGCCGCCGCGCTGGGGAATGCCGGAATCGTTGATCGCCAGCGGGCCGTCCACGGCCAGCACATAGGCGCGCCGTCCCGGGGCGAGATCGCGCAGGATCGATTCCCCGCGCTGCAGGCTGGCCCCCATGACGGCGGCGTCCTGGTGGATGGCGATCAGCCCGTCGATACCGGCCGCGCCGGAGGCATAAACCGTGAATTCGCCGGGACCGGCGGCCGGCGGCGCTTTCAGGTCGGTGTAATCCGGCGTCAGCCCCGCTTTGCGGGCGTGAAACCACATCTGGTAGACCCGGGTCGGGTCTTCGCCGGGGTTGGATTCGCTGTGCATCACGCCGCTGCCGGTGGTCATCGCCTGGACATCGCCCATGCGCAGGATGCCCTTTGCCCCGGTGGTGTCCTCGTGGGCGACGGCGCCTTCGCAGACATAGGTCACGATTTCGAAATCGCGGTGGCCGTGCATGGGAAAACCGGTGCGCGGCGCGATCGAGGTGTCGGCCAGCACCCGCAGCGGGCCGAGCCCGAAGACGGGCGTGCCGGCGTTTTCCGGCGAGCCGCGAAAATGGTCGCGGATGCGAAGTCCCGGCGCATCGACGCCGCGCAGTTTTCCGAAGGGGGCGATTCTGATCATGAGGCGGTCAAAATGCGCTAAAAAGGTCCGTCAGGAAATCAAAAACCGCCGGGGGCGCCGTGAAAGAATTTGTCAGCGAGATAAAGGTCGAATGGGCGCATTGCGATTTCGCGGGAATCGTTTTCTACCCGAATTTCTATATCTGGTTCGATCAGGGCACCGAGCGCCTGTTCGCCGCGAACCGCCTGTCCTACGCGGAGATGCTCGAGGATTTCGGGGTCGACGGCATGCCGCTGCTGGAAACCGGCACGACCTATAAAAACGCCTGCAAGCTCGGCGCCGATCTGACGATCACGAGCCGGATCGACGAATGGGCCGGCAAGACCTTCGTCATCAAGCACCGGATAGCCCATGCCGACGGGACCGAAGCGCTTGAAGGGTTCGAACGCCGTATCCTGGTGGTCAGGGATCCGGATTCGGCGCGCGGCATCCGTGCCATCGAGATGCCCGAAGACATGCGTGCGCGGCTCGGTGGATAGCGCGGACCCGCACCCGGTCATCTACACGCTGGGGCATTCCCGGCACGGATTCGATGCGTTCGTCGCGCTGGCAAGGCGCCACGGCGTCGGGACGGTTGTCGATGTGCGCGGCCAGCCGTGGTCGCGCTACAATCCGCAGTTCAATCGCGAACCGTTCGAAGCGGCCCTGTCGCAGGCGGGAATCGGGTATCGCTGGGAAGGGGAGCGCCTGTCCGGGCGGCCGCAGGACCGGCGGTTTTACGGTCCGGACGGCAAGGTCGACTGGGACGCGCTGCGGCAATGGCCGCCGCTTGCCGACGGGCTCGACGAGATACGGGCGCTTGCGGGCCGGACGTGTCTCGCGCTGGTCTGCGCCGAGGAGGATCCGCTGCGCTGTCATCGCCGGGGCCTGCTGACCGCCCCGCTGATCGCGCGCGGCGCGGAAATACGGCATATCCGCAAAACCGGGGACGTGGAGACCGAAACGGCGGTGTCGGCCCGCGAACGGGGGGACGACGTGCGACAGATTGACCTGTTCGATTGACGGAGGCTCTGTCATCTCTATTTTATATCAAATGATATGAAAGGCGGGAAGCGATGGCAGCGACCAATCAGGAACGGCTCGATCTGCGGCGGCACTATGCCGGTCCCGAATTTCTGAAAGAGGGGTTCCGGCCGCTTTTCATTGCAGCGGGCGTCTGGGCGGCCCTTGCCGCACCGCTCTGGATCGCGGTCTGGACCGGGACGATTTCCTATGACGGCGCGTTCGCGCCGCAGGTCTGGCACGTCCACGAGATGATGTTCGGATTCATCGCCGCTGCGGTGGGTGGATTCATCCTGACGGCGATTCCCAACTGGACCGGCCGGCTGCCGGTGCGCGGCTGGCCGCTGGCAGGGCTGGCGCTGCTGTGGCTGGCGGGACGGGCGGCCGTGTGGTTCGGCGGGGCTATCGGGGCGGTCCCGGCGGCCGTCATCGACCTTCTGTACCTGACGGCGCTGGTTGCCTGCGTCGCCAACGAAATCGTCGCCGGGCGGAACTGGAAGAATGCGCCCGTCCTGGTGGCGATTTCGCTGCTCGTCGTCGCCAATGCGCTGTTTCACCTCGACGCGGCGGAGATCGCGGCGACCGGCGATATCGCCCTGCGGCTGTCGCTTTCCGTGATGATCCTGCTGATCGCGCTGATCGGCGGACGCGTGGTGCCGAGCTTTACCCGGAACTGGTTCGCGAAGAACGACGGGCCGGCGATAGCGGCCCCGATGGCCGTCTTCGACCGGGTGACGATTGTTGCCTCCGTCGCCGCCCTGGCGGTCTGGGTGATCGCTGCGGCGAACACGGCGAGCGCGGCGGTGCTCGCGCTTGCCGGTGTGCTTCACCTGATCCGGCTAGCCCGCTGGCGCGGCTGGCAGACGACGGGCGAAGGCCTGGTGACGATCCTCCACCTCGGCTATTTCTGGGTCGGCGCGGGGCTCGTCCTGCTCGGCCTGTCGATGCTGGACGTCGCGGTGACGCGGACGGCGGCGCTGCATGTGCTCACCATCGGGGCGATGGGCACGATGATCCTCGCCGTCATGACGCGGGCGATCCTCGGGCATACGGGCCGGGCGCTTCATATGGGGCGGGGGACGCTGGCGGTTTACGCGCTGGTCACGGCGGCGCTTGTGCTGCGGGTGGCGAACGAGTTCGCGCCGTCGGCGGATATGGTCTGGTCGTCGGCACTGGCCTGGAGCGCGGCATTCGGCCTGTTCGTGTGGATCTACGCGTCGATGACGTTCCGCGCGCCGCCGCGCCCGGGGCAGGACGGCTAGGTCAGAGAAGCCCGGCTTTCCAGACGGGGTCCCAGTCGCGTTCGATTTCGATCGTCGAATCGTCGCTCGCCTTCATTTTCAGCTTGAGCCATTCGCCGCTCTCCGCCGCGTACCAGATATCGCGCTCCAGATCGCCCGTCATCGCATAGCGTTTGGCATCGACGGTGCGCCCGTCGATGGCGAGGTTTGCCGTCGCGACCTCCGTCGTCTTCACGTCGATCAGGATGCCGTCCGAGGAATCGATCATCCGGGTCAGGGTCGGCGTCGCGGCCGGCCAGTAGGTCGACGGGTACAGGCCGAGCGGGGCGGTGAGACGTCCCTTGGGGTGGACGATCGACAGGCGCTCGCCGTCGCGCGTGACCCGGACGCTGGATTTCGTGCCGTTATCGTCGATATCGGTCTCATAGGCGACCAGCTGCCCGTCTTCGTAGGTCTCGGTCATGTGCTTGTCGTAGCGGTACAGGACGATGGCGAGAAGCTTGATCTGGATGGTGTAGCGGGATTTCGCAACCAGCGTCTTTCCGTCCCGCCGGAAGTCGATCTTGAGGGTGCCGATGGGCTTGCCGTCGCGCTTGATCACGTAGTTGGCGGGGTCGCCGGCCGGCATCCCGGCGCCGGCCGGCGCGGCCACGGAAACGAGCAGCAGCGCGAGAAGGGCGGGGCGGCAGAGCAGGGACAGGAATCGGGATAACGGGCGGGGCATCACATCACATGCAGTGTTGGTTGGCAGGGAGTCAGGTGGTGGTTTTAAACTGCTTTGCAAGCTTCAGGCCCTGTCCCTGGTAATGCGAGCCGATGCCCGATCCGTATATTTTCTCCGGGCGGGCGGTCAGGCGCTCGTAGCGCAGCCGGCCGATCACCTGTTCGTGTTCCAGCAGGAAGGGCACGTCGTGGGAGCGGACCTCGAGCACCCCGCGCGAACCGATTGTCCGGTCGGCCGGGTCCCAGCCGAAGCCGGGATCGAAAAACCCCGCGTAATGGACGCGGAATTCGCCGACCAGCGTATCGTAGGCCACCATTTCGGCGGCGTAGTCCGGCGGTACGGTGACCGCTTCGCGCGTCGCCAGGATATAGAAATCGTCGGGGTTGAGAATGATGCCGCCATGGCGGGCGGCGACCGGTTCCCAGAAATCCGCCGGGTCGTACTGGTCCGGCCGGTCGACATCGACGATGCCGGTATGATGGCGCGCGCGCCAGCCCACGATCCCGCCCGGCGCTTCGGCGCTGAGGTCGAGCCGCAGGCTGAGGCTCCGGTGTTCCATGACCTCCGCGCGGTCGAACGGGGCGTCGATCAGGCCGTTTTCTTCGTGCAGCCGCATCAGGTCTTCGGGACCGACCTCGGCGCGGCCGCGGCGCAGGCGAAGCTGCGTCAGGCGCGAGCCGGTGCGCACCGCGATCGAAAACGTCTTCGGCGATACCTCGGCATAGACCGGGCCGCTATAGCCCGGCCGGATCAGGTCGAAGCGCGTCCCGCGGTCGGAGATCACGCGGGTGAAGATATCGAGCCGCCCGGTCGAACTTTTCGGGTTCGCGAAGGCGGAAATATCGTCCGGCAGGTCCAGCGCTTCCATCAGCGGCACGATATAGACGCAGCCCTTTTCCAGCACCGCGCCCCCGGTCAGGTCGATGCGGTGCATTTCGAAGGCCCGTACCTTGTCCTCCACGGTCGCGTCGGGCCCGGGCAGGAAGCTCGCCTGGACGCGCCATGCGAATTCGCCGAGGCGCAAATCGATGCTCGCCGGCTGGACCATGTCGTCGGTGATCGGCCGCGACGCGGTGACGGCGCCGTCGGCAATCAGCCCGTGCAGGGTCTGCGACGGAAAGATGCCGGTCGGCGACGGGGCCGCCTGTCCGGCGCGAGGGGAATTCGGATCGCTCATGCGCGGCATAATACGCGAATCTCTTTCAAATAAACGGGGTAGAGCGCAATTGATGGAGATCAACGCATCCGCCTGAAAATCGCGGATAAGTCCGGCGATCATGGCAGATACGGCGGCACAGCAATCGACCGGCAGCCCGGTGCGCGAAACGGCGCGCGGCAATCGCGTCCTTGCCTGGGCGGGGCTGATTCTCGGCCCGGCGGCATTCGCGCTGCTGCAGGTTCTGCCCGCGCCCGACGGGCTGGGCGCGCCGGGCTGGGCGGTTGCCGGTGTCGCCGTCCTGATGGCGGTGTGGTGGCTGACCCAGGCGGTGCCCCTCGCGGCGACGGCGCTTCTGCCGGCGATACTGTTCCCGGTTCTGGGCATCGGCAGCCTCGGCGCGGCGACGGCGCCCTATGCGCACCCGCTGATCTTTCTTTTTCTCGGCGGTTTCGTGGTCGCGCTGACGATCGAACGCTGGAACCTGCACCGCCGT
The DNA here is from genome assembly GCA_963974055.1 of uncultured Rhodospirillaceae bacterium. Classification (GTDB taxonomy): domain Bacteria; phylum Pseudomonadota; class Alphaproteobacteria; order MPNO01; family UBA830; genus CAXBCP01. The sequence goes on from CAXBCP010000041.1 coordinate 24,609, forward strand.
ATCGCGATCACCGTCATCGGGATTGCCGGGACCGGCCCGGGCCGTCTTACCGGCGGGTTCATGGCGGCGACCGCGCTGCTGAGCATGTGGGTCACGAACACCGCGACCGTCTTGATGATGCTGCCGATCGTGGTGAGCGTGATCGCCTTCGTCGATACCCGGTCGTCCCTGGGGGAGGCCAAGGGGGAGGCAAGGGGAGAGGCCGAGGCGGCGGCCGCCGACCGTTTCGCTCGCGGCCTGCTTGTCGCCGTCGCCTATGCGGCGAGCATCGGCGGGCTCGCCACCCTGATCGGCACGCCGCCGAACGCCTTTCTCGCCGGGTATATGAGCCAGACCTACAACGTCGAGATCGGATTCGGCGCGTGGATGCTTGTCGGGCTGCCGGTATCGGCCGTATTGCTGGTATTCGCATGGCTGCTGATCAGCCGTTTCCTGTACCGGGCCGAGGGGCTGCCTTTCGCGGATGTCCGCGCGGGACTGGCGCTCGAGCGCCGGAAACTGGGGCGCGCCGGGAGGGGAGAGCGGATGACCGCCGTGCTGTTCGCCGCGCTCGCGCTGGCGTGGGTGTTTCAGCCGGTCCTGGCGCGCTTCGCGCCGATCACCGATACCGGTATCGCGCTGGCGGCGGCGCTTGCCGCGTTCGTTCTGCCGGTAAATATCCGGGAGCGGGAATTTCTGCTCGACTGGGCGCATGCGGTGAAACTGCCGTGGGGCATCCTGCTTCTGTTCGGCGGCGGGCTGAGCCTGGCGGGGGCGATCGATTCGACCGGTCTCGCGGCCTGGCTGGGGGAGGCCATGTCGGTTGTCGGCGGTTTCCCCGTTATCGCGATATTCCTGCTGGTTGCGGGATTCGTCATCTTCCTGACGGAACTGACCAGCAATACCGCGACCGCCGCCGTCTTTATCCCGGTCGCCGCAACGCTGGCGGGAAGTCTCGGGATGGACCCGCTTTTGCTCGCGGCGCCGGTCGCCCTTGCGTCGAGCTGCGCTTTCATGATGCCGGTCGCAACGCCGCCGAACGCCATCGTTTTCAGCGCGGACCGTCTGACGGTGATGGATATGTGCCGGGCGGGGCTTTTGCTCAATATCGCCGCAAGTATCGTGATCGCCTGTGCGGCGATGTATCTGGTGCCGCTGGTGTGGCCCGCCGGCTGACCCGGCGTTCTTGGCGCCGGGGCTTGAACTTTGACCTTGAATCAAATTATTTTAAGCTTAAACTAATTTGATATCGAGCAATCAGGCGGCGGGAGAGAACGATGAAGATCGAGATTATAGGCGGCGGTCCGGCAGGGCTGTATTTCGCGCTCCTGATGAAAAAAGCCGATCCGTCGCACCGGATCCGGATCTACGAGCAGAACAAGCCGGACGATACGTTCGGGTTCGGCGTCGTGTTTTCCGCCGAAACCCTGGGCCATTTCCGCGATTACGATGCGGTTTCCTATGACCGCATCCGCGAAACCTTCGCCTATTGGGACGATATCGACACCTATTACCGCGGCGAGAAGATAACGGCGGGCGGCAACGGGTTCTGCGGCATGTCGCGCAAGGACCTGCTGCTGATCCTCCAGAAATGCTGCATCGAAGTCGGCATCGAGATGGAATTCGAACGCGAAATCAAATCGCTCGACGATATCGCGCCGGACGCGGACCTCGTCCTCGGCGCGAACGGCATCAATTCCTGGATCCGCGACCAATATGCCGATCATTTCAAGCCGAGCTTCGACTGGCGGCCGAACAAGTTCGTCTGGCTCGGATCGACCACGCCGCTGGATGCGTTCACGTTCGATTTCCGCGAGAACGATGCCGGTATCTGGAACCTGCACGCCTACCAGTACAACAGCGAAATGAGCACGTGGATCGTCGAGACCACGGAAGAGGCGTGGAAAAAGGCCGGCATGGAGAACGCGGCCGAAGAAGACACGGTCGCCTATGTCCGCGAATTGTACGGCGACCTGCTGGGCGATCACCCGCTCATCACCAACCGGTCGATCTGGCGCAATTTCCCGATGATCCGCTGCGAAACCTGGGTGAAGGACAATCTGGTCATCCTCGGCGACTGCGCGCATACGGCGCATTTCTCGATCGGGTCGGGCACCAAGCTCGCGATGGAGGACGCAATCGCCCTGTTCGAGTGTTGCCAGATCGAATCCGATCCGCGCACCGCGCTGAAACTGTACGACGAGAACCGCCGCGGCGACGTGGAACGCATCCAGCATGCCGCCGACGTGTCGCTGTCCTGGTTCGAACATGTGGACCGCTACTGGGGCATGGACCCGGTGCAGTTCACGTTCAGCCTGATGTCGCGGTCCAAGGCGATCACCTATGATAATCTGCGGCTCCGCGACAAGGCGTTCGTGGAACAGGTCGACCGCACGTTCTCGGCCGATGCCGCCGACCGCTACGACGCGCCGCATCTGCGGGAAACGCCGGTGCCGCCGATGTTCGCGCCGATGCAGCTGCGCAACATGCGGCTGGCAAACCGGGTGGTCGTGTCGCCCATGTGCCAGTACTGCGCGACCGACGGCAATCCGGACGACTGGCACTTCACCCATTACACCAGCCGCGCCCTGGGCGGGGCCGGGCTCGTGTTCACCGAAATGACCTGCATCTCGCCGGAGGCGCGTATCACCCCCGGCTGCGCCGGTATCTGGACGGACGAACACGAAGCCGGGTGGAAACGCATCGTCGATTTCGCCCATGAACGGACGTCCGCAAAGATGGCCATGCAGATCGGCCATGCCGGGCGCAAGGGGGCCACGAAGCTTGCCTGGGAAGGCATCGACCAGCCGCTGGATGCGGGCGCGTGGGAGATCCTGGCGGCATCGCCGATCCCGTATCTGCCGCATTCCCAGGTGCCGCGGGAAATGACGCGCGACGACATGGACCGGGTGAAAGCGGATTTCGTCGCCGCGTTCGAACGCGCGGCGCGGGCGGGATTCGATCTGGCGGAACTTCACTGCGCCCACGGCTATATCCTGGCGACATTCCTGTCGCCGGTGACCAACAAGCGCAGCGACGAATACGGCGGTTCGCTGGAAAACCGGCTGCGCTATCCGCTCGAGGTATTCGACGCCTGCCGCGCCGTGTGGCCCGAAGACCGCCCGATGTCGGTACGGATTTCGGCATCGGACTGGATCGAGGGCGGCACCACGATGGACGACGCCGTCGCCTATGCCAGGGCGTTCAAGGAACACGGCTGCGACCTGATCAACGTGTCCACGGGACAGACCGACCCGGCGGAAAAGCCCATGTACGGCCGCATGTTCCAGACGCCGCATTCCGAACAGATCCGCATCGAGGCCGGAATCCCGACCCTGGTGGCCGGCAATATTTTCGACTGGGACCAGGTCAACACCATCGTTGGCGCCGGCCGGTCGGACCTCGTGGCGCTGGCGCGCACGCATCTGTACAACCCGTATTTCACGCAGCAGGCGGCAGCCTATTACGGGGTGGAAGACGTCGTCTGGCCGGACCAGTACATGTCGGCGAAATTCGCCGCGTTCAGGGAGTACGAAAAGGGACGTACCCAGCTCGAAGAACTGCGCGAACAGGCCAAGCCGGACAACGGCGACCAGCGGGCCGGGACTTCGCTGCTCAACAAGACATCCGACTGGGAAACCAAGGGCGCGGCCGTCGGCGCGGCGGCGGGTTCGCGGCCGGCAGCGGAATAACGCTGCCGCGGGCGCACTTCGCCATACAACGTACCGGCACGAAGAGGGACAGATATGACCATCAAACTATACGAGCTTCTCGGACACGAAGATCGTCGCTACAGCCAGTTTTCCTGGCGCGCGAAAATGGCGCTGAAGCACAAGGGGCTGGATTTCGAACAGATTCCCTTGCTGCTGACCGACAAGGAATCGATCGCCTTCGCGAATTCGACCAGCGTGCCGGTCATGGTCGACGGCGATGTTGTCGAAACGGATTCCTGGGATATCGCGACCTATCTGGAAGAGGCCTATCCGGACGCGCCGTCGCTGTTCGGCGGGCCGATCGGCACCGGCGTGACCCGGGTCATCAATTCGTGGTGCGACCGCGCGGTCAACGTGGCGCTGGGCCCGCTGATCGCCCGCGACGTGCTGGACGCGGCGCATCCCGACGACCGGGACTATTTCCGGGAGTCGATGGAGAAAATGTACAAGCGCACGCTCGAGGAAGTGCAGGAAGGCCGCGAGGACCGGGTAAAGGTTCTCTACCGGACGCTTGATCCGATCCGCACGTCGTTCCGCAAGGGGCAGGATTTCATCAGCGGCGACGGGCCGGCCTATGCCGATTACGTCGTGTTTTCGCAGTTCCAGTGGGCGCGGGTGACAAGCCCGTTCAAGCTGCTCGATGCGGACGACCCGGTTTTCGCCTGGCGCGAACGCATGCTCGACCTCTATGACGGGTTCGCGCGCGACACCGTGGCCTACGAGGTCGCGTCCTAGAGCATATTCCGTGTATGCGGAATCGCGCCGGCCCGCGCGTCCTTCTAGACCGAGAACACCACCGACGAAAACACCAGACCCTGGTGCCCCGGGGGCATGTCGCGGGTGAAGGCATCGTCCAGCGCGACGGTTCCGTATTTCCCGGCAGGCAGGCGTTTCTGCTGTTTCTTCGCCATTTTCCGGCGGTCCTCGGGCGGCAGGTGGCCCTGCAGGTGAACGGCGGGCAGAACCGGCACCTGATTTGCCGAGGCATCGGCATAGCCGTGCTTCATCACCGGGCCGGGCTCGGTCTGGGCCGGGGCGGGCTTCGGCAGGCCGAATTTTCCGATCATCAGCGGATTGACTGCCACCGGCGCGCCCGGCGCGATTTCGGCGCTGATGTCGAGCGCGATCCGGGTCAGGGCGGGGAGTTCCGCGCCCGCCGCCGCCCCGACGCCGCGCAATACGGTCGCGTTTCGCATCGCCGCGGGATCGAGGTGGCGCAATGCCTGTTCCGCGGCCAGGGTTGCGGCGGCAGTGGCGGCGGCATCCTGTCCGGGCTTCCGGTTGGCCGGCGGCGTTACCGGGGCAGTCGGGGCGCCGGGTTTTGCCGGTGCATCCGGCGGATCGAACTCCGGCGGGATGAACGGCACGCCCGACGGCCGGTCGACGACGATCCCGACCGGCAGGCGCGACGAAATTCTCTGGTCGGGAAGCGACGCGGCATCGAGCCCGGGCAGGGGGGCGCCGTTCGCGGCAAGCGAGGCCGGCGCGTAGGCGGTTACCCGGTCGCCGACCTGGACCGTAATCGCACCGTTGCCCGGGTCGAACGCCACGGAGACCCGGCCGGAGGCGAGGACGATCCGGCTGTCGGCGCCTGCATCCCCGGATGCAGGCGGGCCGGCGACCGGCTGCAGGTGGCGGACGGCGGCCATGACTTCGCCCACCGGCACCGCGGCCGCGGAAACGGCGGCATTGTTGAGCGTCGTCGAGACGACCTGCGACAGCGCCCGCGACACGATCGATGCCGCATCGGGAGCGGAGAGGTTCGCGAACGGCGCATCGGGCACGGTGGCCAGTGCCGCGGCGATCGGCGCCGTCAGCGGTTTGACGAATGCATCCGGCGCGACGATCACCGGCGCCGCTGCGGGCCCGGCGCTGCCGGCGGCAAGGGGCCGCGGCACCGTGTCCGCGGCGGCGATGGCGGCGGCGGCCGCCGACTGGACAGCGCTCAGCGCCATCAGGACGGGCGTCACCTTTTCCGCATCCGAGTCCGTGAAATCCACGAGATGGTGCGGCTCCGACGCGGTCGGCGCGCCGGCGACCGGGGCGATATCGATCCGCGGCGGCGTGACCTGCACTGCGCCCGACTGATGGTCGATCAGGACGGTCAGGCCCCGGGCGACGATGCGAAGCAGGTGGTCGGGGCTGGCCGCGTCGTCCGCCCGTTCCAGCAACGCATGTACGATTTCGACGGCAAGGCGGCTCTCGGCGGCGAAGGCGGCGGCGAGCTGGGCGGTCGCCGCATCCGCGGCTTTCCGGGCCGTTTCGTCCGGCGTGCCGAGACCGGCCAGGGCCGCCAGGACACGGCTGTGCAACAGGGCAAGCAACGCATCGACCGTCGCGCGCGCATCGCGGGCAAGGGTGTCCTGTTGCGGTATCGGGACCGGTTGTTTTTCGGCGTTCTGCCGGGCGGCTTCCTGCTCTGTGCGCGGTGCCGCGTCGGAATCGCGGGGCGCCGCATCGGGCGCCGCGACAGAGACGGCTTGCGCATATTTCGTCAGGGCCGCGCTACCTGCGCTGACCGAGGGCAACATGTCGGACCTCCTGTCCTCTGCCTCTCAAATGCCGGCTACGTGCCGGCGTTTCGGTTGTTACTTCGCCCGGCGCACCGGCCGGGTGAAGCGTCGTATCTTACACGGTTATCTGAAACGTCTCGTTGGTCGTATTCCGGATGGAGCTCATTTCCATCTCGTCCTCGTCCTTGCCCATATGGACGCGGACAACAAGGTCCAGCGTCATGCGGGTAATCGTTTCCTGCCGATCGTTGGTGAGTTTTTCGATGGCGCTGATTCTGACGTTGTTCGGAAGGTCTTTATCCGACAGGGTCAGCGGCGCGGCCAGGGGCAGGGATTCGTCCTTTTCCTTCGCGGTCTCGTCCGCGTGGCCGTCATCGATCAGCACCGCGTCATAGAGGGCTTCGTCGGTGTCGGGCAGAGACAGAGCCAGGCTGTCGGCTCCGTCTTCGCCTTCCTCGGAGATGAACCCGTTACTGGCGAGAAATTGCTGTACCCGGTCGAAGATAGCCGCGATCGAGGGCGGCCCTTCGCTGTCGGTAAAATCGAACAGGGCCGCGGCTTCGGCCGTGGGAAGGTTATCGCCGGAGATCACCCGCACCGCGTCGATTTCCAGCTTGCTGGTATCGGCCGTCAGCTCGCCGGTGGCGTGGTTGTATTCGATGCTGAGCGCATTGGCGCTGAATTCGAGCGAATGGGAGACCGATGTGGCGGACTGAACGAACGTTTCCTTGTAGGCGGCGGCGATCATGCTGAACGAGAAACTCGACCCCGATCTGACCGCTTCGACGAAGGATTCGCTAACGTCCCGGATCAGCTTGGCGGCGGCGTCGCCGCGAATGCCGATATGCTGGAGCGCTTCGCCCAGTTCGCTGCGAAATGTGTTGAACAGGTTAGAGGCAATGTCCTTGGTCTTGTCGATCAGGCTGCGTTCCTCGCCGGCGCTCAGGACCGGCGTCAGGCGCTGGCGGTTGCCCTGAGTGTCGTTGGCATTGAGCGATACGCTGCGGTCTTCCGACAACATGTGGAGGGACTGGTTCCAGTCCATCGGGCTGGCGGTGGCGTTCTGACGCCCCGGTACCGCTGCTGTTTCTATACTCGACATATCGACTTCCCGCCTCTGTGTCCGTGCCCGCGATGCGCGGGATCGAATAAAATACCGCGAAAATGCTGAATTCTTCGTTAGGGGAAAGGGTTAAGGGATATTCACCCTCTTGCGGGCTTATGGATATTGGGGAATGAACGAAAAGCCCCTTCCCGTGGGGGGAACGGGAAGGGGCAAATAGCGAAAGATCCGGTGTTTGATTGGGGGGAGAGAACCCCGGACCGCCGCTGGAGATATGTCGGACGGTCGTTGGCAACCGCCCGATGTATCGACAATAGGCGCGAGGTTTTAAGAAGATTTTAGAAATGCTGGTTAACCGCCCCGCGACGTGACGGTGCCGGGCCGTTGAAACAAATGGCTTTATCGGACCATCGTCCTTAACGGCGTATTTTTCCTGGCCGAAGCCGGGCTGTCTTTTCGTTTCCGGGCCCTGTCGGGTCCGGTCGGAGACGTCAGGTCTGCTGTTCCCGGTCGCGCAGGCGGAAGCGTTGCAGCTTGCCGGTTTCGGTCTTGGGCAGCGTGGCGACGAACTCGATCTCGCGCGGGTATTTGTAGGGGGCGATCTCGTTCTTGACGAAATCCTGCAGGGTTTTCGTCATCTCGTCGCCGGGGCCGAAGCCGTCGCGGAGCACGACGAAGGCCTTGACGATGCTGGTGCGTTTTTCGTCGGGCTTGCCGATGACCGCGCATTCGCCGACCGCGGGGTGATCGAGCAGGGCGTTTTCGACCTCGGGGCCTGAGATGTTGTAGCCCGCCGAGATGATCATGTCGTCGGCCCGCGCGACGTATTTGAAATAGCCGTCCTCGTCCATTTCGTACATGTCGCCGGGATAGTTCCAGCCGTCCTTCACGTAGGTGCGCTGGCGGTCGTCGGCGAGGTAGCGGCAGCCGGTCGGACCCTGAACCGTGAGCAGGCCCGGCTGGTTGGGGCCGAGCGCGTTGCCGTCCTCGTCCACGATCTTCGCGCGGTAGCCCGGGATCGCCCTGCCGGTATAGCCGGGGCGCATGTCCTCGCGGCTGGCGGCGACGAAGATGTGGATCATCTCGGTCGAGCCCAGCCCGTCGACGATGCGGATGCCGGTCGCCTTGTGAAACGCTTCCCAGGTCGCTTTCGGCAGGGTTTCGCCGGCGGAAACGCATTTCTCGAGGCTGGAAATGTCGTACCTGTCGGCGAGGTCCGCCAGCAGCCGGTACATGGTCGGGGCGGTATAGAGGCTGGTGATTTTATACTTCTCGATCGCGGCCATCATGTCTTCCGGACCCAGCGGCGCGGGGAAGAAACGGGTCGATGCGCCGAACCGCATCGGGAAACAGGTCAGTCCGCCGAGCCCGAACGTGAAGGCGAGCGGCGGCGTGCCGGTGAAGATATCGTGCGGTTCCGCCATATTGAAGGACCGCGGGAAGCAGTCGCACATGGCGATCACGTCGCGGTGGAAATGCATGGTCGCCTTCGGCGTGCCGGTGGTGCCGGACGTGAACGCGATCAGCGCGGTATCGTCGGCGGCGGTGTCGCAATTGTCGAAACCGGCGGATTTGCCGGCAAGCGCGGCATCGAGCGATGCGTCGCCGTCCCCGGTTGCCGTGAAATAGAGCGTTTCGGCCAGTTCGGGCTTGCGCGCGCAGGTTTCCTCCATCGCTTCGGCGAGAGAGATGTCGCATAGCGCGTGGCGGATTTCAGCCTTCTCGACGATATAGACCAGTTCGCGGGCGCGCAGCAGCTGCATGGTGGTCACGCAGATTCCGCCCGCCTTCAGCACCGCGCACCAGCAGGCGACGAGCATCGGGTTGTTGGCGGCGCGCAGCAGCACGCGGTTGCCGGGCACCAGTCCGTGATCCTCGACCAGCACCTTTGCGATTTTGTCGGCGATATCGCGCAATTCGCCATAGGTCCAGGTCGTGTCCTCGTAATGCAGCACCGGGCTGTCGGCGTGGCCCGTGTCGCACATATGGTCGAGCAGTTCGACACCCGCATTCATGCGGTCCGGATAGGTCTGCAGGATCGGCAGGGAGTCGAAATCGAATTCCGGCCACTGGTCCTTCGGCGGCAGGTTGTCGGCGGCGAAGGTGTCGACATGGGCGGTCGGCCCGCCCGGCAGGTGCTTGGTCATGCTTCTGTTACTCCGCCGCCTTCGCGGCATCCTCCGCCTCTGCCGCCGCGAGGGACTGGCCGGCGATGATCAGTTTCTGGATTTCACTGGTGCCTTCGTATATCCGCAGGGCCCGGATCTCGCGGTACAGGCGTTCCACCGTCGATCCGACCACGACCCCCATGCCGCCCCATATCTGGACCGCCTGGTCGATGATTTCCTGCGCGCTTTCGGTTGCGTAAAGCTTGGCCATGGCGGCTTCGCGCGTGACGCGCGCACCCTGCGTATCCTTGGTCCAGGCGGAGCGGTAGACCAGCAGCGCCGCCGCATCGATCTTGAGCGCCATATCGGCGAGCTTTTCCTGGATCAGCTGGTATTCCGCCAGCGGCTTGCCGAAGGAAATCCGTTTCCGCGCCTGGGCGAGCGCTTCGTCATGGGCGCGCCGGGCGAATCCGAGGGCGGCGGCGCCGACCGTGGACCGGAACACGTCGAGCGACGACATGGCGATCTTGAAGCCGTCGCCCGGCTTGCCGAGCAGGTTGGCGGCGGGCACCCGGCAGTCCTCGAACCGCATCCGGCCGAGCGGGTGGGGGGCGATGACGTCGAACCGTTCCGTGCAGGACAGGCCGTGCGCGTCGGCATCGACCACCAGGGCCGACAGGCCCTTGGCGCCGGGGGCGTCCTCCGTGCGCGCGAAAACGACGTATTGATCGGCGAGACCGCCATTGGAGATCAGCGTCTTTTCGCCGTTGATGACGTATTCGTCGCCGTCGAGGCGTGCATTGGTGGTCATTGCCGCGACGTCGGACCCGGATTCCGGTTCGGACAGCGCGAAGGCGGCGATGCGTTTGCCGCTGGCGACGTCGGGCAGGTACCTGCTGCGGATTTCCTCGGCGCCGAACAGCGATATCGGGCCGGAGCCGAGCCCCTGCATGACGAAGGAAAAATCGGCCATGCCGGAATACTGGGCGAGGGTTTCGCGCATCAGGCACAGCGCGCGGACGTCCAGCGTCTCGTATATGCCGCCCCACGGGGCGGGGACCGAATAGCGCAGCCAGCCGCCATCGGCGAGGCGGCGGACCAGTTCGCGGGCCAGGGCGTCGAGGCCGGCCTCGTCGGCGGGTTCCTCTTCCGCCAGCGGCGCGATTTCCCGGTCGGCCCAGGCGCGGAACTCGGCCGCGAGGGCGCGGTGGGAATCCTCCAGGAACGGCCAGTTGAGATAGGTTTGTTCGGGCACGGTCAGTTCCCTTCGAAGACGGGTTTCTGCTTGGCGACGAAGGCGTCATAGGCGCGCTTGAAGTCCTCGGTCTGCATGCACACCGCCTGGGCCTCGGCCTCGACCGTGATCGCATCCTCGACGCTCATGTTCCATTCCATGTGAAGCTGGCGCTTGGTGATGCCGTGGGCGAAGGTCGGCCCGTCGGCCAGCCGTCGCGCCTGCTCCTGAGCTTCTGCAAGAACTTTATCGGAATCGCATAACGCATTGAAAAAGCCCCAGTTATAGGCTTCTTCACCGGACATCGAGCGGCCGGTATAGAGCAGTTCCGAGGCCCGGCCCTGGCCGATGATACGCGGCAGGATAGAGCACGCGCCCATGTCGCAGCCGGCGAGCCCGACCCGGGTGAACAGGAAAGCGGTCTTCGAATTCGCGGTGCCGTAGCGCAGGTCGGACCCCATGGCGAGGATCGCGCCGGCGCCGGCGCAGATACCGTCGATCGCGGCGACGATCGGCTGCGGGCAGGTGCGCATTGCCTTGACCACGTCGCCGGTCATCTCGGTGAACCGGAGCAGTTCCTTCATGTTCATGTCGAGCAGCGGGCCGATGATTTCATGCACGTCGCCGCCGGAACAGAAATTGCCGCCCGACCCGGTGATGACCACGGTCTTGATGTCGTCCACATGCTGCAGGGTGCGGAACGTGTCGCGCAGCTCGGCGTAGGATTCGAACGTCAGCGGGTTCTTGCGCTCCGGCCGGTCGATGGTGATCGTCGCGACCTTGCCCTCGACGTTCCAGGCGAAATGTTTGGGGGCGATCGTTGCGCCGGCGATGATGGTCATTCTGCGGCCTCCAGGCTGTTCTTCCGCTCCGCGGTCAGGATCGATTCCTTGAGCCGCGCCAGCAGGTCGTAAAGGGTGGTCATTTCGTCCGCCGACAGGCCGGCCATCATGCCGCCGACCCAGCCGCGGTGATCCTCGGCGATTTTTGCGAAAACGCGGCTGCCCTCGTCGGTCAGGCCGACCATCTGCACGCGGCGGTCTTCCGGCGACGGCGTGCGGTCGACAAGCCCTTCGCGGGCGAGGCGGTCGATCAGTCCGGTCACGTTGCCGTTCGACACCATCAGCCGCCGCGACAGTTCGCCCATCGACATCGGACCGTCATGGCGTTCCAGCTGGGCGAGGATGTCGAACCGGGGCAGGGTGGTGTCGGCCGTGGTTTTCAGCCGGGTCCGGACCTCGTTGTCGAGCAGGTTGGTGCAGGTCAGCAGGCGCAGCCAGACGCGCAGTTCCATGCCGTCCTGGCCGCGGACGCCGGATTCGTAGTCGGGGCGGTCGGTCATCGGAGCCGCAGCCGGGGAATCCGCCATCACATCACCTCGCCGCCGGCAACCGGGATGGCCTGGCCGGTGATCGAGGCGGATGCCGGCAGGGCGAGCCAGGCGACGGTTTCCGCCACTTCCCAGGGCTGCACCAGGCGGCCCTGCGGGTTGGAGGCCGCCAGTTCCGCCGTCGCATCCTCGACCGAGCGGCCGGTCTTGGCGACGATATTGTCGATGGTCTCGCGCACCAGGTCGGTTTCCGTGTAGCCGGGGCAGACCGCGTTGACGGTGACGCCCTTTTTCGCGGTTTCCAGCGCCAGCGAGCGGGTAAGCCCGACGACGGCGTGCTTGGCCGCGCAATAGGCGGATACGTAGCCATAGCCCTTCAGCCCCGCCGTCGAGGCGATGTTGACGATACGGCCGTAGCCGGCGTCGAGCATGCCGGGCAGGGCGGCCTGGGTGCAGATGAACGTGCCGGTCAGGTTGACGGCGATCATCGAATCCCACAATTCGCGTTCCATCTTGTGGAACGGCGCGCTTTTGCCGGACCCGGCATTGTTGACGAGGATTGTGATCGGACCGTTCGCGGAGACCGCGGATTCGAAGGCTTTGCCGACCGCACCGGCATCCGAGACGTCGGCGGTCTCGACATGGACCTTTACGCCGCATTCGCCCGCAATATGGCCGGCGCGTTCGTCGAGCAGGGGGCGGTCGCGGCCGATGAGGGTAAGGTCCGCGCCGAGCCCGCCCAGGCTATCGGCAATGGCCGCCCCGATCCCGCGCGTCGCGCCGGTGACAAGCGCATGCTGTCCGGCGAGCGGTCTGCCCTGAAGCCTGCCTTCCGGCGGGGCGTGGCGCGAAAAATCCGTATCTGAGGTCATTATCTGTACGATTGATCTGACAATGTTTTAAGCTTAAAACAATCCAACCGACCCCGCAAGCAGCGTCATATCGAGAGGACCGTCATGCAGTCATTGAATCCCCCGGGCTGGAACCGCCCCAAAGGATATTCCAACGGTATCGCGGCCGAAGGGCGCTTTGTATTCGTGGCCGGCATGGTCGGCTGGACGGCGGAGGAAAAGTTCGAGTCCGACGATTTCGTCGACCAGTTCCGCCTTGCGCTGGAAAACACGGTCGCGGTGCTGAACGAAGGCGGCGCAGGGCCGGAGCATATCTGCCGCATGACCATGTATTTCACCGACAAGCAGGAATACCTGTCGCGCCTGTC
>CAXBCP010000042.1:0-36647 GCA_963974055.1 uncultured Rhodospirillaceae bacterium
CTAGCCGAGACCGCCGGCGCTGCCGCCGTCGACGCGCCAGTTCGCGCCCGTCATATAGCCGGCATTGCCGCCCGCGAGAAACGCCACAAGCGCGCCGAAATCTTCCGGCGCCCCGAACCGTCCGGCGAGGGAGGCCTGTTCCCGGCGGGCGAGTTCCTCTTCGGCGGTCAGGCCCTTCCGGGCGCCGCGCACCGCGGCTGTCCCGCGGGTGCGTTCGGTCAGAACCGCCGTCGGCGAGACCACGTTCACCGTCACCCCGTCGCGGATCACTTCGCCGGCCAGCGTCTTGCAGTAATGCGCAAGCCCCGCACGGTACATGTTGGACAGGACATTGTTCGGCGCCGGCTCTGTGACGGCGGCGGCGCCCACCATGATCACCCTTCCCCATTGCCGGGCAATCATGCCGGCGACGGTCAGCTGGATCATGCGGACGGGGCTCAGCACCATCGTGTTGGCATAGGTGCCGAGGTCTTCCTGGCTGATCTCCAGCGCCGTGCGGAGCGGCGGGCCGCCGTGATTGACGAACAGGATGTCCACCGGCCCGCCGAGCGCGGCTTCGGCATCGCGCAGGAGCGTGTCCATATTGGCGGGGTCCGACAGGTCGCCGCACAGGCCGGTGACGGGGGATCCGGTCTCGTCCGCAATCCGCCGGGCGGCGTCTTCGGCGCGGCCGAGATCGGAACCGCTGATGCAGACGCGCACGCCTTCGCGCGCCAGGGACTGCGCCGAGGCGTATCCGAGGCCGCCGCTCGACGCGAGAAGAAGGGCGCGTCTGCCCTGAATGCCGAGATCCATATCGGTGTCCTTTATCTGTTCCGGCTATCTGTTCCGGCGTCTGTTCCGGTCTATCGGTCGGTGCGCGGCGGCATGGTCAGGAACGCTTCCATCGCGTGCCAGAACCGGTGCCGGTTCAGCCCCAGCGGCGTGACATGCGCCTGGCCGGCAAAGACGGAGAACTGCTTGTCCATGTTCGGCAGCCTCCGGAAGAACGCCATCAGGTCTTCCTCGGTCGCGACGCCGTCATGTTCGCCGCGGACGATCATGACCGGGCAGGAAATTTTCGCGGGATCGACCACCGGCAGGTTGGCGCACATGTCCAGATAGGTGCCGGTCGGAACGGTGTCGCCGTATTGCAGTTCGGTTTCCGCCAGCGTCTCGGCGACGATCTGTTCCGACGTGCCGGGCTTGTCGCGGGTGAAGATCGATTCGAAAAACGCGCGGTCGACCGGCCGGGTATTGTGGGTCCGGAAATAGTCCAGGTTCTCGGCGCGCTTGATCAGGGTCGGCGCGTCCTTGCCGGTCCAGACGAAGGCGTCGAGCACCAGCCGCGATACCGCGCCCGGCACGGCCTGGGCAAAGGCGGCGGCGCGCAGCGCGCCCGAGGACGATCCGTAGAAAAGCGCGGTTTCGGCGCCGGTTTCGCGCGCCACCACCGCAAAACCCGCTTTCAGGTCCTCGACGCCGCTCGCGATGTCCGAATTGCCGTCGGTGCGCGACGACCGCCCGTAGCCTTCGTGGTCCATCGTCCAGACGTCGAAGCCGGCCCGCGCGAAGCGGTCCATCTGGGAATAGTCGTTGCGTCCCGGCACCTGCAGGTCGAACCCCGTTGGCCCGCAGAAGGAGGACCCGTGAACCATGAATAGCACGGGCTGTCCGGTCCGGCCCGCCACGCGCTTGCGGAAAATGAACAGGTCCACGTCGCCCTTTTGGGCCCAGTATTCGTCCGCCTGAATGACAGCCTCTGTGTCGGTCATGTCGATTCCGCCCCATAAAAAACGGGCGGATGCCGCAATGGCGCCCGCCCGATGGTACAATCCGTTTCGGCGCCGTTCAGGTCAGCGGCGAGAACGGGGCTGCCAGAACGATCTTGTTCGACTGCGTCTGGAGCGTCTCGCCGCGGCCTTTCGGCGGCCAGATGCCCTTTGCGGCGGCTTCGGCGCGCACTTCGGCACGGTGTTCCAGGCTTTCATAGGCCCAGATGTGGACGAACTTGTTCAGGTTGCCGGTCTCGGTATGCATCGCCATGACCAGTTCGGACATTTCGGTCCGTTTCGGAATGGCCTTTTCCCAGTTCTTGTAGATTTCGGGAATCTTGCCGGGGATCGCGCCGTATTCGCGCCATTCGAAGATCGGGCCTTTATTGCCCTTGGCGAATGTCGGCGTCATCGGCGACGGCACGTAAACTTCCGACTGCATGCTTTCCAGCAGGTGTCCGATCTTCGGCGGCCAGGCGTATTTCTTGTCCTGTGCCGAGCGGATGCGTTTCTTCTCGCGTTCGGCGGCGTCCTTGTAGGGCCAGATATGGATGACTTCGTTCAGCGGGCCGATCTCGGTGACGAAAAACGCCGCGAGCTTGGACAGGGCCTGACGTTTTTCATAGGCCTTGCCGAATGTGTTGACGAATTCCGGCACGCTGCGCGGTTTCAGCCGGTACGTTCTTACTTCGTAGATCATGTTTGCTCCCTTCGGATTTGAATTGCCTTAAATTGGTAGAGGATTTTCGTGCGCTCGGCCAGTGCGCATCACCCGTCGGCGCGCGGCGGCATGTCGAGAAACGATTTCAGCGCGTGCCAGAAGCGGCCGCGGTTGATCCCGAGCTGGGTGTTGTGCGCCATGCCTTCGATCGAGACGAGCTGCTTGTCGCGGTGGGGCAGGCGCGCATAGAAATCCATGACGTCCGCATCGGTGGCGATGCCGTCGTGGTCGCCGCGGATGATCAGGACCGGGCAGGAAATTTTCTCGGGCGCGACGACCGGCAGTTTCGCGCACATGTCGTAATAGGTGCCGTTGGGCACGCTGCCGCCGCCGTTTTCCATTTCGGATGCCGCCGCGGCCGGGGCGAGTTCCGGGATCGTCAGGCCGGTTACGTCGCGCGTGAACACGCCGCGGTAATAGGCCTCGTCGACGTCGCGGCGGGGATTGTTCTTCCATTCCTCCAGCCGCTCGGCGCGCTTGATCAGGGTCGGGGAATCCTTGCCGGTATAGGTCAGCGCCGCGAAGGCGATCCTGCTTACCCGTTCGGGGCACGCATTGGCGAACGCGCCGGCGCGCAGGGCGCCCGACGACTGCCCGAAATAGATCGCGCTTGCCTGGCCGGTCTCGCGTTCGACGATGTCGGCGGCCGCTTTCAGGTCCTCGACGCCGGACGCGATATCGGAACTGTTTTCGGTGCGGGTGGACCGGCCGTAGCCTTCGTGATCGACCGTCCAGACGTCGTAGCCGTATCCGGCGAACGCCTCCATCAGCGAATACCCGGGATGGCCGGGCACCTGCAGGTCGTAGCTCGACCGCGCGGAAAACGACGATCCGTGGACCAGGAACAGAACGGGAGCGTCCTGCGCCGCCGCCGGGCACTTGCGGTACATCTGTAAACGCACGTCGCCCTTATGGGCTTCGAATTCTTCGAAAACGATATCGGGCATCGGGTTTCCTTGTTGCGGCACCGCGGCCGGTTCCTGTTATTCCCCAAAATACGCCATCCGGCTTCCGACATATAGCCGTATGGGCGGATCGGCGGTCGGATCGGCGGTCGGATCGAGGGGCGGCGGGTTTTCCGTTTTTTGTCGTGCCGCCCTGACGGGAATGGTAAAATGGCCAAAACCGATGGGAGAAAACAGATGCCCGATACAGGCGCACCGACCACCGAAGCGACCGGCACGGCGTCCTCCACCGCGGCGGGGTTGCCGTCCCGCGGCATTCATCACCTCGCGCTGACGACCGAAGACATGCAGATGACCACGGATTTTTTCGTGAATGTCGTCGGCATGCCGCTGGTTCACGCCATGAAAGTGCCGCCCGGGGTCGGGATCGGTCCCGGCAATCGCGGCAACCCGCCCTACGAGGAAATCCGCCATTACTTTTTCGACATGGGCAATGACAGCCTGCTCGCCTATTTCGAAATTCCGAAGGGCGAAAAGGGGCAATCCGACCGCGACGCGATCGGCGGGATGCAGCATTGCGCCTTCACGGTGACGCCCGATCAGCTGGAAGCGCTGCGGCTGCGGCTCGACGCCGCCGGGGTGGAATATGACGGGCCCGTCGACATTCTGCCGGGCCTGGTATCCATGTATTTCAAGGATCCGAACGGCGTCCGGCTGGAAGCCTGCTGCCAGCCGGCGGAAGGCGACAACCCGGCCGTGATCGCGTCGGTTCTTCAGACCAAGGCGCAGGCGCGCGCCGAGCTGGAATCGACCGGCGCATCCGAAGAATGGATCGCCAGGGTAACGGCAAACCTGCCCGACTGACGGGCGGTCCGTGCCGATGCGGCGCGATCAGGCGTTCGCGGGTTCTTTTCTGAAGCGGTAAAATTCGGTCGGCGGCGCCGGGCGGCTATCGGTCCACGCCTTGAGCGCGGCCTGCGCGCCTTCGCGGTAAACCTCGCGTTCGCTCTTGTCGATGACTTCGCAGGTGATTTCGAGACGGATGCCGTTGGGATCGAAAAAATAGACCGATTTGACGAAGCCGTGGTCGGTCACGCCGACAACATCGAGCCCCGCTTCCTCAAGCCGCTTTTTCCATTCCTCGACTTCGGCGACGGTGCCGACCTGCATGGCGAAATGGTTCACCCAGTCGGGCGTCTGCGGGTCCGGCGTGCAGGCGGTTTCGTCGCCCAGGTCGAAAAACGCGATATAGCTGCCGTCGGTGAATTCGAAAAACAGGTGAACATAGGGATCGGATGCCCCCGTACTGGGCACGCTGTCCGCCTGGATGACATGGGCAAGCGGCAATCCCAGCAGATCTTCGTAGAAACTGCGGGTTTCCTCGGCGTTGCGGCAGCGATAGGCGTAGTGATGCAGGCCGTTGATGCCTTTTAATGTCGTCATGTCCGGTTCCCCACCGTTTGTTCTGTTTCCACAGGGCTATATTTATCCGAAACCGGCGGTTCTGTCTCCGGTTGCGTCCGCTACGGTTTCAGGCTGCGGTTTCAGGCCGCATCCAGTTCGCCGGCGCGCACCTGGCGGCGGATTTCCGCCAGCGTCGTGCCGACCCCCTGAAAATAGCTCTGCGACATTCGTTGGGCAAATTCGTTCTCTTCCGGGCTGCCGCCGGCAAGCCCGTCGACATCGAGGGTGAAGGTGAAGCGAAGCCCGGTTTCGCCGTTTTCCATGGCGACGATTTCGTTCAGGATCGTGCCCATGGCGCTGCTTTTCGTGCGCGTGAACGTCACGCGTTCCTGCGGCTCGAACGTGACCCGTTCCTGCATCTCCTCGCCGCGCAGCGTAAAGTCGCGGAGCAGCCAGTTTTCTCCGCGGTCGATCACCCTGCACGCGCTCATCGCGTCGAGAAACGGCACCGGATTCTCGGCTTTCAGCACCAGGCCCCGCCAGACCTGGTCCCGGTTCAGATGGGGCTTTTCGGTATTGACCGCCATCGTATGCGTCAGTGTGAACATTTCCATGTCCTCCCGGGGAATATGCTATGCCGGGGCCGGAAACACGGCAACCGCGAACGCGATTTACACGATTCACTGCATCCTCTAAAGCTTTGACCGAACGGATAGATATGGCTTCCAGCACAGAAAATTCTGAACCCGGTTCGGGCGGAACTGAAATCGCCCCCGCAATCGCCCCGACAATCGCCTACGATCAGCGACTGGCGAAGGCCGTTGTCCGCCGCATCAAGGGGCTGCCGGTCACGCCCAACGCGCTGACGGCGCTCGGCATGCTGATCGGGATCGCGTCCGGCTTTCTCTATGCGGAGGGCACGCGCGGCGCCATGATCGCGGGATCGCTGCTGTTCATGGTTGCCGTGTGGATGGACCATGTCGACGGCGAATTCGCCCGGGCGACCGGCAAGACCAGCAAATTCGGCCATTATTTCGACCATGTCGGCGCGATGACCAGTTACTGTTCGATGTTCGTCGGCGCCGGGTTCGGGCTGCGCGATACCTGGGCGGGGGAATATTCGGTTCTCTGCGGTATCGTGGCGGGCATATCGATCGCGCTTATATTCTCGATCCGGCTCTGGCAGGAAACGGTCTATGGCGGGGAAACCACGGTGATGACCGTGCGCGGCGGTTTCGAGGTTGAAGACACGCTCTACGTCGCCGGGCCGATTACCTGGTTCGGTTTCATGCCCCCCTTCATCCTCGCGGCCGGGATCGGTACGCCGATCTATCTGGTCATCGTTATCTGGGAAGCCGCCGGGTACCTGCGGCGCAAGCCCTGATGGCCGGTCCGCGCAGCGGCGGCGGCGAAAGCACCGATCCGTTCGCCCGCCTGATGCGGGCCGTGGTGGGATACGCCCAGGCCGCGCCGTGGGTGGTGCTGGCCGGGGCGCTGCTGCTGTCGGCGGTGTCCGGGGTATACGTCGCGCGCAATCTCAAGGTCGATACCGATACCGCCGGGATGATCTCGGACGATCTGCCGTTCCGGCAGCATTTCAAGGCGTTCCGCCATGCGTTTCCGGCGCTGTCGGACAATGTCGCAATCGTCATAGATGCAGACCTGCCCGACCGCGCCGACGAGGCGGCGGAAATTCTGGCCGGCAGGCTGCGGGCGGACCGCGAAAATTTCCCGCTGGTGTTCTCGCCCGAGACCAACCCGTTTTTCGTCCGCAACGGGCTGCTCTATCTGGACCGCGAAGAGCTTGTCCGGCTTGCCGACGATATTGCCGAATCCCAGGCCTTTCTGGTGAAGCTTGCCGCCGATCCGTCCCTGCGCGGCCTGAACGCGGTGCTCGGCGATGCCGTCGACGGGGCCGACGAGCCCGGACAGGTGGCCCGGATCGCCACGGTCCTCGACAGTTTGTCGGCGGTCGCCGCCGCCGTCGCGGAGGGCAAACCCGGCGTGCTGTCGTGGCGGGGGCTGATCGGCGGGCAAACCGGCGACGGCACCAACCGGCGGATCATCGTGACGAAACCCCGCGTCGATTTCGGATCGCTCGCCCCGGCGGCGGAATCCATGTCGCGCATCCGGAAAATGGCGGCCGAGGCCGGTTTGACCCCCGACAACGGCGTCACGGTGCGGCTGACCGGCGGGGTGGTCATTTCGACCGAAGAACTTGAAAGCGTTACCAGCGGGGCGGCGAATGCCGGGGTGGTCAGCCTCGTCCTGGTCACGATATTGCTCGCCTGGGGAATCCGTTCGCTGCGGCTCGTGCTCGCGATTCTCGCGGCGCTCGTGGCGGGGCTTGTCTGGACTGCCGGTTTCACCACCCTGGCGATCGGTCATCTCAATCTCGTCTCGGTCGCGTTTGCAGTGCTGTTTATCGGGCTCGGCGTCGATTTCGGCATTCATTTCGCCCTCCGGTTTCGCGAGGAACGGCTCGGCGCCGGCGACCAGCGCGAGGTGCTGCGGCGGACGGGGACCGGTCTGTCGGCGCCGCTCGGCCTGTGCGCCGTCGCGGCGGCGATATCGTTCTTTTCCTTCGTGCCGACGGATTATCGCGGGCTTTCCGAACTGGGGCTGATTGCCGGGGTCGGCATGTTTATCGCTTTTGCCGCGACGTTCACGGTGATCCCGGCCTTCCTGACGCTGCTGCCGCCGCCCGCGCCCGCGGTGGCGCCGTCGCCGCGGCCGCCCGGTCTGCCGGACCGGCGTATTGCGATCGTCGCGCTCGTCGCCGGCGGCGCCGCGATCGTCGCCGTGCCGTTTGCGGAATTCGATCTCGACCCGATAAAGCTGCGCGATCCGTCGACCGAATCCGTCCGCACGTTCCGCGACCTTGCGGCGACGGCCGGGTCGTCGCCGTACACGATCGAATTGCTGGTGTCGTCCCTGTCAGGCGCCTATGCGCTGACCGGCAGGCTGCGGGGGCTGCCCGAGGTCGAAAAGACGGTCACGGCCACCGATCTGGTGCCGAACGAGCAAAAGGAAAAGCTCGCGATTATCGACGATCTGAATATTTTCCTGGCGCCTTTGCGGATCGACAAGACGGCAGAGAAACCCGACGCCGCCGAACGGGACACGGCGTTTGCCGCATTGCGGGCGACGCTGGCAAAGGGCGCCGGGCGGGACCTCGCGGATCTTGCGACATCGGCGGCGAAGTTCAATGCCAGCCTCGCGCGGCTCGACGATGCCCAAAAACGATCCGCGTTCGAAGAGGGGGTTTTCCGGTATTTCACGCCGCAGATCGACCGGCTGAAACGCACGCTGGATGCCGGGCCGGTGTCGCTGAAGGACCTGCCGCCGGAAATCCTCGAACGCTACCTGTCGCCCAACGGGCGCGCCCGGGTCCAGGTCTATCCCAGCGAGAATCTCGAAAACCCGGAATCCTTGCGCCGTTTCGTCGAGGCGGTGCGGACGGTCGCCCCCAATGCGACGGACAGCCCCGTCGAAATCCTCGAATCCGGGCGCGCGGTGGTGAATTCGGTCGTGACCGCGGCCCTGATTTCGGTGGTTGCCGTATCGCTGATGGTGTTTGCGGTGCTGCGCTCGGCGCGGGACACGTTGCTGGTTCTGATCCCGCTTCTGCTCGCGGCGCTTTATACGGTTGCGGCGACGGTCGTGCTGTCCATGCCGTTCAATTTCGCCAATGTCATCGTGCTGCCGTTGCTGATGGGGCTCGGCGTCGCCAACGGCATTCATCTTGTGTCGCGCGCGCGGGAGGAACATTCCGGCGCCGCCGCATTTTCGACCACCACGCCGCGGGCGGTGATTTTCAGCTCGCTGACGACGATCGCATCGTTCGGGAGCCTGGCGGTATCGAGCCACCGGGGCACCGCAAGCATGGGCGAACTGCTGGTGCTGTCGATCAGCCTGACATTGCTGTGCACGCTGGTCGTTCTGCCGTCGCTGATGCGGCTTTGGCCAAAGGCAGAGAGCACTCAATGACCGAGAAATTACCCGGACAGTCGATCCCCTACGACCAGGCGATCTGCGCGATCCTCGTTCGCCCTCTGGTCAATACGCCGGTAACGCCGAACCATATTACGACGCTCAGTCTGATCCTCGGACTTGCCGCCTCTGCCCTGTTCGCATGGGGCGAAGGTGCAGCGCCGCTCTGGGCGGCGGTCCTGGTGACGGTGGCCCGGTTTATCGATCACATGGACGGCGAACTGGCGCGGCAAAGCGGCAGGGTTTCGCCGATCGGGGCGATGTACGATTCGATGACCGGATCGGCGTGCTACGCGACGATGTTCCTCGGTATGGGATATGCCGAATGGCGGCACGGTGCGGGCGACTGGGTGCTTTGGTTCGCCATCATTTCGACGGTCCTGATCGTGATCAACATGCTGCTGCAGACCAGGGTTGAAAACTGGAGCGGGACGGCCCCCGATCCCTATCCCCAGGTCGGCCGGTTCGAGGCGGAAGACGGAATCTATCTTATACTGCCGATCGTCTGGCTGACGGGCACATGGTGGTTTTTTCTGATCGGGACGATCGGGACGATGATTTTTACGGTGATCAGTATCAAGGGCCTGTTGCGCGAATTACGCAAACCGGAAGGGCAGGGATAAACGAATGCGTGCTTTGGTAACCGGGACTTCCGGGTTTGTCGGCTCCGCCGTGGCACGGCGACTGGCAGTGGACGGTCACGATATCCGCGTGCTGATGCGCCCGACCAGCGACCGGCGGAACGTTGCCGGCATGGATGCGGAAATCGTCGAAGGCGACCTGTCCGATCCGCAATCCCTGAAGGCTGCGGTGCGGGGCTGCGATTCGGTGTTTCACGTCGCCGCGGATTACCGTCTCTGGGTGCCCGACGGCGGGGCGTCCATGTACCGGGCGAATGTCGACGGCAGCCGGGACCTGATCCGCGCCGCCTGCGAGGCCGGGGTCGGCCGTTTCGTCTATACCAGCTCGGTGGCGGTGCTGTATCCGCTGCCCGGCACCGAGATCGCCGACGAAACCGCGGCCGCGACGGTCGGCGACATGGTCAGCCACTACAAGAAATCCAAGTTCCTGGCCGAAGAGGCCGTCATGAAGCTGGTGCGCGAGGAATCGGCGCCGGTGGTGATCGTCAACCCGTCGGCGCCGTTCGGGCCGCGCGACATCAAGCCGACGCCGACCGGGCGGATCGTGATCGACGCCGCAAAGGGCCGGATGCCCGCCTATCTCGATACCGGGCTGAACGCGGTTCATGTCGACGACGTCGCGGAAGGTCACATGCTCGCCTATGACAAGGGCGAAATCGGCGAACGCTACATCCTCGGCGGCGACAACATCACCCTGCGCGACATCATCCAGACCGTGACCGACTATGTCGGGCGCAGCGGCCCGTGGCTGAAACTGCCGCAGAAGCCGCTCTACCCGGTGGCCTGGGCGGCCGAGATGGTGGCCCGTATCACGGGCCGCGAACCCGTGGTGACGGTGGACGCGCTGCGGATGGCGGCAAAGCATATGTACTATTCGTCGGACAAGGCGCGGGAAAAGCTCGGCTATGCGCCGCGCCCGGCGCGCCAGGCGCTGACGGATTCGGTCGACTGGTTCCGCGCGAACGGCTACCTGGACTAGCCTCCGGCCGCTGCGGCGCGCCTATTCGATCGTTTCTTCCTTGCGGACGCTGTCGAGCAGGGACGACCGCATCAGCCATGCCTTCGCCTTGGCCGGGTCTTCGGCGTTTTCCCGCAGCACCTGCTGGTTCTTCCGGATCGCCTCGGGGTCTTTTTCCTCGATCCGTTTCTTGTTCTCGATGGTCACGCTTTGCAGGAATTCGGTCGCCAGCTGGTGGCGCTGGCGATGGTAGCGTTCGAACACGTCTTCCCTGGCCCGTCCGAACCACACGTCGCCGATCTTTCCGGTGATGTTCATGCAGTCGTGAATGCCGGTGTTCAGTCCCAGCCCGCCCAGGGGATTGTTGAGATGCGCGGCATCGCCCGCCAGGAAGATGCGCTCGATCCGGAACCGGTCGGCGACCCGCTGGTTCACGGCATACAGGTTGCGGTGCAGGATGTCGGTGTGATCCATGTCGGACCGCAGGCCCTTGATGCGCTGGCTGACGCCGTCGTCGGACAGCAGGTCTTCGTCCTTTTCGTGGCCCTGCGTCGGGAACAGGGTGCGCCAGATGCCCTGGTCTTCGTCGCCCGGCACCTTGAAAACGGCGCACCATTCGGTCGGGTCCATTACGTAATTGCGGTTCAGGTAGCCGTCGCTGTCGGCAAAATCGTGCAGCGAGGTAAGAACCAGGAACCGCTCTTCCCAGGTGAACCCCGACATGAAAACGCCAAGCCCGATCCGGATCGTCGACCGGCCGCCGTCGCAGGCCAGCAGGTACCGGCCGTCGACCCTGTCCATCTCGCCGTCGGCATTCTCATAGACAACCGTGACGCCTTCATAGTCCTGGGAAAAGGCCGTTACGTTCGCACCGAGGCGGATATCCGCGATATCGTATGTGCCGACCGCCGCGATCGCGTCCCGCGTCAGCTTCCACTGTTCGTACTGAATGGCGAACGGAAAATCGGTTTCGTCGGCGATGTGCTTCATGTCGAAAACCGCGACGATGTCCTGGGTCTTGCGGTCGCGGAACTGGAAGGCCGGCGCGTGCAGTCCGCGCTCGACAATGCCGTCGGCAAGGCCGAGACGGTGGAGCATTTCGAGGGTCGACGGATGAACGGTCGCGGCGCGCGGGTCCTTGGGCGGCGTCTCGAAGGATTCGAGAACCGTCACCGGAATGCCCTGTTGGACCAGGGCGAGGGCGGCGACCATGCCGACCGGCCCGCCGCCGCAGATTATGACGCGATCTTTGTTATTCATACCCTGTGTCTCCAGCCGGTTTCTGCAGGGTCAGGTTTAGCAGAATATCCGCGCGAATGTTCCCGGATGCGTCATTTGGTCCCGTACATCCGGTCGCCGGCATCGCCGAGACCCGGGCGGATATAGGCATGGTCGTCCAGCTGGCGGTCGACCGCCGCGGTGATGACCGGCACGTCCGGATGCGCTTTGGTGAAGACCGCCAGGCCTTCGGGGGCCGCGACGACGCAGACGAACTTGATCCGGGTCGCGCCGGCCTGCTTTATGCGGTGGACCGCCGCGGTCGCCGAGCCGCCGGTGGCGAGCATCGGATCAACGACGATGCACAGCCGGTCTTCGAGCCGCTCCGGAAACTTGATGTAGTATTCCACCGGCACATGGGTGTCCGGGTCGCGGTAGAGCCCGATATGGCCGACCCCCGCCGTCGGCATCAGGTCGAGCATGCCGTCCAGCAGGCCGTTGCCGGCCCGCAGGATCGAGACAAGGCACAGCTTGCTGCCGTCGATTGCCGCACCGGTCGTGGATTCGAGGGGCGTGTCGATCTCGACCGTATCGACCTGCATGTCGCGGCAGACCTCATAGGCCAGCAACAGGCTGATTTCGCGCAGGACATCGCGGAACCTGGCGGATTCGGTGTTGCGGTCGCGGATCAGGGCGAGCTTGTGCTGCACCAGCGGGTGATTGACGATTTCGACGGAGGCGTTGGTATTCCTATCGATCGGGTTGGTCACTGTGTCTTCCTTAAAATACGGTTGCGTCGCTTTGGATGTCGATCGGCGGCCCGCCGCCGGGTCTTTTTTCGGCGGCGATGCGCCGTCCCGCCGTCCAGGTGCCGCCCTGGAGAACGCTTGCAAGCGGCAGGCGGTCGGCGGTCACGCCCAGCGCCGCCCGGACGTCGGCGGCGATCCGGTCGAGCAGGGCGACGGTCAGGGCCCGCCATTCGACGATCAGCGGGCTGCCCGGTTCATGCGCCGAATGCGCGTCGTCCGGGTTTTTCAGGGTCAGCACGCCGCTGTCGACGAAAAGGCCGCCATTGCGGTATTCGGCCAGGCCGGTCAGGCCGTCGAGATCGCGCACCTGCGCGCCCGCCTGCTGAATCGGTTCGATCAGCGAATAGGACAGCCACTGCGACAGCTTGTGGAACGGCACGATGCCGGTCGTCGCGTCCGGCCGCACGATGGCCGGGTGGCGCCCGACATCGCCGAGCGGCATGCCGTCGAGCCGGACCGGGGACGGCCAGATCGGCATCAGGTTGTCGAGCAGCGCGATCAGGATATCGCGCGCCTGCAGTTCTTTCCGTTCCGCCAGCGCCGTGACGAGATGACCGGGACGGACGGCGCCGTCGCGGCCGAAGACCGCTGCGGCCGTCCCGACGGTTTCGCCGAGACGCTGGAGCAATCCGGCGCGCTGATCCAGTCCGACCAGCGGATTGTCCGGCCCGACCTGAAAGGCCTCGCCGAGCTGCGCCGCGGTGAGCGCCGCCAGCGCGGATGCATCGGCACGCAGCGGATCGTCCGGATCGGCGCTGAGCAGGCCGGATTCGAACAGGCGAAGACTGGCAAGCGCCAGACCCTCCGACCGGCCGAGCCGCAGGCCGGTTTCCGCATCGGTATATTCCCAGTCCGGTCCCGCGCCGGCATCGAGCAGCACCGATACGATCGCAAGATCGCCGGCCGCGGCGGCCAGGGCGGATCCGCCGAGATTGCGCCGTTCGGCCCGCTGCGCCCACAAATCGGCGCCGCCGAATTCGAAATGGCGCCAGCGGCTGTGAAACGGCACGTCCAGTGTCGGGTAGTTGGTCCGGATTTCCGCGACAACCCGCGCCGCCGCGGCGTCCATTGCCGTCATGTCGACGGCGAAGGCGTCAAGCCCGCCGCCGAGACCGGCGTCGAGAATTTCGCCGCACCGGTCGCGCACGGCTTCGGGAGTCAGCAAACCCCGGACGGCGGTTGCGTCCGGGGCGGTCGCGGGGGCCGCTTCGGTCACAGCAGCTCGCGTCCTTTGACATCCTTGAGGGCGTTGCCGTCCTTTATGCCGGCACGCGTGAAGTACCCGGCCGCTTTCTTGGCTTCCATTTCGACCTGCGCGTCTTCGGGGATCAGTTCGTCGGGCAGGTCGATGCGCTCGCCGATCTCGATTCCCTGGCCGGCGAGGGCGTCGTGTTTCATGTCGCTCATCGACGCGAACCGGTCGAGACGGGTGATTCCGAGCCAGTGGAAGATGTCGGGCATCAGTTCCTGGAAACGGGCGTCCTGGACGCCGGCGACGCATTCCGTGCGTTCGAAATAGCGCGCCGCATTGTCGCCCTCTTCCTGGCGCTTGCGGGCATTGTAGACCAGGAATTTCGTGACCTCGCCCAGCGCCCGGCCTTCCTTGCGGTTATAGACGACCAGCCCGTTGCCGCCCTGTTGCGCCATCTCCACGCAGATTTCGATGCCGTGGGTCAGGTAGGGGCGGCAGGTGCAGATGTCCGAGCCGAACACGTCCGAGCCGTTGCATTCGTCATGCACGCGGCAGGCGAGGGGTACCGACCGGTCCGGGATCGTTGCCGGGTCGCCGAAAATATAGGCCGACAGGCCGCCGATCGGCGGCAGGAACACGTCGAGGTCGTTCCGGGTGACAAGTTCCGGAAACATCCCGCCGGTATAGGTGAACAGCGACCGGCGGAGGGTCGCGGTGGAGCATCCCAGCCGCTCCGCCATGCCGGGCAGGTGCCAGACCGGATCGACGGCGATCTTGGTGACATGGACGTCGCCGTTTTCAAGCAGGATCCTGCCGTCGGCTTTGAGCCGGCCGAGGGCGATCGCTTCGCGCAGTTCGAGCATCGACAGCCGCGCCTGGGTGACGGCGATGGTCGGGCGGATATCGATGCCGGCGGCGAGCTGATCGCCGAAATATTCCGTCACCAGGTGGCCGAACGGGTCCAGCGACACGATTTTGCCGGGCGCGGACCATTGTGGATGCGGGCCGATCGCGGCGACGGGGGCGGTATTGTGGAGGTCGGGTTTGAAATCCGCCTTCAGCCTGCCGGCGGCGACGGAGGCCGCGAGGTAGACGGAATAGCTGCCCGAATGGGTGCCGATCGTGTTTCGCGCGGCGGTATCGGTAACGGTGCCGATGATCGGTCCGCGTATGGCAGGGTCGTCCGCGCCCCAGTTTATGGCTGAGGCGTGTTTCCCCCCGCGCGTCGGGTGAGAAGTCAGTACGATGTGTTCCGGAGTGCTCATGGCGATTCTTCTAAAATGCGCAACAAGCGATTTAAAGTACGCCAAAGGTGGTTACAGGTCTATTAAAATTATGTGACCCGTATATTTTATTTTCTTCAGATTTTCGGTGGACTTCAGGTCAATATTGATCAATTAAACGGCACCATGCCTTTTTTATTTGCATAAATTGTTGCGTGCCCTCCGGGTGTCCGCAACGGTTTTGTTCCGCACCGATCGCGTTATAATCGATAGCAAGCTTTTCAATTGGGGAAACGACCATGCAGTGTTTTCTGTTCCATCTTATGCCCTATGCCTGTCTCGATCTCGATTACGACAAGCAGTACAAGGCGTCCTGGGTGGTGTATCCCAATTCGAACTTCGATCCGAAGATGGGCAACTACCTGTACAACACCTATCTCGACGAACTGGAGATGGGCGAAGAGCTCGGCTTCGACGGGTTGTGCGTGAACGAACATCACCAGAATGCCTATGGCCTGATGCCGTCGCCGATCGTCCCGGCCTCGGCGCTGGCGCGGCGGACATCGAAGGTGAAGATCGCGGTGCTCGGCAATGCGTTCGGCATCCGCGAACACCCCCTGACCCTGGCGGAAGAACACGCCATGATCGACTGCATCACCGGCGGGCGGCTGATCAGCGGCATGGTCCGCGGCATCGGCGCCGAATACTATTCCATGGGCGCCAACCCGGCGGTCAGCCACGAGCGGTTCCACGAAGCCCATGATCTGGTGATCCGCGCCTGGACCGAGGAAGGCCCGTTCGCGTTCGAAGGAAAGCATTTCCACTTCGAATACGTGAATGTCTGGCCGCGCCCGTTCCAGAAGCCGCACCCGCCGATCTGGTGCCCGTCCCAGGGCTCGCTGGAGACCATCGAATGGGCGGCGCATCCGGACCACAAATACACCTATCTTCAGACCTACAGCCCGTTCGAGGCGGTGAAGAAATTCCTGCACATGTACCGCGACATCGCGCGCGACATGTACGGGTACGAAGCGCAGGATTCCCAGGTCGGCTGGGCGGCGCCGATCTATGTCGGCGAAACCGACGAAAAGGCCATCGAGGAGGCGCGGCCGCACATGGAAGCGTTCTTCAACAAATTCCTGCGGATGACCCCCGAAATGCTGCTGCCGCCGGGCTATCTCAGCCTGCGGTCGTACAAGAACGTCATGAAGCACAAGGGCGCGCTGTCCAAAACGCGCACGATCGAAGAACTGATCGAAAGCGGTATCATCCTGTGCGGCAGCCCCGATACGGTGCGCAAGCGGCTCGAATACTGCCAGCGCGAGGCCGGCGTCGGCCATTTCCTCGGTATGTTCCAGGTCGCGTCCATGCCGCACGACATGACGGTCGCCAGCATGAAGCGCTTCTCGGAGCATGTCATGCCCGCGGCGAAGCAGTTCGGCACCGGCGAAAAAGTCGCCGCCGAATAGAATGCCGGAACAGACCACTGCAACGGACCGGATGACGAACGGGAGCCACCGATGAAAGTCTTTCTCTTTCACCTTATGCCCTATGCCTGTATCGACCCCGATTACGACAAGGAATACGACACCTGCTGGGTGACCTATCCGAACAGCAATTTCGACCCCGTCAAGGGGCACGAATTGTACAACCGCTATCTGGACGAGCTCGAATATGCCGAGGAACTGGGCTTCGACGGCGTCTGCGTGAACGAACACCACCAGAACGCCTACGGGCTGATGCCGTCGCCGGTCGTCATGGCCGCGGCGCTGGCGCGCCAGACCGAACGGGTGAAGATCGCCATTCTCGGCAATGCGTTCGGCATTCGCGACCATCCCCAGACGCTGGCGGAAGAACACGCCATGATCGACTGCATCACCGGCGGGCGGCTGATCAGCGGCATGGTGCGGGGACTGGGCTGCGAATATTACTCCATGGGCGCCAACCCGGCGGTCAGCCACGAACGGTTCCACGAAGCGCACGATCTGGTGATCCGCGCCTGGACCGAGGAAGGTCCGTTCGCGTTCGAGGGCAAGCATTACCAGTTCGAATACGTGAATACCTGGCCGCGTCCGTTCCAGGCGCCGCACCCGCCGATCTGGGTGCCGAGCCAGGGATCGACCGAGACCATCGAATGGGCGGCCCATCCCGACCGCAAATACACCTATCTTCAGACCTATTCGCCGTTCCAGAACGTTGTGCGGTTCCATAACGCCTATCGCCAGGTCGCGCACGATCACGGCTATACCGCGACATCCGAACAGCTCGGCTGGGCGGCGCCGATCTATGTCGGCGAAACCGACCAGCAGGCCATCGACGAGGCGCGTCCCCATGTGGAGCTGTTCTTCAACAAGCTGCTGCGCTACCCGGCAACGATGCTGCTGCCGCCCGGCTACATGTCGATCGAATCCTACAAGCGGGTCCTGAAAACCAAGTCGAGCCTGCTATCGAGCCTGTCGATCGAAACGCTGATGGAGCGCGACGTGGTGATTGTCGGCAGCGCCGACACGGTGCGCGAAAAGCTCGCCGCCTGCCATGACAAGGTCGGGCTCGGCTATTTCCTCGGCATGTTCCAGATCGGCAGCATGCCGCACGACCTGACCGTCGCGTCGATGGACCGGTTCGCGAAGGACGTGATGCCGGCCGCGATGGCGCTGGAAGGCACCGGACAGTGGGAGCCCAACCAGCAACCGGTGCCGACCCAGGCGGCGGAATAAAGGGAAACAAGCGATAAAAAAACCCCCGGGCGCGAGCCCGGGGGTTTTGTTCGTTCCGACGGCGGAAAACGTCAGCGTGTCGGCACCGGCTGGTCGCCGGAATAGTCGTAAAAGCCCTTGCCGGACTTGCGGCCGAGCCAGCCGGCCTCGACATATTTTACCAGCAGCGGGCACGGGCGGTACTTGGTGTCGGCGAGGCCGTCATACAGCACCTGCATCACCGACAGGCAGGTATCGAGGCCGATGAAATCGGCCAGTTCCAGCGGGCCCATCGGATGGTTGGCGCCGAGCTTCAGCGCGATGTCGATATCCTTCACCGAGCCGATGCCTTCATGCAGCGTGTAGACCGCTTCGTTGATCATCGGCAGCAGGATGCGGTTGACGATAAAGGCCGGGAAATCCTCGGAGATGACCGGCGTCTTGCCGAGCCGGTAGGTCAGGCCCTCGACGACCTTGTGGGTCGCGTCGTCGGTGGCGATGCCGGGGATCAGTTCGACCAGCTGCATGATCGGCACCGGGTTCATGAAATGCATGCCTATGAATTTTTCCGGGCGGTCCGTGGTCGCGCCCAGCCGGGTGATCGAAATCGACGACGTGTTGGACGCGATGATCGCATCCGGCCGCAGCGACGGCAGGACCGCCTTGTAGATTTCGCGTTTGACGGCCTCGTTCTCGGTCGCGGCCTCGATCACGATATCGCAGTCGCCGAGCGCCGCGTAATCGGTCGCGCCCGACAGGCGGTCGAGCGCGTCCTGCTTGTCGGCGGGGCTGATCTTGTCGCGCTGCACCTGGCGTTCCAGGTTCCTGTCGATATTGGCGATGGCTTTGTCGAGCTGGTCCTGGGAGATATCGTTCATCACGACATCGATGCCGGCGACGGCGGCGACATGGGCGATGCCGGATCCCATCTGCCCGGCGCCGATGACGCCGATTTTCTTGATGCTCATCGCTTCGGGCGTTGCACCCGGATCCTGGATATCAGCCATGCGGTACTCTCCTATTGTTGTTGCACCGGCAGCGGCGCGCTTGCGCGCCGGCAGACGGAAACAAGTGATTCCCTGTCACAATGTTATTGCGGCCCGGTTTTTCGGGCCTTTTCTCAGCGGGGCTTGATACCCTGCTTTTCGAGTTCCTCGTCGAGTTCCGGGACGATCTTGAACAGGTCGCCGACAAGGCCGTAATCGGCAACCGAGAAGATCGGCGCTTCTTCGTCCTTGTTGATCGCAACGATCACCTTGGAATCCTTCATGCCCGCCAGATGCTGGATCGCGCCGGAAATGCCGACCGCAATATACAGTTCCGGGGCGACGACCTTGCCGGTCTGGCCGACCTGGTAGTCGTTGGGCTTGTAGCCGGCATCGACCGCGGCGCGCGACGCGCCGACGGCGGCGCCCAGCTTGTCGGCCACTTTTTCGATGATCTCGAAATTCTCGCCCGATTGCAGCCCGCGCCCGCCGGAAATGATAACCCGGGCGGCGGTCAGTTCCGGCCGCTCGGATTTCGTCAGCTCCTGGCCGACGAAGTTCGACAGGCCGGGATTTTCCGCCGCATCGATATTCTCGACCGTCGCCGATCCGCCTTCGGCCGCGGCGGCCGCGAAAGCGGTGCCGCGCACGGTGATTATTTTCACCGAATCCGACGATTGCACGGTCGCCATCGCGTTGCCGGCATAGATCGGCCGCACGAACGTGTCTTCGGACACCACTTCGACGATATCGGAAATCTGCGCGACATCCAGGAGGGCGGCGACGCGCGGCGCGATGTTCTTGCCGGACGTGTTGGACGGGAACAGGATGTGGCTGTAACCGTCGGCAATCCCGACGACCAGCGGTGCGATGGTCTCCGCGATCTGGTGGCCATAGGCGGCATCGCTGGCGGCCAGCACCTTCGTGACGCCCGCAATTTTCGACGCGGCTTCCGCGGCGGCGGTGCCGTCGCCCGCGACCAGCACATGCACGTCGTCGGAAATTGCGGCGGCGGCGGTGACGGTGTTGAGAATAATGGGAACGATTGCCGAATTATCGTGATCGGCGACGACCAGGACTGCCATCAGATGACCCCCGCTTCGTTTTTCAGTTTATCGACCAGTTCGGCGACGCTCTCGACCTTGACCCCGCCTTCGCGCTTGGCGGGTTCCGTGACCTTCAGCGTGGTCAGCCGCGGCGCGATGTCGACCCCGAGATCGTCCGGGCTCATCTCGTCGATGGCCTTTTTCTTGGCCTTCATGATATTCGGCAGCGACGCATAGCGCGGCTCGTTCAGGCGCAGGTCGGTCGTCACGATCGCCGGCAGCTTGATGGCCAGCGTTTCCAGCCCGCCATCGACTTCGCGGGTCACGTTTGCGCCGCCATCGGCAAGTTCGATCTTCGATGCGAACGTGCCCTGGGACCAGCCCAGCAGCCCCGCCAGCATCTGGCCGGTCTGGTTGGAATCGTCGTCGATGGCCTGCTTGCCGAGGATCACCACGTCGGGCGATTCCTTCTCGACGATCTTCGCCAGCAGCTTGGCCACCGCCAGCGGCTGCAATTCGGCGTCGGTCTTGACGTGAATGCCGCGGTCGGCGCCCATGGCAAGCGCGGTGCGGATCGTTTCCTGGCACTGCTGCACGCCCATGGACACGACGACGACCTCGGTCGCGGTGCCGGCTTCGAGCAGACGCACGGCTTCTTCGACGGCGATTTCGTCGAACGGGTTCATGGACATTTTGACATTGGCGGTCTCAACGCCGGTCTGGTCCGCCTTGACGCGAACCTTGACGTTGTAATCGATCACCCGTTTGACGGCGACGAGCAGTTTCATCGGTCAATAACTCTCATATGTGGGGGCAGCCATCGGTGTTTCGAGGGCCTTTCCGCACGCCGTTTGCTGCCGACAGGGACGCATGCGGAAAGCCGTTATCTCGCGGCTGCGAAAACTACCGGAGTCCCGTCGGTTGTCAAGTTTGGGTATCGAATTTCAGCCCGGTTTGCTGCAATTGCGAAGGGAATTGCGCCTATTTGGACGAAAACAGAAAGGCGAGGCCGATCAGGACCAGCGCCGCCGCCTGCATGATCACCCGCAGCCGCATCATTCTGTTCGAATTGCGGGCATTGAATTCGCCGCCCCGGACCATGGATATCAGCCCGAAGGCAAGCGCGCCGAACGTCGCCAGCACGGCGAGGACAATCAATACGGGCAGGAGCGATGACATGACGGAAATATGATACCGATTGCGGCCAAGGGCAATGCGACATTGTTACGCTGTATCCGTCGCTGTCTTCGGCGCCAGATCGCGCGGCCGGCGCCGTGTCGTGGTAAGGTCCCGTCCTGTCGCCGTATTTTCCAGCCCGGATCCCGAAATGAGCCTGTTCGACCATATTGCCCGCTGCAACGCACACGATCTGTCCGGTTTTTTGCCGTTTGTGGTGGATGGACGGACGGTCGGCCATATCCGCAAACGTCACCTTGTCCACCTCGAACGCTTTCCGGACGTTTTCAGCCTGTCGGACACGGGCGTCGCACTGGCCGACCGGCTGCACGACTACGATGCGCGCAGCGCGGCAGTGGATTCGGTGATGCGCCACCTGGCGGAGACGGGCGTGATCACGGGCTGGCGGGACGAGCCGTATCCGGTCGGCGGAAAGTGGGGCGGGCCGTATGCGTTCGAGATCGAGCGCGCGGCGGCGGCGTTTCTCGGCTGCCGCGCCTATGGCGTGCACGTGAACGGGTTCGTCCGCGGCGACGCCGGCGCTAGCGACGTGAATCTGTGGGTCGCGACCCGCGCCGCAGACCGGCCGGTCTGCCCGGGCGAACTCGACAACATGATCGCGGGCGGCCAGCCGGTGGGGCTGACCCTGAAGGAAAACGTCGTCAAGGAGGCGGGGGAGGAAGCCGGCGTGCCGCCCGCCCTCGCCGGCACCGCCATTCCCGTCGGCGCGATCACCTATACGATGGAGAACGCGCTCGGGCTGAAACCGGACATGATGTTCTGCTGGGACCTCGAACTGCCGGCGGATTTCCGGCCCGTGAACACCGACGGCGAAATCGCGGAATTCCGGCTGATGCCGGCGGCGGAGGTGCTGCACATCGTCGATACGACCGACGACTTCAAGTTCAACTGCAACCTGGTGATTATCGATTTCTGCATCCGCCACGGCGTGCTGGCGCCGGAACATCCGGATTACGAGGAAATCCTGCGGGGATTGCGGCGCTAGCCGGCAAAAGAAGAGCCGCCATTGCTGGGGGAGGCAATGGCGGCTCGCCGGGCGTGAAGCCTGGGGTGGGCTATCCGGCGGTCTTACCGTGTCGGATTTATTGTTATTTCTTTTTTGCAGATTTGCTTCCGGCTGCTTTCGCAGGGGTGCCGGAGGCCGATTTGCCGGCGGGCTTTTTTGCAGCCGGCTTGCCGGTGATCTGCGATCCTTTTTTAAGCATCTTTCTCTCCATAATGTCGGGCGACAATCTTCCGACGACAAGAGAATGGTGGGTCCCGGATAATCTTACAAACGAATATAATCGTTCGTTGCAATCGAATTATTCGATATAAATTCTTTCCTCCCGGAAGTCCGCAACCCCGTCGAAGGCAGGGACTGAAAATGGATGTCGAACACGCCCGGACGTTTATCGCAATCATGGAAACGGCAAGCTTCGTGCGCGCCGCCGAACGCCTTTTCGTGACCCAGTCGACGGTAAGCGCCCGTATCAAGGCCCTGGAAGACCGCCTCGGCTGCCGCCTGTTCGACCGCAGCAAGGCGGGCGTGTTTCTGACCCCCGCGGGCCGTCAGTTCAGCCGTCATGCGATGACGATCGTCCGGATCTGGGGCCAGGCCCGCCAGGAGCTTTCCCTGCCGGAAGCCTATTCGGCGCGGCTGAATATCGGCGCGCAGATCAGTCACTGGGACGACCTCATGGTCAGCTGGGTGTGCTGGATCCGCGACCACCACCCCGATCTCGCGGTGCGCGCCGAAATCGGCTCGAATGAAAGCCTGATGCGACAGATGGCCGACGGCCTGCTCGACTTCGCGGTGATCTATACGCCCCAGGTGATTCCCGGGCTGACGATCGAAAAGCTGTTCGACGAAAATATCGTCCTTGTCGCCACGCAACGGGAAAAGGGCCGGCGGTCGCCCGCGGCGGCCGGCTGGCAAAAGGATTACGTTTTCGTCGACTGGGGGGGCGAATACCGCGCGGAGCACGCGCTTGCCTGGCCCGACATGGACACGCCGGCGGTTCATTTCAGCGTCGGCACGGTTGCACTCGAATTCATCCTGCGGCAGGGCGGGGCCGGGTATTTCCCGCACCGCATGGTGCGCGACCTTATCGCGGAGCGGCGCCTGTTCGCGGTTCCCGGCGCGGCGGCGTTCCGGCGTTCGGTCTATCTCATGAAAGCCGCGACCGCGCTGGAGCCGCATCTCGAAGACGTGCTCGGCGGTTTGCGCGCGATCGCGGAGGCCGCCTGACCCCGATCACGGGCGTGGAAAACTGTCCACACCGACCACCTGTCCGCGTTCGCGCAGATAGGCGATCAGCGGTTTCAGATGATCTTCCACCGGCATGTCGTCGAGGGTGACGGTGCGGTCGTCTTCGTGCTCGGGATAGATATAGGCCGTGGTGCCCGGCGGAAACAGCCGGCCCAGGCCTTCGAGGATGCCGCCCTCGAGCCCGTCATAAAAGCTTTCGCGCATGATCTGCGAGAACCCGTTGACCCCGAGCACAAACGCGACCGGTTCCTGGCTGTGCCGCGCGAGATACTGCCGGACCCGGAAATAGCGGAAAAATTCCGATATCAGCACGTGAAACCCGAGATCGGTCAGCGCGTTGACCCGTTCCAGAAAATCGGCGGTGTCGATGCCGTCCTCGTTGAGGATCGCGGCCATGGTCATTTCGGCGATCTGGATGGGGGGTTTCCCGGCGGCGCATTTCTCGGCGAACAGTTCGCGCGCATGGGCAAAGCGCAGCAATCCTTCGCCGGCAACGGGACGGAACGCGCTGCGCATGCCGAGCACGCTGCGCTTGTACAGCGCTTCGGCGGGGATCACGACGCCGCCGTCGGGGGCGAACAGGGTCGCCGGCGTCAGGCTGGCCTTCACCAGTTCCAGCGCCATCAGGCGGTTGTCGAATTTCCCCATGGTCGGGCCGCTGAACTCGACGAGGTCGATTTCGACCCGGCCCCATTTTAGGTTGTCGGTCAGGCCGGCGAGCAGTTTTTCGGGCGTATCGGCATGGTAATAGGCGCCGTGGATCAGGTTCACGCCGAGAATGCCGAGCGCGTCCTGCTGTTCCAGGTTGGTGTCGTCGAGCATGCGGACATGCAGGATGATCTCGTCCGGTACCTGATTCGCCGCCGACTGGAAGCGGACGCCGATCCAGCCGTGGCATTCCTGGCGTTTCCTGAACCCCTGCGCCGCGACGGTATCGGCGAAGGTGAAAAAGGTGGACCCGTCGGGGCGGTGTTCCCCGATGCGCGAAAGGAGCAGGTCGAATTCCCGTTCCAGCATGCGTTCGAGCCTGCCGCGCGAAACATAGCGCCGGTCCTCGGCGGCGCCGTATATTTCGTCGCTGAACTTCATGTCGTAGGCGGACATGGTCTTGGCGATCGTGCCGGCGGCGGCGCCGGCCTGGAAAAACCAGCGGGCGACTTCCTGGCCGGCGCCGATTTCGACGATGGTGCCGTATTTCAGCGGATCCAGATTGATCGCAAGGGCTTTTTCGATCGTGCCTGGCACATCGTCAGACATTCTGCGGCATCTCCGTTCGACCGGGCGCGCGGCGGGCGGACCGGATTGTATTGCGGAACGGGCAAGTCATAGCAAATTCCTGTGACCGGTACAGTGTCGCGGGGAAGGCTATTTTTCGAATCCCGACATGCCGATCACCTCTTCCGGCGTGTAGCCGGATTCGCGCAGCGCGCGGATGCTCATGTCCTGGTCGCGCTTGGCGAGGCGGCGGCCGGTCGTATCCTTGATCAGGCGGTGATGGGCGTAGGTCGGCGTCGTGTAGCCGAGCAGCCCCTGCAACAGCCTGTGAATTTCCGTCGACGGGGCAAGGTCGGCGCCGCGCGTCACCAGCGAAATGTCCTGGAGGTGGTCGTCCACCGTGACCGCAAGATGATAGCTGGTCGGCACATCCTTGCGGGCCAGCACCACGTCGCCGAACCTTTTCGGATTCGCCTTTGTCATGCCCATGCCGGTGTCTTTCCAGGCCAGCGGACCGGCAATGGCGACCGCGCCCGCCATGTCGATACGTTTTACATGGGGATCGCCGTCGTCCAGGCGGTCCTCGCGTTTCTCCGCCGACAACTTGCGGCAAACGCCCGGGTAAACCGGCCCGTCGGGGCCGTGGGGCGCGTGGCCCGACAGCTCGATCTCGGCCTTGATCTCGGAGCGCGTGCAGAAACACGGATATAGCAGGCCCTTGATGGCGAGTTTCTGCAGGGCGACGTCATAGTCCTTCATATGGTCCGATTGCTTGCGGACGGGGGTTTCCCATTCGAGCCCCAGCCATGCCAGGTCTTCGAGAATGGCGTCGGTGAATTCGTCCTTGCACCGCACGGGATCGATATCCTCGATCCGCAGGTGGAAGGTGCCCCCCCGGCCGCGCGCGTGAAAGGCCGTCAGCGCCGAGAATACGTGACCGATGTGAAGATAGCCGGTCGGGCTCGGTGCGAACCGCGTGGTTTCTCCGGACGTTCTGCGTTTTGCCATGCTGTCATTTCTGTGAGATAGAATTCACGTCCCTGGAACAAGGCGGTCGCGCCCGCCATCAGCCGGAACATTCCGATGCACAGCCGACTTACCCTTGAGACGTTTAATAAAGCGTTAACCATCCTAGCACGTCGGGACCCCGATCTGGGCGCCGTCATCAAAGAAATCGGCAATCCGCCCATCTGGAAGCGTTCGCGGGGGTTCGAGACGCTTGTGCTGCTGATTCTCGAACAGCAGGTCTCGCTGGCGTCGGCGCGGGCGGCGTATGACCGGCTTGCCGCGGCGGCGGGCGAAGTCGCGCCGGAAAACATGCTGTCCCTGACCGACGACCGGTTCCGCGGCGCCGGCGTCAGCCGTCAGAAAACCCGGTATATCCGCCATCTGTCCGAATGCATCCTCGACCGGACGGTGCGGATCGACCGTCTGCCGCGCATGGACGACGCCGCCGTGCGCGATCACCTGATGCAGGTGAAAGGCATCGGCGCGTGGACCGCGGATGTGTATTTGCTCATGAGCCTGATGCGCCCCGATGTCTGGCCGGTCGGCGATATTGCGCTGCAGGCGGCGGCGCATTCGATCAAGGGGCTGGACTCGCGCCCCGGCCCGGACCGGTTGAACGAAATCGGCGCGCACTGGCGGCCCTGGCGCAGCGTCGCTGCGCGGATCCTGTGGCATCACTATCTCAACACACCGCGGCCGAAATGATTTATACCTTGCCCGGTCACAATCTGCGGAACCTCCAATGAACGATCTTCCCCAACTGTCCGGCCCGGAAGCGGAACCCGCCTCCGGCGGTCCGGCGAAACAGCTGATTATCTTTGTCCACGGCTACGGCGCCGACGGAAACGACCTGTTTTCGCTGTCCCAGTATTTCGCCCATGTGGCGCCCGACGCGGCATTCATATCGCCGAATGCGCCCTATCGCTGCGCCGGCGCGCCGTTCGGATATCAGTGGTACGACGTCTGGATGCAGGACCCGGCGGAAAGGCTGGCGGCGATCCGATCGACCGCGGCGATATTCGACAATTTTGTCACCGAGCAGCTCGACCGCCGCGGCCTGACCGAGGAAAACCTGGTGCTGATCGGATTTTCCCAGGGCACGATGATGTCGCTGTTCACCGCGCCGCGCCGCGAAAAGGCGGTTGCCGGCATCGTCGGGTATTCCGGGCGGATGGAATCGCCCGACCGGCTGGCGGACGAAATCCGCTCGAAGCCGCCGGTCGTGATGGTCCATGGCGATTCCGACGAATTGCTCGCGGTGTCCGACATGGAAACCGCGGCCGCCGCGCTGAAGAGCTGCGGGGTTGAGGTCGAGACCCATGTCCGCCCCGGGCTCGGTCACGGAATCGACGAGGACGGTATCCGGATCGGGCTGGAATTCGTGAAGCGGGTCCTCGGGAACTAGCCTGGCTGACGGCTGCCGGGGCGTCGCGGCCCGCGGCGGGCGCCACAATATCCTGTGGGCTGTGGATAATTATTCACAAAATCTTCACGTTCTGCCAGTTGCCCTTACCGAAAACGGCGGCTAATCTTTTCGGGATATGATCGCTGTCGCGAAGGTCGTCTGGACTTTGGGACTAAAGCCGTGAGGGGGGATTCTCCGGCGCTGGTCCTGAACGCCGATTTCCGGCCGCTCAGCTATTTCCCGCTTTCCATCTGGTCGTGGCAGGATGCCGTCAAGGCGGTGTTCCTGGACCGGGTCAACATCGTGTCCGAATACGAGGACGAGGTCCGCTCTCCGAGTTTCGCGATGCGGCTGCCCAGCGTCATCGCGCTCAAGCAATATGTGCCGCTGTCGCGCAACCCGGCATTCACGCGGTTCAACGTCTTCCTGCGCGACCGGTTCGCCTGCCAGTATTGCGGCGACACGCCCGGCACGTCCGAACTTACCTTCGATCACGTCATTCCCCGCTCGCGCGGCGGCCAGACGAGCTGGGACAATGTCGTCGCCGCCTGTTCCGACTGCAACCTGATCAAGGGGAACCGGTTGCCGGAAGTCTGCGGCATGATCCCGGCGCGCGCGCCGGTGGAGCCGTCGAACCACCGGCTGCAAAGCAACGGGCGCTCGTTTCCGCCGAATT
This sequence comes from uncultured Rhodospirillaceae bacterium, assembly GCA_963974055.1. Lineage (GTDB taxonomy): Bacteria > Pseudomonadota > Alphaproteobacteria > MPNO01 > UBA830 > CAXBCP01. The sequence goes on from CAXBCP010000042.1 coordinate 27,299, forward strand.
TCCTGCACGAAAGCTGGCGCGATTTCCTGTACTGGGACAGCGAACTGGAACAGGGCTGATTGGGCCTGCACTTCCGCCGCGTTTCAGGGTACCAATAGGCCACCGGCCGCGCGACGCGGCCCCCGTGAAAGCAAGAGGTTTCCGTGGCCCAGGACTGGCGTGCCGACCCCAGGTTTTTCTCGTTCGAGGAGCGTGTCAAATACGCGCTCGTGCCGCCCAGGCTGTATCTGCGCAACCTCGTCGCGCGGCGGCTGAAAAAGGGCGAACGCGAACTTCACTTTCTCGACCGGCTGGTGCGGCCGGGTTCGGTCGCCATCGATGTCGGCGCGAATAAGGGGCTGTATGCCTGGCTGCTGAGCCGGATTGCCGCCGAAGTGAAGGCGTTCGAGCCCAATCCGAAAATGTATGCCCAGCTTGCGCGCAGCGTGCCGCGGAATGTCGATACGTTCGAGGTCGCGCTGTCGGACGCCGCCGGCAAGGCGGAACTGATACTGCCGATTCACCGCAACGGGCGGTATTCGAACCAGGGCGGCTCGTTGCAGGAAGCCAAGTATATGGGCGGCAAGGACGTGCAGCGCTGGCCGGTCCGTCAGGAACGGCTCGACGAATACGGATTCACGGACGTGTCCTTCATCAAGATCGATGTCGAAGGATTCGAGATGGAAGTGATCGCCGGCGCGGCGGAAACCCTGCGCCGCGACAGGCCGGTGCTGCTGGTCGAAATCGACGAAAGCCAGAACGGGGTGCCGCTGCACGACGCCATCGCGCGGATCGAGGCCTTTGGCTACCGGACGTTCTGCGTTGCCGGCGATGAGCTGGCGCCGTTTGCGGCGGGACCCGGCATCGCCGCGCCGACCAATAATTTTATATTCCGTCCCGCCGCCTGAATTTTCCGGTCTTTGGCTTGCCGCGCTGCGGGGCACGGTTCAGGCGCCGAGATAGTACTGCTTCACCATGTCGTTATCGGCGAGTTCCTGCGCCGAGCCGGCGGCGAACGCGATCTCGCCGTGAACGATGATATAGCCGCGATCCGCGATCTTGATGGCCTGGTTGAAGTTCTGTTCGGCCATCAGCACCGTCAGGTTCCGCCGGTCTTTCAGTTCCTTGATCTTGGCGATCATGCGGCTGACCAGGATCGGCGCCAGGCCGACGGACGGCTCGTCGACCAGCAGGATGCGCGGTTCCGACATCAGGGCGCGGGCGAGCGCCAGCATCTGCTGTTCGCCGCCGGACATCGATCCGGCAAGCTGGCGGCGGCGGTCGGCAAGCACCGGAAAGGCTTCGAACGAAAATGCGAGATTGGCGTCGATATGTTCGCGCGCCGATTCCCGGTAGGCGCCGAGCATCAGGTTTTCCTCGACCGTCAGCCGGGGAAACAGGCGGCGGCCTTCGGGCACCAGCGCGATGCCGAGATCGACGATATCCTGGGGCGTCCTGCCGATCAGGTCGATCTTTTCGCCGTCGTCGGTTTCCAGCGTCACGCTGCCGGAAGTCGGCGCAACCATGCCCATCAGGCATTTGATCAGGGTGGATTTGCCGTTTCCGTTCGTGCCCAGCAGGGCGACGGTTTCGCCCGCCTCGACGGTGATGGAAACGCCATGCAGGACACGGACCGATCCGTATCCCGCTTCGATATTGTCTATTACGATCCTACTCACCGAGATAGGCCCTCTCGACTTCGGGGTTGTTGACGACTTCGTCCGGGGTGCCGTCTGCGATTTTCTGGCCGGCATCCAGTACGGCAATGCGTTCCGAAAACCGCATCACCGCGCGCATGATGTGCTCGATCATGATGATCGTGATGCCGCGTTCGTTCAGCTTGAACAGGATGTCGAGGATGTCGTCCACCTCGTTCGACGACAGTCCGGCCATCGCCTCGTCCGATATCAGCAGGTCGGGGCTGGCCGCCATGGCGCGGGCGAGTTCCAGCCGGCGCATGTCGATCTGGGTCAGGCTGCCGGAATTCTGGTCAGCGCGCTCCGCCAGTCCGATCGTCTCCAGGATGTCCATCGCCTTTTCGCGTACCTGGCGGGGCGGCGTGCGCGATACGTATTCGAGCGGGATGGCCAGATTTTCCAGCACGGTCATGGTGCCGAAAGGTTTCGGAATCTGGAAGGACCGCGCGATGCCGAGCTGCGTGCGTTCGTTCGGCTTCTTGCCGTCCATCGTGACGCCCTTGAACACGATCTTTCCGTCGTCATTGGCCAGTGCGCCGGAAATGCAGTTGATCATCGTCGTCTTGCCGGACCCGTTGGGCCCGATCAGACCGAGGCGTTCGCCCTTGTCGACATGCAGGTCGACGCCGTTCAGCGCCGTGAAACCGCCGAACCGTTTGACCACGCCCTGAACGTCGAGCAGGCGCTCGGTGCCGGAAGAAATGTCGGTCATTTGCCGCCTCCCCGCCATTTGCGGACCAGCCCGACGATACCGTCCGGCGCGGCGATCACGAAGAAGACCAGCAGCACGCCGACGATCAGCAGGTTCAGTTCGGACGAGATGGTCACCGTCGCGACCTGTTGCACCGTGCCGAGCAGCAGGGCCCCGACCAGCGGGCCGAGCCAGGTCGTCGCCCCGCCGATCATCGGCATGGCGATCGAATTGACCGCGTAGACCAGGTTGAAGGCCGATGCGGGTTCCACGAAGCCGACATACATGGCGAACGGCGCCCCCGCGATCCCCATCAGGAAACCCGATATCGTCGTGGCCAGCAGTTTGAGCTTCAGGGTCGGCACGCCGGTGCATTCGGCCGCCAGTTCGTCGTCGCGGATAGCCGAAAATCCGCGCCCGATCTTGGACCGTTCGACCCAGCGGGCGACGGCGACCGCGAAGATCGCGAGGATCAGCATGACGAAGAACAGGAACTCGATATAGTCGCCGAACGGCTCGATCGTGCGCGGCCGCAGGACATAGGCGCCGGACGCGCCGCCGACATATTCCCAGTTGGTAATCAATGTCTCCAGCACGATCGCCATGGCCAGCGTGGCGATGGCGAAGAACACGCCCCTGAGCCGGAGGGTAAGGTAGCCCATCCCGAGGCCGAGCAGGGCGCAGACGATGCCCGAAACCGGGATCATCACCAGCAGCGGCGCCTGGATCAGCTTGTACAGCACGACGGAGCTATAGGCGCCGACGGCGAAGAACCCGGCGGAGCCGAAATTCACGTAGCCCATATAGCCGCCCATGATGTTCCAGGCCGTGGCCAGGATAACGTATTGCAGCACGACGTAGCTGGCGAAATAGATGAACTTGTTGATGACGATGACGTCGAAAATCGTCAGCGCCGCACCGGCGGCGGCGATGAGGACGGCCCAGAGCCAGAAGGAATTCAGTTTCATATCCGCCTCACCGTCCGAACAGGCCCTGCGGGCGGAACGCCAGCGCCAGCAGCAGAATGCCGAAGGCGACAGCGGGTGCCCAGGACGGGCCGTAGAAAGTGGAGACGAGGCTTTCGGCGATGCCGAGGATGATCGCGGCGATCAGCGTGCCGGGGATGGATCCCAGCCCGGCGAGGACCGCGATGGCGAACACCTGGCCGATATACAACCGGCCGACCGACGGTTCCACCGGGATGATGATGATCAGCAACGCGCCGGCAAGGGCCGTCGTGCCGATGCCGATGCCGAAACCGAGCTGCTTGATCTTCACCGGGTCCGCGCCCATCAGCTGCAGGGCAAGACGGTCCTGCGCGACCGCCATGATGGCGCGGCCGTTGAAGGTCCGCGACATGTACAGGTAGACCGCGAGAAACATGATGATCGACACGCAGAACGGCACGAACATACGGGTCGGTATGCCGATGGTCCCGATCTCCCAGTTCTGGCCGATATACGGCGCCTGAACCGAGCGGAAATCGACGCCGTAGGCGATGATCAGCCCGACCTCGATGATGAACATGACGCCGAAGAAAAACGCGAGCCCGCGCAGCGCTTCATCTCCCTTGCGTTCGAAACTCTCGTAATAGATCCGGTAGACGCCGACACCGATGAAATAGAATACCGGTGTCGCGAGAAGCCCGACGAGGATCGGATCGAATCCCCATAAGCTGTTGCACATATAGGCGATGTACGAACCGAGGATGACGAAGGCGGGGTGGGCGATATTGACGATGTCGAGCTGGCCGAACGCCACCGTCAGCCCCAGGCTGACCGCCGCGTAGAAGCCGCCGAGCAATACGCCCGCCACCAATGCATTCGCGAGAAGATCGAAAGAAAACACCGGATAAGTAGCCCTGTTGTTGGGAGGAGGCCTGCCTGTGGTGCGCCCTTTGCCGGCGGCCGTCCCGGGTTATGCCGGGACGGCCGCCTCAAAGTGCTGTTTACGCCCGTTTGCGGGCATTATTCGCGCCGCTATTTGGAATAAGGGAAGTTGATGTCCCCGGATTTCCATTCGGGCGGATAGAGAACCACGCGGGTTCCCTGTTTCGCGAACGTTTCCAGCTTGTTGTCCTTGACGCCCTGGTACTGGACCATCAGCACGCGGGTCTTGGCCCATTCGCCGTTCTTGGCAAAGCTGACCTTGCCGACAACGGTGTCGTATGTCGACGTCCGCATATGGGCGCCGACCTTGGCGTGGTCCATGCTCTTGGTCGCGGTGATGGCCTGTTCGAGCACCTGGAGATAGGCATAGGCATAGGGCTGGAGATAGAAGCCGAGCGGATCGACGCCCTGGCCCTTTGCCGCTTCCTGGTACTTGGCGAGGAAGGCTTCGACGCCTTCGAATTTCAGGGTCGGTTCCGGCACCCAGAAATCGTAATTGACGATCCCGTTCAGCTTCGGCCCCAGCGCCGTCATGATGGACGCGAATTGCAGCCCCACCATGCCGCCGCCGAACATCCGCGTCTTGAGACCGATTTCGGTCGCCGCCTTGACCATGCCGACCGAATCCGGCGGATAGGAGCCGACGAAGACGATATCAGGCTTGCGCGCCTGGATGGCACGGATGATGGGGGAATAATCGGCGGTGCGGGGCGGGTATGTCTGATCGTATACGATCTTCATGCCCAGTTTCTTGGCGTTCTCCCGCGCGCCTTTGACCGCGTTGCGGGCGAATTCCGCATCGGCGCCGACAAGCGCGATCGTTTTCGGGCGCGGGTTCTGCGCCATCGCGACATCGAAAAAGCCCTTCGACCAGTCGGTCAGGGGGCTCGGGCCGGCGGGCATGATCTGGAAATAGTTCGGGTAGTTGAACTTCTCGTTAACCGCGAGTCCGAACAGCGACGGAAACACCAGGCCGCGCTGCATGACGATCGGCATTGCCGGCGCGATCAGGTTGGTGCCGTATCCGGACACCACGAAATCGACCTTGTCGACATCCAGCAGCTTCGTATAGATGCCGGGCACGGTCGCCGGGTTGGTCTGGTCGTCGTAGAATTTAAGTTCGACCTGCTTTCCCAGGATGCCGCCGCGGGCATTCACGTCCTTGGCCCAGATCTGCATCGCGATCAGCGCACCCTTGCCGGCGCCGGCAAGACCGCCGGTCAGCGCCATGCTGAAGCCGATTTTGATCGTATCGGCGGCCTGGGCAGGGGCCGCGAGCGAAAGGCCCGCAGCCATGGCGACCGCGGCGAATGTTCCTCTGAGCCAGCTTCGCCGGCCCATGTTTCCTGTCGATTTCATCCGTTTTCTCCCTCGAGAGTTGCAAGAATTATCTTGTCATTATGAAATTGGTATCACGTCCGCGGGTGACGAAAAAGTGAATTCTCATATCTATCGGGTCTGGCACCCCGACCCGAAATGTCTGGCAACATTACGAATTTGTAATCCGGCGGACAGGCGGTCGTAAGGCGAACCGCGCCATATTCGATCGTGAAGGCAACATCTGAATGTGGAGAAATGCGATGTCGAAGCAGAAATTCACCAAATCGGTTACCGCCGTTGCGGCGCTGGGCGCGGTCGCGGCACTGGGCGCCGCCGGGGGTGTCCTGTCGAGCAAGAATCTTGCAGCGTCGTCGGTCGGCACACCGTCGGTTGCGGCGCTCGAATCCCGCAGCCTGCCCGGCAGTTTTTCCGAAATCATCGAACGCGTCGGCCCGGCGGTCGTGTCGATCCGGGTGACCGGCTCGGCACCGCAGAGTGCCGCCGGTGCCGACGAAATACCGGAACCGTTCAAGCGTTTCTTCAGCGAGGAATTCGGCAAGCGCTTCGGCTACCGGTTCGGTACCCCCGACCGCCAGCAGCGCCGCGCGCCGCGTGTCCAGGGCATGGGGTCCGGTTTCTTTGTCGATGCCGACGGCCACATCGTGACCAACAACCACGTCGTCGGAAACGCCGACAAGATCGAAGTGATGCTCAAGGGCGGCGATACGTTCGAAGCGGAACTGGTCGGACGCGATCCCAAAACCGATCTTGCGCTGCTCAGGGTCAAGGCGGACGGGAAAATCCCCGACGAAAAATTCCCCTATGTCTCGTTCGGCGATTCCGACGCCTCTAAAATCGGCGACTGGGTCATCGCGATGGGCAGCCCGTTCGGGCTCGGCCAGACGGCGACCACCGGTATCGTCTCGGCGCGCGGCCGCGATATCGGCGCCGGGCCCTATGACGATTTCCTGCAGATCGATGCGCCCATCAACAAGGGCAATTCGGGCGGGCCGACCTTTAACGTCCGCGGCGAGGTCATCGGCGTGAACACCGCCATCATTTCGCCGACCGGCGTCAGTGCCGGGATCGGCTTCGCGGTGCCGTCCAACATGGCGAAGAACGTTATCGCCCAGCTCATCAAGAACGGTTCGGTATCGCGCGGCTGGCTCGGCGTGAATATCCAGACTGTTACCCCCGATCTCGCCGCCGGTCTCGGCATGGCGAAACCCGAAGGCGCGCTGGTATCCGCCGTCAACGACGGGAGCCCCGCCGCACGGGCCGGCCTGCGTTCCGGCGACGTCATCGTGGCGGTTAACGGCGAGCGGATCGAAACGCTGCGCGAACTGCCGCGCTACATCGCCAACCTGGCCGCCGGTCAGGATGCGAAGATGACCGTCTTCCGCGGCGGATCCGAACGCACCCTTGCCGTCACCATCGGCGCCATGCCCAGGGCGGACAAGGTCGCCGCCGCGGGCCCGTCGAAAACGGATGCGCCCCGCTTCGGCATGAAGCTCGCCGCGCTCGACGATGCGGCGCGGGCGCGGTTCGGTCTCGGGCGGGACGATGCCGGCGTTGTCGTCACCGCCGTCGATCCCGACGGTATCGCCGCCGAAAAGGGCGTTCGTCCCGGCGACGTGATCCGCCGGATTTCCGGCCAGAACGTTTCCAGTCCCGCCGATGTCGCGCGGATTCTGGAAAAAGCGCTGGCCGGCGGCAAAAACGACCAACGGAAAGCCCTGCTGGTTCTCGTGAACCGTAAAGGGAACGATCTTTACGTAGCCCTGCCGCTGCGCGACGCGTAACCCGCGTCGCCGCATGCGGCCAGCGGAGCCGGCGTCCTGTGCCCCCGGGACGCCGGCTTTTTCTTCTGGCGTACGTGTCAGTATCTCGGTGCCGGGGTTTGGGGCTTCGGGATTGTGTCGGGGGATGGCCCGTTGACGGTTCTCCGGGTAATCTCCGGGCAATTATATTTACGGAGGCGAGAATGGCATTGAAAACAGTAGCGGTCCTGAGCCCGGGTGATATGGGCGAAGGTGTCGGTGCGTCGATCAAGGGACAGGGTATCGACGTGATCACGGTTCTCGCCGGGCGCAGCGCCGAGACCCGGATGCGGGCCGAACGCGCGGGCTTTCGCGAAGTACCCGATCTGGAAACGCTGGTGACCGAGGCCGATCTGGTATTGTCCATCATGCCGCCCGAACGGGCCGAGGCGATCGCCGCCGATGTCGCGGCCGCCATGAAGAAAACCGGCAAGGCGCCGCCCTTCGCCGATATGAACGCCATCGCGCCGACCACCGCCAGGCGGATCGCCGCGGTGATGGCGGATGCCGGGGCGGATTTCATCGATGGCGGAATCATCGGCTGGGCGCCGCTGAAATCGAAGGCGATTTCGAAGCTTTACGTATCGGGCCCGTCCGCCGCGCTGATGGATGAACTCGACGGCAACGGCAAGACGATCATCCAGCTCGGCGACGAAATCGGCCGGGCATCGGCGGTAAAGATGATCTACGCTTCCGTCACCAAGGGCACCGATTCCCTTCTGACCGCGGCCTATACGGCGGCGGAGGCGCTGGGTATCCGCGACGTGATGGAAGCCGAGTGGGGCGCCAGCCAGCCCGATGCGCTCGCGCGCATGGAACGCCGGGTGTCGGTTCTGCCGGCGGATGCCGGACGCTGGATCGGCGAGATGGAGCAGATCGCCGAGACCTATGAATCGGTCGGGGTGACGTCGAATTACCACAAGGGGGCGGCCGACATGTACCGGCTGCTGGATTCGACGCCGTTCGGGGCGGAAAGCCGCGAAACCATCGACAAATCCCGGACCATGCAGGACTCCGTCAAAGTGTATGTCCAGCACCTGAACCCGAAGAAGGCGGCGGCCGAATAGGCGGCGCCGGACGGCTTGTACAATTCCGCCGGAACGCATAGCGTTTCCCGACCCTGACAGGAGGCCAGCATGGCAACGCAACTGAAATCGGACGATATCGGACGGGCGCACGGCGAGCTGATGGATCCCCCCGGCGTCCGCGACCGCGTCTCGGCCGCGGAATGGCAGACCCGCGTCGATCTTGCCGGGTGTTACCGCCTTGTGTTCCATTACGGCTGGCACCATCTCAACCTGAACCACATTTCCGCGGCGGTGCCGGGCGAGGAAGGCCATATCCTGATCAATCCCTACGGGCCGATGTTCAACGAGATCACGGCCTCGAACCTGGTCAAGATCGACCTCGACGGCAACGTGCTGGACGACACGCCCTATGGCATCAATGCCGCGGGCTACACCATTCACAGCGCCATCCACGCGGCACGCAAGGATGTCGGCTGCGTGCTCCACACCCATACCGAAGCGGGGCTGGCAGTGTCGGCGCTCAAATGCGGGCTGCTGCCGATCAACCAGGATGCGGTGCGGTTCTACAACCGCATCGGCTATCACGACTATGAAGGCGTCTCGCTCGAACTCGGCGAACGCGAACGGCTGGTGCAGAGTCTGGGCGAACACCGGGTTCTGATCCTGCGCAATCACGGCCTGCTGACGGCGGGCCGCACGATCGCGGAAGCGTTCACGCTGATGTATCACCTCGAAAAAAGCTGTGTCGCGCAGATCATGATCAACGCCACCACGGCGGACGATCCGCGCATCAGCCTGCTGTCGCCCGAACTGTGCGAACATTCCGCCCAACAGGCCTGGTCGATCAACGGCAATTCCGAAGGCGACCGCTGGCCCGCCCTGATGCGCTGGATGGACCGCGAACAGCCGGGCTTCCGGAACTAGC